>CAYFGB010000014.1:0-78326 GCA_964342455.1 uncultured Hyphomonadaceae bacterium
CTTTTTCGCAATGTCGATCTGGTTCGGGTGCAGTGACCATGCGCCATCACAGCCGAGCAGGAAGGCATTGCGGAATTGCTGTTCGCAGGCGTCGAGGTCGGAGATATCGCCGAACGGGCCATACATCGCCTTGATGCCGGCGCTCGAGCAGGCATCGACCATGCGGGCGATGGTGTAGTGCCAGGGGTCTTGCTGTGCGTTGATGCGCTCGCGGCCCTCAACCGGGTCTTCGATCACGCGATAGAATGGGTGGCCGCCGCCAACGCGGGTGGTTTTCATCTTGCGGCTGGCTGCAAGGTCGGCTGGACCAAGACAGATGCCGTGCATACGCGGGCTGGCAAGCGCGATCTGCTCGACATTCTTCACGCCTTCGGCGGTTTCCAGGATGGCGTGAATGCCAATCGGCTTTTCGATACTGTGTTTGGCTTCGAGCTGGGCGAGCAACTGGTCAACAAAGTGAATGTCCCACGGGCCCTCGACCTTGGGAATCATCACGACATCAAGCGCATTGCCGACTTCGGAAACCAGCGTCGTAATGTCTTCAAGAAACCATGGTGAGTTCAGGCAGTTCACGCGGGACCAGAAGCCGGTGTTCGAGGCTTTGAAATCGACTGTCTTGCCCATTTCCACCGCGCCAGCGCGGGCCGCATCTTTCGCGTCTGCTGGAATAGCGTCCTCAAGGTTGGCGAGTATCACATCCACCTTCTTCGCCATGTCCGGCACTTTGGCGCGGACCTTATCGAGATGCGGCGGCACGAAGTGGATCATGCGCTCGACATTCACAGGCTGTTCGCGCAGCGGCGCAGGCGCGCCAATGGCCAGTGATTTATAGAAAAGCTGAGGCGGTTTGGTGGCGGTCATCTTCTTCCCCTGAGACTGGATCAATTATCTGCAGACGTTAGGTAAGCCGTGATCAACCATTTGAAAAGGCGTAACTCTCGCACTTGCAGCAAGGCGTTGAGGCCAGGACCCAAAAAGCCCCGACAACCAAGGGCTATCGGGGCTTTGATTCTGGGTTCCCCTGCGGGGGGTAAGGAGAGCTTAGTGACCGGACTTGCCGTAATAGGCCGAGCTGCCACAGCCAGATTTACAGCCATCATGACCGCCTGGCTTATAGCCCGGAACCGGCTTTTTGTGGTGAGGCTTGTGGGGTTTGCCCGGGTCGTAATGACCACCGCCACACTTGCCTGATTTGCAGCCATGATGGCCACCACCGCCATGACCACCCTTATGGCCGCCTTTATAGCCATAGGTCGACATTGCCGTGCCATACCAGAAGCCAGCCGCTTCAGTGACGCCGGAATAAGAGCCGCCACCTTCGATCAGTGTGCCGCCGCCGCCATAGAATTCACCGTAAACGCCGGTGCCAACACCGCCATTCAGCGCATATACTGTGCCGTCATCAAGATGAACGGTGACCGGCGCAGGTGCGTGGCGCACAACTGTCTTACGTGCAGCGCCGCAGCGCATGCCGATGAACTCACCGCAAGGACCATAAACCGGCGTGGCTACGCCTGTCGTTGTGTAGCCGGTGCCTTTCGATTGATAGCTATAGCTCGTCGCGCCCGTTGAGTGGCCGGCCTGATAGTATTGGGTCGTTGCGCCGTAATTGCCTCCGCGCGCTGCGATGTAGCTTTCATCATAATAGAGCGCGTGTGGGACTTGCGGCAGCTGGTCGGCAATTGAATGCATGCCCTGTCCGCGCAAGGCGTCAGCCAGGCCTGGAATGGAGTCGCAAGGCACTTCACGACCCTGCACCATGCAGACAATATTATCTGTGATGACATGTGCCGGGCGATCAAGCGTCATGGTGTCGACATAGCGTGTCGTGCCATGGCTGCCCGTTACGGGTGTTGGCGCATAATGGGTGTTCGCCGCGCTGGAATCGCTATAGGCAGATGCGCTGCTTTTGGCTGC
The DNA here is from genome assembly GCA_964342455.1 of uncultured Hyphomonadaceae bacterium. GTDB lineage: Bacteria > Pseudomonadota > Alphaproteobacteria > Caulobacterales > Hyphomonadaceae > Ponticaulis. Next base: position 1,918 of record CAYFGB010000014.1, read on the forward strand.
GCTATACCCGCGATGAATGGTGCTGGCCGAGGTCGAGGCGCTGGCCTTGGCGGTTGCCGTCGCGCTGCTGGTGCTTGATGTGTAGGGTGTTGGTCCACCAGCCAGAAGCCCGCTTGGCTGTCCGGCGCTTGCCGGGAGTGCCAGAATGGTTGCGGCCAATACGGCAGCAGAAAAAGTGTTCAGATTTGGCATAGCCTCAGCTCCCTGACTGATCGAAATGATGCTCACGCAGGCTGTGCTGCAAGCTGCGGGCCATTTCGCCAGTTCAGGATGTAAGGCAGGCTGTAAGTTCAGAAGTCGTAGGCAATGCCCTTGCGCTCCCAATCTCCGTTCCGGGTTGGCTCTTCACCCTTCGGGCCATTGATTTCACGTGGCATTTTCTCCTGCGCCAATTCATTCTGACGGCGGCGTTCGGCGGCTTCTTCCAGAGCGCGGATCGCATCCTCGGGCAGATCCTTTCCTGATGCCGCGCCTTCGGGCAAGTCGTTTGAACTCATTTACCGATTTCCTTTAATTTTTATCTTTTGAGTCATTTTATAGAGCAATTCGTTAAGAGTTAGCGCGTTAACCTTCAAGAACACACCCAACCTGTCTTCAAATAAATAGAAGGAGGAAGGCCTTGTCCCTGGCTAAGGTTAATCTTTCCGTTTTCGCACTCGTTGCCATCATCAGTTATTTTCTCTTCGGACCCGTCATCGCGCTTTCCGCAGGTGCTGCCGCTGTCGCGCTTGTGCTGATCTGGAACATGGTGTCCACAGGCATTGTGTTGTCCGCGCTTCAGGCCAAGCGTCTGACCGATGCATCAGCCACAAACATCATCTACCGTCTGTTCCTGTCGGATGCACAGAAACTGAAGGAAGTGTGCAATCTGCACAAGACCGAGTTCTACCTGATCGATACGCATGTGCCGCTGGCCTTTTCGCTCGGCTCATCTTTCAGCTCTCATCAGGTGATCGTGACAACCGGCATCTTCAAGGTGCTGACGCGGTATGAAATCTCCGCCGTCATCGGACACGAAATCGGACACATCAAAGCGGGCGACAGCGCGCTGAACGCCATGCGGCTCGCGTCGTCTCTGGTGCTCAGCAAGGTCGGCCTGCGTCCCGTATTGCGCACGTTCCGCAAGATCATGCCGGGCCAATCGCTGATCGCGAAGGTCATGCTGAAGCCGGAATGTCGGGCTGACGCATTCTCCGCCAAGCTGTGCGAGGATCCAAAGTTTCTGGCCTCTGCACTCCGGAAACTCGAACGTGGCGTGCGCGCTGTTCAATGGAGTACACTCGACAAACTGCCATTTCTTGCGGCAGTGAGTGTGGTCGACCCGTTCGCAGCCCAGGAATCCCATGATCGTCCGGAACAATCCAAGACAGCCTATCGACTGGCTGAACTTTATCGCCTCAAACAACCTGATCAGGCCAAAGCGGCCTGATCCACTCCGACGTGACGAACGGAGGCAATCTTGAAGCCGACCCGGCCTGCCTCCGTTTCGCTCCTCATCCGGATCCTCGATCAGAAACAAACCCTCGACGAAGCGCTCGCTCAGGATGAGCTGTTCGACCGTCTTGAAGGATCTGACAGAGGCTTTGCGCGCATTATTGTTTCCGAAACGCTGCGCCAGCTCGGCCAGATCGATGCCCTTCTATCCCGATTTGTGACGGGACGTCCCTTTGACGAACTCGACGCCGAGGTGAAGCACATTCTTCGGATCGGGGCGGCGCAAATCTGTCTGCTCCAAACCCCTCTTCATGCGGCTGTTTCCGAAACGGTTGATGCGGCGCGGGCTTTTGAGGCGTCGCGCCGAGCAGGCGGACTGATCAATGCCGTGCTCCGCAAGATCACGCCCAAAAGCCTTTCTGAGATGGATCTGCCAGCGCGTTCGGCATGGCCGAACTCTTTTGCGCGTCTGCTCGAAACAGAACTCGGCGAAGAGGTGGCAGAGTCTGTTGCCGCCGCGATGATGCAGACCCCGCCTTTGGACCTCACCATGAAATCGGACGCCGAAGTCTGGGCAGACCGTCTGGGCGGCGCGCGGATCGGGCCGCAGACAGTTCGGCTTGGCAGTGGCGTTGTGGATTCGCTCCCCGGATATGACGCGGGTGACTGGTGGGTGCAGGACGTGGCCGCCACGCTGCCAGTGCATTTACTGGCACCAAGCCGTGGAGAGCGGATTCTCGATCTTTGTGCGGCGCCGGGCGGCAAAACCCTGCAAATTGCCGCCAGTGGTGCGCACACAACAGCTGTCGACCGGTCAGCCAAGCGGCTGCGTCTGGTGTCGGCCAATCTTGACCGCACGGGCCTTGAGGCGCAGACCTTTGCAGCAGACGCGACGAAATGGGAAAGCATGGTTCGATATGATGGTGTGCTGATCGATGCGCCGTGTTCGGCGCTCGGCACGCTTCGTCGCCATCCGGAAGGGCCGTGGATCAAATCGATCAGTGATCTGGCGCGGTTCCCAACAATTCAGGCTCGTCTGCTGGAGAGTGCGGCTCAAAGAGTAAAAAAGGGCGGCCGCATGGTATATTGTGTCTGCACGCCCATGCCGCGTGAAGGCAAAGCCATTGTCGATGGATTCCTGAAGGCGCATCCGGACTGGGTGCGTGAGGATGTTGCTGCCGAAGAGGCTGGTGATTTCGCCTCAGCAATCACACCAGAGGGGGATCTGTTGACCCTGCCTGCGCTGTTTGCGGAACGGGGCGGTTGCGATATCTTCTATATCGCGCGGCTTCGCCAGCGGGCAGGTTAATTTCCTGTAAGTTTGCAGGAATCGACAGCCTCCACCCTAAAACTGCCATGCTTGGTTCATATCTCATTCAGGTGGGTAAGCGGAAAATTGCCCATCTCTTTTGTATGGAGCTGATGATGCCCAAGAATATGATGAAGTCTTTTAAAACGCTCGGTGCTGCTGGTGCCGCTGGCCTCACGCTCGTCGTCACAGGTTGTGCCGGCAGCTATGGCGCGAACGAAATGCAGGTTGGCTCCGTTGGTGAAGCCGCCACCGTCCGCGAAGGTATGGTTGTTGCCGTGCGCCCTGTTCAGATCGAAGCCGGAAACAATAACCGCGTAATCGGTACGGTACTTGGTGCTGCGCTTGGAGGTCTTGCCGGTTCTCAGGTTGGCGGCGGCGACGCTGAAAACGCTGCGGGCGCCGTGATCGGTGCAACAGCTGGCGGTGTGCTGGGTAACGAAGTTGCCAAAGGCACAAACCGTCGTCCGGGCTATGCCTACACGATTGATTTTGGCGATGGCCAGCTGAAGGAAATCACGCAGGGCGCTGACGTCTATATCGAACCAGGCCGCCGCGTTTTCGTGACATTCTACACAGACCGTGTACGCGTGGCGCCTGCAGGTTATTAAACGCCTGATTGCCTCCATTTCACCTTAATTCGCGTGTGCCCCTTACCTTGTGGTTTGGGGCACTCGCTGTTATCGAATAGCCATGTCAAGCGTCCTGATCTCTCCGTCTATCCTGTCCGCCGATTTCGCAAGGCTCGGCGATGAAGTTCGCGCCATTGATGAAGCTGGTGCCGACATGATCCATGTCGATGTGATGGACGGCCATTTCGTGCCAAACCTCACCTTCGGCCCGCCGGTCATCAAGGCGCTTCGTCCACATTCCAAAAAGCCTTTTGATGTGCATCTGATGATTGCGCCGGTCGACCCGTTTATCGCCGATTTTGCCGATGCGGGGGCAGACATTCTGACTGTGCATCCGGAGGCCGGGCCACATCTGCATCGCACGCTGCAATCCATTCACGCTCACGCCATGAAGGCTGGCGTTGCACTGAACCCGGCCACCCCGGTGGACGTTCTCGACTATGTTATGGACGATATCGATCTGATCCTTGTGATGTCCGTTAATCCGGGCTTTGGCGGGCAATCCTTCATCGATAGCCAGCTCCGCAAGATCGAGGCGCTTCGCCAGAAAATCGACGACACAGGCCGCGATATCATCCTTGAAGTGGATGGCGGATTGAAGCCCGAGAACGCACCCGCTGCCATTTCTGCTGGTGTAACCGCTATTGTGGCCGGATCGGCTGTATTCAAAGGCGGTCCGGACGCGTATGCTCGCAATATCGCAGCGCTGAGACCGGAGGTGTGATCCAGAGTGCTTGATGATGCCGCATCCCAAAGAGATCTGACGAACTGGCGGAAATATCGCGGTCGGTTAGGCGAGGATGTGCGATCGACACCGGTTTACAAGCTGAAACTGAACGGCCCAACACCCACGCGTCTGGCTGTCCTGCCGAGAAATCTGCGCACCGGCGACCCTCATTTCGGCCGGAAAATGCTGGATGGCGAGTGGAAAATCGGTCGGGACAAGATGAAGCTCTATCCGGATCTTGCGCCATGGGATGAGCCAGGCCCGTCCCGGCACTTTGCTGATCGCCTGCATAGGTTTCACTGGCTGAACGATCTTATGGCCCTCGGCCAGCCAGGGCAGGTGCGTGCAAGAAACCTGGTGAATAACTGGGTGCATGATTTCGGCAAATGGAACGGATTTGTCTGGCGCTTGCCGGTGACGGTTGACCGGTTGTGGAACTGGCTGACCTGTGGACCGGTATTGTTCGAGAACCTCCCGCTCGACAGTGACGTGCTCGCCTCGCTGGCTCGACAGGGACGCCATCTTCAGCACGCAACCGACGACTGCCCCGAGCCGCAGGTAAAAATGCGCTCTTGCTGCACACAGATCCTGCTCGCCTTCGCAATGGATGAGACGGACAAGCGTCTGCCCATGCTGGAAGCGCAACTGGAATATCTGATCAATGATCAGATCCTCCCGGATGGTGGCCATGTCAGCCGAAATCCGGAATTCCTGCTCAATCTTCTGATCGACCTGCAAACGGTGGACGATCTCTTTTTGCGGACTGGCCGGCCTTCTCTGCCTGTAATCACCCGGATTGTTCCGCGCATTGCGGGCATGTTGAAATTCCTGCGCACTCGCGATGGTGGGTTGCCAGTTATGAATGGCGGCTCTGAAGGGCGACGGGTTGATCTGAAGAATGCGTTGTTCCCCTATTCAGGCAGTCGTGCCTTCGCCTTTGCGACAAAATCCGGCTTTCAGAAGCTGGAGGCAGAGTCTTCGCGCCTGATCCTTGATGCCGGGCATGCCCCGCCTCAGGAGCACGCGATTGATGCCCATGCGGGTTGCCTGAGCTTCGAATTTGAAGACGATGGCGAGCGCATGATCACCAATTGTGGATCGCACGCTGATGTCGATCCAATCTGGCGCGCGGCTACGCGCCGTACAGACGGTCATTCTACGCTGATCATCAAGGGGGAGGATGCGGCAGACTTCATCCCGCTGCGCACGGTTGGGCTGGATATCCCGCTTGGGCCACCCGGCGTGTCGGCACGTCGCATGGAAGAAAAGGATGATATCCTGATCGACAGCCAGCACGGGGCCTGGAAAGATACGTTCGGTCTGGTATTTCGCCGCCGGATTTTCATGAATGACAGTGGCGCGCGTCTGACGGGCGAAGATAGCCTGTTCCGCCCCGTTTCCGCCGGTCAGTCCCTGTCTGAAGAGACGATTCCATTTGACGTTCGCTTTCATCTGCACCCGAGCGTCCGGCTGAAGCCGGATGGCCAACATTTGCGGATTATCCTGCCAAGTGGCCGGTCCTGGGTGTTTAAGACCAATCACAAACAGAAAAGCATTGAGCGTTCAGTCTATCTTGGTCGGGGCACTGTTGAAAAATGCTGGCAGCTCGTACTCAGCTCGTCGGCTGATCCCAATGGGGATGCCAGCAAGCCGGAAAACGTGATCCGCTGGGCCTTCACGCGAGAGAATTGACGGGTCGGCTCGAGGCAGGGTGGAAATGAATCCAAAAAGGCATTAAGCAGCCGCTTTCGGGATTCCCTTGCTTCAGAAAGCCGTTCCACCCATGACTGACCTGCCGATCAAACGTGCCCTTCTCTCCGTTTCAGATAAATCAGGTCTCGTTGAGCGAGCGCGACAACTCAGTAAACTTGGTGTTGAGTTGCTCTCAACGGGCGGCACGAAGAAGGCCATTGCCGAGGCCGGCATTCCGGTGAAAGACGTCTCCGACGTCACAAACTTTCCGGAAATGATGGATGGCCGTGTGAAGACACTGCACCCTGTTGTCCATGGCGGTCTTCTGCATCTTCGCGACAATGCCGAACATGTCGCCCAGGCCGAAGCACATGGCATTCAGAGCATCGATCTTCTTTATGTAAATCTCTACCCGTTCGAGGAAACTGTCGCCAAGGGCGCAGACTTCCACACCTGTATTGAGAATATCGATATTGGTGGCCCGGCCATGCTTCGCGCTGCTGCCAAGAACTATGCGTTTGTTACGGTGTGTACTGACGGTGAAGATGTCGATGCGGCAATTGCCTCGATGAAGGAAAATAGCGGCGCGACGACGCTGGATCTGCGCAAGAAGCTTTGCGCCAAGACATATGCGCGCACCGGTGCTTATGATGCGGCGATTTCCAACTGGTATTTTGACCAGCTTGGCGAAGAGAGCCCGGAATGGCGTGCCTTTGGCGGCAAGCGTATCTCCGTGATGCGGTATGGCGAAAACCCGCACCAGAAGGCCGCGTTCTACAAGACGCCGGAACAGCGCATCGGTGTTGCGACAGCTGAGCTCATTCAGGGCAAGGCGCTCTCTTACAACAATATCAACGACACCGATGCTGCGTTCGAACTTGTCAGCGAATTTCCAGCTGATGCAGAAGCTGCCGTCGCGATCATCAAGCATGCCAATCCATGCGGTGTGGCGCTCGGCGAGACGCCGCTGGAAGCCTATCAGAAAGCCTATGATTGTGATCGCACCTCAGCGTTTGGCGGTATCGTGGCGCTGAACCGTCCTCTGACCGGTGAGACTGCGGCGAAAATCACCGAAATCTTCACCGAAGTGGTGATCGCTCCGGATGCGGACGAAGAAGCGCGCGAGATTTTCCGAAAGAAGAAAAACCTGCGTCTTCTGCTGACCCATGGTCTGGCCGATCCGCGCGCGCCGGGCGTGTTCATGAAAGCGGTTGCAGGCGGGCTTCTGGTGCAGGACCAGGATCGCGGGTTCGTGCCGCGCGATGAGATGAAAGTCGTCACGAAGAAACAGCCAACTGAAGCCGAATGGAATGATCTGTTCTTCGCATGGCGTGTCGCCAAGCACGTGAAGTCGAATACCATTGTTTACGCCAAAGATCTTCAGACGGCCGGTGTCGGTGCGGGACAGATGAGCCGGATCGACTCAGCCCGTATCGCCACGCGCAAAGCGCTTGATGCGGCTGAAGCGGCAGGCTGGAGCGAGCCAAAGACAAAAGGATGCGTTGCGGCGTCAGATGCATTCTTCCCATTCCCGGATGGCCTTCTTCAGACCGCAGAAGCCGGGGCGAACTGCGTGATCCAGCCGGGTGGTTCGATCAAGGATGATGATGTGATTGCTGCGGCCGATGAAGCGGGCCTGGCCATGGTCTTTACGGGTATGCGCCATTTCAGGCACTAAGCGCAACCAAAGGCCGAGCATGAACAAGTCGTAAGGCGAGCGGACAAGGCTGGCCTTTTCCGGGCGTTTACTGGTATGCGCCATACTCGGAATAACAATTTGCCAGTCGGCATGGCCGAACAGCACGAATACAATAGTCTGCGTTACAGCACGGGCGATATAGAGCGGAGATACCGAATGTTGAGTTCCATCCCAAACTGGCTTTCGAGCAAGGCTGTTGCCCTGTCAGTCATTGGTGCGCTTTGTGTGGCCGGGTGTGAGGAATCCTCAAGCGATGGCGGTGGATACCCAGCTGACACGCCCCCGGGTGCTGCAACCAATGTTGTGATCACTGAGGGCGACCGCCGCATCGTGTTCACCTTCGATGATCCGACAACAGGTGATGACGCAAACCGGTTCACGGCAAGCTGTTCAGCCACTGATCAGGAAACAATCGAAGCGTTTTCTGCAAAAAGCCCTTTGACGCTGACCGGTTTCGTGAATGACGTCACCTATACCTGTACCCTTATCGCGGCGAACAATGCTGGCGAGGGCCCCGACGCTGGCCCATTTGATGTCACGCCGAATTCTGGTTTCGATACCACCGATTGTAGCCTGCAAACGACCATTGGCGACAACATGACGTGTCTCAGCCACAACTATCTCGACGGCCTGACGACAACGCAGCGTGCTGCCAGCATTCTTGGACTTACGGAAAGCAATGCCACAGGTTTCTGGTCACCACTGCCAGCAGGCGTGTCGGGTCGTGTAGGTCTGCCGCTGTCATCCATGGATGACGGTTCAAAAGAAGATGCGCTCGCCCTCATTGAAAGCATGCTGTCTGCGCAGGGCTTTACACGTGAGGAAGCCATTCGGGTGGCGGACGATTTCCTCGGTGAAACGTCCACAACCTATGACTCTGAGCGCTATTTCATCTCCTTCCTCGGTGTGCCGACCTATGATGAGCCGTGGATCATGCTGTTCACCGGAAATCACTACACATTCTTTGCCAGTGTAGAGGGTGAGGAAATCAGCCTGACACCAAACTTTGCGGGTGTGGAGCCGACCTCCTTTACTTTTGATGAAACCGATTACTCACCGCTAGATGATCGCCAGACCGCGCTTGCGGCTTTGCTGGCCAGCCTGTCTGACGCTGAACAGACAACGGCTAATCTGGGCGAGACGTTCACTGACATTCTGCTCGGCCCGGGCGATGATGGTGACTATCCGGAAACACAGGAAGGGCTCGCCGGAAGCGATCTGTCTGCAGCTCAGCGTGCTCTGCTGGTGACAGCGATTGAAGCCTTTGCCGGCGATCATGCAGGCGGTGAACTTGCGGCAGAATACACAACAGATGCTGCGCTGGATGATACCTATATTGCGTGGTCTACTGATGCTGCGCTGGTCGACGAAGGCGCTTACGTCCGGATCGATGGTCCGAATGTCTGGCTGGAATTCGTTGTGGTCGCGGGTGAAGCGACCAGCGACACGCACTACCACAGCATCTGGCGTGACAAGACGCTCGATTATGGTGGCAATTTCGACCTGACCGATTGATCAGAAAACTCGAGCCGGCCTGAACACACTTTGGGCCGGTTTCGTTTTGTGGATTACCACCAGCTTGTCACGGTACGTTCCCCGTTAACGTCCATGCCTTTCAGTCTGGCCTGGCCATCCGGCGCAACCGATACAATCAGCTTCACATTGTCAGGCTCCTCTCGCAGGCTCTGCTCCAGGCGCAAAGCCTCGGCCTGATTGGTGTAGAAGCGATCAAAAAACAAATAGGGCTGGACGGTCAGATTTTGGCGGCCCGCCGCGTTGGTTTCAACATACAGTCGGGTCGGTACCTTCAGGCTTGCAGCGTCACGCGAGGGGGCTGTCTGGCTGACATCGGTGATCTGCCAGCTTCCGTCTACCATCTCGCCTGTCACCCAGACCGTCTCTGTCTGAGAGTGTCCAGGCTCAAGACCAAACCTTTTGATAATCTCCTGAGATTTTTCGGCGGACAATACCTGCTCTGTCTTTGGCCTGATCTGAACATAATGCCCCAGCAGGATATCTCGCGGGTCATACCCGCGCGCGTCGACCAGGATTTCCCTGCCTGATGACAGCGCGGTCATATGGCTGACGACGCCGGATACCAGCACCAGAATCAGAAGCAATGCTGTGACGGGCAGCGCATAGACGGGTTTCAGAAAACGTTTCATGACTGCGCCTCCTTGTTCGCGGATCGTTTCAGCATCACCACAACAGCCAGGCTGATCCCTGCTGAAATGGCGAAGATCAGCGCCGCGCTTGAAAGGTTCATACCCAGATCAATGAAGATGACGGATATCGCCGTCAGCAGCGAGACGATGGAGGCCGCTGAGATCCAGCCATACCGGTTGGTCGAACCAAACCAGAGGCCGAAAATGCTCAACCCGAGCCAAAGGAACCGGTGAACGACATCGCCATCGGGGGACATGGGAATGCCCAGAAGAGCAACATTGCCAAGCGCGATCCAGGCGCCATACCCGGCCAGCGTCCGACCGCCGCGAAGGTCCATTATGTCACGACGAACGCCGAGCCAGGCGAGACCTGTCCAGAGAGCAGCCATCAGGCTGAAGACAATGCCGCCCATCGTACCTTCATTGTCGAACGAGTCCCGATAATCAAAGCCATGCCCGGTCAGAAGGCTGGCAATCTCCAGAATGTGGAAGAAGGATATGCCAACTACTGAGAGAATTAGCAGGTGCCACAACGCCCGGGACCTTTCCCGCCAGGCGCAGACGGCCACCAGTATGGCGACAATATTGAGTCCCCAGAAGACGGGGTTGCCCCAACCGATATAAAGCCCTTCCAGGAGGTAACCCGTCCAGATGGCACCAAACACCAGCGCGGCAAAACTTGCGGCAGGCGAGCGCCCGGCCAACCCGATCAGGCTGGCTGCGAAGGCCGAAGCAAACAGGGCGTCTGTCGGTGCACCGGGCATGTTATAGGCCTGGCCGATCAGCGCGATAGAGCCCGCGAAAATCAGGGTTGAGAGCAGGGCAAGACCATTGGAAATTTTCTCGCTGGTTGCCCGTGTGAACGCGGCACCCATAATGGCGCTTAGAAAAAGGACGACCAGCAGGATCAGCTTGGCACCCCGCGGAATTGCGCTCCAGTTATCGCCAACAAAGGTGATGATAGCGAGCCCGGCCAGAACGGTTGCGGCCATGGCGAGCCAGCCGCGACCATCACCATTTCCGCGTCTCGGCAGACTGGTGAGAATAAGCGCACGGCTTTCCTCGGGCACCAGACCTTGAGAGATCCAAGTCTCCAAATCCTGCTCGACGCGTTTACGATAGGCGTTGTCTTTCATACTCGCCTCCAATGAGCTTGTGAGCAAATACTCACTAAATGTGGCGCGATTATGTCAAACTGCTTTCGCTGATAAGTCAGGTGAGGCCATTTTGCAGCTCTCTACGTCGGAGAAGATACCCCCACACGCCAGTTCCAAGGATCACAAGATTGCCAATGAAATCGAGCGCCATCCAGCCATTGAGGATCGGCGTTACGAAGTAGAACCACGCATTGAAAACGAAAAAGGGTACAGAACCGACCAAACCGAAGATCAGAAAGGTAAGCGGAGAGAAGCGTGCTGTCAGAAGTATTGTGCCGGTCAGGACTGCCTGCGCGCCGAAACAGGCAAAGACCAGCTTCATGGCGCTGGAACCCGTCACGAATTCAGGACGCAGGGTGAGCGCTTCCACCATGCCCGGAAGCAGAAGACACCAGCCTCCCAGAAGCAGGAAGACTGAAGCCAGGCAGGTTTGTAAAAGGCGCGATGTCATGGGTCATGAATCCTGTATTTGACAGAATTCCAGCCTGAATTGAGATCGCACCATTTGATATGTGGCAAAGCGTCTTTCAGCCCCGCCCTAGTCCTCGCCATTGTCCCGCTTTTTCAGGATTTCGCGCTTACCGGCATGGTTCGGCGCAGAAATGATGTCTTCATCCTCCATCCGTTCGATGAGGGACGCCGCGCGGTTATAGCCAATCTTCAGGCGGCGCTGGATATAGCTGGTCGAGGCACGCCCATCACGCAGAACGACTTCGACAGCCTGGCGGAACAAAGAGTCATCATCATCGCCGCTGACGCCCAGCATGGCATCCATAACGGGTGAGCCGCCTGAACCGCTTGGATCGTCTTCCGGGTCTTCGGTGATGTCGGCCTTGTAATCTGGCTCACCGGTGGATTTGAGATACGCAACGATCTCGCCAACTTCTTCGTCCGACACAAACGGGCCGTGAAGGCGTTTCAGCTTGCCGCCCGACGCCATGTAGAGGAGGTCACCCATGCCGAGCAATTGTTCTGCGCCCTGTTCGTTCAGAATGGTGCGCGAGTCGATTTTCGACGACACGGAATAGGAGATCCGGGTTGGGAAGTTCGCCTTGATCGTGCCCGTGATGACGTCAACAGAGGGGCGCTGCGTCGCGGTGATCAAATGAATTCCTGCGGCCCGCGCCATTTGCGCCAGTCTCTGGATACAGGCTTCGATTTCCTTGCCGGCCACCATCATCAGGTCGGCCATCTCGTCGATCACAATGACGATGTTTGGCATCGGATCGAGCGGAATTTCCTCAATCTCGAAAACGGGGCGACCCGTATCGGCTTCAAACCCGGTCTGGACTTCACGGGTCAGGCGCTCACCCTTAGCCTTCATGCTGGCGACTTTTTCGTTAAAGCCCGCCATGTTCCGAACGCCCGCCTTGGACATCATTTCATAGCGGCTTTCCATTTCCCGAACGGCCCATTTGAGCGCTGAGACAGCCTTTTTGGGATCGATTACAACCGGCGAAAGCAGATGCGGGATACCCTCATAGATCGACAATTCCAGCATTTTCGGGTCGACCATGATGAACCGGCACTTTTCAGGCGGCAGCTTGTAGATCAGCGACAGGATCATGGCGTTGATGCCCACCGATTTACCTGAACCGGTCGTACCCGCGATCAGCAGGTGAGGCATTTTTGCGAGGTCGGCACAGACGGGTTCGCCGCCAATGTCTTCGCCCAGCGCGAGAGGGAGGGCCTGCTTGGTATCGGCAAAGGACCGACTTTCCAGAAGCGTGCGGAAATAGACCGTTTCACGATCCTTGTTCGGCAGTTCAATCCCGATGGCGTTCTTGCCGGGCACGACAGCGATCCGCGCAGATACAGCACTCATGGAGCGCGCAACGTCATCCGCTAATGCAATGACGCGCGAGGATTTCACACCCGGCGCGGGCTCGAGCTCAAACAGTGTCACCACCGGACCGGGGCGGACATGAGTAATCTGACCTTTGACGCCAAACTCGTTAAGAATTCGCATGAGGTGCTCAGCGCGATCCAGCAATTGGGTTTCATCCACTGTACCAGTACGGGCAGGCGGGGTGACCAGAAGATCAAGCGAAGGCAGCGTGCTACCTGCCACATTTGGGCGGGCTTTGGATTTCTTGCCATTCGCCTGTCTCGGTGGCTCATCTGCGTCTGGCTTTGGCTCATCCTTGAAGAAGAAGTCTCCCTGGGTGGGCTTTTCCTTCGACCTGGACCCGCTCGGTGGTGTTTCCGCGTCGGAATATTCGAAATAGCTGAAATCGCTACCTGGACCGCCAGACGGAGGTGTGGGCTTTTCCGGTTTTGGACGCGGGCGATAGGAGAACAGGGCCGCAATCTTCGTGCGAAGCAGGGTTACGCCAGCGACCAGGCCGCGTGCGGACATCCGGCCAAGCGGGCCTAATGGCATCAGCAGAAGTCGGCCGGTTTGCCGCGCTCCGTTGAGGAACAGACGGCCGATTAGGCCGAGGTCCTGATTGCCCAGATTGGCTGCCCGCGCGATCAGGGCCAGACTGGCAACGCCAAGTGCTGTGCTGGCCAGTGCTGCAGCGTAGGGCAATTGAAGTGCACGGAATGGCAGTTGCGCAAGCGAAAAAAGGCTGTCGCCCACAAGGCCGCCCAGCGACACACGCAGTGGCCAGTCGCCGGGAATGGGCCAGGCCGAGAGGCATGATGCGGCTGCAAGCACACCCACACCACCAAGTAGCCATTTGGAAGGGCTCGATTCTCCGATCAACAGCATGCGCTTAATGCCTGCGGAGAACACCAGAAATGACAGCAGAAGCGCGCCCCAGCCCAGCATCTGGTGGAGCAGGTCCGCTACAACCGCGCCGGGGCCGCCAAAAAGGTTTGTGACGTCCAGATCCGTAGCGGCGTTCCAGCTTGGGTCCTGCGGCTCATAGGTCAACACAGATCCACACAGGAAAACGCCCAGCCCGAAAACGGCAAATCCGGTCAGGATCCGCCAGACGGGCTCGGCAGAGATCTCTTTGCGCTCGGGCGCTGCTCGGGTCGCGGTTGTCATTCTGGCAATCTCGATCAGGTGACGAAGGGTTCGGGACAGCCGGATTGTCGCCGCCCATGCTTAATGGTCAGGTAACAAACTGCAAAAAAATGACGATGTTGTGGAAATAACTGCAAAAGAAAACCCCGGGCCGTCACCGGCCCGGGGCTGATTTTCAGATTGCTACCGGATTTACTTGGTGAATTCCGGGTAGGCTTCGAGACCAAGCTCGGCTTTGTCGATGCCTTCCAGCTCTTCTTCTTCAGAGCAACGGATGCCGATGGTGAACTTCAGGATCGCCCAGACGATGGCTGAGAAGACGCTCACGAAGACACCGATAGAGACAACACCGATGATCTGCGTGACAAGGTCACCGCCATTCCAGGCCACAACCAGCGTACCGAAGATACCGGCAACAAGGTGAGCTGGGATCGCACCGACAACGTCGTCGATTTTCAGCTTGTCGAGCAGTGGAACCGTTACAACAACCAGGATGCCGCCAATGGCACCGATGATGCAGGATTCCCAAAGCTCAGGTGCCAGCGGCTCAGCCGTGATGGCAACAAGACCACCGATTGCGCCGTTGAAGACCATGGTTGGGTCCATCTTTTTGAACATGATCGGTGTCAGGATCGCCGCGGCGACAACACCAGAGGCCGCAGCCAGGTTTGTGTTCGCCATGATGATGGAAACAGCGTTGATGTCAGCGGCTGTACCAGCTGCGAGCTGAGAACCACCGTTGAAACCGAACCAGCCGAGCCACAGAATGAACGTACCCAGAGCCGCCAGCGGAATGTTTGAACCCGGCATTGGGTTAACTTTTCCGTCGACATACTTTCCGATACGCGGGCCGAGGAAGAAGGCACCAACCAGAGCAGCCCAACCGCCTGTAGAGTGTACCAGCGTAGAACCGGCAAAGTCAGCAAAACCAGCTTCAGAGAGCCAGCCGCCGCCCCACTGCCAGGACGCCTGGATCGGGTAGATGAAGCCAGTGAGAACAGCAACGAAGATCATGAATGGCAGGATCTTGATGCGCTCAGCAAGCGTACCGGAGACGATCGAAGCAGCTGTCGCAACGAACACCATCTGGAAGTACCAGTCAGACGCCGGCGCATAACCAGCACCGTCAAGCGCTTCGCGGTCGCCTGGTGACCACAGCCAGTCAGGAGCGGCGAGGACGCCTTCGATCAGCCAGCCTTCAGCCGGATAGATCATGTGATAACCGACCATGTACACCATGATGCCGGCAATCGAGAAAAGCATAACGTTTTTAACGGCTTGGGTTGCAGCGTTTTTGCTGCGAACCAGGCCAGCTTCCAGCATACAGAAACCCGCCGCCATGAACATGACGACCATGCCTGAAATCAGGAAGAGGTAAGAGTTGTCGACGTATGCGCTGATGTCCAAAGCGCTTGGTTCCTGGGCAAATGCCGAGCCGGTCAGGCCCAGGCCGCCCAGAATAGCAAGTCCCGCTGTGCGGCCTGCCCATTTCCAGAGATTGTCTTTCATTCGTTTCCCCAATCATTGATGAAGGAAAAGCAGACCCCCGGCCCGCTTGCCCGGCGACACTTTTGCAAAGCTTGGTAGTGACGACGAAGGTTGAGTTCCCTTTCCGAAGGGCTAGCAGAACAAGTGATCAAGGCTTGAGCACGCTGCGGCGGATTCGCACAATTGGATTGCACATATGGACTGAGGCGGATCACTCACTAGGTTAACAAGTCAAACGGACGGGATCGAATATGAGCGAAAAACAAGATGTTCTGATTGTCGGCGGCGGATCGTCCGGCGGCGTGTTGGCTGTTCTTCTGTCAGAGCTTGGCTTTCGCGTCGCACTGGTCGATGCGCGCGACCCTGAACTGCCATATGAGCCAGATAGCCGCGCATTTGCGATTGTTCGCGGTGGCTGGCGTGTGCTGGAAGCGGCTGGCGTTGCCGATGCGCTGCTGCCCGATGCGCAGGCATTGCAGGGCATGGAAGCGCATGATCAGAACGGCGTTCTGCCCGCTGCGCAGTCGATTTTCGGCGTGTCGGATCTGCCTGAAGATCGACCCGGTGAGCCGCTTGGCTACATGATCGAAGTCGACAAGCTGAACATTGCCATTCGCGACCGGGTGGCGGCGTGCGCCGGAATCAGTCGCTTTGCGCCAGACAAACTTTTAAGCCTTGAAACCGGCTCTACCGGAGCGATTGCGAAACTGGAATCGGGTGAAACCATCCATGCAGAGCTCGTCGTCGGTGCGGACGGGGTCGGTTCCATGGTGCGCGAAATAGCCGGTATCCGGACGATTGGATGGAGCTATGATCAGGCTGTGGTCGCGGCCACCGTACAGCTTTCAGAGCCGCATTATGGCCATGCGCGGCAATGGTTTCAGGATGAAGGCCCGTTTGCGGTGCTGCCGCTCAGTGGCAATCGCGGCAATCTGGCCTGGTTCCGAAAGGAATCGGCCGGGCTGGCGACCGCAAAACTCTCCCGTGAGGAACTCGAGCGCGATATCAATGAACGGTTCGCCCATCTGGCAGGGCCGATGACGGTGCTGCGCGATCCGTTGGCTTATCCACTTCGTCTGCGGTTGGCGACCGATCTTGTGGGCGAACGTATCGCACTGGTCGGTGATGCTGTCCGGCGGGTGAACCCGTTGGCCGGGCAGGGGTTCAATCTTGGGCTCAAGGACATTGCAGCGCTGACAGAAATTCTGGTCGAATCACGCCGAGCAGGGCTCTCACTGGCTGACGGTGCGCAGCTGGAGGCCTATCAGCAATGGCGACGGTTCGACAGTGTCTCTACGGCGCTGGCCATGGATGGGATGAACCGGTTTTTCTCTAACGACAACAAGCTGTTGACGCCGTTCAAGAGACTTGCTCTGACGATTGGCGACAAGGTGACACCGCTGCGCCGGGCGATGGCACGGCAGGCCAGCGCAGATCAGAAAGGTCTCCCGGCACTTGTGCGTGGCGAGGCGCTCAACACACTGATTTGAGGTAAATTTTGGAAGAAACTGACTGGGATTTTGAAACGCAGCACGTCGAAACTGTGCACACATGCGAGCATTTGCGGGATGAGAAAGGCGTAAAGCCGAAAACCGACATTATGCTCGACCTGTTTTTCGTGCCGATCGAAGGTGAGGAGAACCGGAGGGATGCCTGCATCAAGGCGCTTGAAACCTTCGGCTATTCACCGGAAGACTCCGATGCGCCTGACGCGATTCAGGTGAGCGTCGGGCCGATCCCCTTCACACCGCAGGATATCTGGGCACATGAGGAACGAGCGACAAAGATAGCGCTATCGCGTGGTTACAAGCCTGATGGTTGGGGGTTTTTCGAACCGATCTGAGTTTACAGGTGCAGGAAAACCCCGCACGCATCATCAGATTTCTTGATGCGTACGCTTTCGTCCTGCGCTTCACCCTTTTCAAACTCTCGCAATTGTTTGGCCAACGGTTCCACACCGCCTGCGATGGCGCGTTCCATCAATTCCTGCGCCGTCATCAGACCATAAACATCGACCAGTCGCCACAACCCGTCTGACATGATCAGGATGTGGGAAGCTTCAGGCAAACGGCGCGTTTCGACGATGAGATACTCTGCGGCGTCAGGCTTGAGGCCGAAAATCGGATAGCCGTCGATTGTGTTTTGCTGGGCGCGAATCTCTCGCAATCCTTCCAGCTTTTCCTCCGCACTCATGGCGTTCAGCTTTTTGGAGGTCTCGGTTTCAAGATCGGCAGATTCCCGATGCTCGAAGACTTCTATATCGCCATCGGGCGTCGCCGTGACGGCGATACAATCGCCCATGCGAACGAAAGTGACGTCATCGTTCTTCGCCCACATCCACATGCCGGACGCGATGGGCAGAGTGGATTTTTCGGCATGGTCCAGCTTGACCCGGGTTTCCTTTTCCGCCCGCTTTCGAACCGCGCTGAGGGCATCTCTGAAATAGGCGCCGAGGCTCTCAAAGGCGGCTGGATTGCGGAGCATGAGTTCCCGATTGAGGGCTTCGGCGACCCAGGCGGCATCGGATTCTTCTTTCCCGAACAAACGATAAGGCCCCAGGTCGGTGGCGCCATCGAGAACCCAGGCCGTACCGGCGGCTTCATCAAAGCCGAACCGGTCATCGCCTGTCACTTTCTTTTCGTGTCCGGCTAGTCCGCCGCCGGGCCAGTTCAGCGTTTCAATTATGGTGATCGACATGCGAATGGCTCCGATAAAGCTGGGGTCTTTCGGTTCGAGGTGTCAGTGACCTGTGCGGTTGGCAAGGTGGGCCGTGAGAAATTACAGTCTTTCGAGGTCTGGTGTTGTATCAGCATCGCCAAGCCAGGCGTCTTCGAAAAGCGACATGGCATAGTCGGCGGACCGGTCATCTTTCATGGCCTCAAACGTCTTGGAGAGGCCGTAAAGCGCATAGGCGTTGTTAGGGGACTCGACGAGCGTTTCATAAAAAAGCGCTCGCGCCCGGTCATGCTGGCCGTCTCTTAAAGCATAAGCAGCGAGGGTCTGCCGTGCCGGATAGTACCAGAATGGAGGCTCGGTATAGGAAATACCGTCCTGCACAATGACGGCCTGTTCCATCAGCTGGATGGCCATTTTCAGATCTCCACCTTCTGCAGCAATGCGTGCTCTGACGGTCAACCCGGCGATTTGCAGAATATCGGGTGCCGGGATGAAAGCGGCTTCATACGCTGCGATCTCGCTGGTGCTGGCAAGGGCTTCTAGGGCTGCGGCATGGCCGCTGGCGGCTTCGAAATCGCCCATCAACGCTCTCGCCTGTCCCTGACTATAGTGCCAGCTCGCTTTCAGGAATGGGTGGGCGTCATCTGGTTCGGGCAGGGCGATGATGTCGTCTGTCGACAGAAATTGTAGCGCCGACTGATAATTGGATGCGGCAATCCATTCCGCGCGTGGTTCAGGTTTATCACCGGCCAGCGGAAGAGCGGCTTCGAGCTTTTTAGCCATGTCGCGCGCGGTGTCACGCTTGCCAGCCATCATGGCGGTTGTCAGCGTGAAGTGAACATTGTGCGGATAATAGCCATACCGATAGACGTCAGATGCGTCGCCAGCCTCCAGATAGGCTTCATCGACTGCCACCGCGTCTATATTTGCCAGTAACGACTTTTCCCATCGCCCGATGCGATAATATGTATGAGACGGCATGTGGATCAGATGGCCGAGCCTGAGTTGTTGCGCGCTCAGTCGGTCGGCGAAGCGTTCAGCCCGATAGGGATCGTTCGAGGCTTCGGTGATGTGAATATAGAGGTGTATGGCGGGCGCATAATCAGGGTTCCGCGCCAGGACAGTTTCGAGGAGATCGATGGTTTTCGCGGTCCTTCCTTTCGCGGTCAGGCCGGCTTTCTCCCAATAATCCCAGGGCTGAGTATCCATGTTGGCTTCGGCTGCCAGCGCCAGCGCGAAGTCCGAGTCCGGAAACTCGGAGGCAAGTGATTCCATGGCGGCGGCAAACGCTTCGGCCTCTTCGCGAACTTCGCCACCCGGTATCTCATAATAACGAACATTAAGCGCCTGGATGAGTGCGTCTTCCAGCGGCGTGATATCCGTCCGTCGGTCGAGTGCCGCGTTTAATGCAGCTCGGGCTTTTTTGCCCTGTTCGGCATTGAAAGGCGCGTTGATATTGCTGCCGAGGGCGAAGGCTTCGCCCCAGAAACACATGGCGCAAACGGGGTCGAAAGCCTGAGCGCGCTGAAACGCTTCTTCGGCTTCGCCGTGATTGAAATTGGCAAGATGGGATAGCCCGATATTGAACCAGTATTGCGCTTGCGGGTCGCTGGTCGTGATATCCAGAGCAAACGCGGAAAGCGTTTGTTCCGGCAGGCTGGTGTTTTCAGTCGAGAAAGCCGCTTCCTGCGCATAGGCCCGGCCCATCTCAAGGAAAAATGCCCGGCGCTTCTCAAGGGTATTGTCGCTGCCGCACAGGCCCGCGGCCAGAAGTCGAGGCTCCAGGAATGCTGGTTCAGCCGGAGTGCTCTGAAATGCTGAAAAGCTTCCGAGCCCCGCCAGAAGCGCGCCAGCAGCCGCTGCGCTGAAAATGACTGCCTTCATGATCATCCCACCCTCTTTTCGCTTCAAGATAGCGTAAGGCGGGGGTGTCGCGAAGCAAAAACCGTTCACAGGCAAGGAGACGTCCACTTGCCAATTGTGGGGGTGATCTCCTCTCCTCAAGAATGAGGAGAGGTTTGAAAACAAAAAGCCGAAGCTCTACTCAGCTGCCTCAAGCGCAGCCTCGTCTATATCGCCGGAGTGGTAGACGTTTTGCACGTCGTCCAGATCTTCCAGCGCGTCGATCAGCTTGATCAGGGTTCCGGCGGGATCGCCGCGAATCTCGATATAGTTTTGCGGTTTCCAGATCAGCTTGGTGGATTTTGCTTCATGGTCGGGGAAGGCCGCATCCAGATTGCCCGCGACTTCCATGAAGTCGTCGCGCTCTGTGTAGATGACGTAGACTTCTTCCTCGACTTCGACGTCTGTGGCGCCAGCTTCGATGGCGGCTTCCATGACGGTTTCCTCGTCACCGATGTCCCGGGCGAAGACGATCTCGCCAACCTGATCAAAGCCGAAGGATACAGAGCCGGTTTCACCAAGGTTTCCGCCATTCTTGCCGAAGGTGGAGCGGACATCGCCTGCGGTGCGGTTCTTATTGTCGGTGGAGCACTCAACAATCACGCCGACGCCTTCCGGACCGAAGCCCTCATAGCGAATGTCAAAATAATCGCCTGAGTCGCCACCCGCGCCCTTATCGATGGCACGCTGGATGTTGTCCTTCGGCATGGATTCGGCGCGCGCGTTCTTGACGGCCAGCCGGAGCCGGGGATTGCCATCAATGTCGCCGCCGCCGAGTTTGGCTGCGATCGTGATTTCCTTCGATAGCTTCGCAAAGGCAGCGGCACGCTTCTTGTCCTGCGCGCCTTTGCGATGCTGAATATTCGCCCATTTACTATGGCCAGCCATGAAAACTCCGGTGGTCTTTGATGTCCTAGAAAGTCAGGCGCATCGTCTACCCCATGCTGACCAAAAGGTGAAGTGCGTGACTAATCAAACGTGTCGGCCAGCCTGATTTGTGAGAGAGATTTCTGCAGGCGATTGATCTGACCGAAAATCATCAGCAGAAAAACGGCGCTGGCGATCAGGCAAATGTCCGAAACGAGACTGACACTGAACCCTGCAACCATGGACGCGCGATCCCCTCGATCCAGACCGTTGCTCAGAAAAGAGTCCGCAACGCGTGACAGTACCAGTCCGGCAAGCCAATTTATCCACCAGAACATAATGTGCCAGCGCCCGGATACAGAATGTCCCGACAACTGATGCGAGATCCGGTGGACCTCGTCGACGGCCTGAACGGGTTTGAACAAGCACATGAAGGGAATGATGTGGAACAGCCAGCTCCAAACGGGTGTAAATGATATCTCAGTCGCCCCTAACAGCCTTATGTTCCGAACGACCTGATGCATAAAAAGGGCGTAGAATATATAACTGACGAACAACATGGTAAAAGCACAGGCAGTCCCCAGCCACCATGCCGTTATAGACACCGCCACCACGGCAGACGCAGGTTGCCGGGCCAAGAGCCCCGCATCCTTCGCCAGAAACAGAGCGGCTCCGATCATGCTGATGAAAGCGCATACGAGAAAAACAAACGTTGAAATCGCAAACACCGTATACCGCCAACCGGGCCGTTTTACGAGTGACGGTTCGACTTTGAGTGGTCGGTCGTTGGCGTCTGTGAGGGCCTCGCGATAGAGGCCTAGCCGCTTTCCGATATCGGATTTTTCCAGTGTGCTCCAGATGAGTGAATCATCTTCCCTGACCCTAGTGTACTGGGAAATGTCTCCGGCCTTATACAGGCTCATGATGGTGTCCTGCGGTACGGGTCCGTGCTCGGTTTCACCGATCTTATACAACCAAGACATGATGACCCCTCAAAATCCCTCACCCGGGTTAGCATTCGTGATCCCCCGCCGCAAGTTGGGTTCCAAATGCCCTCGGCCCGTCTAGAATCTCTACTTTGGGTGGTGTCTGGTGGGGCGGCCGTGATTTCAGTAAACGCGGGTAGGTGTCTGGTTTTACAACTTGACAGATTACGCGATCACCAGCTTTCTGGTCTCGACGGTCAATTGGGGGCTGTCTAATTTTATTGGGGTAAAAAAATGAACATCATCAAAAGTTTGGCGGCTGTCGGCGCAGTCGTGAGCATTTCTGCATGCGCAACGGTGACGAAAGGAACGGGAGACGATGTTACGTTTACAAGCCAGCCACCGGGGGCCAAGGTCACCACAAATGATCTTTCAGACAAGGAAGTGGATCAATCCTGTGTGACGCCTTGTGAACTGGAGTTGAACCGTAAGTGGATGTACGACGTCACTTTCGAAAAAGAGGGCTATAAGACGGTTGTGGGGCGCCTGGAGCCAAAGTTCTCAGGTGATGGCGCCGCCGGAATGGCGGGTAATGTGCTGATTGGTGGTATAGTCGGTGCGGCAGTCGATGCTTCTACAGGGGCGATGAATGACCTGAAGCCCAATCCTTTGAACGCTGTTCTCGAACCTGAAGACTCGGATACGGAGTCTGCAATCATCGTTCCAAGTGATGACGAAGAACCTGTGAGCTGAGGTAAAAAGCCTACGGTATTTTGAGAAAAGCGCGCCAGTTCGGCGCGCTTTTTTGTTTCAAGCCTCCGGAATGACCTCCTTCAGGCGGCCGCCAATCCGGATCGGCTCCACGCGAACGGCCAGGCCTGTGCGGTCGTCGGTTTCCACGAACACCCCACACGCCGTCCCGTCGCCTTCGGCGGGGCCCATGCGCTCGGTCGGCAAGCGGGTGGCAAAGCGTTTGACGGAGCCTTCCTTTTTCATGCCGATCACGCTGTCATAATCACCACACATGCCGGCATCGGTCTGGTACGCCGTACCGCCGGGCAGAATCTGTGCGTCCGCTGTTGGAATGTGGGTGTGGGTGCCCACAACGAGGCTTGCCCGCCCATCGCAATAATGACCCATCGCCATTTTTTCTGACGTGGCTTCTGCGTGAACATCCACGATCACCGCATCGGCGACCATACCAAGCGGCAGCGCGTTCAGCTCGCGTTCCACAGCTTGAAACGGATCATCGAGCGAGTCCATGAACAGACGACCAAGGACCGAAATCACCGCTACGCGCCGCCCATCTGACAAGGTAAACAGATTGGCGCCCTTGCCGGGCGCTTCCACGGTCGGGGGGTAATTGCAGGGGCGCAACAAACGGTTTTCGCGCGTGATGTAGGTCAGTGCGTCACGCTGGTCCCAGCTGTGATTGCCCAGCGTGATGCAGTCTGCGCCGAACTGGAAAATGTCGTCGGCAATGGTTTCCGTGATGCCAAACCCGCCAGCGGCATTTTCGGCGTTCACGACAATGAAGTCGAGTTTCAAATCCATTTTCAGCTGGTGCAAATGGTCTGATAGAACGCGTCGTCCAGCCTTGCCGACGACGTCGCCGAAAAAGGCAAGCCGCATAGTTTACTCCTTAGTTGGGATATGACCTATTTCCCCGGATAAGCAAACACCGGGGCAAAAAATGCGGCGGGCGATGAGCCTACACAACTTTCAGGACATCAGAAAATTATTGGATCAAATTCTAAGGAGAACAGCTTCTGACTTAAGACTTTCTACTTGCTGCTCGCGCAAGAAAAAGCGGTATCGACCGTTCAGTGGTTACAACCCAGTCCAGCGGGATGTCAGTCGCTTCTGTCGGGACTGACAGGACTTCCTGTTCCGGAAAAGCAAGGCCGCAGACAAACACGCGACCATTCTCGCGAAGCCCTGCGAGTGCGCGATCATAATGCCCCTTGCCATACCCCAGCCGGTTGCCGTCCGCATCAAACGCCAGAAGCGGTGTCAGAACCAGCGTGGGATGTGCGATTTCCGCTGCCTCGGACGGCTGGGTAAGGCCAAACGGGCCAGGGGTCAGATCTTCCGGGCTGGCGACACGGCGAAATGTCATGGTGTCGTCGGCTTCCACTCTTGGCAGGCAGATATTTGCCCCAAGCGCTTTCAGCCGGTCGAGCAAGGGGGCCGGGTTAAGCTCGCTGCCAATGGCCAGATAGCCGGCCACATCGGGACCGAAGCGCTCGAGCAGCTTGACGGGAAAAACCGCGGCAAGATCGTTTGCAGCGGCCGGGTATTGGCTGGCAACGGTTTCGCGGAGTTGTCGGGCGCTGCTTCGCAGGGCGGATTTGCTGATGCTCATACTGGTCCTGGCTGCGGGCTTGTCGTGGTCGGTCGTAAAATCAGCGACCGCGAGCGCCGTACAGTACAGTTCATTCCCGTCGACCCAGCAAGCTAGGTGGGCACCGGAATTACCTGGACCACGGTCCAGGCAGCGCCAGTTCCCTGACGTTAATGTAAGGTCGCCGGAATATTTTCCTGTTCGAACGCCGCAGCCAGCTGATTACATAGTCAGCCGCAGGCATTTCGAAAAGGGGTCAGTCCATCCATCCGAGCTTTCTGAACAGCCAATAAAGCCCACCGCCCATACCAACCAGGGCAATGCACAAAATGGCGAAAGCCCAGGGTGAGGTTGTGCCGGGGATGCCGCCCACATTCACGCCAAACAATCCGGTGACAAAGCCGAGCGGGAGAAAGATTGCCGAAATGATTGCCAGCACGAAAAGCCGCTGGTTCATGGCCTCTGAACGCTGCTCGATCAGCATTTCCTGCACGATTTGAGACCGGTCACGCACCGCTTCGAGCTCTTCGCTCAATCTTTGCAGATTGTTACTCGTCTCGCGAAAGGAGCGATGATGGGCGTTACTGAACACAGGCCCCTGGTCATCGGAAAGTTCTGCCAGAGCCTCCTTTTGCGGTAGCAGGAAGCGCCGCATGGAAATGGCTTGTTTCCGGGCGCGGGCGAGATCCGATTTGAAGAACTTGTTCGTCCCGTCCATGAATGTTTCTTCGAGCTCATCGACCTTGTCACTAAGCGTCTCAACAATCGGCTCCATTCTGGCGATCAACCGGTCGGCAAGGAAAATCACGGCATCCGCATTGGAAGCGGGTGGGTTGCCATCAACAAATCGGGCGTCCATGTCCTCTGCAGCACGGATCTTGAAGGCCCGCGTTGTGATGAGAACAGATTCCGTGACGTAGATGCGTAGTGCGATCATGAAATCTTCCTGCTTGCCATCATTCAGGTTCACACCCCGCAGATTGATCAGCCATCCATCGCCGTGAATAATGGCGCGCGGCCTTGTTTCTTCCTGAAAGAGGGCGTCGAGCGCGATCCGGTCAATTCCGCCTGTCCCGGCCAGCCAGGCCCGGGCTTCAGGCGCTAGCCGGTTCAGATGGACCCACACT
This sequence comes from uncultured Hyphomonadaceae bacterium, assembly GCA_964342455.1. Taxonomy (GTDB): domain Bacteria; phylum Pseudomonadota; class Alphaproteobacteria; order Caulobacterales; family Hyphomonadaceae; genus Ponticaulis. The sequence goes on from CAYFGB010000014.1 coordinate 27,040, forward strand.
CGTTTGCCGGGCTGCTGTACAGGCCCTTTGGAGACGTCTCCCCAGCTGATGGGAGAAATCTCTCCATTGTCTGACACCGAATATCCAAATATCAGCGGGGAGGCAGAAGTCGTCATTTTTGGAACCAATCATTTTTCGCGTCTATAATAGCGTATGGGCGTCAATCCGGTTCAGCCGAAGATGTCGTCGTGCAGGGAAAGAGGCAATCAAAGATGCGTGGAATTCGACTGCTGTTTCTGATCATTGCGCTATTGGGGATGGCGGGTGCGTCATACGCCCAGCTTGCAGAAACCAGAAGCGAAATTGAACAGCAGACATCTGAGCTTTCTGATTTGTCGTCGCAATTGAGCCAGGACCGGATTTCCATGGGTGAGGCGCAGGCCGAACTCGAGGAAAAAATCGCGGCTGCTGAGCAGATGCAGAAAGCCCTGCGGGCTCAGGAAGAAAACCTGACACAGCGCCTTGGCTGGCTTGGCGACGCTGCCGAGGGCGAAACAAGCGAGGTCAGCACTCAGCGGAACCAGCTGCAATCCGAACTAGACACCCTGCAAACCATGCTGGGCCAGCTGCGGACCAATATTTCGACCATTCAGCGCCTCGAGACGGAGATTTCGGAATACCGGCGGGAGACACGCTTCAACCGGCTGACAGAGCGGTCTGACTCTCTGGTCGAGGCTGAAACCTGGTCGCAGATCGGACGTGAGCTTTCAGGCCTGCAGACGTCAAGCCAGAGGGATTTCGGCGCCTGGATGGCCCATCAGGACAGAAAACAAAGCACATTCGTTCTGATCGCCAAGATTGTCGGCATTGTGGTTCTGACCGGTGCGTTGACTTATTGGTTGCGCCGTTGGCTGGAATTTCAGGCCGGGCGGCTTAATCGAGGATGGGACCGGATTGAAGGCCAGTATACGGGCCCGCGCCTTGTCGCCGTCCTCGCCCGAACCGCCCCGGCGATCATTGCCGGCTTCGCTATGTATCAGGCCATTCTGTCGTTCGAACTGGTCAGCGTGTCGATGGAACCGGTACTGCGCACGATCTGGCTGGGGCTGGCTGTGGCGAGCTTTGTGGATTCTTCGGCGCGCATCTTTCTGACAGAGCAGGGCGCGGCATCGAGCCTGGCGAAACTGTCGCCATCGAACTCAAGAACACTCCGGTTCGGCATGACACTGACAGCTCTGGTGATCGCGCTTGATGCCGCCATCGCCAGCATACTGCATCAGTTTTCCAATGTTGAAACGCTTCAGGTGCTCAGAGCCGGAACCACCGCAATCCTGCTTGTGGGGTTCATTCTGTTCCTGACCCGCAAATCGCTGTGGCGGACGAATCTCGATGAGCCGGATGCTGAACCGATTTACGTAATGAACCGGCAGGTATTCCGGTTCTTCCGCTTTTCCGTTCGCATTCTTACCGGCTTTGCCTTGCTTGGTGTGCTGCTCGGCTTTGTGAACGCGGCACATGCGCTGACCACGCGTATCTGTCTGATCGCGCTGGCGGCCTTTTTCCTGCTCTTCTTCCGTAATTTCGTCCGCGAAACCATCGACCTCTTCTTTTCTGCCGGGCGTCATGCCGATGAACCGAAAGAGACCGAGGCGACTGCCAGTTCTGATGCGGACAGCAGCATGGCTGGCGTCTGGTCCGACATGCTGGTCGACAGTCTCCTGCTTCTCGCGGCGTTGCCGATATTGCTCCTGTTGGCCGGATTTGACTGGCTGGATCTGTCTCTCATCGTCCGCGAGTTCGCAGACGGGTTCACCATTGCTGGTCAGCGTTTCTCGCCGATGCAGATTCTGTTCGGCATTTTTGCTTTCCTTGTTGTCATGGCGCTGACGCGGGCCCTGCAGCGTGTGACGGATAACCGGTTGTTGTCGCGCATTCGTGTCGAGGATGGTGTCCGGAACTCTCTCAAGACGCTGATCGGCTATGTCGGGCTTGGAATCGCCTTCATGACGGCGATCGGCATGGTTGGGTTCGATCTGTCCAATCTGGCAATCATTGCAGGTGCCTTGTCGGTTGGTATCGGGTTTGGCCTGCAGAGTATCGTCAACAATTTCGTCTCAGGTCTGATCCTGCTCTTCGAACGTCCGATCAAGGTTGGTGACTGGATCGTGACGACCTCCGGTGAGGGTATTGTGAAGAAGATTTCTGTTCGCTCGACGGAGATCGAGACCTTTGACCGGTCTTCGATCATCGTTCCGAATTCGGAACTGATATCATCAAGCGTCACAAACTGGACGCACAAGAATACACTGGGCCGCGTCACGGTTCCGGTAGGGGTTGCCTATAAGGAAGACCCGGACCGGATTATGGAAATACTCCAGAAAATCCCGGAAAAAGTAGAGCTGGTTCTGGAATTTCCGGAACCCGTTGTGCTGTTCTCAGGATTTGGTGACAGCTCGATAAACTTCGAAATCCGTGCATTTATTGCAGACGTTTCAAAAAGCCTTGCGGCAAGAACACAATTACGGGTCGCTATATTTAAGGAATTTCGTGATGAAGGTGTGGAAATTCCGTTTCCACAACGCGACCTTAACTTTCGGGCTGCTGACGATACGTTCCTGACAAAAGTGAAACCTGTTATAAAAAGTGAATAAGCGACAGGTGCCAGATATAATATCAATTAAACCCCGAATTGTACCAATTATCAGTGCTGCAGCTTGTTCGAATACTTAACTATATTAAGTAATAACCAATTATTACCTCAAGTAAACATAAGGTTAACGGTTGCATTAAGTTTGCATCTGTTGAAATGTTAAACGTTTTTCTTCTTGAAGTTAACCAAGCTTTCACCGAGGCGTGTTTTCTTTGCATTTGCGAGGCGTGATGTCGGAAGAAACCGGCACACAAATCTGAGGACACGGCAAGTCCGAACAACAAGGGTGAATGAAATGGCGTTTAGAAGAACAATCATGGCAGCCGCGGCTTTTGCTTCCGCAATGGGCGTTACTGCTCTTCCGGCTGCAGCAGGCGGTCCGGTATTGGTCAAGCAGGTTCCGCCGGAGTATCCGCGCGGTGCAGAGCGTCGTGAGCTCGAAGGTACTGTTGATCTGAAATTCACGGTTGATGAATCCGGTACAGTCGGTGGCATTGAAGTGGTCGGTGCCAGCATGCCTGGCGTCTTCGACTCGGCAGCTGAGAAAGCGCTCGAGCAGTGGAAGTTTGAATCCGGTTCTCCGGGTGAAGCTGAAGTCACGATCGTTTTCGCGCTCAGCTAACAGCACACTCCATAGGTGACCGGCCTTGAACAGAAGGCCGGTGCCGAAACCAGTAAAACTTATCGATATCCTATTGCCGCAACATGGCAATCAGGCCGCGCAGGGGCGTGTCAGAGGGAGCGTATAAAATGTTGTCCAGAGTGAATACGAATTTGATCAGCTTTCGGCTGCCCATGGCCTTTGGCCTTGCCGGCGCCATCGTTGTCATTGTCTCCGGACTGTCAATTGCAGCACTCAATTCCTCAAGCGGGTCGCTGAAAAAGGTTTCGACGGAAACGCTTCCGGCGTTGACGCAATCCGGCAAGCTCTCTGAGAATGCCCGCTTCATAACATCTGAAACCAAGCGTTTCGCCAATGTGACCGACGAGGCAGCGCGCCAGGAGGGCATTGATGGGCTGATGAATGTCATTGATGACATAGACGCCAGCCTGACCATTCTTGGCGAAACCATGAATGAAACCGATCTGGCTCTGGTCGATGAGGCCACAGGACAGGTTGATCGGTCTGTCAACACGATGAATGGCGTCGTTGAGAGCCGCATCGCTTCGGAAACATCCCTGAACGAAGCGCTCCGCAACGCGCAGATTTATCGCCAGGGTGTTGAAAAGGCAGTTGAAACCCAGCTTGATGAAAGCGCCGAAGCTGACATTGAAACATTGCTTCGTGTGAGCCTTTCGGCCAATCTTCTGAACAGCCTCTACGCTGAAGTCGATCTTGCAGAAGACCCGACCATTGTGGAGGGCATTCAGGAGCGCATGTTCGATCAGTCGGACGAGATCATGGTGAACCTTGCCATTCTCGGCAGCGTGGTCAGCAATGAGCTGCGCACTCAGGCAGAGCTTCTGACCTCTTATGTTGAGGGCGAGGCTTCAATCCCGGCGCTCAAGATCCGTTCGCTCGAACTGGCAGAACAGGCAGACGCGTTTGCGGCTGAGGCCAATGCAGCGGCCACCAGCCTGCAGACCGCAACGGTGGATCTGGCAACAGCGCTGAACAATTCCGCCGAAGACAAGGCCAATGGTGCGTTTGCTACAACTGTAACGGCTACCATCATTCTTCTGATCCTCGCGGCGACATCCATAATCGGTGCCAGCCTGATCGGATATTTCTACGTCAACCGTCGCATTTCAAACCGGCTGACCAAGCTGAACGGCGCCATGGCGCGTCTGGCTGATGGCGAGTTCGATGTCGACCTCTCCGGTACAGATGGCAATGATGAAATCGGTCAGATGTCAAATACGCTTCGCATCTTCGAAGAAAATGGCCGTGAGCGCGTCCGCCTAGAAGAAGCGCAAAAGCGTGAAGCTGAAGAACGTGCTGAGCGTAGTGAGCGGATCGAAAGCTTCATCTCTGACTTCGATGCCCGGATGCAGGAAGCACTGCGCACCATGACCGGTGCGACGCAGGAACTGCAATCAACAGCAGGTGTCATGAAGTCTTCTGCGGAAAGCGCTGCCGGTCAGACAGGGTCTGCGGCCATGTCAGCCGACAATGCATCCCAGAATGTGGGTACGGTTGCCTCTGCGGCTGAAGAGCTGTCCGCGTCTATCGTCGAAATCACGCAGCAGATCGAAGAATCCTCTCAGATCGCCAGCGAAGCTGTGAAGGAAATGCTGATCTCGTCTGACAGTGTCAAAGGTCTCGACAAGGAAGCTGAAGCCATCGGCAACGTCGTTGAACTGATCAACAACATTGCTGGCCAGACCAACCTTCTTGCTCTGAACGCTACGATTGAGGCGGCCCGGGCAGGTGAGGCAGGCAAAGGTTTTGCGGTTGTCGCCAGCGAAGTGAAGGAACTCTCCAGTCAGACAAGTCGTGCAACCGAGCAGATTGCTCAGCAGATCTCGTCTATCCAGAACGCGTCTGGTGCGGCTGTCGGCGTGATGGAGAAAATCTCCAACCTGATCGACAAGATCGACTCTATTTCTCAGGCGATTTTCTCTGCCATGGAACAACAGCGTGCGGCGATTGCGGAAATCTCCCGCTCCGCTCAGGATGCAGCCGGTGGCGCTCAGTCTGTCAGCGAGCACGTCCAGGCTCTCAGTGCGACCACTGCCGAAACCGGCGAATGCGCGCTGCAGGTGGAAGGTGCCACGTCTGGTCTGGTTCGCGAAAACGACCGCATTCAGACATCGGTTCAGGACTTCCTCCAGAAAGTTCGTGCGGTCTGATCCGCATCCGCTACCGAATACAGAAACCCCGGCCAGTGGCCGGGGTTTTTCTTTGGGCCGGAGGCGGCCTTATCAACTGGCCTCGTCGATACGCTCGGCAATCTTGTTGATGCGCATGGCGGCGTCTGAAAGCGCCGAGGCCGCCGTGCGTTCGATCAGCGAAATCCGATTGTCGAGGTCGGCAACTTCGGTGTCGATACCTGCGCGTGTCTTCACCTCATCAAGCTCATCAATCAGGGAAATACCTGCGGCGACCATCAGGCGCATATCGCCTACATCACCAATGGTATCTTCCAGCGCGGTCAGGCGGTCGTTAAAGCGCCGTCCCAGCTCTTCAAGCTGGCCTTCCTGGCCTTCTGCGCAGGCAATCGAAATCGTCTTGCCGCGAATAATGATGTCAGCTTTCGACATGAGACTCTTGTGTCCTCTTAGTTCTGCGGTCTGATCAGTCCGAACGATGTTCCATAGCGGCTTTCACTTCCTCAATCGCGACACCCAGTGCGCGGGAAGCCTCGTCCGCCAATGCTTCAAGTTCTCGCTCGCGGGCTTTCGATGCGTCGAGATCCAGCGCGAGTTGCGCGCGATCACGGCGCAGCAATTCAGCTTCCGAGCGGGCGAGGTTGAAACGCGACTGCGTGTCGAGCAGGGTGTCTACCGTCAGTTCAAGCCTTTTCAGGGCGGTATCCAGCTCTGTGGCGGCTTGCTCTAAGTTGGTCATTTTCACTGCCTGAACGATTAAGCGAAAGAATCATCTGCGATTATCCCGAAAAAGTCTGAGCTGATCAAACTTCAAGCCTTGACGCGGGAGGCCAGTGGTCCATTGATGCGCCGTGTCAGTCAAGGGGACTTTATTTCATGTCGGTCGATAAAGCAGCTCACAATGATATGGCCAATGCCATTCGCGCCCTGTCTATGGATGCCGTTGAAAAGGCAAATAGTGGACACGTAGGCATGCCGCTAGGCATGGCCGATGTCGCCACCATCCTTTTTACGAAGCATCTCAAATACGATCCGAAGGCGCCGTTCTGGGATGACCGCGACCGGTTCGTCCTCTCCGCCGGACACGGCTCGATGCTGATTTATTCGCTCCTCTACCTCACGGGGTATGAGAGCGTTTCTCTCAAGGATATTGAAAACTTCCGTCAGTTGGGCGCTTCGACGCCGGGCCACCCTGAAAACTTCATCACGGCTGGTGTTGAAACGACAACGGGTCCGCTTGGTCAGGGCCTTGCGACCGCTGTCGGCATGGCTATGGCCGAACGCCATCTGAATGCAAAATTCGGTGATGATCTGGTCGACCACAAAACCTGGGTTCTGGCGGGTGATGGCTGCCTCATGGAAGGTGTCAGCCAGGAAGCGATCACGCTGGCCGGTCATATGGGCCTGAACAATCTGATCGTTCTTTTTGACGACAACGCGGTCACCATTGATGGCGGTCTCGATATGGCAGACTCGACCGATCAGGTGAAACGTTTCGAAGCCGCCGGCTGGGCTACGGCTGCGATTGATGGTCATGATCCTGCGACCATTGATCAGGCGCTGGAATGGGCCAAATCGTCTGACCGTCCTGTCATGATCGCGTGCAAAACCCGCATCGGATATGGCGCGCCAACAATCGAAGGCACGGGCAAGGCTCATGGCGGCCCGTATGGCGAAGAGGAAATTGCCGGCATTCGTAAGTATACGGGCTGGGAACATGCGCCATTCGTTGTGCCTGACAACGTACTGGAAGCGTGGCGGGCTGCAGGCGCTCGCGGCGGGGAAACACGCAATGCCTGGGATGCGCGTCTGGCAGCGTCTTCGGACAAGCAAGCTTACACGCTTCAAATGGAAAAGAAGATCCCGGATACATTCGCGGGTGCGATGGCAGAGCACAAACAGGCCGTCGCAGACGGTGGCAAGAAGGACGCGACCCGGAAATGGTCTGGCGCGGCGCTTGAAGTGGCCACCAAATTCCTGCCGACCATGATTGGCGGCTCGGCTGACCTGACCGGCTCGAACAACACCAAAACCAGCGTCACCGCTCCGATGCTGCCGACTGATTATTCCGGTCGCTATGTCCATTACGGCGTTCGCGAGCACGGCATGGCCGCCGCCATGAACGGCATGGCGCTGCATGGTGGCATCACGCCATATTCCGGCACGTTCTTCGTCTTTGGTGATTACTCGCGCGCGGCCATTCGTCTTGGCGCGCTGATGGGCGCTCCGGTCATTCACGTGATGACACACGATTCTATCGGTCTGGGTGAAGACGGCCCGACCCACCAGCCGGTTGAGCATCTGGCCAGCTTCCGCGCTATGCCGAACATGTTCGTCTTCCGCCCATGCGACGGCGTTGAAACGGCTGAATGCTGGGAAGCTGCGCTCGAGCGGACAGACGGTCCATCCATGATGGTGCTCACCCGTCAGGGGCTTGCGCCGTCACGGTCGGGCACGATCGGTGAAAACCTTTCAGCCAAGGGCGGCTACATCATCAGTGAAGCGGATGGCGAACCGCAAATCGTGCTGGTTGCCACGGGTTCCGAAGTCGAAATCGCCATTGCGGCTCAGGCCAGTCTGAAAGAGCAGGGCGTGGCGGCGCGCGTCGTCTCACTGCCGTGTTGGGAGCTTTTCGCTGAACAGGATGCCGATTACATCGATAGCGTGCTTGGTGGTGATCTTCCGAAAGTGGCGGTTGAGGCCGGCATGCGCTTTGGCTGGGATCAGTGGATTGGACGCAAGGGCGGCTTTGTCGGCATGGAAGGCTTTGGGGCGTCCGCGCCCGCTGGCGAGCTGTTCAAGCATTTCGGCATCACGCCGGACGCTGTTGTGGCCAAGGCTAAAGCGCTGGTTTGAGGCCAGCCCGTTCGCCTGACAGCTGCAAGGATTTGGGCCGGTGACTGCTGAGCCGACATTGGGGCTGGGGCTTCTTTCCTGGGGCCTGCACACCGAAATGGACTCGATCATTGCAGGCTATCGGGAGCGTGGCCTTTTTGACCTGGTCGATCAGGCTTTGATCTGGTTTCAGGAAATCGGCGAAGACGAGCGTGCCTTCGCCGAACGGCACGGTTTGCCATGTGATGGCACCCCTGAAAATTACGGCATTCTAGGCGGCTTTAAAAACATGGCCGCCGCGCTTTCTACCGATTTCGTTCTGTTGCTGGAAAATGATCTGCCTCTGATCGAAGATCGTGACGAAACCGCCCGGCAGATCGCCCAGGCGAAAGCGCTTCTGAAAAATGATGACGTGAAAGTCGTCCGCCTGCGGCACAGGGCAAAGCCCGGGCAGAAGTTTGATACACTGGCAAAATACAATCGCTATCACGGGCCGGGCGCTGCGCCCACTTTGAGGCGAACCCTTCGGCCGGGAAAGGCAAAAAAATTGGCGGGCACCGCTGTTTACGCAGAGGCTGCCCCCGCAGCCAAATTCCCGAAACTGATTGAGCCAGCCGGAGACGGCGCGTTTCTCGTGTCTTCCGAGTGCATGAACTGGACCAACCAGTCCATCATGATCCGGCGGGATTTCTTTCTGGACACAATCATCGCCGAGGCTGAAGCCAACCCGTCGCCGCGCCGGGTGAATGGGTTCCCTGACATTGAAAAAGAATGGAACAGCCCGAAATGGCGAAAGTCAGGCTGGAAAATCGGCGTTCCGAAGGGTCTCCTCACGCATGAGCGCCCCTGAAGGAGCAGATCAGCTGGCCTTTCGGGCTGCGAGTGCGTTCAGATAACTTTCCATAAGGCAGACGAGTTCGTCTTCCAGGGCGTATCTATCGAGCTGTAATTCCGGTTCTGCGGCAGCTGCACGGAGCAGACAAATCGCAGCATGCGTCAGGATGAACGCAGATTCCCGGTTCAATACAGGACGGTCCGGCTGGACACCCTCAAGGGCGTTCATAAAGGCCAGATGCTGTTCACTGAGAACGCTTTCGCCCCTTACCCGCATAAGCGTTTCCGTCAGAAGGCTGCGCGCACCAGATGGATCGTCACTCCCATCCGTCAGCGTACGGACAATGGAGCGAATAGCCGAGATATCAGGCTGTTTCGCGATGATGTCAGTGATTTTCGTGCGCATGGTACTGGCTTCACGATGGCCAAGTTCAGCCAGGATTTCATCGCGATCAGAAAATTACTGATAGAGGGTCCCGATGCTGACACCCGCGCGTTCGGCGATCAGGTTCGTGGTCAGCTTCTTCTCTCCATCCTGTTCCAGAATCTGAAACGTCGCCTCGAGAATAGCTTCGTAACTCGCTCGCGCGCGCCCCTGTTTTGGAATTCGTCTTTTGTTTTCAGTCACTTGAGGTGTCCGGGCTATGGCTTCTGCTCATGAACAGGAAAGCGAGTAGAAATATGAGCATTACTTAGATTATCTGTCGGTCCGACAAAAGACAGGAAAATCAGATGAGCTCGAATTTGGACGCCGTTTACGACCGTATTCAGTTTCAGAAAACGGCGCTGCCCGTCATGTATGGTGATGTGGATTTTGATCTCACGCCTGAGCGCTTTACAGAGCGTTCGGAAGAGAGCAGCGCTGCCGGGCAATCTCAGTTTACGCAGCCGCCCGCGGAGCTCATCGATCGGGTTAAGGCCTACACAATGCTGGGCGATGTCACGGCGGATGCCTATGCGGCGCTGATGCCGGAATATGGGTTCCGGCGACTGATCGACATGCTGCAGACCGCTTGTGACAAGGGCATCGATGCGGTTGAAAATGCCCCGCCTGAGCTGGTGGCGCTGATCACGGAAATGGAGCGCAAGCCCGATTGGCTGGATATGGATCTGGTACGTGAAGGCGCGCGTCTGAATCGTCTGCCGACAGCTGTGACGGCGCCCTGGATGATCAGAGGCGCATTCCTCGCCACCTTCCTTAACAAATACGCCGCTCTGCCCATGGCCATGACCGGCACGCTCAGCCATTCGGGTTCGGCTCGCCGTGTGAACGAAACCGCCACCTTCTTTGCGGTGACAACCTTGCCCGGCGCGCTTGATGAGCACGGAGAAGGTTTCAAAGCAGCAGCGATGGTCCGTCTGATGCACTCCATGGTGCGGTTCAATGTTCTGCGCCGTGTCGGCAGCTGGGACGTCGAAACCTATGGCATTCCGATTCCGCAGGTCGATCAGATGCCGGCAGGCCTGATCGATGTGTTCCTGCTGGCATATGAAATGATCGATCAGGGGCGTACGGAATTCACAAGCGAGGAGCGCGCCCGGGTCGAGTTCTCCCGATATCGCTGTTATCTGCTCGGACTGCCGGAAGACCTGTTGATGGATACACCGCAGGGCATTGTGGACATCATGAATGCGCGCAATGGTACGCTGCGCAAGGGCTTTGACGATGCGACGTGTGGTGCGCTGATCCGTGCCACGCTGGAGGCCTATCTTCCCAACGACACATCGACGGGCAATCGAATGTTTGATGCCATCGAAAAGCGCTTTGCGCGGGTTGTGTTCCTGAAATTTTTCCTCAATGGCGACAAACAGGCGGCCGAAGATATGGGTGTGCATATCGGGCCGCTTGATTATGCGAGTGCTCTTTTGGTGATGCCATTGATGAACCTGCAGACGGCCTGGTTCAACCTGCTCTGGAAAGTTCCGGCGCTCAGAGGCTGGGCGGACCGGCAACTGGTACGCCGCGTGCGTAAGCTGCTCGACCGGTATGGCCATGCCGAGTTCACAACTGATGCGGATGCGTACCGGCAAGCCCACAGTCAGCCATCTGCAAGCTGATCTGGTGTTCAGAGCCCGCCAATGCCGTCTTATGACGGCTTTTGAGCGCCTGCATCTGGACGACATGAAATCTGCGGTCTAGAAGCCCATCAAGACAAGCCAAGTGGGGCCGCCCCAAGTTTTTGTATCAGGAGGTAAGGATGGCAGTTCGTGTAGCAATTAATGGTTTTGGTCGTATTGGCCGAAATGTACTTCGCTCTATTCTTGAGCATGGCCGTACGGACATTGAAGTTGTGTCCATCAACGATCTCGGACCAGTCGAAACCAACGCGCACCTTCTGAAGTATGACTCCGTTCACGGAACGCTGCCGATGGACGTGACGGTCGAAGGCGACACCATCAAGGTCGGTGGCCAGTCTTTCAAGGTAACGGCAATCCGCAACCCTGCTGAACTTCCGCACGCTGCGAACAATGTCGACATCGCAATGGAATGTACTGGCATTTTTGCGGACAAGGAAAAGGCTTCTGCTCACCTGACAGCTGGCGCGAAACGCGTTCTGGTGTCTGCTCCGGCTGGCGGCGCTGACAAGACCATCGTTTACGGTGTGAACCACGACTCGCTGACCAGCGACGACCTGGTTGTCTCGAACGCGTCCTGCACCACAAACTGCCTCTCTCCGGTCGCAAAAGCCCTTAACGATGCCATCGGTATCGAAAAAGGCATGATGACCACCATTCACTCTTACACGGGTGACCAGCCAACGCTCGACACGATGCACAAGGACCTCTACCGCGGTCGTTCTGCTGCCATGTCTATGATCCCGACATCGACGGGTGCGGCGAAAGCGGTTGGTCTGGTGCTGCCGGAACTGAACGGCAAGCTGGATGGTTTCGCCATGCGCGTTCCAACACCGAACGTTTCGGTTGTTGACCTCAAATTCATCGCCAAGCGCGAGACAACCGTTGAAGAGATCAACGCAGCGATCCGCGCAGCAGCTGACGGTCCAATGAAGGGCGTTCTCGGCTACACAGACGCGCCAAACGTGTCGATCGACTTCAACCATAACCCACACTCTTCTGTGTTCCACATGGACCAGACAAAAGTCATGGATGGCACGCTGGTGTCTGTCCTGAGCTGGTATGACAATGAGTGGGGCTTCTCGACCCGTATGTCAGACACAGCCATCGCAATGGCGAAACTGATCTAGACTTTGCATTTGAGGCCCGTTTCATGAGCGACCTCGAAAAGGCGAAATCGATTGTCAAAGAACTCGGGGAGCGAGAGCTCCTCGAGTTTTTTATTACCGTGACGCAGGATCGGCCTGGCAATTGGTTTATCGGGTGTGGGGAGTATAATCCGGAGGGGGAGGGGCGGATCGCACCATCTCCGACCGGATACGATGTTATGCTGCTCGCGCGTCATGATCGTGCGGAATATGACGATGACTGGGACGTAAACGCGCCTTTTATCCGGCAGGCAGTTTGTTCAGAATGCCAGTCAGAGCTGTTGTCTTATGCAAAATCCATGAAATGCCCGGTTTGCTCGGCCTCATGTCATGGACATTGACGGAAAACCGGGTAAATCATGCGCCAGTTTCGCGTTTGAGTATTTTGGGGGATAGAGGCTTGTCGCAGGGCATTCCGAAGGAATTCTGGAATGATAGATTTTCTGCCGATGGCTATGCCTATGGTACCCGGCCCAGTCGCCTCCTTATGGCATGGGCCCCGGAACTCTCCAAAGATGACATTCAAACAGCGCTTGTTCCGGCAAGTGGAGAAGGCCGTGACGCAGTTTACCTCGCCAGTCTCGGGCTTGAGGTGACGGCGGTCGATATCTCGTCGTCCGGCCTTGAAAAGACGGCTCAGCTGGCTGAACAGCATGGTGTCAGCCTCTCCATGGTTGAGGCTGATCTGTTCGATTGGGACTGGCCCGTTGAGACGTTTGATGTGGTGGCGGGCATGTTCGCTCACATGCCGTCAAAGGTGCGCCGGGATTTTCACGCGCACTGGACGAACGCTCTGAAGCCTGGCGGTCGCGTGCTGATCGAAGGCTTCACGAAGGAACAGATCGACTACCAGGCGAAATACCAGTCTGGCGGGCCGCCAGACGTCGATATGCTTTATGCGCGCGACGATATCCGCGCTGACTTCAGCGATCTGACTGAGTTATCCATGATGGTGGGAACAGAAGTGCTTGAAGAGGGGCCGTTTCACACCGGGCCCGCCGCACTGCTTCGCGCCGTCTATCAGAAACCGAAGACAGGGTAAGGAGAGGCGATATGGCTGATTTCCGTCGCATCGAAGATACAGGGGATTTGACAGGCAAGACAGCGCTTGTTCGGGTAGATTTCAACGTTCCGATGGCGGATGGAAAGGTCACCGACGGTACGCGCCTGACCGCCGCTGTTGAAACCGTCGAGGCGCTTCAGGCCAAAGGGGCTAAAATCGCTCTGCTCGCACATTTCGGTCGTCCGAAGGGTGAGCGTGTTGCGGATATGAGCCTTGCGCCGGTGGCGCCCGCCTTTGCTGATGTCATTGGTCAGCCGGTTGCATTCTATGAAGATTGTGTGGGTGAGGGCGCGAAGGCAGCTATCGACGCCCTTCCGCCAAAAGGCATCATCCTTCTGGAAAATACCCGCTATCACAAGGGCGACGAAAAGAATGACGCTGAGCTGGCCACCGAGATGGCGAAGCTGGGCGATATCTTTGTCAGTGATGCGTTTTCAGCTGCTCACCGCGCGCACGTTTCCACGGTCGGTCTGGCTGATCACCTGCCTGCCTATGCGGGCAAGAGCATGGAGCGCGAGCTCGACGCGCTGAACGCTGCCCTGGGCGAGCCGAAACGACCTGTTCTGGCTGTGGTTGGTGGCGCGAAGGTGTCTTCCAAGATTGATCTGCTCAAGAATCTTGTTTCCAAGGTAGATGCGTTGGCGATTGGCGGCGGCATGGCCAACACTTTCCTTGCGGCGCGCGGCGTCGATGTCGGCAAATCGCTTTGCGAGCACGACCTTGCTGAAACAGCAAAAGAGATCGAGGCGAACGCCTCCAGGGCCGGATGCGATATTCTGCTGCCGAAAGACGTTGTGGTGACGAAGGAATTTGCAGCCAACGCACCAAACCGCACTTGCGGACTGAATGAGGTTGCGGCTGATGAGATGATCCTTGATGCCGGGCCGGAAACGGTTGTCATTCTGGCCGCGGCCATGGACGTTGCCAACACGCTGATCTGGAACGGTCCACTTGGTGCGTTCGAGATGGAGCCTTTTGACAAGGCGACAGTCGGTGCGGCCAAGGCAGCTGCGGCGCGGGCCGCGAAAGGCGAACTGACGGCCGTCGCGGGCGGCGGCGACACGGTTGCGGCGCTCAATCATGCAGGGGCAGCCGACGACTTCACGCATATTTCCACAGCAGGTGGCGCATTTCTTGAATGGATGGAGGGCAAGGCCCTTCCAGGCGTCGAAGCGCTGAAGAAAGCTTAAATCAGGTTCAGGACAGACAAACGAGAGGGACACGACATGTCAAACGCGGAAATGAAAAAGCAGATCGCTGAAAAAGATGGTTTCATCGCAGCGCTCGACCAGTCAGGCGGTTCAACGCCTAAGGCGCTGCGCCTTTATGGCATCGAGGAAAGCGAATATTCTGGCGATGAGCAGATGTTCGATCTGGTTCACCAGATGCGTACACGTATCATCACGGCTCCGCCTTTTTCCGGCGGCAAGGTGATCGGTGCCATTCTCTTCGAACGCACGATGGACAGCGACATCGAAGGCATTCCAACAGCGACCTACCTCTGGGAAAAAGCGGGCGTCGTTCCGTTCCTGAAGATCGACAAGGGTCTGGCTGATGACGAAGGCGGCGTTCAGTTGATGAAGCCGAACCCAGGTCTTGATGATCTTCTGAAAAAGGGCGTCTCCAAGGGTATTTTCGGCACGAAAATGCGCTCAGTCGTCAACGCCGCTACGCCAGAGGGCATTGCAAGCGTCGTTGATCAGCAGTTCGAAACCGGCAAACAAATCCTCGGTCATGGACTGGTCCCGATCATCGAGCCGGAAGTTACGATTTCCATCTCCGACAAGGCGGAAGCCGAGGACATTCTGCTTGCTGAAATTACCAAGCACGTCGATGGCCTGGCTGAAGGCGAAGAGATCATGCTGAAGCTGACGCTTCCTGAGAAAGCCAATCTCTACAAGTCTCTGGTCGATCACCCTCGGGTGCTTCGCGTTGTGGCGTTGTCTGGTGGCTATTCCCGCGAGGAATCAAACCGTCGCCTGTCTCAGAACACAGGCATGATTGCCAGCTTCTCTCGTGCGCTCTCTGAAGGCCTCTCCGCCAAGCAGACCGAAGAAGAGTTCAACACGATGCTGAGCAATTCAATTGACGAGATCACAGCGGCATCCGTTGCTGGCTGATCGTTCATAAAGGCTTGAGGAACAATTTGTTCCTTCATTTTCCGGAAACCCCTCGTCTCTCTGGCGAGGGGTTTTCTCTATTCTGGCGTCCTCTTCACCGGACGGCAAGAAACGGCAGACAAAGCATGAGTTTCCCCTGTATCGCGCCGGGTCAGATGGCAAATTCCGCCTTCAATCGTCAGATCAAACATGATCGGTAGAGATGGGTTTCTGTCATCCAGCTTGCCTGGTGGTGGCGGTAAAACACTCACCGTGCTGCCGGTGAAAGGGTCATCGGCGCCGATGGTGATATTTGCGCGGCCAAGAATGCTTGATAGCTCGGTTTTCAGCGCAGCCAGATTGTCCTCGCCTTGTTCTAGCACTGCAGGGCTCCGTTCGCCTGCGCTGGCACCGGTCTCTGCCCCCACACAGGACGCTAAAAGCAGGGGCAGGCTCAACGCGGTAGCGAGCAGACTGGAGAAACGGTGTTTCATCTTCTAAAGGCTCCGTCCATTGGGCAGGCGAAGGTCACGCCCGTTCAGCGTTTCCGGCAGATCATCTTCCTTGAGCGGTTCTCCGATATCCCGGATGATGGGCTCTACGCTGCGTGACAATTGAGAAAGACCAGCCATGGCGACAGCCCCTGCCGGAGGCGCCGGGCAATTGCCGGTTTCCTGGTATGTGAGAGCCGCAGAGAGCAGGTCTTCAGCCGGTGTTCCGAGTTCGTGGCTGAGATTGTCGGCAACCGCGCATCCGGGCACTTTCACGCCGAACGGATAGCTTGAGTTGTCTGGCACGAACCCATCGGCATAGTCGCCAAAGCCCAGATCGTTCACGCCCTGAAACTGGATGGTGTAAAAGGTCGTGCCGCAATTGTCCTGCGGGTAAAAGCCGTATGGCTTGCCGCAGGTGATGTCGCCTATAATGACAACTTCAACGCCAACCCCGCGCAGACCATTGATGACAGCTTCACTGGCGCTGCATGTGCCGCCGGTGGTCAGAATGAAAACCCGATCAAGGTCAAGTGAGGGCAAAGGCGTACCATTGGCCAGCGTGAAGCCCAGTCCGATATCATAGAAGGGCAGTGGATCGTTTGACTGGCCGGTGACGGGATTGACGGCGGCGATACCATTGTTGAAGCGCAATTGCTCGAAAATCCGCCCATCTGTGCGCGCATCGCCTGCCACCATGTATCCAAGCTGCGCCGCGATCGCCAGAAGACCGCCACCATTATAGCGCAGATCAATCACCAGATCGTCGACATCCTGCGCGGCGATGTCGGTCATGGCATCTGCGAGCGCCTTTTCCGCCGAATACGTGCCGAATGTGTTGAACAGAATATAGCCTGTCCGGTTGCCATTCTGTTCGATGATGCGTGTCCGGTTTACGGCCTCTGTCGTGATGTTGGCAGACGTTATATTGATGGTGCGGCGCGCCTCGCCGGGTTGCTGGACGACGAATTCATGCGTTTCGCCAGGATCTGCCGGAAACAGCCCGCCATTGATGACATCTACGGCTGCCGCGCCACCTGCGTTCACAACATCCACGCCATCAACTTCCAGAATTCGGTCTCCGCGCAGAAATGGTGCGCGGCCGCCGGACGTATCCGAGGCCGGAGTGTCCTCCTGAGTGTAGCGAACGCGAACATCACGCGGCACACTGCCGGAGTAGATCACAAAGCTTGCGCCATAACCGGCGCTTGGGGCGGAGTTTCGTTCAGCCAGATATTCCTCGGTCGGCTGGTAGAAATGAAAATCATCCTTGTCTTCGCCAGACGCGGTGGTCGCTGTGGTCTTCAGAACCTCGAAATAAGCCTCAGGCGAGGAGAAATCGGCCGGGTTCCGGTCAGCAACCTCATCATTCCAGAGATAGGTTTCCTCCGTCCATGAACGTAGCCAGTTCAGTTCATCCAGCAGCGTCCCCTGCTCATCGGGGTAAGGATTGCCTTCCAGATCGACGCCGATGCGCGGCGTTTCGCACATCTGCTCGAAATTGCTGGATGGTTCGAAAACGCCGGGCGTCCAGCCCGTGGAACCACCGCCCGATCCACCGCCAGAACCGCCGCCGGACCCTCCACCCCCTGAGGGGGGTGTTGAAACGCCACCACCTCCGCCGCCGCCACTGCACGCGGCAATGACGAAAAGACAGAGCGCGCTGAGGAAGGGAGAAAGCTTGCGGGTCATGAAGGCTCCGTGGCTTGAGATACTCTGAATTGGTAGAATGGCATGGCTTTCCGTCAAGTCACATTTGCCGACAGGGCTGTCAAAAGCGACGAGGACTTGACGCGATGATGAAGTTTCCTTCCTAGGAAGAGTATGGAACACCGCGCCCGACTCTATCTGATCACGCCGCCCCGCATTGATGATCTTACGACTTTTGAACATCAACTTTATGATGCCCTTGATGGTGGCGATGTCGCCTGTCTGCAAATCCGCCTCAAAGAGGACGACAATGTCTCAACTGATGTGGACGCCACGCGCCGGGTTGGTGAACGAATTATCCAGTCCGTTCAGGACCGTGACATTGCCGTTCTGATCAATGATCGGGCTGACCTGGCCGCCGAGCTTGGCGCGGATGGTGTGCATATCGGCCAGTCAGACATGAGCTATAAGGACGCCCGGAAATGGGTGGGTGAGCAAGGCATTGTCGGGGTTACCTGTCATGACAGCCGCCACCTCGCCATGGTGGCTGGCGAACAGGGCGCCGATTATGTGGCGTTTGGAGCCTTCTATGCGACAGAGACAAAAGCCGCCCCGACAAAGGCTGAGCCGGAGCTGCTGACCTGGTGGCAGGAAATGATGGAATTGCCCTGTGTCGCCATTGGCGGCGTGACACCGGAAAATGCCGAGGCGCTGGTGCGGGCGGGCGCTGATTTTGTGGCGGTTTCCGGTGGTGTGTGGAACTATCCGGAAGGCCCAAAGGCTGCGATTGTTCGCCTTAATGAAATTTTTGACGCCGTCTCAGGTCAATAAGTAGGGCTGTTTCGCCGGTAAGGGAGGTTCCTGCAATCGCAGGAATGAGCTGTTGAATGACGGGCAATTGGTGGGAGACAACGCCGCTTTCGGATATGACCACTGAGCAGTGGGAGATGCTGTGCGATGGCTGCGCGAAATGCTGTCTCGTCAAGCTGGAAGACGAAGATACGGGTGAGATTGCGTATACCCGGCTCCACTGCAAACTACTCGATCCGGAGACCTGTCTGTGTTCGAATTATGAGAACCGGAAAATCTATGTGCCCGATTGCGTGAAGCTGACGCCTGATAATCTGGGACAGCTGAAATGGATGCCAAAAACCTGCGCCTACCGGTTACTTTATGAAGGCAAACCGCTGGAGGACTGGCACCCGCTCATCTCCGGCGAAGCCTCCAGTGTTCACCGTGAGGATATTTCCATTATGGGTCGGACGGTCTCGGAAGAAACTGTCTTCGATGAAGATCAGCTCGACTGGATCATCGACTGGGAAGGCAATGAGCCATAAAAAAGCTGCCGGATGACCCGGCAGCTTGTGGTGTGTGTCACTCTGATGTCTGATCTCAGAATGATTTTGAGACGCGAACGCCATAAA
Organism: uncultured Hyphomonadaceae bacterium; assembly: GCA_964342455.1. Lineage (GTDB taxonomy): Bacteria > Pseudomonadota > Alphaproteobacteria > Caulobacterales > Hyphomonadaceae > Ponticaulis. The sequence goes on from CAYFGB010000014.1 coordinate 46,022, forward strand.
ATTGCGGCGGTCCGGAAATGAAGGTCGGGATGCCGAATGCGTCGCCGGTATTCCCCGCATCAATCAGATATTCCTCATCCAGCGCGTTGGAGATGTAGGCTTCCAGACCGAGCCCGTTTTCAAAGTCGAGCTGTGCGTTAAGGTTCAGAAGGCTGTAGGAATCCTGGCTCAGAAGGTCTCGTTCGGTGTTGTCGAAATACACCTTGCTCTGCCATGACAGGCTCGGAACCAGTTTCAGGTCAGCAAAGCCAACATCGAACAGAAAGCGCGCGGAAACCGACGCCGTCTGATCTGGTGACAGGCGCAGATGATTGTCGGGATAGAGGCTACCCGCGTCGTCTTCAAAGCGAGCGCGGTTGTATCCATAGTTCGCGGTCAGGGCGACCATGTCGTTCACCGACCACAAGGCCTGAGCTTCAAACCCCTTCGCTGTGGCATCACCCGCATTCACAGGCTCGATCAGGCCAGCATCGGTGATTTCTGTCGTCTGCCAGTTGGCATAATCATAGTAGAAAACCGAAGCGTCGAGGCTGAGAGCCCCGTCAAGAAACAGACCTTTCAGGCCGGCTTCATAAGCGTCCACCGTCTCTGCATCCAGAATGGCAAAGCCGGCCTCTGGTGAGGATGAGGAGGCCGTGATGACTTCCGGTCTGCGCCCACGTGAATAGTTGGCGAAAAGGTTGATGGCATCATTCAGCGTATAGCTCGCGGCCAGACGGTAAGTGACATCGTCAAACGTTTCGGAACGACTGATGCGGCCATCTGTTGGCGAGACCAGAAGGCCGCCAAATGTGATGTTGCTCGGGCCATTATCCAGGGTCACGTCCAGCCCGGATGTCTTGTCATCTTCCGTGTACCGAATACCCGCCGTCAGCTCCAGCCGATCGGTGACGGCATAGGTCGCGTCCGCGAAGATATCGATGGCTTTCGTCTCGCCATAATTGGTATAGCTCTCGAAATGATAGGGCTTGAGCGGCAACATCTGACCCATGCCGGTTGCCGGGTTAAAGGTTGCACCAAAATACGGCAGGCTGATGCCGATCAGATCGTCAACCGACGGCACATTCCCAGGAAGGATATACGCGCCGCCCAAAGCCGGAATAAAAGGCTGAAGCGGAACCAGATCCGGCAGCACGCCATACTGAACAAGGAAGGTCTGAACAGCGCGCTCATCAAAGCCGAGCGGCACGCCCTGCGCACCTTCTTCATCGAAATAGCTGACGCCGACAAATCCTTTTAGCTTGTCGCTGCCTTCAAAGTTAAGGCGGAATTCCTGGCTGAACTGTTCGCCCTGATAGTCTTCACCAAAGGCGAGCATAGGCAGGCTGAACCCGTCCGGGTCGAACACCTCTACGCTGTCAATGTCGCGAAAGCCCGTGATCGATGACAGCGACAGATTTTCATTGATATCCCAGTCGCCAAGCAGCGTGACTGAGCTGACGGTCCGGTCGAGCCCCAGGCCCTTTCCGTCCATGAAATCGCCGAACGTGTTGAGGAATGCCGGGTCCCATGCGTCGGCTGATGCGCCAGAGGCTGGCGGAAATGCGCCGGATTTGAAGCTTGTGCCAGATGGTGTGTCCTGCTGCCAGTTACCGATCAGATCGAATGAAAGGTCGGCTGTTGGTGTGAAGCGGAGGGAGCCGCGAATGGCCGACATGTCCTGGCTGTTGAAATCATCCTCGTCCGGATTGAGGCTCTCAACATAGCCATCACGGGTCCGCATCCGACCCGCCAGACGAAACGCCAGCTTGTCGTCAATGATCGGGCCAGTGACATACCCATCCAGATAGACTTCGTTCAGATTGCCAATACCGGCCGTCACTTCAGCAGAAAATGAGTTCTCAGGCTTGGCCTGTATGACGTTTACACCACCGATCAGTGCGCCACGGCCAAACAGAGTTGGCTGCGGGCCTTTGGCGACTTCTACCCGCTCGATATCGAACAGTTCGACAACCGATCCGCGTGAACGGGAAATCGAGACGCCATCCTGGAAGATCGCGATACGCGGCTCGATATTGGCTTCGCCTGAGTCCGATGTGATGCCGCGAATGACGAAGCCGGGATTGTTCGGGCTTTGCTCCTGAACTTCAAAACCCGGCACAAAGCGCGCTACCTGGTCGAATTCATCCAGGCCCAGATCATCAAGGAAACTCTGGTCGACGGCGGTCACGGCAACAGGAACGTCGCGCAGGGATTCTTCGCGTTTCTGAAGGGTGACAGTGATGGTATTCTGGATCAGCGGCTGATCTTCGCTGCTGGTCTGGGCGGAGAGCGGTGCCGCGAGGCCGATCAGGCCAAACACGGACGCAGATGTAATGAGTAAGGATTTCATGGAGACTCCCGGTTTCCACGTTAAGGATGAGAGCCCGCTACGCCGCGTTCGCGAAAGTTTGGCGACGTTTGTGTTTCACTCTGATGACAATTGACATCAAAGTATTCAATGCATCTCGCTGTGGTATTCGAGTGACACAGAGATCGAATACTTCCGATTGTTTTGTTGTCTCGCACGGCCCGAAGCGCGAGTTTGCACGACGCCGCCTTGACTCCGAATGCGAACAAACCGAGAAAATTTAAGTCTTGATTCACCACATTTGGCGCAAAACATCCGTATGGGACATGAAGTCAGAATACTCGGGATCGACCCCGGATTGCGTCATACCGGCTGGGGCATGATCATCTCTGACGGGCCGCGCCTCTCACATGTGGCGCATGGCGTGATCAAGCCCGATCCGAACCTTCCGCTGGCCGACAGGCTGGGCGTGATCTACCGCGACGTTTCTGCGCTGATCGTGGAACATCGTCCTGAGCTGGGCAGCGTGGAGGAAACCCTCGTCAATGCCGGACCGCAAAGTGCGCTGAAGCTTGGTCAGGCGCGCGGTGCAGCGATGACGGCGCTGGCCATGGCTGCGCTGGAAGTGGCCGAGTTCGCACCTCGCCGTATCAAACAGGCCATTGTGGGCACGGGCAAGGCCGACAAGGAACAAATCGCCTTTATGGTGCGTCGTCTTCTGCCCCGTGCCGGGGAGGTAAAGGATGATGCGGCGGATGCGCTGGCCTGCGCGATCTGCGCGGCCCATCATGCGAAGCCGCGTCTGAAAGGTGTGGCATGATCATTGGCTGGCTGAAGGGGCGCGTTCTTTCAACGGGCGCGGACACGGTTCTGATCGACGTGAATGGCGTGGGCTATGTGGCGATTGCCGGGGCCTCGCTACTGGCGCGATTGTCGCCGGGCGCTGAGGCGGAGCTACACATCGAGACCCGCGTCACAGAAAACTCCATAACCCTTTTCGCCTTTGAAAGCGATGAAGCGCGCGCCTGGTTTGTCCGTCTGACCGATGTGCCCGGTGTGGGCGGCAAGGTTGCGCTTGCGGTTCTGGATGCGGTTGGCTCGGCCGGGCTGATGGATGCGGTAGCACTGGGCGATGCAGCCAGTCTCACGCGCGCCAAAGGCGTGGGTAAGAAAGTTGCCGAACGTATCGTGGCAGAGCTTTCTGGAAAAGCGCCGCCTATGGGCCGGTTTGGCCAGGTGATTTCGAAACCGAATTCCGGCGCAACTACGGCTCAGGTGCCGCCTTCCGGTGCGCGCAGCGAGGCCATTTCGGCGCTCGTCAATCTGGGTTATCAGCAAACGGATGCGGCCCGCGCTATTTCTGCGGCCGCGCAATCGGTTGACGCGGACAATGTCTCCGCGCTTATCAAGGCGGGGCTGAAGGAACTTAGCCAATGAGCGATGACCCGCGCCTCTCAAGCCCTGATCTCCAGCCCGGAGAAGCGCTGGACCGCGCTTTGCGCCCGCAGACCTTTGATGACTATGTCGGTCAGAGTCGCGCGAAATCCAATCTGAAAGTCTATGTCGAGGCGGCGCGGAAACGTGAAGAGGCGCTCGACCATGTCCTGTTGTTTGGCCCCCCCGGGCTTGGTAAAACGACGCTTGCGCAAATTCTGGCAAGAGAGCTTGGCGCCGGGTTCCGCTCCACCTCTGGCCCGGTGATCGCCAAGGCGGGCGACCTTGCGGCCATTCTGACCAATCTTGAGCCTAACGACGTGCTCTTCATTGATGAGATTCACCGCCTGCCCGCCGCTGTAGAAGAAGTTCTCTATCCGGCCATGGAGGATTACGCGCTCGATATCATGATTGGCGAAGGGCCTGCGGCGCGCTCCGTTCGGCTCGATCTTGCGCCCTTCACACTGGTCGGGGCGACGACGCGGGCCGGGCTTCTGGCGACGCCTTTACGGGACCGGTTCGGTATTCCGATCCGGCTTGAATTTTACGAGGCAGAGGATCTTTCCCGTATTGTTCGGGCAGCCGCGCAAAAGCTTGATGTTCAGATCACGGAAGATGGCGCACTGGAGATTGCCTGCCGCGCACGTGGCACGCCGCGGATTGCGCTGCGTCTGCTGCGCCGTGTGCGGGATTTCGCTGATGCTGAAGGCTCATCCATTACGAAAGAGGCTGCTGACCGGGCTCTCAAGCGCCTCGAGATCGATCCGGATGGTCTCGATAGCCTCGACCGGCGCTATCTGCATGCACTGGTCAAAACCTATGCCGGCGGACCGGTAGGCGTAGATACGCTGGCCGCAGCGCTTTCAGAGGCGCGCGATGCCATTGAAGATGTGATTGAGCCTTATCTCATGCAGAAGGGGTTTGTGGCTCGCACCCCGCGCGGCCGCACCGCAGCCCCCGGCGCCTATGAACGGCTTGGACTTCCCGCACCGATGCAAAAGCCGTCGGGCGATCTGTTTGAGTGAGACGTGAGACTTTCTTCTACCCTTTTCTAAGGCGTTCCATTTTGACGACTACGCCTATCAAACGACAAATATCTTTTTGCGCCATAAGCGGAGGAAATGCTTCGGGGGTGGTTGAATGGCTAACTAATAATGCATGCCTACCTTGCCATTCTCTGATTGAGATTCCGTCGCGACAATCGCTGAACGCGATGACCGCACCTTCGTCAAATAGTTCATTAGGATCGACGAAAATTCTATCTCCAATTAGATAACCGCTCAAATCCAGTGCATTATCTTTAACTTTGAACTCGAGATAGTTTACAGTTGGAGGTTCTTGGTTGGTATAAATTTGAGAAATTGAGCCTGAAAGAGTAACACCTGCTGCTTCTGCTAGTGATAAAATCGTTTTGTATCTGAGTTTCTTCTTGCCAGGGGGGTAATTGAGAAATCTCGTTAATGTACTTTCTCGAAGTCCGGCAATTCTCGCCCATCGTGACGGCGTTAAGTCTTCACGACTTGCCAAAACCGAACGTATCCAATTTTGAATTTTTGCAGTTGGCGTTTCACTGAAACCCATCTCGATGGCTCGTTCATTGAGGGGATATGTTTCTAAATTACGGCGGGGCATAGGCCTTCAGCTCTAGCAACTACCATTTTCAACTCAAATTGAACTTTTGGCCGTGCTGAATGCGAAGGACGGGCATGATGTTCTAAATGCATATTTCGTTTACCCAGCCGGCGCGGTGCCCGGGCGCAGATACCCGAAAGCGTGGGCGACATAATCAGCCTTGCCGATCTCCACGCCTTGCGCGCGCAGGATGGCGTAGGCGGCCATGATGTGGAAATAGAATTGCGGCAGCGCCCAGTCTCGGGCGTAGGTGTTACCGGTGAAATCGAACGCAATTCCCATGGGCAGTTCCAGTGCGAGGTCTTCATCAACATGGGCGTCGAGCTCGCTCTCTGAAACAGGTTCAAGAAACGCCAGTGTCTCTTCCACGCGTGCCACAGCGTCGGCCAGTGTGCCGGGCACATCTCCGGCATTGCGGCCCTCATCCACAAGCGCTTCGAGACTGTCGGGCAAGGGTTGATGCTTCAGACGACAGACGCCCTCATAGGCCTGCGTACAGGCGAAGCGCACTTGCGTGGCGAGCGGGAACATATCAGATGCCAGCCTGGCCGACATTAATGCATCTGCATCATCAATCTGTTCCTGAGCTTTTCCGAGCCAGACCACCAACCCCTGAAGCATATTCCGATAGGTGGGGACGAGCAGGTCTGTCAGTGTCATGAGCCATCTTCCTGATTGAGGGTTGCTGACATAATGTGACAGCAGGTTGTGCAACAGTACAGGCTTTTCAGAGGCAGCATATGACCCGCTTTGACACCATTGAACATCGCGCCGTTGAAAAACATGGCCGCGAGAAACTGGAAGAGGCTCTCGCGCGTCGATGCGTCGTGCGCAGCGCCGATGAGATCGCAGCGACGCCAAACGATCGCTGGCTCGCCGAGGCGACGCGCATGATCTTTCAGGCGGGGTTCAACTGGGATGTGGTCGACAAGAAATGGGAAGGCTTTGAGAAAGCCTTCAATGGCTTTGACATCCATTACTGGGCCATGATGGCCGATGAGGAGATGGGACGGCTGATGGCTGACAAATCCATCATCCGCAATGCGATGCGGCTGGCGAGCGTCGGCAGGAATGCGCTCTATTTCAAGGACATCATTACAGAGCATGGCAGCGTCGGGGCGTTCTTCGCGGGCTGGAACCCTGATCAGTATTTTGAAAACCTTGTGGCGATGCGTAAGCGCACCTCAAGGCTGGGCGGGACGTCGGGCATGATCTTTCTACGCCGCATGGGGCTGGAAAGCATTGTGTTTTCAAACGATGTGGTCACGGCATTGGTGGCGAATGGGGTGGTTGATAAATTGCCCAATTCGAAGCGCGATATGGCCGCAACGCAGGCCGCGGTCTCCAGATGGCGCGATGAGAGCGGGCGGACACTTTCGGAGATCAGCCAGATCCTGGCGATGAGTGTTTAGGGGTTTTACCTTTCTATGCTCGGGCTTGTTCCTCACCAAGGTTCGGTTGCCCTGCGCCTGCGCGGTTGCTTGTGTTGCGCTATGATCTGAACGCCCCCTCCACCCAAAAATGGGTGGAGGATCAATCGTTCATGCACGGTGCGCTCCTCCGCCGCTTTAGCGGGGGAGGTGTCAGCGACGCTGACGGAGGGGGCGTGTCAGATGAAGGAAACCTCCTTCACCTCTCTCCGCGCGTTAATTCCATATGATACAACATGCCGAGCCACGCACCCTTCAGGAAGGCTAGCAAAGTCAGCGCAATACCAAACATCAACAGCATGAGGGGCGGTAACGCGAGCCAGGGCGGTAAGGTCGTCGTCATGGCTACGGCGAAAATGATGGCCACGAAGAGCGGTCCGAGCAGCAAAACCGTGAGCCAGGCCGGGCCGTCAGCCGCCCTCTCATGATCCCAGGCCGCGCCGCAGTCTGAACATGTCTCATTCAGCTTCAGATATCCGGAAAACAGCTTACCCTCTCCGCAAGCCGGGCAACAGCGTTTGAGGCCGCGCAAAATCGGGGTGAGGGCGGGGTGTGCATTCATGTGGGGGGCATGGCATGTTTGACGGACAATTTCCATCTTCCGACATTCCGGTCACTTTAAGACCTTACCCTCAATCCCCCTCCCCGGACAGGAGAGGGAAGCGCTTTGGGGGTTACAGGATATACGCATCGCCCGTGGCGCGGACGGTGATATCGCCCATGGAAACGCCCCAGGGTTGGTTGATGGCGTAAATGATGGCGTCGGCGATGTAGGTCGGGTCCAGCATAATATTGCCGGTATTGTTCGGATCGGTCTCTTCCGGTGTCAGTTTACCTTCTGCGAGGCGTCCGAAGACCTCAGTGTACGCGATCGCGTTTTGCCCCATAATGCCGACGGCGGCGTCCGGGTTCACGACGGCGGAATTCAGATTGGTCATCGGCACGCCGGTTGGCTTGATGATGGTTACCTTGATTTTGCCCTGGCTTTCTACCCGCAGCGATTCAGACATGAAGTTCACTGCCGTCTTCGACGCGCCATAGACAGCTGCGCCAACCACCGGAAAGTTTCCATAGATAGACGACAGATTGATCACCTGGCCCTGAGACTGTGCCATCATCTGGTCATAGGCGGCGATCATGCCATTCAGGACGCCCTTGATGTTGATGTCGATACAGCGATGCCAGCTATCGGCGGCCGCTTCGTGATCGGCAAAGAAGGCCAGCGGCATGATGCCGGCATTGTTGATCATCACGTCAATGCGGCCATGGGCGGCAACGGCTGCCGCAACCAGCGTTTTCATCTGGGAAAGGTCAGAGACATCGGTGACCTGCGACATCATCTGGCCGCCTGCATCCCGGACAAGATTTTCCGTTTCGGCCAGAGATTCCGGATTGATATCTGCGCCGACGAGCTTTGCGCCCATGGCGCCCGCTTTTTCGCAGACCAGACGACCAAAACCACTGCCAGCGCCGGTGATGACGATCACCTTGTCTTTTACATACTCACTCATGCTGTCCTCCCAATTTTATTATATGAGCATTCAGCAAACTATCAGGAATGCCAAGTCCCATTCCGTTTCTGGGCCATAAATATATCTTCACACTCTCTTTGATGACGGGAGAGAAGACTCCTGCTAGCGATTTCGGACATGACAAGACCGCCTGTAAACGCAAAGAATTTTGATGCCGAACACCAACACTGGCTGCGGGTTCGCATCTATTATGAAGACACCGATTTTACCGGCATGGTGTATCACGCCAATTATCTGAAATACTTCGAACGCGGCCGGTCAGACTTTCTTCGTGATGCCGGAATCTCTCATCAATCTCTTCTGCAGCGGCCCGATCCTGCTGCTTTCACGCTTATCAGTGCCAATGTTGACTTCAAATCTGCGGCAAAGGTGGATGATGTGCTCGATATCCGGACGCGCTATCTGGGCATGAAAGGTGTTCGGATCCTTTTTCGTCAAACCGCGTTCCGGGATGACAGGCTGATCGCGGAGGCCGACATCGTTGCTGTCTTCATTCATGCGGATGGCCGACCACGCAAACCGGTGCCTGAACTGGTCGAGCAGCTGAATCCGCTGATATTTCTGCCACCGGAAACATGAAATCTCAGCAAGGCGGGGCTGGCCGTCTAGATTTCGCCAAACTTGTTGCGGAGATAGGCAAAGCCGGATTGTCTCAGGCGTCGTAAAACAGAAGAAGAGTTGGACATTTCGATGGAAACAGAAGCCCTGGCAGCCGTCACAAGTACGGAGTTTTCGCTCTACGATCTCTTTCTGCGGGCCGATATCATCGTAAAGATTGTCATGGGGTTGCTGATCTTTCTGTCGGTCTGGACGTGGGCCATTGTGATCGACAAATTCTCCTCCATTGGCGGGGCAACCGCGCAAGCAAAGAAATTTGAAAAGGCCTTCTGGTCCGGTCAGCCGATCGAAGAGCTCGACGGACGTACGGGCGCGAAAGTGCGCGATGCAATGCCGCGTGTGTTCGCGTCGGTTACGCGCGAATGGCAGGATGCCCGTCGGGTTTCTTCTCTTTCCAGCCATCAGGCCGATGCGTTGGTCAACCGCGCCGAGCGCCTGATGCATGCCGCTACCGACCGGGAACTCGCCCGCATGGAAAAAGGGCTTGGCACGCTGGCTACGGTTGGTTCTACCGCGCCATTCATCGGATTGTTCGGCACCGTATGGGGCATCATGAACGCCTTCCGTGATATTGCCGCGCAGGGGTCGACAAATCTTGCGGTCGTCGCACCGGGTATTGCCGAAGCCCTGTTCGCGACGGCGCTGGGCCTGACTGCGGCTATTCCTGCCGTCATTTTCTACAACAAGTTTTCAAGCGATGTGGCCAGTTTCGGAGACCGGCTCGAAACCTTCACCCAGGAGTTCGTCGTGCGACTGTCGCGTCGCGTGTCTGAACTCAGTGAGGGGTAAGTCGCATGGCAATGTCGCTTAACGGACAGGGCGGACGAAGCGGGCGGCGTCGTCGCAAATCGCTGAATGCCGAGATCAATGTGACGCCATTTGTCGACGTCATGCTGGTATTGCTGATCGTGTTCATGATTACAGCGCCTTTGCTTGCCACCGGCATTGATGTTGCTTTGCCGGATGCGAAAGCAAAACCGCTCAGCCAGTCTGATGAAGATGCGCTGACACTGACAATCAATTCCGAAGGCGGCGTATTTCTGCAGGAAGAAGAGCTGCGCATTGAAGAATTACTGCCCAAGCTGAGGGCGATTGTGGAAACGGGCTATCGGGAAAAGATTTTCATTCGGGGCGATGAAGAGCTGCTTTACGGCGATGGCGTGCGCGTGATTGCGATCGCGCAGCAGGCCGGCTTCAATGTGGTGGCGATTCAGACGGACCCGAATGCGAGCTGACCGGGCATGAAATACGCACTTCCGGCTTCTCTTTTTGCGCATATTCTTGTGGGTGCCTCGGGCCTGTTCATTTGGTCCGCCGCACCGCGCGAGCCTGTGCCTGAATTTATCGAGATCCGTCTGGAAGGTATCGAACTCGCCGAAGAAACAAATATCAGCGAGATTGTTGAGCCCGAGCCCGTTGAAGAAGAACCCGAAGAGGTTGAGCCGGTTGTTGAGGACCCGGCGGACGAAGAGGTTGAGGCACCGGAACCGAACGAGGCTCCGGAACCACAGCCCGAGCCGGACGATACGCAGGATCTGATCGCGCCACCCGACGATAACGAGCCGCCTCCAGAGATACCCGAAGAGACCGAAGAAACAGAGCCCGAGCCCGAAGAGGAAGGTGAAGAACCGCCCGTGGTTGAGGAGCGCACACAGGCCCCTCAGGAGCCATCCCTCGACGACCTGTTCTCCGACACGGAAGACCTTTTGAAAAAGATCGATCCGAACAAGAAAACGCGCAAGCAGACGGCGAACAACAATTCAAACCCGCTGGAAGACAACGCTCAGGGCCCGCGTCAGGGCGCAGGTAACAGAACTGGCAATGATGCAAGCGTTGTCGACTTCATCCGTGCTCAGATCAAAGATCGCGAATGCTGGCGTTCGGTGTCTGACCTGCCCGACTGGGATCGTCTGGACGTGACCATTAGTTTTCAGCTCGATTCCAAAGGAAGAATCAGCAAGCCGCCGGAACGTGTTCGCCCCAGATTCATTCCCTCATCTGACAAATTCATGTTCGTGGCATCAGATCGCGCGATTCGTGCCATAAACCTGTGTGCACCTTACAAAATGCCGGAGGAAGAGTACGACCTCTGGCGCAATCAGGATATCGTTCTGACGTTCAACGAGACGTTCTGAGCCCGCAAACCGGAGGATACATCCCGCATGAAACATCTGATGAAGAGCCTGGGCCTCGCAATGCTGGTGGCCATCGCCCCGCTGTCGATGGCAAAGGCCCAGATCACTGGCACCATCACCGAAGCGTCTGCACGCGAGTTTCGTGTGGCGATCCCTGAATTCACGGTCGATAGCCCGGAAACACGCCGGTATGCGGATCAGATTGCTGCCATCATTCGAAACGATCTGCGATCAACCGGCCTGTTTGATCTTCTCAATCCGGATTCCTTCGTTGAGCGTGAACTGACGGTACAGCTACAGCCTCGCTTCCAGGACTGGCGGCTGATCAAGGCGGAGTCGCTGCTGGTCGGAGAACTGGCGCAGCAGCCAAACGGTGAACTTGTGTTCAGTTTCCGTCTCTGGGACACCGGCAAGGAAGAAGAACGCCTGTTTCCGGATGCCAATGGTGAGCTGACGCGCCGCGGTGGTCAGTTCCGGGTTACGCCCGATAATATCCGACGCCTGTCTCACGTTGTTGCCGACAATATCTATACCAGCCTGACGGGGGATGATGGCTATTTCGATACCCGTATCGTCTTCATCGCAGAGTCTGGCCCGAAAACGGAACGTGTCAAACGTCTGGCGATCATGGATCAGGACGGCGCAAACGCTGAGTTTCTGACATCCGGGCGTCACACCGTGCTGACCCCGCGTTTCTCGCCGAACCAGCAACAGATTACCTATATGACGTATGAAGGCGGTCGGCCTCAGGTCTATCTCTTTGATATCCAGGATGACCGGTCTGAAAGCCTCGGACGTTTTCAGGGCATGACCTACGCGCCGCGCTTCTCCCCGGATGGACAATCGGTGATTATGTCCCAGTCCATTGATGGCAACTCTGATATTTACACGATGGATCTGACACGGCGCACGACGACGCGCCTGACGGACAATCCGGCCATTGATACATCACCAAGCATGTCACCGGATGGTCGTCAGATTACGTTTACGTCTGACCGTGGTGGCAGCCCGCAGGTTTACGTCATGAACGCAAACGGTTCGCCCATGATGTGTCCGACGACTGGCAAGCGCGATCTGGCATGCCGCATTACCGGCTTCACAGGAAGCGGCTATTATTCAACGCCGGTCTGGTCGCCGCGCGGCGACTATATTGCCTTCACGAAACAACAGGGCGGTAAGTTCTATATCGGCGTGATCCAGCCAGACGGACGCGGCGAGCGTCTTCTGACCGAGGCCTATCTGGATGAAGGTCCGGCCTGGTCGCCAAATGGTCGGGTAATCATCTTCTTCCGTGAGGCGCGTCCCGGCGCCGGGCCGAAACTTTACACGGTTGATCTTACGGGTCGAAATCTTCGCCAGGTGCAGACGCCAGGTGATGCATCCGACCCGGCATGGTCGCCACCGCTTCGCTAAAATCTGTCGGGAAGTGATCAAAATCCGACAAAAATTTCTTTGTTAACGTCGCACAGTTGACAAATTTCAAACGTAGCTACTGACTACGACCATCCGGTTTGCAAGGGGTTCTGTCCTATGAAAGTGTTGAAATCGCCATTGATTGCCGTCTCAAGCATCGCTCTCGTTCTCGGAGCATGTGCGAGCAAGCCACCGGTACAGGAAGAGGTTGTGACACAAGCACCTCCGCCTCCACCGCCAGCACCGGCACCACAACCGACCCAGCCAGCCCCACCTCCGCCAACACCGGCTCGTGAAGGCCCACTGCCTGGTTCACTTGAAGAATTCCGTGTCCGCGTCGGCGAGCGTATCTACTTTGATACTGACCGGTATGACGTTGATGCCCTCGACATGCAGACCCTCGACCGTCAGGCTGAATGGCTGAAAACCTATCCTGAAGTATCGGTCATGGTCGCAGGCAATTGTGACGAGCGTGGCACGCGTGAGTACAACCTCGGTCTTGGCGCACGCCGCGCCAATGCGGCAAAGGAATACCTTGTCAGCAAGGGCATCGCGCCATCTCGCATCGAAACCATTTCATATGGTAAGGAACGCCCGATTGATGGCCGGTCGACACCGGAAGCATGGCAGATGAACCGGAACGCCCACACGCAGATTATTTCCGGCACGGTTGGCTGATCTGAGCAGCTGACATTCGCGACAAATTCATGCAGGGCTGCCTCAATTCAGCCCTGCTTTTTTGTGTATGGAAACTCCATGAAGAAGATCGTTACGTCATTTCTCGCTGCTGCGTCCCTCCTGGCTCTTGCGGGGACTTCGCACGCCCAGACCGCGCCCATTCGTATGGGGCAGACGTCCACCATGCAGGCAATTGAACAGACCGATGCCGTGCTCGCGCGCCAGACACAGCGCATAAGCGGGCTGGAGACGGAAATCCGGTCGCTGACCGGTCGCGTGGAAAATCTTGAATACCGGCTGAACCACGCCAATCAGAACAATGCGGAACTGGAGAAAGAAAATCGCGCGCTCATGGAGCGGCTCGCGCGGCTGGAAGGCCGCGTTGATGAGCTCGCGTCCCGGCCTGTCATCACCTCGTCTCTGCCGCCTGCATCCCAATCGTCTGAAATGGGCAATCCGTCCTCGCCGTCCAATGGCGAGCGGCCGAACTGGTCTGGTCCGGGGCAGAGCAACCCATCGACCGGTCCTCAGGATTTGCGTGGAGGCGCTGCCAACCGGAACACACAGCCGGATAACGGGTCGCCATCGGTTGGACGCTTGCCGGAAGGCACGCTGGGCACACTGCCAGCCAGCCGGCTTCCCGGTAATGCGGGTGAGTTGTTCGAACTCGGCAAGAACCATCTGATCGCATTCAACTATGAGCAGGCCGAAGCCGCATTTCGCAAGTTTCTTGAAGAGTTCGGAGACGACCCACAAGCCGGTGAAGCGCATTACTGGCTCGGGGAAACGCTTTATCATCAGGGTGATTATGCCGGCTCAGCCAGCTTTCTGACAGACATGCTGAAAAAGTATCCGAACGATGCGCGCCGCGGTGACGCGCTCGTCAAGCTCGCCCGTGCCCTGCGTGAGATGGGCGAAACAGATCGTGCCTGCACGTTTCTGTCTCGTCTGAGCGACATCGCGCCTGATGCCTCTGAAGGAACGAAACAACGCGTTCAGCAGGAACAACAGCGCTCGAATTGCGGCTAGACTCACCAGAACAAGCGTTTCATCGCTGGTTGTCGGGGCTACCAGCCCCGATGCTGCGCGATCCGGTTTTGCTGGCCGTGTCGGGGGGAAGCGACTCGCTGGCCTTGCTGATGCTGGCCCAGGAGGCCGGGCTCAATTGCCATGTGGTGACGGTCGATCACGGCCTGAGAGCAGAAGCGGCAGATGAGACGGCCTATGTTGGAAGCCTTTGTCGTCAGCTTGGCGTGCCGCATACCATTCAGGCAGTTCGTTGGGCCACAGGTGAGGTCCCGTCGCAATCGCGCGCGCGGACGCATCGATACAGACTTCTTTCGAATACCGCCCGCACCATTGGGGCCCGGCTGATCCTGGCAGGGCACACCGAAGACGATCAGGCCGAAACAATTTGTCTGCGGCAGCGGGCCGGATCGGATGATTGGGGACTGGCCGGAATGCAGGCGTTCGCGCCCATACCTGTCTGGCCGGAAGGCTATGATCTATTTCTGGGCCGCCCTTTGCTGGATCAAAGGCGCGAAGCGTTACGCGCCTTGCTCAGAGACAAAGCCGTTGCCTGGTGCGATGACCCATCCAATGAAAACGTCGCCTATCAGCGGGTGGAAATCCGCCAGATGTTGAGCGGGGAGCCCGACATCTATCAATCAATGCTCTCGAAACAGCGCCAGTCCGCCGAAAAAAGGCAGCGTATGGCGTCAGATTTGCGCCTCTTTCTGGCCGGGGCGGTCCGCTGGATGCCGGGGGGCGGGATCATGATGGACCGGCAGGCGTTTGGTGCGCTGTCTCACGATCTTCGATACCGGCTTCTCGCGCTACTCCTGCCTTGTATAGCCGGACGGCAGGCTCTGCCGCGCCGATCTGCGCTTGAAGAACTACTTCAGGACAAGTTTCATTCGCCCCGAACGCTTGCCGGGGCTCGCATTGAAGCACTCGGGACGCAAATCATGATCACGCCGGAGATCGATGCGAGCGAAACAACACAGATCACAAGCGGACAATCGGTCTGGCAGGGCCGGGTTCTTTTTGAGTTTAAACACTTGACGGATACAACGCTCCGGATTGCCGCATGGGGCGACCGGACTGTTCCTTCCGACTTGAAGATGGCGAAGGATTTGCCATTTAAAATGCGAAAGGCGTTGCCTGTTTTGCTGGATGAAGCGGGCCAGCTTTTATCTGTGCCGCATCTTCAACCTCAAAGAGGTTTGGACGTTACGGATCTGGCGGAAAAGCGCCTCAATATATGGCTCGATGCAGAATCCGAGTTGCAGGGTGTGGAAATTGGTTCCTGAGAGTCGTTTTCCGGTCAATCCTGTCCTATATTGAATGTGAAATGACAAAACGAAGAGAAAGCACGCCCTCATGAACATGCGCAATCTCGCCCTCTGGGCCGTCATTGCTGCCCTCCTGATCGCACTGTTTTCATTCCTGCAGCCGCAGGGACAGAGAAGCAACGGAAGCACGATCAGCTATTCGCAATTTGTGAAACAGGCGCAAGACGGTGAGATCGACAAGGTAACCGTTAATGGTCTCGACATTCGCGGGACCTACACAACGGGTGGCGAATTCACTTCGACAACCTATTCGCACGAAAACATGGTTGAAGTGCTCGAACAAACCGGCGTCGATGTGACGTTTGAGGATCCGAGCAGCGGCTTCAATTTCATGTCCCTGTTGTCGAGCCTGCTTCCACTTCTGCTGATCGTTGGTATCTGGTTCTTCCTGATGCGTCAGATGCAGGGCGGCGGAGGTCGTGGCGCGATGAGCTTTGGCAAGTCCAAGGCGCGCCTTCTGACCGAGCGTCAGGGACGTGTGACGTTCGATGACGTTGCAGGCATTGATGAAGCCAAGGAAGAGCTTCAGGAAATTGTTGAGTTCCTGCAGGACCCGTCAAAATTCCAGCGTCTGGGCGGTAAAATCCCGAAAGGCGCGCTGCTGGTTGGCCCGCCAGGTACGGGTAAAACCTTGACGGCGCGTGCTGTCGCAGGCGAAGCCAATGTGCCGTTTTTCACCATTTCCGGTTCGGACTTTGTTGAAATGTTTGTCGGCGTCGGCGCGAGCCGCGTGCGTGACATGTTCGAGCAGGCCAAGAAAAACGCGCCTTGTATCATCTTCATTGACGAGATCGATGCGGTGGGCCGTTCACGCGGTGCTGGCATTGGCGGCGGCAATGATGAGCGAGAGCAGACACTGAACCAGCTCCTTGTTGAGATGGATGGTTTTGAGGCCAATGAGGGCATCATCATCATCGCGGCGACCAACCGCCCTGACGTTCTCGACCCTGCGCTTCTGCGTCCCGGCCGTTTTGACCGCCAGGTCACGGTTGGCAATCCGGACATTATCGGTCGTGAGAAAATCCTGAAGGTTCACATGCGCAATGTACCGATCGCCAAGGACGTGAATGCCAAGGTGATCGCACGCGGTACGCCGGGATTCTCGGGCGCGGATCTTGCCAACCTCGTCAACGAGGCGGCTCTACTCGCTGCGCGACGTGGCAAGCGCGTCGTGACAGCGCTGGAATTCGATGACGCGAAAGACAAGGTCATGATGGGGCCAGAGAGGCGTTCCATGGTCATGTCTGACGATGAGAAGGAACTCACGGCCTATCACGAAGCCGGCCATGCGATTGTTTCGCTTCACATGCCCGCCTGTGACCCGATCCATAAGGCAACCATCATTCCACGCGGTCGTGCGCTGGGCATGGTTCAATATCTTCCCGAAGACGACAAGCTGTCTCAGAAACGCGTTCAGATGACCTCACGCCTGGCTATGGCGATGGGTGGCCGCGTCGCAGAGGAACTGAAATTCGGTGAAGACAATGTCACATCCGGTGCGATGGGCGATATTCAGATGGCCACGCGTATGGCGCGTGCCATGGTGACACGTTTCGGTCTGTCCGATGAAATCGGTCCGGTTGATTATGGTGACGATAGCGATCCGTACTCCCGCGTCCATGTATCTGAGGAAACGTCCCGCAAGATTGAGGAAGAAGTCCGCAAACTGGTCCAGACCGGTATGGATGAGGCCCGCCGGATCATGACCGATCATCGCGATGAGTGGGAGCAGATCGCGGAAGCTCTTCTCGAGTACGAGACGCTTACAGGTGATGAAATCAAGGAATTGCTCAAGGGCAAGAAGCCGGAACGTCCTGACGATGAGGATGATGAGCCGGGCCCAAGCTCTGCTGTGCCGATCACCGGAGCCAAGAAAAAAGGCAAGCCGGAAGGCGACGTTGGTGGCAGCTCTCCAGAGCCAGCATAAGTTTGATGAAAGCCCGGCCTGCGTGCCGGGCTTTCTTTTGAATACCTCTTCCGTTGGCGAGAGATTTTCGCGATGGACCTGTCATCTCGAAACCCTTCTTCAAGCATACGCCGTTACGACCATGCAGCATGGAAACGAAAAAACTCCTCATAACAGGCGCGGCCTCCGGCATTGGGCGGGCGGCGGCCCAATGGGCGGACACGCACGGCGGCTATTTGCTGATCCTGGTGGACCGGGATGAGCGGGGTCTCAATGCGCTGGCGAAAGAGCTGAAAAGCGATTCCATGCCAATTTCGGGCGATGTCGCTTCCGAGGACTTCTGGGGCAGCGATATTCTGGTTGAGAACATCAAATCCCTACACGCCGCAGCGTTCTGCGCAGGTGTCAGCGACGCTGCGCCAATCTCGGAAATGCATTTCGATAGCTGGCGGCGGATCATGGCGATCAATCTCGATGGCATGTTCCTGGCGTTTCGCGCCTGCCTGCCCGCCATGGTGGAAGGCGGTGCTATAGTGGCCGTCAGTTCAGCGACGGCACGGAAGACGGTCGCGGGCACTGCGGCCTACGGGGCATCCAAAGCGGGGCTGGAGCAATTGATGCGTGTTGCTGCGATTGAGGCCGTCTCGCGCGGCATCACGGTGAACGCCATTGCGCCAGGCGGCGTCAAAACGCCCATGTTTTCATCTCAGGACTGGTTTCGCTCCCTTGTGATTGAAAAGGGCAGCGAAGAGGGCGCATGGGAAGCCGTCGCTGCGCTGACACCAACGGGTCGGTTCTCGACGCCTGAGGAGGTCGCCGATCTGATTGGCTTTCTGTTCGGCTCGGCTGCGCGCAACATCACCGGAACGGTTCTGGCCTGCGATGGTGGCTATACCGCGGAATAGCTTTGACGGGCTCGCCTTAGTCCTCATAATCCGGTTTCGGATCAGTCAGGAGCCGTCATGCGCGTCGCTTTGTTTCTTTCGTCTTTTGCCGCCTTGGCATCGTGTCAGTTAGGCCCATCACCCGAGAATGAATTCTGGGGGCGGGTGAACGTCTTGTGTGGTCATTACTATTCAGGTGAGTTGACCAGCGAGCCGGTCGAGTCTGATCAGGATTTCGCCAGAGGAGAGGTCGGAATGGACGTTCGCGCCTGTTCTGAAGACGCGATTACCATTGATCTGATGCTGAACGGGCATGTCCAAGGGACATGGCAATTGATACGCCATGAAGATGGCCTGGAGCTGCGCCACCATCATGATGACGGCCTGACAGGCTATGGCGGCTATTCGACTGAAAATTCGTCTGGCTCGCGCATGAACTTTCCGGCTGACGCAACAACGAAAGAGATATTCCGCGCGGCAGACTATGAAACCGGTTTTGCAAATGTCTGGGCGATGGAAGCACGGTCCGGCGTCGTGTTCGCCTATGAATTATCGCGTCCTGAGCGCTTCTTTCGTCTCGAATTTGATACCACAAATCCAGTTGAGCGCCTTGAAGCTGACGCTGACACATCACATTGAGACAGGTAGACGTGTTTGGCGTAAGTGTGAGGTTTATGGATGAAAGATCAGACGAAAAATGGCCGGGTCTTGTCGATTGCCGGATCAGATTCCGGTGGCGGCGCAGGCATTCAGGCTGACATCAAATCCATCACGCTGAATGGCGGCTATGCCATGACGGCGGTCACGGCCATCACTGTTCAGAATACGCAAGGGGTTTACGGCGTCGAGCCCATTCCGGCAAAAGCCATAGCTGGCCAGATCCGCGTCACGCTCAGCGATATCGGTGCCGATGTGATCAAGACCGGCATGCTGGGGGATCGTAAAACCATCGAAACCGTTATGGGCGAGCTGTTCGAAATCGCTCCTGATATTGCGCGAGTGATTGACCCCGTCATGGTGGCGACATCGGGTGATCGTCTGCTGGCTTCCGATGCGGTGGATGTGCTCCAGCGTCTTGCCATTCCAGGCGCGGCGCTCGTGACGCCCAACGCGCCAGAGGCGGAAATCCTGACAAACAAGGCCGTGGACAATGTGGACGGGCAAAGACGGGCAGCCGAACGCCTGTTGGAGGCTGGCGCGAAGGCAGCACTCGTCAAAGGCGGCCATATTGGCGGAAATGTCATCACCGATGTTTTGCAGACCGAGCAGGATGAATTCTTCTTTGAGACCGCCCGGATCGATACTCAGCACACGCACGGAACAGGATGCACGCTGGCCTCAGCGATTGCGACGCATCTGGCGCTCGGAAAATTGCTTCCTGAGGCCGTAGAAGCCGGACGGAATTATCTCATTCGGGCCATCGAAACAGCGCCCGGGCTGGGTAAGGGGCATGGCCCCGTCAATCATGGCTGGGTGCTGGAACAGGATTGATCGTGACAAATCGGACCATCAGATTGATGCCGGATTATGGATGTCATGCCGTTTGGGAGATAACTCAATCCGGCTCTGAGAATACGGATCCGGATGATCTGCCGATTTCCATCCAGCTGGCGGAGGCGTTGACGGTCTGGGCCGCGCGGTACGATGCGACGCTGGATCAATCCGATCCCCTGGCCTCCGGGTTTTCAACTGCGAACTAACTCAAGGCATTTGAGGCAGAAGGTCGCCGCTTGTGGGCGGAGCTCAAGGCGGAAATGCCCGACGCCCGTATTCTCTATTTCAGCGTTCTGAAAGACCGGCTCGAAGGCAAAAAATGACGCAGAGCGTTCAGAACCGTCGAACCATGTAGACGCCGAGCGCAAGAAATCCGACCCCCAGAAGACGGAGCGGAGTTGCCGGGCGAACGGCCTGACCAAACGCGCCAAACTGGTCATAGACAACAGCTGCAATCAGCTGTCCTGCGATCACGGCGCTGACCCAGGCGGCAACGCCGATGCGAGGCACGGCTGTAGCCGAGCTGGCCACCATCACAGCCCCCATCAGGCCGCCAACCCAGATCCACCAGGGCAGGTGAGATACGGATGAGAGCGAAGGCATTCTGTGGCCGAGCGCCAGATTGAGCGCGAGCAAGGCCACCCAGCCGACACTGAAGGAAATCAGCGCGGCCTGTAACGGCCCGCCGCCGAGCGACCCGGCCAGCCGGCCATTGATAGCGCCTTGTGCCGCGATCATCATTCCGCAAATCAGCCCCAGCGCGACAAGGAGTGTTCCGGCATTCATTATGGCTGATCCTTTCCTTACCTGCAGAAAAACTGAAACACATGAGAGTTTCCGTCTCTGGCCTGCATGCATGTTTGAGCGTAAATCCCGGGAATAGAAAAGGACAGTCATGCCAGAATACGTGTTTTATCAGGTCGATGCCTTTGCCAGCCAGACATTCGAAGGCAATCAGGCCTGCGTCATTCCCATGGCAGACTTCCTGCCCGATACGACATTGCTGGCCATCGCGGCCGAAAACAATGTTGCAGAAACGGCGTTCATCGTGCCTTTAGGCGAGGGGCGCTGGAAATTGCGCTGGTTCACGCCGACGGTTGAAGTACCGCTTTGCGGACACGCAACGCTCGCCGCGGCGCATGTCCTGTTTCGGCATGAAGGGTTTACCGGGAACAGGATCGTTTTTGAAACGGTGAAGTCCAGCGAATTGACGGTCGAACGGTCAGGTAATGGCTATGAGATGGATTTTCCGTGTCCGGAGGTCTTTGAGACCGCGGCGACCGATGAGGTCAGCGCGGCGCTCGGTGCCCGGCCGATTGCCGCCTATGGCGGGCCGTTCTACGCGGCTATTTTTGAGACACCGGAAGATGTTCTGGCGCTGACGCCAGACCTCAAAACCCTTGCCCAACTCGGCATACAGAATGACGAAAAGAACTGGGAACGGGGCAATTTCGGCTGCATGGCTCTGGGTGGTGAGGGGGTCGATGTCACGTCCCGCTTCTTTGCGCCCGGTTCCGGTATAGACGAAGATCCGGCCACAGGGAGCTGGCATTGCATGCTGGCGGCAGTCGTAAAATCGCGTTTCGGCTCATCAGAGCTCGCCTGTTATCAGGCCTTTCCTGGCCGTGGCGGCCGCATCGGCACGCGTGTTGAGGGTGATCGCGTTAAACTCACCGGCGAGGCCGTAACAGTGATAAGAGGCCAGTTTACGTTGTGAGATCTTCCGGAACGGCTCAATTACGAACTTCCAGACTGACCTGACCACCAATTTGCGCTAGCGTCTCCTGAAAACGGGAGGAAACCATGCGGGTAATCTTCGCATTGGCGACATTGGCAATCGGGCTCTATCTGTTTCACACGACGAGCGTCTATCAGGGCGTGCTTGCGGCGCGTGGACAGGGTGACTGGTCCCAGTTGCAATCGGATCTGCCGTTTTTACTCAGATTCTCTGGTGCGCTGACCCTGGCTCTGGGGGGCGCGCTCGCCTTACGCTTCGTCGGGCTGGGGCTCACCGTAACGGCCGTGGGTGTGCTGATCCATTTTCTGCTGACAGCGGCGATACTGGTGGCGGGCGGAGATATTTCGCTTTGGCTCGATGATGCGCTCTGGGTTGGCGGTATGATTGTGCTGTGGGCGGGAATGTTCGTCTTCCGAAGAAAATAATATTCGACCAAAGAGCGGCTGACTGTTTTTCCCTTGGTCATTGACCTCTCGCAAGAGGAGAGTAGGAGAAAGGGAAAACTATTAGCCCAGCGAGTCTATAAACATGTCTGATCCATTTGACGTCGTCATCATCGGGGGTGGCCCCGGCGGATACAATTGCGCCATCCGTTGCGGACAATTGGGGCTGAAAACAGCGATTATTGAGATGCGCGACACGCTCGGCGGGACCTGCCTGAACGTTGGCTGCATCCCGTCAAAAGCGCTGCTGCACGCTTCTGAATACTATGCTGCTGCGAAGAATGAATTTGACGGCATGGGGATTGAAGTCTCTGGCCTGAAGGTCAATCTCGACAAGATGATGGCTCAGAAGGATGAAGCCGTTAAAGGCCTCACTCAGGGCGTGGCCTTCCTGATGAAGAAGAACAAGGTCACCCACTATCAGGGCAAGGGCAAGATCACCGGCAAGGACAGTGTGGAAGTCACGAAGGCTGACGGATCCACCGAAACGCTGAGCGCGAAGAACATCGTGATCGCCACCGGGTCTGAACCCGCGAGCCTGTCAGGCGTCGAAATCGATGAAGAACGTGTCGTATCCAATGTTGGCGCGCTGGCACTGAAGGAAATTCCGAAGAAACTCGTTCTGATCGGCGCAGGTGTCATCGGTCTGGAGATGGGATCTGTCTGGTCACGTCTCGGCGCGGAAGTGACGGTCGTCGAATTCCTGGATCACATCATGCCGGGCGCAGACCCTGAGATTCAGAAACAAGCGAAGAAGACATTCCAGGGCCAGGGCCTGTCATTCAAAATGGGCACGAAAGTAACCGGCGTTGAAAAGCTAAAAACAAAGCTGAAGGTCTCGCTCGAGCCAGCCAAGGGCGGCGACGGAGAAACCATCGACGCGGATATCGTGATCGTTGCGATCGGCCGGAAGCCATATACGGAAGGTCTGGGGCTCGAGGAAATGGGCATCACGACCGACAAGCGCGGTGTCATCGAGACAAAGGATCACTTCAAGACCGGCGTCGACGGTATCTGGGCGATTGGCGATTGTGTCGCCGGGCCAATGCTGGCGCACAAGGCAGAAGATGACGGTGCCGCGGTTGCCGAACTCATTGCGGGCAAGGCCGGTCATGTGAATTATGATCTGGTGCCGAGCGTTGTTTACACCAGCCCGGAAATTGCCTGGGTCGGCAAGAATGAAGCACAGCTCAAGGAAGCGGGCATCGCCTATAAAACCGGTAAATTCCCATTCATGGCGAACTCCCGTGCGCGCTGTAATCACGAAACTGAAGGCTTTGTGAAAGTTCTGGCAGATGCCAAGACGGACGAGGTTCTGGGCGTCCACATGCTTGGGGTCGGCGTTGGCGAATTGATTGGTGAAGTTTGTGTCGCCATGGAATTCCGTGCGTCCTCAGAGGACATTGCAAGGACATGTCATGCGCACCCAACCTTGTCTGAAGCTGTCCGTCAGGCTGCGATGGGCGTCGAAGGCTGGACCATGCAGATGTAGTCGAGGCTGGTGCGAGGCATTGACGAAATGTCTTTGCCTCAAATCTGCACATTGGTGCAAAAAGTCTGGCCGAAAATGGCGAATATGGAGAGGTTCCGTGCGGGACCTCTCTTTTTTTGTGCGTCGTTGTCAAATTTGCGTATAGCTCGATACAGCAAGTGCTGGACGTCTGATGGACTTTGAAATTCTTGAAATAATTCAGATGGTTGTCGTCCTGATGGGCGCAGGTCTGGCGGCGGGATTTGTCGCGGGCCTGTTCGGCATTGGCGGCGGTTTCGTGGTCGTGCCCGCGCTTTTGCTTGTTTTCAACGTTTTTGGGTTTTCACCCGACGTGGTCACGCATCTGGCCATTGGCACCTCGCTCGGCACAATCATCGTCACATCCCTGCGATCGGTTCATGCGCATCATCAAAAGGGTGCCGTGGATTGGCAGGTGATCCGCGCCTGGGCCCCCTGGCTGGTTGCCGGCGTGGTCGCTGGTCTGATCCTGGCCCGCTTTATGGATGGTGGGTCGCTCAAGCTGATTTTCTCAGCCGGGGTCTTCCTGATGGGGCTGCACTTTCTGGTGCCCTCGACCAACAATGTCCGTTTTCAGTTCAAGCCGGAAATGCCCGATGGGGCGCGTCTGGCGGCAATTGCCAGCGGGTTGGGTGGATTTTCAGCCCTGCTTGGCATTGGCGGTGGTACGATTGCGGTCCTGGTGATGACGAGTTGTGGCCGAAAAATTCATCAGGCCGTTGCGACGGCTGCCGGTTTTGGCGTCATTATCGCAATACCCGGCGCTCTGGGGTTTGCAATCATCGGAATGGACGCTGACAATCTGCCCTTCGGATCGATTGGATACGTCAATATCATCGCACTGGCCGCGATCACCAGCATGTCGGTGCTGACCGCGCCTCTGGGTGCGAAGCTGGCCCATGCGATGGACGCCATGAAGCTGAAACGTGTGTTCGGCATCTATCTGATCGCAACGGCGATGGTCGTCTTTTATCGGGCGATGAGCAGCTAGTGTGATGACAGGGTTTTTTGAAGGACGCGTCTTGCGGGAGGAAAGCAAAGTGACACTGAATATTTCCAGACGATTTCTGCTGGCAGGCGGCGCAGGGGCGGTGGCCACCACGGTCGGCGCGTGCGCGACATCGACCGCCGCTGTTGAGGACAAAGGCGCATTTGGCCCGGAAGCCGTTGCGGTCGAAAATCCCTATCTGCTGGGCCCTCCGGAAGGCATCGCTCTTTTGTCGCGAAACGAAAACCCGTATGGCCCGTCAAAATCGGCTCTGAAAATGCTGGAATATGCATCCAGCAAGGGCGCATTTTACGTGTCGCAGGACGCGATGGTAACTCTGAAAACCCTGATTGCGGATCGGTATGGTCTGACACCCGACCACATCGCCATCACGACGGGGTCGGGCGAGGCCTTGTCAGCCATTGCGCTGATTTACGGCCCTAAAGGCCCGATCGTTGCGCCAAGGCTTTTCTGGGATACCACCGCGCTCTATGCCAAACGCCTGGGTATGGCCGAAATTTCCCGCGTGCCGTTGCTGGCCGATATGGATGTTGATCTGGCGGGCATTGAGGCGGCAGTCACGCCGGAGACAGGCCTTGTTCAGCTGTGCAATCCGAACAACCCGACCGGCCTTGTGACCCCGGCCGCCATTCTCAAACCGGCGGTGAAGCGCATGGCTGCCAAAACAACAGTCCTTGTCGATGAGGCCTATATGGAGCTGGCTGATGCGCCGGAGGAGACCAGCTGTATTGATCTGGTCAAGGCTGGGCATGATGTCATCGTGGCGCGAACCTTCTCCAAAATTTACGGCATGGCAGGCATTCGGGTCGGTTACACGATTTCTGCCCCGGACGTCGCCGAGAATATTCAGATGACAGCTATGTCGTGGAGCCCGTGCACATCGTTTGCCGGTGCCATTGGCTGTTACAATGACGAGCCGTTCCTCGATTATTCGAAGAGCAAGATCGTAGAGGGCCGTCAGATGGTTATGGCAACGCTTGATACGCTTGGGCTGGAATATCTGCCGTCTCAGACGAATTTCGTCTACTTCAAATCCGGCAAGGAAGCGAACGCTGTTCAGAAGGCCATGGCCGACAAGCAGATTTCGGTACGTGGCCAGTATATGGACTATAATGAATGGACCCGCGTCTCCATGGGGTTGATCCCCGATGTCGAGCGGTTCTGCAAAGCGCTGCCGGAAGTCGTTGGGGCCTGACGCCGGGCCGACAATGCGGTTTCAGAAAAGGCCTTCCGAAGGGAAGGCCTTTTTCTATTCTGCCGCGTTCAGAAGCGAGCGCAACTGGTCGAGATAGATTTTCCAGGCTTTGCGACCGATCGGCGTAAGTTCGATCCAGGTCTGGGGGCGCTTTCCTGCGAAGCGTTTTTCGATCCCCACATAGCCAACCTCTTCCAGTTTTTTCAGATGAGTTGAAAGATTGCCATCGGTGGCATTCACCTTGTCGCGCACTTCGCCAAACAGGGCGGGAGAGGCCGTGGTCAGGTAAGCCATGATGCCAAGCCGGATACGTCCATGGATCACGTCATCAATTGTTGCATGATCGAACGGGTTCGTCTCATGATCAGGGGTGTTGTCGGTCATGGCCGGTCAGACAATGCTCGCAGGTTCGTTTCGGAGTTCCGGATATCCACTCGCCAGCCATAAAATGGCAACACCGAATGCGGCTGCCAGATAAACATCAGCCGTGCCGAACAGGAAAACGGTCACACTGGCGGCGATTATGGAAATTACCACAGGTGCCCAGCGCATCGCGCCGCGCTCAAACGTCGCCCGTCCCGCATAACGTACAGCGTAGACCAGGAATGCCGTTGGCATGATGGCATCAAACAGATCCACACTGACGCCGCGAATCGAGACGGCTGCCAGAATTGAAAGCGCGAAAACAAACAAGCCCGCACCAACAACTGGCCAGCCCGTGCGATCCAGCCGATTGATGCTGGCAGACTGGCCGGGCTTGTCTTTCAGCGTATGTGAAATGAGGGTCGATCCGGCCATACCGACAATGGCGTATCCCAGCCAGATAAAACCGACATATTGTTCTGGCACGCCCGGCACCAATCCCCGAGCCAAAGCCCAGTGCGCCAGAAGCGCGACGCTCAATAATCCAAACCAGAGTAAGGAAAACCGCCCGGACAATGAGGGGGCGTTTTCACCGCTTTCTGCGACGTCGCGCAGATAGTCGAGATCGTCTGAAAATTTGCTGTTCATTCTGCATCTCCAATAACTTTGAAAAACAAAGTACATAGAGTTTGAAAATGTGTCAACTTTGAAATTCAAAGTGTCTGTGTCTGGTCAGGCGCGGGGGTGTGCTGATCTGTGCGCTGAGGTGAGGTGCGCGTCCTCAAGGCCGAGATAGACCTGGGTTGTGGATGGGCTGGCATGGCCCATCAGCGCCTGGATGGAGCGTAGATCGCCGCCATTCGACAAAAGATGGCTGGCAAAGGCATGGCGCAGCGCGTGGGGAGTGGCGCTGTCAGACAAACCCAGCGACCCGCGAAGGGTCTGCATCAGTCGCTGCACAATGCGTGGGGAAAGCGGCCCGCCGCGAACGCCGTAAAAAAGCGGCGTCTCCTCAGACAGCGGATACGGACAAAGGCGTGCATAACTGTCTATTGCCCGCCGGGCCTGCTCGATCAGCGGCACAAGGCGGACCTTCTGCCGTTTGCCTAAAATCCGTAGGACGTCCGGAGCGGGGTGATCTGCACCGTTTAGCGAAAGCGCTTCGGAAATCCTCAGCCCGGCCGCATACAGCAGCATCAAAAGAGCAACATCACGGGCCTGCACCCAGGGCTCGTCTGACACCTTACCAGCTTCTTCAAGAAGGTCAGCTGTTTCGGTTTCGCTGGTGGGGCGTGGAAGACGCTCTCCCTTTTTCGGGCCAGACATCGCCATCACCGCCGCATTCTCAATGCCATGCTCGCGATAGAGAAAGCGATAGAACGCTTTGAGCGCGGACAGCGCACGCGCACGCGAGGCGGCCGCTTCCAATCCGGCTTCGCGTCGTCCGGCGAGCCAGGTGCGGACATCAACGGGCCGTACCAGCCCAAAATCAAACGGCGTCAAAGAACGCTCGTCCTGTTGTTGGCTGATGAAGCCGATGAACAGCGCAATGTCATGTCCATACCCCTCAACCGTGAGCGCAGACAGTTTTCGGCCATCGCCAAGATGGGAGAGGAAAGCCTGGAGGAGAGGATGAGGCGTCGTCATGACCTTATCTGACAGAATTCGGCTTAACAGCCGGTTGAAGCCGTAAGCACGGGGGTATTTTGGCCCTGAGGGTGGTTTCCTTGATCGCCAGCCTGTTCCATGTCGGAATATGAAACCGTCACTGAGTCGCCATCTTCATGCGTATAGCCCGAATCCTTTTTACACTGCCTCTGCCCGAGCCGTTTGACTATGTCATTCCGGACGAGATGCATGTGGAACCGGGCGCATTTGTGCGAGCCCCGCTGGGCCCGAACGAGCGCACAGGACTGGTCTGGGAAGTCATTGAGGACCCTGATGAAACGCGGGATCTCAAACCCGTTTATATGGTCTATCCTTCACCGCCGCTGACCAGAGCCATGCGCGATTTTATTGACTGGACTGCGCGATATACATGTTCCAGCCCCGGCGCTGTGTTGCGAATGGTGCTTCGTGTGCCGCCTGCGCTGGTGCCGTCCAAAACACGCAGCGTCGTCGAGATGGGCCATGGCGAAAGTTCTCGCATGACCCCGGCCCGTGAGCGTGTGCTGGCTTTTATGCGCGAAGCGCCGCCCATGCCCGCGGCTGATGTGGCAAAGGAAGTTGGCGTTTCCGCGGGCGTGGTAAAAGGGCTGGTCGCTTCCGGCGCGCTGAAAACCTCTGACCGACTGGTTGATCTGCCCTATCAGCCGCCTCAACCCCTGCCGCCCACCCATGAGCTGACGGCCGAGCAGGAGCAGGCTGCAGGCCTGCTGCGTGATATCGTGCATCAGGACACCTTTTGCGTCACGCTGATTGATGGCGTAACTGGGTCCGGCAAGACCGAGGTTTTCTTCGAGGCCATTGCCGAAACCCTGCGTCAGTCTGAAACCGGTCAGGTGCTGATCCTTCTGCCGGAGATCGCGCTGACCCAGGCCATTATGAAACGGTTTGAGGCGCGGTTTGGGGCCCGACCGGTGGAGTGGCATTCCGGCCTGTCGGATGCGGAACGTCGCCGTGCCTGGCGAGAAATTGCCCATGGTCGGGCACGGATCGTTGTTGGAGCGCGCTCGGCACTCTTTCTACCATTTCCGAATCTCAAGCTCGCCATCGTGGATGAGGAACATGATGGCTCGTACAAACAGGAAGACGGCGTCGTGTATCATGCGCGAAACCTTTGTGTTGCGCGCGGCAAGTTTGAAGACTTCCCGGTGATCCTCGCCAGCGCCACACCAGCGCTCGAAACGCTCGCCAATGCCAGGTCTGGCCGGTACAATTACCTCAGGCTGTCTGCCCGCCCGGGCGTTTCCCGTCTGCCGGATGTGGATCTGATTGACCTTCGGGCCCACCCACCTGAAAAAGGCGACTGGTTGTCGCCGGATCTTCTTCGCGAAATGGCCTATGTGCTGGAAGCGGGTGAGCAAAGCCTGATCTTCCTCAATCGACGGGGCTATGCGCCGCTCGTTATCTGCAAGGCGTGTGGCGAGAAGCTCACCTCACCGGGGACGCAAAGCTGGCTGACCGAGCACCGCTATACGGGCAGGCTTGTCTGCCATCTGACCGGCTTTTCCATGCGCAGGCCGGACAATTGCCCGAAATGCGGCGCGCGCGATTCGCTGATGGGGGTTGGCCCGGGGATCGAACGGGTGGCAGAGGAGATCCGGCGCAAACTGCCTCAGGCGCGAATCGAGCTCCTCTCCTCAGACACAGTCCAGTCGGGCGAGGAAATCCGCGCGCTTATCTCGCGTATGGAAAATGGCGAGATTGATGTTCTGATCGGCACACAGATGATTGCCAAGGGACATAACTTCCCGGGTCTTACGCTGGTGGGCGTGGTGGACGCCGATGCCAGCCTCAAAGGCGGTGATCTGCGCGCGGGCGAACGAACCTTCCAGCTTCTCTCTCAGGTGGCGGGCCGGGCAGGCCGGGCAGAAAAGCCGGGCCGGGCGCTTTTGCAGACCTATCAGCCAGACGCCCCGCTCATGCAGGCGCTTGCGCAAACGGATCGTGATAGCTTCCTTCTGGCTGAAGAAGAGATGCGGGAGATTATGGGCATGCCGCCCTTTGGTCGGTTGGCGGCGATCATCCTATCCTTTCCGGATGAGCAGGAGGCAGCCCGTCTCGCGCGCGAGATCGGCATGGCCGCGCCGAATGCCGAAGGTGTTGATGTCTGGGGGCCTGCGCCCGCACCAATCGGTCTTCTGCGTGGCCGATATCGCTGGCGCTTCCTTGTCCGGGCCGATCTGAATGTTGATTTGTCTGCCTATATGACAGCCTGGCGGGACGCGATGAAGCGCTTGCCAGCGCAGGCCCGCCTGCAAATCGACATCGATCCCTATTCGTTTCTGTGACGCCCTTCTCCCCTCGATGAGAACGGACTATAGGGGGACATGTTCTTCCTGAAATATCTCCCGACCCAATCGCTCATTCTAAATTATTCAGAGCATTTCCCGTCGGGTGCAGAGCCGCAAATCGCCGAAAAGCTGGAAATGCTGCGCAAGGCCAGTCTTTTGCTGCGGGATCTGGAAGAGTATTTCCGCGAACAGGGCTTTTCCTTCACGCGCTTTCTGATCTGCGTTGTGCTTGATCGCGCGGAGGGGCAGGGCGGATTGCAGCATTCCGAGATCGTGGACCGAATCGATGTCTCCAGTCCCGTGATCAGCAGGTCGCTCAGCGCACTGGTTGATGACGGCCTGGTCGCGGTCGAGATTGAAGACACGAACAAACGTATCAGAAAGAACCGGCTGACCGATGCCGGACGCGATCGACTAAACGCCCTTCTGCCCGGATATTACGAGATTCTGCTGGGGTGATCAGTTGCGCCTGCAATTGACCGGACACCCCGCGACAAACCGCACAAAAAACTCCACTCACCCCCTGTTGCGCGGCTCTGGTTAGCATGCTAAGCACCCGCCCAATGCGGGGGCGTTGTGGCCGAAATGGTCAGAATTCTTCGCACTACCAGACAGTTTTCAATACGGGGCTGCGGCCTCAGTTTCCAAGCGGGTGAGCTTTTGAGCGCAAATTCCTCTATACGGGTCAGCGAAGCGGCAACGCGCTATGCGTCTGCGCTCCTCGACCTCGCCATTGACAAGAATGCACTTGAGCAAACGGAAAATGAAATTTCCGCGTTTGGCTCAGCGATTTCGGAAGTCAAAGAGCTTTCGGGCGTTCTGAACTCTCCGACGGTAAAGACAGAAGACAAGATCGAGGCAGTTAAATCCGTGACCCAGTTCCTTGGGCTGTCTCAGCTTGTGTCGAACTTCCTGGGCGTTGTGGCGCAAAACCGCCGCGCGTCTGAAATTCCTGCGATGGTGACAGCGTTCAAGAACCTGTCAGCGGACCATCGCGGCGTGACACGCGCCTCTGTCGTGTCAGCGCACGCCCTTACGGATGCGCAGCAGAAAGAACTCCAGGACCTCGTAGCCGGCGTCACCGGCGGAGAGGTGTCTATGGATGTGAAGGTGGACCCGTCGCTTGTCGCGGGCTTCCAGCTGAAAATCGGTTCACGCCTTGTCGATGCGAGCGTGAAAACCAAACTTGATCGTATGAACCTTGCCATGAAGGGAGCATGAGCCCAATGGACATCCGCGCGGCTGAGATCTCCGAGATCCTCAAGAAACAGATTGAAAATTACGGCGTGGAAGCTGAAGTTTCCGACGTCGGTCAGGTGCTGTCCGTTGGTGACGGTATCGCTCGTGTCCACGGCCTTGACAGTGTTCAGGCTGGTGAGATGGTCGAGTTCGAAAACGGCCTGAAAGGCATGGCGCTGAACCTTGAGCGCGACAATGTCGGTGTGGTTATCTTTGGCGATGACCGCGGCATCAAGGAAGGCGACACTGTAAAACGCCTTGGCGAGATTGTGGCTGCGCCGGTTGGCAAGGGCCTGCTCGGTCGCGTGGTTAACCCACTCGGTGAGCCAATCGACGGCAAGGGTGAGCTTGCCGGCGTTGAATCCCGTAACCGTGTCGACGTGAAAGCGCCGGGCATTATCCCGCGCAAATCCGTACACGAGCCAATGATGACCGGCATTAAAGCCATTGACGGCATGATCCCGGTTGGCCGTGGCCAGCGTGAGCTTGTCATTGGTGACCGTCAGACCGGTAAGACAGCGATCTGTATCGACACGATCCTGAACCAGAAGAAAATCAACGACGCTGCCAAAGACGACTCAGAAAAACTGTTCTGTGTTTACGTTGCCATCGGTCAGAAGCGTTCAACGGTGGCTCAGGTTGTGAAAACGCTCGAAGAGCGCGGTGCTCTTGAGTACACAACGATCGTCTCTGCGACGGCGTCTGAACCTGCGCCTCTGCAGTATCTCGCGCCATACACCGGTGCGACCATCGG
Organism: uncultured Hyphomonadaceae bacterium; assembly: GCA_964342455.1. Lineage (GTDB taxonomy): Bacteria > Pseudomonadota > Alphaproteobacteria > Caulobacterales > Hyphomonadaceae > Ponticaulis. The sequence continues at coordinate 78,029 of CAYFGB010000014.1, forward strand.
CGAATATTTCCGCGACAACGGCATGCACGCCCTCATCATTTATGATGACCTTTCCAAGCAGGCTGTTGCGTATCGTCAGATGTCACTTCTGCTGCGTCGTCCACCAGGTCGTGAAGCGTATCCTGGTGACGTATTCTACCTTCACTCCCGTCTGCTCGAGCGTGCGGCGAAACTTGGCGACGATCATGGCAATGGCTCTCTGACAGCTCTGCCAATCATCGAAACCCAGGCGAACGACGTTTCGGCATACATTCCAACGAACGTGATTTCGATCACCGACGGTCAGATCTTCCTCGAA
>CAYFGB010000015.1:0-71244 GCA_964342455.1 uncultured Hyphomonadaceae bacterium
AGAAGTCATCCGCCCCCGTCAACTGGAACAGAAGGTCTGATGTCCCGTCGAGGCCGAAATCGCGGAACCCGGTAGACTGTGCCGAAATGGCGATATCACCGTTTTGTTTTTGAACGAGGTTCCACTCACCAAGAATGACGAAGCTCTCGTCGGACGCGCCATCACCGTCGGAATCGCCGAAAACATGGGTGTTTCCGCCAATCAGTTCATAGCGCAGACCGTCCGAAACGCCGTCAAAGGCTTCCGTGCCGAAGAAGTCAGTGTAATCGGATTGAATGACATCACCGACATTCACATCCATCAGAATGCTTTCACCCATCAGGCCGGAATTCATGACATATGTGTCGAGCACATTGTCCGAATACACCCAGTTGATGTCGCCATCTGCCGTGAATGTAGAGCTACCGCCCGGCACGCCGTAATATTCGGTAGCAAAGAGAAGCGGATCGAAACCGTTAAAATCGCTGGCGGTGAAGTCGAGGACGAATGTATCCTCAAAAAGAATAAACTCTTCCCAATTATCCCCGCCACCATCGGCATCAGCCATCAGATAAACGTCTGCGCCGTCCTGAACGAGCTTGAAAAAGCCAAGAGCCTCTGTGAATGGCGGCGTCGTTCCGTTCCATGTTGGCATGGCATCGATGGCCATTGCGTCCAGATCGATGCTGTCTTCGAAAGTTCCCGTCGTAAAATTTCGAACGGTGATCAGGTCGCCGATTTCTGTTCTGTTCGCCGCTCGACTCTGAACCTCGAATTCGATCGTATCATTGCCATCACCCATTATCACCGTCATGGCCGTATTGGCAGCGATTTCTATGTCGTCATGACCGCTTCCGGTGTCGATGGTCAGGCTTATATTGCTGTAGTCGTTGGAGTTGTTGGTCGTGTATGCCTGAAATGTATCGCTGTCTGCACCACCATCCAGATAGTAGTCTCCACTGAACTCGAACAGATATCTGAAGTTGATGGTATCTTCACCATTGCCGGTATCAATCTCGGCAGTTGAGCCGTCTTCCAGGATCGAAAGGGATACAAAATCGTCGCCGTCATTCAACTCTACAACATCATTACCGCCACGGCGGAGGAAGACTGAATCGTCTCCGGAACTTCCGTGGAAATAGTCATCTCTTGCCGTGTCGAGAAAGGATCCGCCATAATCTGTTATGTAGGTTTCCGACGGAACATTGTCTTTCCCATGAAAACCCAGTCCGTAAAAATGAGTCGGATCCAGGTCGTTTGCATCGATACCAATCAAATTAAAGGTGATCTGCAGGTCTCCGGAACCATCTCGCAGCTCTAAAACGGCGCCATCTGCGCCATTGTACAAGGTAAACAGGCCTTGTCCGGATGGGTCTTTCCCATTCCAATCACATTGATCGAACAGAAAATTATCGATCAGGATCCTGTCTTCACTCAGATCGAAGTCCATAATTCTGAGTATTGCATCTGGCGCGGCGCTCGTAGAGCCAGATTCATTTGCGAGATTAAAAATGTCGTGTCCAGCACCCAGGCTGAATGTCGCGCTATATCTCGCGATATAAAATATGGAGTCATTGCCGTCGCCCCCATAGACGTCGACACCGGTTTTGTCACTGCTGTAGGAGCCACCGATACCTATTCGATCCGAACCGTCGCCGCCGATAACCTGTGCTTTTGGATCGGTTGTTCCGGAATAGGTGAAGCTTACCTGGTCATTGCCAGTTCCGCCATCGACCGTGACATTCACGTTCGCGGTCGATCCTATGTAGTTCAGAGAATCATCACCGGATTCCCCGTAAAACTGGTCATTTCCACCCGAGTTGCTCAGGATGTAGTCGTTCCCGAACCCGCCATGAATGACATTGTCACCCGAGTCACCGAACAGACTGTCGTTATGGTCTGAGCCAATAATGTTCTCGATACTGGTGTAGGTATCGCCATTGGCTTCGCCAAAAGTGCCCGTGCCTGTTGAGAGATTTACCCTGACCGCGCTCGTCGCAAATGCAAAGGAGATGGTATCGATACCGTCGCCACCATTAATCGTGTCAGCGCCGACGCCGCCATCAATGATGTCGTCGTCATCGCCACCATTGAGGATGTCATCGCCATGCAGACCGTAAATAATGTCATCGCCGCCCTCTGCATTGACGGTGTCGTCGCTGTTGCTTGCGTATATTGTCTCATCGGCAGACGTGCCGGTATAAATAGCCATTGATGGGTCCCCATTCGAAAAATCCGAAACGGGTCGGATTTCTAAGTAGTTGAGAGGGTTTGTGCAGTGACTGCGCTCGAACTTAACTTGGTTATTTTTGCTTGCGTTCTATTTGAGCCTGACGTCCTGCATGTGTCCTAATTGACATTGATAGCCTTATGTCGAGGCTGTTTGGGTCGATGATATCGTCATCGCCCTGGATCAGGATGTTGATTGTCTTTTCGCTGCGATAAATCTCATCATCACCGGTACCGCCGATAAGAACATCATGACGTTATGACCCGCCACGAGGTCATTCGCTCTGGTGCCAGTAATTATGGCCATGATCTGCATCCCCCTGATTCCAAATGCAACTTTCAGGGAGTTTAGGCAATGGAACGACAATTGAAAATCGACCACCGCGCGAAAACAGTCAATTTCTCAGATTTTTGACAGTATAGCATCAAAAAGACAGGTGAAATTTTTTCAGAATTCCGATTTTATCTCGATATTTTTAACGTCAATTTGTTTTTGACTTAAACAGTATTACTCAGCGTAAGGTAGAATTCTGGTTTTGGTGAATCTATCGATTCGATTACTTCATCAATTAATCGAATAAAGCGTGTTCTCTATTCTTTCTGTCACCCGGCCAATGCCAGAAGAGCGTCGATATCGAGCGCCTTTTCAACACCGTCGGCGAGCGCATTGAGCGCCGTTTCCACACTGGTTTCATAATTGATTTCAGAGCGCGTCTCTGCGCCGAGCCGGGTCAGAAAGGCGTGCCGGAATGCGTCTGATCCAAACGCACCGTGAAGATAAGTGCCCGATATGCGGCCATCATCGCTCTGCGCGCCATCCGGTCGCTCGGCCAGTGAAAACATGGGGCGGGCAGCATCCGGGCCAGATGTTTGCCCCGCGTGAATTTCATAGCCAGAAACCTTACATCCGGACTGCTGGCAGATGCCCTCCACTGGACGGACATGCTTTTCATCGGTCATGAAAGTCTCGACATCCAGAAGCCCTAGGCCGTCTGCTTCTCCAGCCATGCCGTCCGCGCCATGCGGATCAGAAACCCGACTTCCCAGCATCTGATATCCACCGCAAATGCCAAGCACATGACCGCCAGACCGGGCATGGGCGATGATGTCATGATCCCAGCCATGCGCGCGCAGGAAGGCCAGATCGCCCAGCGTGGACTTTGTCCCGAACAGGATGATCAGATCGGCATTCCGGGGCAGGGGGCGTCCGGGCGGTATCCATTCAAACTGCACGCCGGGCGCCTGTCTTAATGGATCGGCATCATCAAAATTGGCCAAGCGAGAGAGCATGGGCGCGGCGATCTTCAGCCCGTCTCTTCTGGCGCTGGAAGGTGGGGCCAGAGTCACGGCATCCTCTGCGGGTAAAAGCGCAGCCGCCTTCAGCCAGGGCACAATGCCAAAGCAAGGCCAGCCCGTGCGCGCTTCAATCGCGGTCACGCCGTCGGTGAACAGGCTTTCATCGCCGCGAAACCGGTTGATGAGGAACCCTGAAATCATGGCTGCATCTTCAGGCGACAGCACGGCTTTGGTGCCCACAAGGCTGGCGATCACACCGCCCCGGTCAATATCGCCAATCAGGCAGACGGGCACATTGGCGCGCCGCGCAAACCCCATATTGGCAATGTCCCGGTCGCGCAGATTGATCTCTGACGGGCTGCCCGCGCCTTCCACAATGACAAGATCATAACGCGCCCGAAGCCTGTCAAAACTCTCCATCACGCGGTCAAGCAATTGCTCGCGATGGATCATGTAATGGTCTGCTTCCAGACTGCCCACAACGCGGCCCTGTACCACCAGCTGCGCACGACGATCCGTTTCGGGCTTTAACAGGACAGGATTGAAATCGACATGCGGTGCCAGCCCGCACGCCCGGGCCTGCAGTGCCTGCGCGCGGCCGATCTCACCGCCACCCTTACAGGCGGCGGCGTTGTTTGACATATTCTGCGGCTTGAAAGGCGCAACGCTCAGCCCGCGCCGATGGGCGATCCGGCACAGTGCTGCCACGATCAGGGACTTTCCGACATCCGATCCGGTGCCCTGAAACATGATGGCGCGCCCGGTCACAGCGTCCCGTCGATCTCGACATGCCGGCCTGTCACCTTTGCGCGGACGCCGTAAATATCAGCCAGGCGGGCTTCGTTCAGTGTCTCTTCGGGTGTGCCGTCAGCGATGATCCGGCCCTCAGCCATCCAAACCATGCGGGTGGCGTACCGTGCGGCCAGCCCGATATCGTGGAGCACCACAAGCGCGCCACCGCCATTGGCGACATAATCCCGGATCAGATCCATCACCTTGAATTGATGCCGCGGGTCGAGCGCGGCAACCGGCTCATCAGCAATCAGCAGCGGAGCTTTCGCGGCAAAGGCGCGGGCGCAATGCACGCGGGCCAGCTCGCCACCAGACAGCGTATCGGCAGACCGATCGGCCAGCCGCAGCACATCACATTGCTCCATGGCTTCGGTGACGGCTTCGGCATCCACACGGCTCAACCGTCCGGGTGCCGCGCCATAGGCAAACCGGCCCAGCGCCACAATATCGCGGACCCGGTTAGGCCAGGCGAGCGGTCTTTGCTGGGGCAGATAGGCGAGCGCGCGCGCACGGGTGAGGGGCGATATGCGCTGGCAATCCTCGCCATCAAGCCGCGCGGAACCGGAGCTTGGTTTCTGAAGACCGATCGCGGCGCGCAACAGGCTGGTCTTTCCTGCGCCGTTCGGGCCCAGAAGTGTGATCAGCTCGCCCGGTTGAAGGGTCAGGTTTGCGCCTTCGAACAAAGCCGTCTGCCCGGTTTTATATCCCAGATTTTCGATCTTCAGCTCAGCCATTGACGGTGCGCCTCCGCATGGCGATCCAGACAAAGGCAGGCGCGCCGATCAGGGACGCCACCACGCCCAGCTTCAGCTCATTGGTGGTTGGCAATATCCGGACACCGATATCAGCCAGAACCAGCACCACACCGCCCAGCAGGGCTGACGGGATGAGAGAACGCGCCGGGTCATGTCCTGTCAGCGGGCGGACGATGTGCGGCGCGATAATGCCGACAAAACCAATCGCCCCTGCCAGTCCCACAGCGCCACCGGTCGCAAGGCCTGCGCCGATCACCGTCAGTACGCGCTGTTGCACCAGGTTCACGCCGACAGCGCTGGCGGCTTCCTCGCCGAGTGTAAGCGCTGAAAGCCCGCGCCTTGAGAAAAGAAGGATGGCGATTCCAGACACGATGAACGGTGCGGCCAGTCCAAGGTCTTCAAAGCTTCGGTTGGCGACCGACCCAAGGGTCCAGTTGATCATGTCGGCAAGATAGAACGGGTTGGGCGCAAGGTTCATCAAAAGGCTCAGCATTGCGCCCGCGAAACTGGAAAGACCAACGCCAATCAGGATCAGCGTCACCACGCTCTGTGTGCGGATAGCCGCCAGTGCGATCAGCGCGGTTGCCATCATTGCGCCTGAAATGGCGGACGCGGGCAATATCCAGGCCGAATAGGCGGCAAAGCCATAATAGATGGAAATTGTCGCTGTCAGGGATGCCGTGGCCGAGACCCCAAGCACACCGGGCTCCGCCAACGGATTGCGCAACAGGCCCTGCAGGGCGGCGCCACTCATGCCAAGTGCCGCGCCGGTTACATAGGCGGCCAGGGCGCGGGGCAGTCTGATTTCCCAGATCACGATCTGGTCTGCCACATTGCTGAGGCCGAGCAGTGCGCTCAGCACGCGTGACAGCGGCATGGACGTGGAGCCAAGCAGGCAAGCCAGGAACAGCACAAGAATGGACAGGATCACAAGGCCGGGGGTAAGCCATCTCGCAGCGTTCATTGTTCAGCCCCTTCGGCCAGCGCCTCGATCGCGTCTGCAAGAAACCAGCCTGAACAGGCCGTAACCGCGCCATCCAGCCTAACCACAGGGCGCGTTTCAAGCTGTCTTTCTATAACGGGATGCTGCATCGGGCTCCATGTGTCCGGCAAATAAGCCCGCGCACCAAAGGCGGCTGCGGCGACCATATCGGGGGAATCGTAAACCAGTTCTTCCAGATTGACCGAGTGCCAGCCAGGCTCGCTTTCGAAATTGTCATACCCGGCCAGCACCAGCATGTCATGGATCAGCGAGCCCGGACCGGAGGTGAACCCCGATGAAGGCAGGTAAAGCGCCGCTTTATCCTTATTGGGCTCGCCAATGGTCTCAATCCGGTTGCGGAACTCATCGACCAGCGCGTCGCCGCGTTCGCTCTGGCCCATGCCGTCCGCAACATGACGGATCAGCGATGGAATGGAGCCGTCTTCCTCGCGGTCGATATTGGTTGTCCAGGGCAGGTTGATGACGGGGATACCGGCGCGCTCGAAAAATCTGGCGGCGCGAGGCCCTCCGCCATAGGATCGGACAACGAGGTCCGGTTTCAGGATCAGGATGTTTTCGGCCAGCGGGCGAACGGTGGGAACGCCCACCGCCTCATCCCGCATATAGGAAAAATCCTTTACGCCATCGGGAGAGATCGCGAGGATCTGCTCCCGATCTGCCAGTTTCAGTACAAACTGGTCGGCGCAATAATCGAGACTGACAATCCGCATCGGCTTGTCTGCCGTCCCGACCGCATTCGACGCCTGATCAGCGCCGCAGGCCGCAAGGCAGATGGAAAGCAGTATGCAGATTGTCTGTCGCATACGGCGGGCCCTTAATACCGAAGTCTCACGCCAACCGAGCCAGAAAGCCCGGGCGTGCCATAGCCGAGGATTTGCTGATATTCTTCGTCAAACAGGTTCTCGACGCGCCCGTAGAGCTCCACCTTCTCGGTCAGCTCATAGCTGCCAGTCAGGTCGATACGTGCCCAGTTATCGAGCTCGGTTCCGTCCGTATTCGGTTCTTCACCATTATAGCGGACAATAACAGCGCCTGAATATGGACCTTCAGGATCGAGAAGGAAGCTGAGCTCGCCCGTGTATTCCGGGATGCGGGACAACGGATTTCCATCGCCATCCTGTGCATCGATATAGGCCATGTTTGCCGAAAGCCCCAGCCAGTCAGTCACCTGAAATCCGCCATAGATTTCAAAGCCCTGACTCTCCACCAGCACAATATTGTCATACCCGGCAGTGTAGGAGAAATCGATCTGGTTTTCGACGTCCTGATCGAACAGGGCGATGCCCGCGCTCGACCGGCCATCCGGGGATACCCAATCAAGTCCGATATCGAAGGATTCAGATGATTCAGGTTTCAGATCGCGATTAGGCTCGGTCAGACCACAGAAGGTGCAGATATAGGTCGACTGGAAAATGCTGGGCGCCTTGAAGCCCTGCCCCCAGCTGGCGCGAAGGACGAGGGAGTCAGTTGCCGCGAATGCCGCTGCCACTCGCCCGGTTGTTTCTGATCCGAAGCGGTTATGATCATCCGCGCGGATGCCGCCTGTCACCGTCAGCTTTTCAATCGGCTTGAACTCATAGAGCGCGAACAGACCGTCAATGCTCGCCTCATCGCTGCCAGACGTTGTTTCCTCACGCTCAGCGCCGATGGAAACCTTGTGCTGCTCATTGCCGACAAATGTTCCCTGATAGCGATAGAGCACCCGGTCGCCGCTCGCTGAATAGGTTTCAACGCCATCGGTCAGATTTGCGCGTTCAATATCGGAATAACCGACCGTGAACACGTTTTCGATCTGATCGTTCAGAATGGGCAGGAAGAGCGAGACATTGCCGGAAAGGGTTTCATTCTCGGTGCTGTCATTGCCGTCTGCGATACTGCCTTCCGCGCCAAAGGCATAGGTATCAAAGTCGGCTTCGGCGTCATTCCAGAGCAGAGATGCATCCAGCCGCGCCTTGTTCGACAGGTTCAGCCCGCCTTTGGCTGACGCCGTGAAGGCTTCATAGCCATCATCCTCGGTATTCCCATTTTTCTCGTCGGCTTTTGAAATACCGTCAGAGGAAATGCCGCTCAGCGACAGACGAAAATCGCCAAGATCAGACGCGTTGCCGACGGATGCACCCGCGCGAACCGTGTTAAACGATCCGTATTCGGCAAACGCTGTTCCGCTAAAGCCGGGCTCCGGTGTTTTTGTGATGATCGACACAACACCACCAATGGCGTCGCTGCCCCACAACACCGATTGCGGGCCTTTGAGAACTTCGATCCGCTCGATATCGCTTGTGTCCAGATAGGCGTAATTAAAGCTGCCATCTGTGACGGATGGATCGCCCACCGGTACGCCATCAATCAGGGTGAGTGTCTGACCGGTCGATGCACCACGGATGCGGACGCTGGCTGCGCCGCCAAACGCTCCATTCTGGTTGATCGTGACGCCGGGCGCAGACGCAATAGCGTCCAGTGCGAAGTCAAAATCCAGTGCTTTGAGGTCATCAGCATCAATAATGCTGACACTCGTGCCGATTTCGGCCTGCGTCTGGCCAAGACGTGAGCCATTGACGAGCACGGTATCAAGGCGGGTGTCAGGCGTTGCAATGCCATCGGCAAAGGCGGGCAGCACTGAACAGGCCAGCGCGATGCCAAACAGAGATCCTGCTTGCAGTTTCATGTATTTCCCTCATGCATCCCGCCGTCCGAATGACAGATGCAGATTCAACGACAATTTCTGGCCACAGGGGAAAACCCATGCGGACGGCCAGGCCGGTAACGACTTGTCGTTTCTCGGGAGAGGTGTGACCTTCCCGCCCGCTGAGAACTATTCCCGGTCTCCGGACGAACGACGCGATGGCAGGTCTCCTGGCTCGCCGATCATCACCTCTGGCCGCCTTCCCGGAACAGGGTTCCAGTGACATTGTTGGCCTTCAGCTCCTGGCTGACAGTTGCGGGTACAGCGCCGGAATTACACCGGCTTCCCTCTTAGCCCTCCGGTCAGGGAGGGCACCATCTGAGGTGCTTGATGTTTCAGGGAAGGCAGGCTGTCAACCAGATTTTCCGCATCCGGATTTCGGGCAGGGTCGCGAAGGCCCCACCCGGATCGGATCAGACGATCTGTCGGGCCGCCACGCAAAGCTCGGTGATCTGGTCCCATTTTCCGCTTGCGACATGGTCGGACGGCACAATCCAGGACCCGCCCACAGCCAGGACATTCGGCAGCTTCAGATAGGCTGCGGCATTGCCGGCACTGATGCCGCCGGTCGGCATGAAGCTGATGTCGGAAATGGGGGACGCAATGGACTTCAGGAAAGCCGCGCCCCCTGCCGCTTCAGCCGGAAAGAACTTCTGCACGTAAAAGCCTTCATCGCGCAGATGCAGCGCTTCAGAGACGCTCGCCACGCCGGGAAAAACCGGTCCGCCGAACGCTTTGAGCGCCGGTATCAGGGCGGGGCTCGTGCCGGGGGTGACCAGAAACTCCGCCCCCGCATCCCTCGCGGCCACGACGTCTTCCGCCGTCGTGATGGTGCCTGCGCCGATCAGCGCATCAAGCCCGGCATTGGCCATCACGCGGATCGCCTCCAGCGCACAATCGGTTCGCAGCGTCACTTCCAGAATGTCGATCCCGCCCGCGATCAGCGCATTGGCAAGCGGCAGGGCATCATCGACATTTTTGATGGTAATGACGGGCACAACCTTGCAGGCCCGAACGCGATCAAGAATTTCAACGGGGATTTCCGACATGGGATCAACCATCCATTTCAAGGGCCAGCGCCGCCGCACCAATCAGCGGTGCTTCATCATGTTTGAGCACTGAAACCGGTGTCTGGGCAAGATAGGGTGACATGGGGCCGCGCTCCTGAAAGCGCTCAATAGCTTCTGTCCGGCGCAGCCATTTGATGGTGCCTTCGGCCACCCCGCCTGTCAGCACGACACCGCCTTGCGCACCTGTGATCAACGCGCCATCGCCCACAGCGCCCATCAGCGCGTTGGCGCGAAATCTCATCACTTCGACGCAGATCGGGTCGTCCTTGTCAGCCCGATCCGAGATGGCTTGCGCTGAGATGTCTTCCGGTTTCGTACCGGTGACCTCGCAGACGGCCTGATAAACCGGCATTAGCCAGCGACCGGATACAATCATTTCCACCGAAACATACTTGTACTGCCGGGCAATCACGTCACGGATCGCGGCTTCGCGCACATTTCGCGGGGCAAACGCGACATGCCCGCCTTCGCTGGTCAGCACGCGCCAGCCGCCTGACGTTGATTTGACGAGGGTTGAAACCCCCATTCCTGTGCCGGGGCCGGTCACCAATATAGGCTTGTCGGTCTTGCGTTCGCCGTCAATCACCGGCTCAAAATCGCTGGCGGTGATCTCCGGGATCGCCCGAGCCATGGCGGCAAAATCATTCACGATAGTTACGTTTTCCAGCCCGAACCGGCTCTGGATGGAAGCGGGCACCACCTTTGGCCAGCTCCGATTGGTCAGCCGGATAGCGCCCTCGCTGTCAATCGGTCCGGCCAGCGCGAACAGCGCGGTTTCAGGGGCCGCGCCGGTCTCCGTAAGAAAGCGCTCAATGGCTGATTCCAGATCGGGCAGGGCAGGGTCCGTATAGACGCTGACCTTATCGAGGCAGACATCCCCCGGTCCGTGGCTGGCCAGCGCCAATCGCACCTTGGTTCCCCCCACATCGCCCACCAGAACTGATCGTGTCATGAGGTTTGCATACCCGGAAAACTGAAGAAGCTGGCCCCGGTTGAGGCATCGCCAGCGCCTTCGCGCATGGTGGCAAACATTTCGCGCCCCAGCCCGATACCGGTCTGGTTGGGCCTGAAGACAGCCGGTTCGCGGTTTGCGAACTCTTCGGCATCGCCCAGAAAGACCAGTTCACCTTTTTCGCAGTCCAGCCGCACCGGATCACCATCCCGCAGACGGGCAATCGGGCCAGACCGCGCACCTTCCGGGGTCAGATGAATGGCGTTCGGTATCTTGCCCGACGCGCCCGACATCCGGCCATCCGTGACCAGCGCCACCTTATAGCCTTCATCCTGAAGTGAGCCGAGTACCGGGGTCAGGGAATGTAGCTCCGGCATGCCGTTCGCGCCGGGGCCCTGAAACCGGACCACCACGATCACATCCCGGTTCAGCTCACCATCCTTATAGGCGGTTTTCACCTGTTCCTGATTGTCGAACACGCGGACAGGGGCCTCAACAAGACGATGCTCCGGTTTGACGGCGGAGACTTTGGTAACGCTCTCTCCCAGATTGCCTTCCACCAGTTTCAGCCCGCCTTCAGCGTCGAACGGATTGTCCACTGGGCGCAGAATATCCAGATCGCCGCTTTTTTCCGGCGGCTCGCGATACTCAATCTCGCCTGTCGGGCGCAGGAAAGGTTCAAGCGCCTGATCTTCCAGCGTGCCATTAACGGTGCGGGCATCGGCATGCACCAGGCCATGACTGATCAGCTCGCGGATCAGAAAACCCATCCCGCCTGCGGCGTGGAAATGGTTCACATCGGCGGGGCTGTTCGGATAAATCCGCGCCAGCAAGGGTGTGACGGCGGAAATCTCGGCCATATCCTGCGGCGTCAGGCGGATGCCCGCGGCAGCCGCGAAACTGGCCAGATGCAGCACCAGATTGGTCGAGCCGCCTGTGGCCATAAGCCCGACCACGGCATTGACCATGGACCGCTCGTCAATCATCTCGCCAATCGGCAGATAATCGCCGGCAATGGTTAGGCTGGCGGCCTTTTTGGTTGCTTCACGGGTCAGGGCTGCGCGTAAATCCTCGCCGGGCTGAACAAAGGCCGAGCCGGAGATATGCAGGCCCACCATTTCCATAATCATCTGGTTGGAATTGGCGGTGCCATAAAAGGTGCAGGTGCCGGGTGAGTGATAACTGGCCGCTTCAGCTTCCAGCAGCTTCTCCCGCCCGACTTTGCCTTGCGCGAATTCCTGGCGGATGCGGGCTTTTTCCGGGTTTGGCAGGCCTGATGGCATTGGGCCTGCGGGCACGAAAACGGCTGGCAACCAGCCAAAGCGAAGCGCAGCCACCACAAGGCCCGGCACGATCTTGTCGCAAACACCCAGATACATGGCCGCGTCGAACGTGTCATGGCTCAGTGCGATCCCGGCCGCCATGGCGATCACGTCGCGGGAGAACAGCGATAACTCCATGCCGTCCTGGCCCTGGGTGACGCCGTCACACATGGCGGGCACCCCGCCCGCGACCTGCGCAGTTGCCTGCACCTGGCGGGCCGCCTCGCGGATGATCGCAGGGTAGGTCTCATAGGGCTGATGAGCCGACAGCATGTCATTATAGGCCGTAACAATGCCAATGTTTGGCCAGCTCGCGCCGAGCAGCTGGACTTTGTCCATCACTGCACATCCGGCGCTGGCATGGGCCTGATTGCCATCTGTCAGTTTTTTGCGCGCAAATCCGTCTGGCTTGCGAGATCGGATCAGTTCCAGATATTCAGCGCGCGACGCCTCGGACTGTTTTCGGATACGCTCGGTAATGCGTTCGATTTCAGGATGCAGGCTTGCCATTATTTCGTGTCCGTTGGTTTGCGCCAGGCGCGACCATCACGATCCAGCAGCATGGCCGCGGCCAGAGGACCGTCTGTTCCTGCCGGATATTCATCGGGCCGTGTGCCGATGGCCTCCCAGGCGTCTATAATGCCGTCCACCCATGTCCAGGCAGCTTCCACCTCATCCCGGCGCATGAAGAGGGCCAGATTGCCCCGCGCCACTTCCATCAGAAGACGCTCATAGGCGTCCGGATATCGTGCCACGAAATTGTCCGCATAGGACAGGTTCAGCGGCAGGGAGCGTATGCGCAGGCCACCCGGGCCGGGCTCCTTGATGTGCATGTAAAGCCGGACGGCCTCATTGGGTTGCAGTTTGATCACCAGCTTGTTGGCTTCGCCATGACTGGTTTCGAAAATCGAGTGTGCCACTGGCTTGAATTGTATCACAATCTCCGAGCTGCGTCTCTGCATGCGCTTGCCAGTGCGCAGATAGAAGGGCACGTCGGCCCAGCGCCAGTTATCAATGCCGGTCTTGATGGCCACAAAGGTCTCGGTGGTCGAGGTGTCCTCGCCCAGTTCTTCAAGATAGCCGGGCACGGCATTCTTGTTAACGATACCGGCCGAATACTGACCGCGCACGATGTGCGTCCGGGCCTTGTCGGCGTCGAAAGGTTGCAGCGCCCGCATGACCTTGATCTTTTCGGTGCGGATATCGTCGGCTTCCATGGAGTTGGGCGGCTCCATCGCGATCAGGCAGAGCAGCTGCAACATATGGTTCTGAACCATGTCGCGAAGCGCGCCCGAGCGGTCATAATAGCCCACCCGACCTTCAAGCCCCAGGCTTTCAGACACGCTGATCTGAACATGATCAATATGCTGTCGCGACCAGAGCGGTTCGAGCAGGGCATTTGCAAACCGCAACACCATCAGGTTCTGGACCGTCTCCTTGCCCAGATAATGGTCGATCCGGTAAATCTGCTCTTCCGCGAACACCGCGCAGACGCCCTCATTGATCTCATGAGCCGATTGCAGATCATGGCCGATGGGCTTTTCCAGAACGATGCGTGAGGTTTCGGACACCATGTCAGCAGCCGCCAGTGACTGACAGATCTGCACATAGAGAGAGGGCGAGGTTGAGAGATAGAAGATCACAGTCTTGTCGACGGGTTCGATCTTCTCTTTCAGTTTTTTCCAGTCCTTAAGAGGCGCGGAAATATCCAGCGGCTGATAGTCCAGCAATTCTGCAAACGCGTCGAAGGACTCCTTAGACCATGTGCTCTCTGCGGTCGATTCATGACAGGCTTCCTTGGCCATTTCGACGAATTCTTCGCGGGACAGGGCAGATCGCGCCGTCGCCACGATTTTCGAGGATTCGGGGATCTGATCGTCCAGGAAGCGGTGATAGAGAGCAGGCAAAAGCTTTCTGCGCGACAAATCTCCCGTGCCGCCAAAGATGACCAGCTCAAAGGGCTGTACTGGAATAAACTCGGCCATCTCTCATCCCCTGCGGGTTATCACGCCCCTCCAAAATCCAAAGCGATCAGGACGCATGAATTGTTCCTGAAAAACACAGGCGAGATCCGGATCCTGTCCGTATTGTCGCCTTTTCCATCCGTTGATGGTGGATGAATGCGCTTCAGACGCATGCAACACTTGCATTCCACAGACATATCCCGCCGCCGGGCGGCCCTCAAGGTCGTACGGCGATCGGGTAGGGCTGAAGGCAAAAAGTCAGGGCAATGACCAATCGCCGGGCAGCAGCGCAGACGAAAACGGCCCGTTCCGAAGAACAGGCCGTCTGACATCCGAATATGAGTTGCCGCCTAAAGCGGCATCAGGACATGGCCGCCATCCACACGAATGGTTTCGCCCGTAATGTAGGAGCCCGCATCCGAGGCCAGCAGAAGCAGCGGGCCTGTCAGCTCGTCATAATTGCCGAACCGACGCATCGGAATCCGTTTGCGCATGGTGTCGCCATGCTCGCTGTCGAGGAATTCGTCATTGATCGCCGTTTTGAAATAGCCCGGCGCAATCGCGTTCACCCGAATGCCATACCGGCAGATTTCCACGGCCATGTCGCGGGTCATGTGGTCCACGGCCGCCTTCGTGCCGCCATAGCCCACATTCATCAGGCTCGGCTGAAGCGCGGTGATGGATGAGATGTTGATGATGGAGCCCGGCTTTCCGGCATCCAGCAGCGCATTCGTGGCGGCTTTGGCCACGCGCCAGACACCGGTCAGATTGGTGTCGATGATGGACTGCCATTCTTCCTCAGTGGTTTGCTGAAACCAGCTGGCCTGACCGATGCCGGAATTGTTGACCACGATATCGCATGGCCCGTCACATGTCTCGGCGATAGTTTCAAACGCAGCGGTCACGCTGTCGGCCTTGGTCACGTC
The DNA here is from genome assembly GCA_964342455.1 of uncultured Hyphomonadaceae bacterium. Lineage (GTDB taxonomy): Bacteria > Pseudomonadota > Alphaproteobacteria > Caulobacterales > Hyphomonadaceae > Ponticaulis. The sequence continues at coordinate 14,972 of CAYFGB010000015.1, forward strand.
CATGGCCACGGGCACAGCCTTGCCGCCAGCCGCAGCGATTTCACTCGCCAGCGCTTCGAGTTTCTCAAGGCGGCGAGCTGCCACAACCACTTCAGCGCCCTGTGCGGCCAGCGCGCGGGCGAAATGGTCGCCCAGGCCACTCGATGCACCTGTCACGAGGGCGCGTTTGCCCGTCAGATCAAACTTGTCGGTAAATGCCATGTGCTTAATCCTTCCCCGAAAGCGCGGCTTTTTTCATCTTCTTCGCCAGCGACCATTTGTGGACTTCGGTCGGGCCATCATAGATACGGAAGGCGCGGACTTCGCGGAACAGCTGTTCCACAATCGTATCCCGCGAGACGCCCATGCCGCCCATGGCCTGCACGCAGCGATCGGCCACGCGGAACAGCGCTTCAGACACAGCCACTTTCGCCATTGAGCTTTCGACATTGCCGTTCTCGCCGCGATCCAGCGCATCGGCACACCAGTCAATCATCAGCTCGGCCTGTTGCAGATCGATCTTGTTCTCGGCCAGCATGAAGCCAACGCCCTCATGATCGATCAGCAGTTTGCCAAACGCTTCCCGCTTGCACGCATAATCAAGCGCAATTTCCTGCGCGCGTGTCGCAACACCGTGCCAGCGCATACAGTGTGACAGACGGGCCGGGGCCAGGCGGATCTGCGCATAGCGGAAGCCTTCACCCGGATTGCCCAGCATCTGGCTGGCCGGAATGCGGAGATTGTCGATGGTCACTTCGGCATGACCACCCGGCATCGAGCTGTCGATGGTATCGAGCAGGCGTTCGATCTTGATCGCCGGGTTTGGCAGATCGACCAGGAACATGGTGGCGCCTTCTTCGGCTTTGGCCATCACAATGCCGACCTTCGCGCCATTGGCGCCGGTAATGTAGGTCTTGCGGCCATTGACGATCCAGTGATTGCCATCCTGCACACAGGTCGTCTTCATCATGGACGGGTCTGAGCCCGCGCCGCCATCCATGGCTGGCTCGGTCATGAAGAAGGCAGACCGGGCTTCACCAGACACCAGCGGGTCAAGAAACTGCACGCGCTGCTCATCATTGGCCACTTTGCCGATCAGGAACATATTGCCTTCGTCGGGCGCGGCTGTGTTACAGGCCACAGGGCCAAGCGGAGACAGACCGGATTTCTTCAGAACATGCGCCGTGGCGCGCTGGGTCAGGTGTTTGCCGTCGGGCAGAATGTGCGGGGTCATGACGCCCGCTTCGCGCGCTTTTTCCCGCAGCTCGGTCACAAGGCTATCCGCCGGACCATGGTCTTCCAGACGATCATCTTTTTCATAAGGAATGACCACATCGCGGACAAAACGTTCCACACGTTCGCCGATTTCGATTGCGAGGTCCTGGTCGGGATAGCTCATTTCAGTGTCCTTGTTCAGTGATTTGGCCCCTTGTCAGCGATTGCCGCTGCGGAAATCAACGGGGAAATGTAACAGGTTGGCGCTAGCTGCCGCAACGTACCCGGTTGACTGTCGACAGGGCTGGTTCACCTTATAACCAACAATAGAAATCTGACAGGTCAGGGAGGACCTTATGCAGCTGTCTTTTACGCCCGAAGAAGAGGCGTTCCGCGAAGAGGTTCGGGACTTTCTGGCTGATAAGCTGACGCCAGAGCTTCGCGCCTATGCACGCCGGATGACCAGCGTTTATGCCGACAAGGAGGTGGCGCTGGCCTGGCAGGCAATCCTGGTGGAAAAGGGCTGGGCCGTTCCGTCCTGGCCGGTTGAATACGGCGGATGCGACTGGACAATCGCTCAAAAATTCATTTTCGACGTGGAAATGGCTGGCTCCGAGGCACCATCGCTGTCGCCCATGGGCATTGCCATGTGTGCGCCTGCCCTGATCGGGCATGGCTCGAAAGAGCAAAAAGACTATTACCTGCCGCGCATTCTGTCGGGCGAGGATTTCTGGTGCCAGGGGTATTCCGAACCGCATGCGGGCTCTGACCTTGCCGCCCTCACCATGTCGGCGGTCGAGGATGGCGATGACTTCATCTGTAATGGGTCGAAAATCTGGACCACCCATGCCCATGAAGCGAATATGATGTTCTGCCTGGTGCGAACCGATTCGAGTGGCAAACAGCAGGAGGGAATCACATTCCTGCTCATCGATATGGAAGCCGAGGGCGTCCGCGTTGATCCGATTGTCATGCTGACGGGCGAGCATATCCAGAATGCGGTCTTCTTCGACAATGTCCGCGTGCCCAAGACCAATGTTGTGGGCCAGATCAACAAGGGCTGGACGGTTGCCAAATACCTGCTTGAGTTCGAGCGTGGCGGGTCTTCCTATGGGCCGCGTCTCATTGCCCGGGCGAAAAAGCTCCGCCAGCTCGCTCATGAGCATGATGCACTGACATCGGGCATCGCAAGCGCATTGTCGCAGGCAGAGATCGAGGCACGCGCGCTGGAAATTCAGGAATTGCGCCTGATGGCTGAATTGTCTGAAGGCGGCACGCCGGGGCTGACAGCCAGCATGCTGAAAATTCGCGGTACCGAACTTTCGCAACGCATCACAGAGATCGCCCTTGATATTGCGGGCAATTACACTCTGCCATTCCAGGGTGAGCATACCTCTCCGGGCGGTCCGATTCTTCACCAGCCAAAGACCAATGACTACATGATCGGCCCGGAAGAATTCGTCACAACGTCAGCGAAGTATTTCAACGACCGGGTCGGTTCGATCTATGCCGGATCAAACGAAATCCAGCGCAATATTCTCGCCAAGGCGCTGATCGGAAAATACTGATCTGGCGCAATGTCCTGCAATTGAAATTCAGACGGCCCGGTATCTCCCGGGCCGTTTTCGTTTCACAGCATCGCCTAGTCAGCCTTTACCAGTGCAGACGCGGTGCGGATGATATCATCCAGCGTGTCGTCGGAATTCCAGGTCGGGTGGTCTTTGGAAAGATCTTCCCGCCGGACCTCGCGCTGGGCCAGCATCTGGGACACATAGCCACCTAGGAAGACGAAGCGGCGATTTTGTTCGACGGGGGTGAGGTGGGGCAGAAGCCGCCGCAAATGGTTCAGACAGGCCTGATATCCGACACTCCATCGACCCTTCAGGGTTTCATCGGTAAAGCCCGGGTCAGAAAGCGAGACGCGGAACAGAAACCGGTTGAAGTATCGACCATAGACTTCGTCCTCATCGGAAAACTCGGTACACGGAAGAATAATGGCCTCAATCGCCTGTCTTACATCGGTGAGCCCGCCTTCGGCCTCCATTTTCTCCAGAAATTTCAGACGTCTTGCTTCAATACGTTCCGCGCCATCGGTCAGAATTTCGGCCAGAAGCTTGTCCTTTGTCCCGAAATAATAGGCGACGACACCCTGATTTCTCTGGTTCGCGGCCTGGGCAATTTCCCTGACTGTAACATTGCGGACGCCCTGTTCGGCGATCAGCTGCCGGGCAATGCGTTTTATCTTCACCTTCGGCTCGAGCTTTTCGAGATTGGTGCCAGGTAATCGATTGACTTTCATCTTTTGCTAAATACACTAAGTCACATGACTTAACACGCTGGCGATGCAAAAAAATGCATCCGCTCTCAAAAAGCGTGACGGGAGGAAAATTTGAGAAAGCTGTTCGAGCCATTCGAAGCCAAAGGGCTGCGATTCAAAAACCGTATTATCCACGTACCGACGACGCTCAACATGTCAGACCCGCAAGGCTATGCTACGCGTCGTCTGGCGGCCGCTTACGGGTCCATCGCCAAGGGCGGTTATTCGGCGGTGGTTGTTGGCGCGACCTGTGTGCGCCGGGACGGGCTCATCAATGAGCGTATGCTCGGTCTTTACGACGAAGATTATGTGATCGAGTTCCGTGATACGGTGTCCGAGATCAAGAATAACGGGTCTCTGGCGGGCATTCAGCTGTTCTATGGCGGTCTGATCCCGGGTCTTGGCACCACAATTCCCCTCAAGGATGGCAAGGGCTGGATTCCGGAGACAACTTCCTGGGGGCCATCAGACAAATATGTGATCGGCAATCCGAAGCCGGGCGTCATTTCCACGGAAGAATACGAAGACATTGTCGAATGTTATGGTCAGGCCGCGCGACGTGCCAAAGAGGCCGGCTTTGACTTTGTCTCCTTCCATTTCTGCCATGGTTCATTGCCACATGCGAACCTGTCTCTGCTCTCCAATCAGGGGCGGACAGATAAATACGCTGACCGCTTCCTGATGATCGAAGAAATCATCAAGCGGACCCAGGAGCTTTGCGGCAAGGACTTCCCGCTCATGCCGCGCCTCTGCGTCGATGAGAATCTCAAGGGCGGGTTTGATATTGAATACTTCGCGGAACATTATGCGCCGCGCCTGCATGATCTCGGGATTTCGGTCCTGTGCTGCACATTCGGGTCCATGCTTCAGGCCGAAAGCCGTCGTCCGGATATTCACTCCACCGAATTCATCGGGCCGAGTTTCTACACGCCGAAGGTTGTGAACAAGGACAATATCGCAACCCTCCGGAAGGCATTGCAGGCGCGGAATATCGACATGCCTCTGATCGGATCGGCCAATCTGATCACGCCAGACCACCTCCACACCATGGTGGAAGAAGCGGGTGCTGACTTTGCTGGCGTGTGTCGTCTCTCACTCGATGACCCGGAATTCCCGAACAAGATGATGGAAGGCCGTGAGGACGAAATTCGCCTCTCTACGCACACCGGTGCCTCCCTGCTGCAGGGTAATATCTTCGGCAAGGGCTGGGCCGGGTCGGCTCAGAATCCGGTCTTTGGTCGCGAGGATGAATACCGCATCGTCCCCACCATTCATCCGAAGAAAGTCGTCATTGTCGGCGGCGGTTCGGGCGGTATGGAATATGCCATTACGGGCAAGGAAATCGGCCATGACGTGGTCATTCTCGAAAAGTCCGACAAGCTCGGCGGTGCCATGGACTGGGCCGGGAATTATTCGAACCTGCCGAACATGGAAATGTTGCAGAACCAGCCAAACTATCATCGCAAGATGGTCGAGAAATGGGATGTGCCGGTTCGTCTGAATTGCGAGGCGACCGTCGACACCATTCTGGCTGAGAACCCTGATGTTGTTGTTCTGGCGACGGGGGCACGCGCGGTGCTGCCGGACGTGCCGGGTCTTGCGGAGGCGCGGAAATCCGGCTTTGCGCTGACTATTGATGAAGTTCTGTCGCGCGAAAATCCGGCAGACCTTGGCGAGAATGTTGTGATCTGGGGCGCTGGTGAGGGCGGTGAACTTGCTCTGAACCGGAAATTTGCCGGCAAGGGCGTTCGCGTTCTCGATGCTCTGCCACACTATGTGCCTGCCAATTATATCGGGTCGCGTGCGCTCGTTATCGGCGGTCTGATGCAGCATTTTGGCGTTGAGATCGAAACCGGCAAGACGCTGGTCGGCATTGATGGCAAGACGGCCATCTTCAAGACGGCGGAAGGTGCTGAAGAGCGCGTCGAGACCGACAATCTGATTATCTGTCAGGGCCGGACGCCGAATGACGAGCTGCAAGCCGCGCTTCAGGGCAAGGGCTTCCCGATCCAGGTGATCGGAGACGCGCGCACGCCGCGGTCTTATGCCAACGCCATTCATGAGGCCGCCTATCTGGTTCGCCAGCTCTAGGCCGCCACCACGGAGTTAAAGCCCGACGAAAAGACCGGGCGGCTCCAGAGGGAGGAAGACATGACAGGAAGACTTGAGGGGAAAATTGCCCTTATCACGGGTGGTTGCTCGGGTATCGGTCTCGCGACGGTTGAAAGATTCGCCTCAGAAGGCGCAAAAGTCGTCATCGCCGATGTGCAGGATGAAAAGGGCAAAGGGCTGGAAGCCCGGTTTGCCGACGCCGCTGTTTACACCCATTGCGATGTAACCCGAGAATCCGACATCAAATCCGCTATCACACTTGCCGAAAGCCGGTTTGGCGGGCTCGATATTCTGATGAACAATGCCGGTGCGGGCGGTACGCCTGCGGGCATTCTGGATATGGAGGCGGGTGACTGGGACGTCACCATGAACCTCCTGCTGCGTGGCCCCATGCTGGGTATGAAGCACGCAGCCGCCCTGATGAAAGAGCGCGGTGGCGGGTCGATCATTAATACAGCGTCAATTGCCGCATTTCAGGCTGGGTGGGGGCTCGCCTATGGCGTGGCCAAGGCCGGTGTGCTGCATCTCACCCAACTCGGCGCAGCCGATCTCGCCAAACACAATATCCGCGTAAATGCGATTTGTCCGGGCGTCATCGTCACGCCGATCTTTGGTGTTTCCGTGGGGCTTCCACGCGCTGTATCCGATCAGATGACCGGTCGGCTGACAGATGCCGCGGCCCGGATGCAGCCTCTGGCACGCGCGGGCCTGCCCGAAGATATCGCCAATGCAGCGCTTTATTTTGCCTCTGATGAATCCAGCTTCGTCACAGGCTCTCATCAGGTGGTCGATGGCGGCATCACCACCGGTCAGCGCATAGCCTGGGACGAGACCGCCCTTCAACCCCTTCACCTCGCTCTGGCCGAAGCTGCGCCAGATCCTGTTGCCGAATAAGGAGCGCCCGAATGAGTACAGCTGAGACACTGGCCCCACCCATGGTGCCCTTTCTGAAGCGGGATGATCAGGGCAATCCCTATCTCGCCGGAACCAAATGCAATTCATGCGGCCACACCTATGTCGGCGAACGCACGGTGTGCGCAAACTGCTATGCCCGGGATGACATGACATCGGTCCGCCTGGCTGAAACCGGCAAGGTTTACGTCTTCACCGTCATCCATCGCAGCTTTCCAGGAATCAAGACGCCGTTTGTAGACGTCATCGTGGATCTCGAAGATGGCGCGCACATCAAGGGCACGCTGCATGGCGTCGAGCCTGATCCTGAAAAGATCCCCTACGATCTGCCTGTGAAGGTCGTTTATCGCGAAGTTGCCCCCGTCAACAAACCCGGTGAGCCACACCTCACCTATGCGTTTGAACCGGCCTGAGAGGAGAGTTTCCATGTCTGACGTTTATATCGCCGGTATCGATATGATCCGCTTTGGTCGTTACCCGGACCGCACGGTTCCGGGGCTGGCCGCTGAAGCTGCCCTCCTCGCGCTTGATGATGCGGGTCTCTCAATCAAGGATATGCAGGCGCTTTATTGCGGCAATCTCGGCCAGGCGGCCGGTATGGTAGGCCAGCGCATGCTCGCCGAAATTGGCCAGACCGGCATCCCTGTCACGAACGTCGCAAATGCCTGCGCCACAGGCGCGACAGCCTTTCGCGACGCCTGGATGGCCGTGAAAGCGGGCATTTATGACATCGTTCTGGCAGTCGGGGTCGAGCAGATGGGCAAGGGCCTTCTGGGCGGCGGCGCAGGCGGGCCGTCACCCGAGGGCGTGATTGGCTCTGGCACCATGCCAGCCATGTTCTCTCATGTCGGGATGGAACACGCGCGCAAATACGGCACCACGTTCGATCAGTTCGCGCGGGTCTCAGTGAAAAATCACTGGCATTCCACCATGAACGAAAAGTCCATGTACCGGAAGGAAACCCCGCTTCAGGAAGTCATGTCGGCAGAGATGATCGCCTGGCCGAACACAAAGCTGATGTGCTCGGTGAATGTGGATGGATCTGCGGCTGCGGTGATTGTTTCCGAGAAGAAGATGAAAGAGCTGGGGCTGGCGGACAGGGCTGTGAAGGTGCGCAGCTCTGAAATGAGCTCCAATCCGTTTCAGGAACGCCAGATGGCCATGCCGGATTTCAGCGCGGCCACCCGTCTGGCAGCGAAGAGCGCCTATGAAGCTGCGGGCGTCGGCCCGGATGACATCAATCTCATTGAGCTGCATGACTGTTTCGCCACGGCGGAGATCGTCCATTATGAAAATCTCGGTATTTGCGCCGATGGCGAGGCAGGCCGTCTGATCAATGATGGCGACACCCAGCTTGGCGGGCGCATTCCGGTCAACGTTTCCGGTGGTCTCCTTTCCAAGGGCCATCCGCTTGGCGCGACGGGCATTGCCAATATTTACGAGATTTCCACTCACCTCCGCGGCAGGGCGGGTGATCGTCAGGTGGAAGGCGCACGCCTTGGTCTGACCCATGTGGTTGGTGGCGGGCCTGGCATGGGCACGGCCTGCGCCATCCACATTCTGGAAAAGGTCTGAGCCATGGATAATCTGCAGGGAAGTGTTGCCGTCATCACAGGCGGCGCATCCGGGCTCGGTCTCGCCATGGCGCGCGAAGCCCAGAAACGGGGCTGCAAACTCGTTATTGGTGACATCCGCGATGATGCGCTTGAGAGCGCTGAGGCCGAGCTTTCAAAATCGGGTGAGGTGCTCACCGTCAAATGCGATGTTTCGAAAGGGACAGACCTTGAGGCGCTGGCCGATGCTGCCATTCAGCATTTCGGCAAGGTCAATCTTCTGATCAATAATGCCGGTATTTTTGCCTCGGGCATAAGCTGGGAAATGTCCGAAGAAGAATATGACTGGGTGATCGGCGTCAATCAGCGCTCGGTCTTCAACGGCATTCGCAACTTTGTGCCGCACATGATCAAACAGGGTGATCCCTGCCATGTCGTCACCATCGCCTCAGGGGCGGGCATCACCGTCAATCCGGGATTTTGCACCTATTCCATGACCAAACATGCCGTCGTGGCTTTGACAGAGGCGCTCTATCTCGACCTCAAGGCGCAGGGCATCGCGAATATCGGCGTCACCATCGCCATGCCGGGCATGACGAAATCCGGCATTATGAGCCCGGAGAAAACCACGCCGGGCGACCTTCAGGACGAGGTCGGAAACCGCAAGTCGAACGACATTCTCAGAGCGCTTGAAATGCTGATGACCATGGGGGTCGCCGATGGCTTTTCGCCAGAAGACCTCGCGACCATGGTGCTCGATGCCGTCACGGGCGACGAGCTCTACGTCCTGCCGGGCTTCAGTGATGAACAGAACAACGCCTTTGCCACGGCTGTCGGCATGGGCCGGGCCAATGGCGTGAACCCATATCCGGAGGTGGTGGAAGGCTTTCTGGCCACGCTTAAGGAAATCGAGAACGCCGGTTAAGGCGTCCGTCTGAGGGAGGGAAGAATGAGCTATTTTCTGACGGAAGATCAGGAAATGATGCGCGAAACGGCTCGCCGGTTTGCGCAGAATGAACTGATGCCGATCGCCAACCAGATCGATCTGGACGAGGAAACGCCGGAATGGGTCACCAAACGCTGTGGTGAGCTGGGCTTTCTGGGCGTTTTCATCTCGGAAGACTATGGCGGTATTGGCGGTGATCTGACGACGGCCTGTCTGATCCTTGAAGAGATCGCCAAGGCCAGCCCGGCCTTTGCAGGGCTTTTGTCGGTTGAAATGATCCTGTGCCCGGAAACGGTGCGTCTGCTCGGCAATGATGAGCAGAAACAAAGGCTGTTGCCGCCATCGGCCAGCGGCGAGCGCGTGATGGCCTACTCCCAGACCGAACCATCGGGTGCGGCCAATGTCGGGTTTCACCAGACCCGGCTGACAGAAGATGGCAACGCCTATCGCCTCAATGGGCACAAGCTGTTCTGCACCCAGGGCAATGCCAAAACCTATCTGGTCATGTGCCGTACTCAGAAAGACGGCATTGATGGCTATGGGTGCGTGATCGTCGAAGCCGAAGACGAGGGCTTTGACGTTCAGAAATATGAAGACAAACTTGGCTGGCGCGGCACGAATACCGGACCGATTGCTTTCAACAATGTCGCGATTTCTGCTGATGACGTGCTGGGTAATATTCTGTCTGGCGGGCCTGACCATGGCCCGGCCAATCAGGTCAGTTTTATCGGTCATGCGGCAACGGCGCTTGGCTGTATGGAAGGCCTGTTTGATCTGACCGCTGACTATATCAAACAGCGCGATCTTTATGGCGAGCCGATGACGCGGCTTTCCCCCGTTACGGATCGCATGGCGCAGATCTGGACAAAAATCGAGGCTTGCCGGTCCATGCTGTACATGGCCACGCGCATGCATGATGAGCGCGGTCTGGGCGACAGCCCGATGGGCAGCGCGTGCAAGGCGTATATCTGCGATACGGCGTTCGAATGCACCAGCCAGCTGCTGCAGATGTGGGGTGGATCGGGCATGATGAACTCCACTGGCGTCAATCGATACATGCGCGATGCACGCGCCAAGATGGTGGCCGAAGCCACCACTGAAATGCATCATTCCATCATCGCCGGGCGGCTTGGACTGGGTGGTCCATTCGCAGCTCTGGCCGAAGCCTGAATTCAGAACGGAAAGCTTTCATGACCAACCAACATCCATCCGAATTCGCGGTATCTCCGGTGATGAACGCGCTCGTTCGGGACTGGAACCGGCCGATTATCGATCTGATCGGTGAGGACAAATCCTGGACTGGCGGCGACATCATCCTGAAGATCAGTCAGCTGACCCAGGCGTTGCAGGATGCAGGCGTAAAGGGTGGTGCACGCGTTGCTCTGCTTGCCGGCAATTCGATTGAGGTATTGCTGCTTCACAATGCGCTTGGCTTTGCCGGTGGCTGCCTCGTCGCCATGCACCCGATGGGATCAGCCGATGACCATCTCTTCGCCATTGAAGATGGCGATGTCGACGTACTGATCTACGATCCGGCTAAATTCGGGACCCGGGCGAAGGAATTGCAGCAGCGAACCAACCGGTTGAAATCGATTCTCTCTCTCGGGCCGGGTGGTCTGGGTGATGACCTTCTGGCACAGGCAGAAGGCAAGACACCGGGGCCGCTCACCGCGCCGGAACTGCCGGACAATGCGATCACGCGCCTGTCCTATTCTGGCGGCACAACCGGCACGCCGAAAGCCATTCCAGGCAGCCCGCGTGTCGGCGCTATGGCGCTTCAGATCATGCTGACGGACTGGGAGTGGCCGGTCGAGCCTCGCATGCTGGCGGTTGTCCCGCTCAGCCATGCGGGCGGCAGCCTGTTTGGTCCTACCGTGCTGAAACATGGTCGCATGTTCGTCATGCAGAATTTTGACCCGGGCGAAGTGCTGCGGGTCATTCAGGACTACAAGATCACCTGCACCATGCTGGTGCCGACCATGATCTATGCGCTGCTCGATCATCCCGATTTCGACAAATATGACCTCTCCAGCCTGGAAACCATTTTCTACGGTGCGTCGCTCATGTCGCCTGCACGCCTGAAAGAGGGGCTGGAGAAATTCGGCAAGGTCTTCTTCCAGTTCTACGGACAGGCCGAAGCGCCGATGACGGTGTTCACCTTGCGCCGGTCTGAACATGATCCGGACAACCCGGAACGCCTCGCATCCTGTGGTCGCCCGGTGCCATGGCTCAATGTGGCTCTGCTTGGTGATGACAATGAGCCGGTTCCGGAAGGCGAGCCTGGAGAAATCTGCGTGCGTGGTCCGCTGGTCATGGATGGCTATCTGAACCGGGATGAGCTGAACAAGGAGACCTTTGCGGGCGGCTGGCTGCACACGGGTGACGTTGCCGTCAGAGATGCTGACGGCTTCTACCGGATTGTCGACCGCAAGAAGGACATGATTGTTACGGGCGGGTTCAACGTCTTCCCGAGCGAGGTCGAAAACGTAATCGCGCAGCATCCGGCTGTTGCCCAGGTTTCTGTCTTCGGAACGCCGCATGAAAAATGGGGTGAACAGGTCAAGGCGGCGGTTGTGCTGCGTCCTGGGCAGGCAGTTGAACCTGAAACCCTGATAGCACTTGTGCGCGAACACAAAGGACCGGTTCAGGCACCGAAAACAATCGAATTTATCGACGCAATCCCGCAAACTGCGGTTGGCAAGCCTGACAAAAAGGCCTTGCGCAAACAATTCGCTTAACAGGGAGCGCTATCGACATGGCAAAACAGCTGAAACAGCACAAACAGGTCGGCGAGGAGTTTCTCGCCAAGGCAAAACAATCAAGCGCGGTACATGCGTTTCCGTTTCCGCCGGAAATGGTCTGGAAGGCGCTTCTCGATGGCCCGGCCTGGACGGAATGGCTGCCCATCACCAAGGTGACATGGACAAGCCCGGAGCCTTTCAAGGTCGGGACAACCCGGACGGTCGAAATCGGTGATCAGCAGGTTGAGGAAACCTTCTTCGCCTGGGAAGACAATCGCCGTATGGCGTTCCGGTTCGAGCGTTCAAGCCTGCCGGTTTCCGCAGCCGTTGAGGATTATGTGATCAAGCCGACCGACACCGGATGCGAACTTCACTGGTCGGGCAAGGCTTCGGCCATGTTCCCGCTTGGCATGCTCGTCACGGCCCAGCTCACCAAAAGCCTCAGGGATGGCCTTCCGAAACTCGAAGCCCTGATCGCCAGCCAGCCGGAACGGTTCAAGTGACATGACGGCCAATGGTTTCCGACTTGTGGCGCTCAATGGCGTCCTGATGATTCTGGCAGGGATGGTGCTGGCTGGATTTCCATTGGCCTTCCTGGTCATGCGCGATGTGTATGACCAACCCCCGCCGATGGATGTCGGCGGCGATTATCGCGGATGGGTGATGGCCCATCTGGAAGGGCTTCTGAACGGGCTGCTTGTGATTGCGCTGGGGGCCGTCACCCGCATTCGTCAGCCCATGAAACCGCGGCGTCAGGCCTGGCTTGTGCCTGCGCTTATGATCGCCGGCTGGGGCAATGTGATCGCGGCGGTCATGGCGCCCGCTTTCAGCGTTCGCGGCATGGCCGTGGATGCATCACTCATGAACAACATAGTCTGGGGCATTTTCACCCTGGCCATGATTGCCTCCTTTGCCGCGTTCTACGCGGTCATTGCGCATCTGGCGGTGAAGATCCCGGAAAAAACAGAGGGAGAACCCAATGAAGTATGATCTGATAATTGTCGGCGGCGGCATAGGCGGATCGGCTCTGGCCTGTGTGATGGCTGAGGCTGGCTGGAAGGTGCTGGTCCTCGAAAAGCAATCCGAATACGTGGATCGTGTTCGCGGTGAATGGATCGCGCCCTGGGGCGTTGTTGAGACCAAACGGGTTGGTCTTTACGATCTCCTGATGAATGCTGGTGGTCATCACATCACCTCGCACGTGACCTATGATGAAAGCCTGGATCCACAGCATTGCGAAGCTGCCGCCACCCCGCTCGCCGTGCTGCCCGACGTGCCGGGTCCACTCTGTATCGGCCACCCGCATCACTGCGAGACCCTGTTCAACGAAGCGGCGCGCCGCGGTGCCACCTGTCTGCGTCCCGTCGCCGTCGAGTCCGTCTCGCTCGGTGATGAGCCGTCAGTCACCTTTATCCATGAGGGGGAGAGCCAGACGGCTACCGCAACGCGGATTGTTGGCGCTGAGGGGCGACAGTCACTGGTGCGCAAGGAGGCCGGAATTGAGCTTCATCAGGACAAGCCGCATCACTGGTTTGCCGGCTTGCTGGTTGATGGCGTTGAAGGCATTGATGATACGCGCCAGACCATCGGAACGGAGGAAAGTTTCGGCTTTCTCGCCTTCCCTCAGGGCGGGTCGAAAGTGCGCGTTTATGGCGGCTATCCGCTTGAAGAGCGCGGAAAGTTCAACGGCGAGGAAGGCGCGAAGCGCTTTCTCGAAAGCTTCCGCTTTCGCTCGGTTCCCGGCAATGAGGCGATTGCGAATGGCACACCTGCCGGGCCGCTTTTTTCCTATTTCAACAATGACTCCTGGACCGATAAACCCTTCACCGAAAATTGCGTGCTGATCGGTGATGCCGCGGGCTGGAACGACCCGATCAACGGGCTGGGGCTTTCGATCACCTATCGCGATGTCCGCACCGTGTCAGAGGCGCTTAAGGCCGTTGGCCCGGAAGGCACGCCCGATTTCGAACCCTATGCTGCTGAGCGGTCTGAGCGTATGCGCCGTCTGCGCTTTGCCGGTCAACTTCAGGCCGCGCTGGATATGGAGTTTGACGAAGACGCCCGTGAGCGTCGCAGGGCCTATCATGAACGTCGCGCGGCCGACCCGAATGTCGGCATGCATGGCATTGCCATTCTGGCCGGTCCGGAAATGGTGCCCGAAGAATTTTTCACCGAGGACCATAGAAAGTTTGTTCTCGAAGGCGCTTAGCCAGATCTCAGAAAGGCTTCACGGCACATCGCTGTGAAGCCTTTTTTCTTTCAGTTCAGCCTCTTCGGGCGTTCGTTCAGGCGGTTTTGCACGCCGATCGAATCTCACAAGCCCGTGTCCCTGCACATTACCCCCTTGCTTCAATAATCATAACGTGTTCTAAAAAGTTCAAAGAGCAAAATAAACAGGGGAGGATGCAGGAGACCATGCTGTCAACTGTTCGTAAATCAGTACTGCCAAAGCCAGGTGATACCTGGAATTCAATCGCTCAACGTGAGTTGCCGGACATGTCCGAAACAGACGCTGTTTCCGGACTGCAAAGCTGGAATTTGCACGTTTTCATGCGGGCACCGGCACCAGAAGGCAGCCCACGTGCTGGCAATCCGATTTTGCCAAGCGACGTTATTTTCATTGAGCCACCGCTCGCCGCCAAATGAGTGGGGCGGTAATCAATCATGTTCAGATCGCAGCGGCCCATGATGGCATTGCCGAGCTGATCGTGACTCTGGAATTCGAAAACGGCGGTCGTTCACTCGTCACGCTGGATGAATTCGCCACCCACAAACTGCTCGAGTCGAGCGGCGTTGAACGGCCGGAAGATCTGCCGGGAACGCCATGGGAACTGGTTCGGGATGCGCTCGCAGCTGCATCTGCGCGGTATCAGACAAGTTAAATCACATTCGAAGGACATCTGATTATGTATGACCTCATTATCCGAAACGGAACACTCGTCGACGGTTCAGGCCTGCCAGCCTATAAGTCGGACATCGCTGTAAAAGGCAATCGCATTGCGCGCCTCGGTCGCGTTTCTGGCTCTGCCAAAACCGAAATCGATGCCAAAGGCAAAGTGGTTGCACCTGGCTTCATCGATCCACACACACATTTTGACGCCCAGCTCCTTTGGGATGGCGCGGCCAAGCCTGCGCTTTCGCACGGCGTCACCACCATCATTCCGGGCAATTGCTCGCTTTCGCTGGCGCCTCTGAAAGCTGATCACCGCATGCGTCTGGTTGGCATGTTCAACCAGATTGAGGAAATGCCCTACAAAGCCTTCCGCGAAGGCGTGGTCTGGGACTGGGAAACCTTCGCTGAATACATCACCCGTATTCGCAAGGGCCTGGCCATTAACGTTGCCCCGCTGGTCGGTCACAGCGTGATCCGTCTCTGGGTCATGAACGAAGCGGCGACAGAGCGGACGGCGACCGATGACGAAATCGCGGAAATGCAGAATGTTCTGCGCGAATGCCTGGATGCCGGTGCGCTCGGCATGTCCACCAGCTATGTCGACATGGACGAAACCCTCCAGCCCGTGCCAAGCCGCTATGCGGACGCTCGTGAAGTCGAAGCCATGGCTGAAGTTCTCGGTGAATATGGCCGCGTACTGCAAATTGTGCCCGAATTCTATGATCCGGACCTGACGATTGCCCGTCTCGACCAGCTTGCAGAACTCTCCGTGAAGTACAGCATCCCGACAACCTTCTCGCCATTGTTCGTGAATGCGGACAATATCGACGCGGTTGATACCGTTATGGCGCGCGTTGATGAGCAATTTGCTCGGGGTGCACGCGTCTGGCCTCAGGTGCAGACCCGTCCGATCGACATTTCCTTCTGCTTTGCTGTGCCTAGTCTTCTGTTCATCCGCTTCCCTGGCTGGTATCGCGTGATGCGTTTCGGCAGCGTGGACGACATCAAGGCCGCATTTGCCGATCCTGATCAGCGCAAGGCTCTTGTGGCCGAAGCGGCGGATTACAAGGATCTCTGGCCAACGCTGGTCCTGCGTCAGGTGAAGACTGACGCCAATCAGAAATATGTCGGCAAGAATCTCGGCGAAATCGCTGAAATGCGCGGCACGACGCCGGTTGAGGCCATGATCGATCTCTCACTTGAGGAAGATCTGGAGGCACACTTCCTGTCGGCCAGCATGGGCCATAACAATGACGAGAAAGTCGTCAGCCTGCTGAAGCATCCGCACGTGCACATCGGTGCCAGCGATGGCGGTGCACACATTCTCTCCTTCTCCACCTATGGCGATACCGGCTATCTGTTCGCGCACTTTGTTCGCGATCTGAAGCTCATGGGCCTTGAGGAATCGGTCAAGAAAATCACGTCTGATACAGCGGCAATCTGGGGTATTCCGGAACGCGGCATTCTCAAGCCAGGCTATATTGCCGACATCACCATTTTCGATCCGGAAACGATTGATCGCGGCGTAGAGAAATTCGTTCAGGACGTGCCAGGTGATGGCAGCCGTTACGTTCGCGACTCGCATGGTGTGGACACAGTGATCGTCGGTGGTTCGGTCGCCTGGTCGGCTGACAAGGGGTATCAGGAAGCCAGCGGCGAAGTTCTGCCCGGTGAGCAGGGGAACCAGCCTGTGCTGGTTGCAGCCGAATGAGCTGGCCGGGTACAACCGAGCGGCGCGTAGAAACCAACGGAATCAGTCTCAACATTGTCGAAGCGGGCAAAGGCCCACTGGTCTTGTTGCTGCACGGATTTCCGGAAAGCTGGTATTCATGGCGCCATCAGCTCGCACCGATCGCTGAGGCTGGGTATCATGTCGTTGCTCCGGACATGCGGGGCTATGGCAAGAGTGACAAGCCTCACGAGATTGAAGCCTACTCACAGATTGAAGTCGTGAAGGACATTATCGGTCTGATCCCGGCCCTCGGGTATGATCAGGCCATTGTGATCGGTCACGACTGGGGGGCACCGACAGCCTGGGCAACGGCCCTTCATCATCCGGATAAAGTCCGGGCTGTCGGGGCGTTATCCGTGCCGTTTGTGCCGCGCTCGCCAGTGCCGCCCATGGCGGCCATGCGGGAAATGTTCAAAGGACAGTTCTTCTATCAGCTCTACTTCTTTGAGCCGGGTGTGGCTGAGGCAGAATTCGAAGCGGATATCCGCACCGCACTGAAGAAGTTCCTTGTCATGGCAGGGGGTGAGACCGATCTCACCACGCTGCCGCCCAAGGGGCCGGATGACGATATGTTTTCCAATCTCCCGGATCCGGAAACGCTGCCGCCATGGCTCAGTGAGAAGGATCTCGATTTCTACGCCAACGAGTTCGCCAATTCAGGCATGCGCGGCCCGATCAGCTATTATCGGAACCACGATCTGACCTGGCGGATGACGGAAGGTGCACCGGAGAAGATCCATCAACCGGCCTTCTTTGCGGCGGGTACGAATGACGGGGTCATCATGATGGCGGCTGAAGCGCTTCAGGCCATGCCGGAATACGTCACCGATCTGCGTATCAATGAAATGATCCCGGGCATCGGGCACTGGACGCAGCAGGAAGCCCCCGAGGCGGTCAACGACATCATACTGAAATTTCTGAAGGAAGTGGACGGATGAGCGAAGAAATTCTGGTCATAGGCGCAGGCATTGGCGGTCTTTGCACGGCGCTGTCCCTGGCACCAACGGGCAAGCAGATTATTCTGCTTGAACGGGACCAGGCACCGCCGGGCGACGATCCGGATACAGCCTTTCTGGAATGGCAGAGACGTGGCGCCGGTCATGTCCGACAAAGCCATGCCTTTCTGGCAAGGTTGCGTGGGATCATCAAGACGCACCATCCGGCGCTGCTTGATGAACTCACCTCAATGGGCGCACGTGAGCTGACCTTCGACATGATGCTGACGGAGATTCAGCAAGAGGCCTATCAGCCCATGGCGGAGGATGCCGAACTCACCATCATCACAAGCCGGCGGACGACGCTGGAACTGGCCATGCGTCGCTATGTTGAGCGCCTTGAGAATGTCACGATCAAGCCTGGCTTCTTCGTTCGCAAACTGCTGACGCGTAAGAAGCCCGACGGGATTGTTGAAGTCTATGGCGTTTCCGGTGAGGATCAGGACACACCCGTCGAACTGACAGCTGATATCGTCGTCGATGCCAGCGGCAAGGGCGGCTTCACCATCAACCAGCTGGTTGAAGAAGGTGCGCGCATCCGTGAAGAACAGGAATCGGCTGGCATCCTCTATTTTACGCGGCATTATCGCTTGCTGCCGGGTATGGAAGAGCCGTCCCGCACGGAAAACCCACCGGCTTCGGGCGATCTGGGATACATCAAATTTGGTGTGTTCCCGGGCGATAATGGCTGCTTTTCCATCACGATTTCTGTGCCAGAGGTCGAGACCGAGCTGCGCAAGGCCATCATGAATCCGGATGTGTTTCATGCCATGACGCTGCAATTGCCGGGTCTTTATCCATGGACCAATGAAAGCCGCTCTGAACCGCGTGGCAAAGTCCATGGCATGGGCGATCTGATCAGCCGCTGGCGCGATATGGTGACCGACGAAACACCGGCCACGCTGAATTATTTCCCGCTTGGCGACACATTGGTGCGGACCAATCCGCTTTATGGCCGTGGCTGTTCCTTTGCTGCGGTCAGCGCTGAAATGCTGCGTGAAACGCTGAGTGTGACCGATGATCCGGTCAAACGGCAGCTCGAGTATCACGCGCGTCTGCGTCGGGAGCTTCGCCCGTATTACATCACGCAGCGCACTCAGGACCGATCGGCGATCAAGCGCGCCGAAGCGGCTCTGACACCGGGCTATAAGGCCAGCTGGCGTGGCAAATTGTTGGAGAGTTTCTTCGACGATGGCGTCCGCATTGCCTTGCGCTATGACGTGGATCTTCTGCGTCAGGCCATGCGCGGCTTCCATATGCTTGAACATCCGAACAAATGGCTGGGAAAACCGGGGAATTTCGGGCGTGTGCTCTATTATTGGGTGCGCGGCCGTAAGCGCAACGCTGCGGCATATCCGCCAGAACCCGGCCCCAACCGGGTGGATATGATGACGAAGCTTGCCATCGATCACACGGCCGATATACGGGTATCAACAACGGGTCAGGAGCAACTGGCCGCCTGATATACACAGAAGACAGGGGCGCCAGTGGAGGACGAACTCGGTAGACGTGAAATCGCCAAGGCACAGCGACGGCTGCGGATCATCAAGGCTGCGCGGGATCTCATTCGGGAAACCGGCAGCACGGATCTGGCCATGCGAACTCTGGCGCAACGTGCTGAAGTCAGTCTCTCCACCCCCTATAATCTGTTCGGCTCGAAGCGTGCCGTTGTTCTCGCCGTTCTCGAGGATGAGCGCGATTTTACAGAACGGTTTCAGAAACTCGACGGCGTGAATGCGATTGACCGTGTGTTTGCCGCCCATGAGCTCGGTTTCAGCTATTATGTAAACGATCCGGAATTCTATCAGACGCTCTGGCGCACTTTGCTCAGCACAACCGATCAGGATGAAACCGATCTTGCATCGCCGGAACGCCGTGAACAATTGCGCGCCATCTGGCACGGGCTTGTGACCGATGCGCTTGGCGACGGGTTTATTGAAAATGATCTGTCCATCGATCTCATCGTGCAATCCATGGGCAGTCTGACGGGTGGTGCTCTTCTGCAATGGGCGACGGGCAGTCTCGCGACAGAAGCCCTCGTGCCAACGGTCGGCCTCGGCTATGCGCTTTGCCTGAAAGCTCAGGCGACACCGTCGGGCAAGGCGCTTATTCAACCGCGTCTTGAGGCCTATCAGGATACGCTGTTAAGCCTGACCCCGGCTATATCAGAGCGTTCGGCCGCAACGCTCTGACATTCTCTGTTTATTGTAAAATCGACCTGAGCAGGTGGCGGGTCAGTACCCGCCAGCCCGCCCAACAGCTTTGCCGTCTATGATCTGGTCGAGAAACTCGCTCATCCCATAGCCGCTCATGCCTTCGCATTCATAAGTCGTCAGACCTTCCGTCAGGCGTGTCATATACTCAGACCCATCCGGAGATTTGCGGCGGTTGCGCAGAGGGATCAGCGATTTCACCTCTCCGGTGACATTGTAAACTTTGCCAGCTTCGGTCGTCACCTTTGCGCGCAGGCCGGTCTGATATTCGTCATCGCCCCAGTCGATATCCAGTTCGCAATCGGTGACCAGGTCGTAAATGCCGTCGCGGAACACCATGCCGCTGGCGCCGCTGCCGCCTTTGCCATTGCCCATCACTGTGAACATCATGCCAAAATCCGGCGAGAAATTCATCGGGCACCAGCGATACCATTCAATCGCCTGCCAATAGCGTGGTCCCCAGGATTTGTCGCGCAGGCCCAGACCGTCCATTTCGAAGGTTTCGTCACCAATCCGGATCGTCCCCTTCACGCTGCAATGCTGTTCATAATGTGCCTTGGCGAAGGATTTTTCCGGATCGATTTCAATTGGCGAGCCATCAGCATTTACGGTTTCGCCGCCATACATGGGCGACTCGCCAGTATAGTGTAGCTCGAACGTGCAAGGCAGTTTCGGATTGGATGTAAACGCCACTTTCGGATCGGCCATCTGCGTTGGCTCGGTCATCACGAGCGCTTTGCCTTCGAAGGTGACGATCAGTTTCTTGAACGGTTCAGCAACTTCGATTTTCATGCCGCCGGCATTCATTTCATCGTTATTGTCAATCTTCGGACGATCAAACATGAAGGCAACGCGCCCATCGGGCAGATAGAGGCAGACCGACATTTCCGCATAGCCCTCATTCGGTCGATTGCCGAGGCGAAACCAGGCGCCAAACCCGGTCTTCATGTCGAAAGCGTTGAAGTACATGCTTTCATTGTAATTCAGGGCGTCGCCGGGATCGTGCGTGAATTCATCACGCGGCTCCAGGCGGTATTTTGTTCCGGTGTCGGACGTGCTCATGTCGTCAGTCTTTCAGGTGTTGCCACAATAAAAAAAATCGCCCGAACCGCCAAAAGCAGTTCGGGCGATCAACTATACTCTAACTAGAAGCGATACCCGAGTTCAATACCGTAGAGCCGGGGATCGAGGAGGAAAACGGAGGTTGCCAGACCGGTCGACTGGCCACCGATATAATGGCCGGTCACATGGTCCTCATCGAGCAGGTTCTGCACAAAGCCGCGGACATACCAGGTCTCTTCAGAGCTGTTCAGCGTCACCTGAGCATTCACCACGTCCCAGGCGTCAATCTGGTCCTGAGTTGGTGAATTGTAGACCGAGGCGAACATCTTGTCCTGATAGTAATAGTCCGCCCGGGCGACCAGCGACATGCCATTGTCAAAATTGAACGTGTACTGACCGCCAAGATTGAAGCTGTATTCCGGGGAGTTCTGCAGGGAATTGCCTGCCAGATCGACCGGAATACCAGCCCGCGCACCGACATCCATATCACCTGCCGCATTCATGCCGGCAATAATGGCGTCCAGTATGGCCGCGTTACAGCTGAACGTCGTACCAGGGCTTTGCAGTCCGTTGATCTCCTGCAGCGGTGTCGCGGCAAAGTTCACTGGATCCACGGCCTGATAGCCGGCCAGAACGGCTGAGAATATTGTCGGGTCTGCGTCGGTCAGAACGCAGTTGTTTGCTGCGGTCTTATCCTTGATCACGATGTGACCGGCTTCGCCGTTCGACGGGTCTCTTGGGTCTTCTGAAGAAAAGGAGACGACCTCGGTATTGAGATACGAGGCCGTCAGGTTCAGGAGGAGTCTGTCGGTGGGTGCCCAGAGGAATTCGCCCTCAAGACCCCAGATTTCTGCGTCAATATTCTCGTTGATGGATGTCCGGGCCTGGATTTTGCCAACCTGAAGGCCTTTGTAATCATAGAAGAAACCGGTGAGGTTCGCCTGGAACGGACCAATATTGTTCTTCGTGCCGATTTCAAATGCGTCGAGTTGCTCCGGGTCGAAGGTTTCCGGAACGCCTGCGATCAGGGCCGGGTCAACCGGAGGGTTGAAGCCGCCGGATTTATAGCCGCGTGAATAGGAAGCATAAATCAGCGTGTCGTCGGTGAAGCTGAATTCCGGCTTCCAGTCGACCACGAAACGGCCCGTCACCTCGTTCTCGAACTTCGTGCTGAGTTCCCGATAGCTGTCTTCCAGCAGAGCATCGGTCGTCGGCGCGGCAGCATCGCCCAATGGGATCAGACCCAGGCCGAGCAGGGTCGGTGTGCGGTCGCGGAGGAATTTTTCATCCGTTGTCGAACGCAGGCCCAGTGTGAAGGTCCACTCGTCATTCGGGCGATAATAGGCCTCACCGAAAATGCCGGTCGAATCGAGCTCGAACACATCCGTTTCACTATGGAAATACGGCACCCCGAACGCGAAGCCATCAACCACGACGCCCGCGCCTGGATTGCCGAGCAACAGGGTCGGCAGGACAGCGGCGTTATAGTCGAGTGAGTTCGACAGAACGTAATAGTCTGCCGTGTTTTCATAATCGAGTTTGTAGATACCGGCCGTGAAGTTGAACGGGCCATCAAAGTCGGACGACACCCGGGCTTCGAAGCTCAGCTGTTCAGCCGTCAGATCCGACTGGTCATAGCTGAAGATACCGTCAGCGTATCGGAAGATATTGCCGCCGATAAAGCCGGTCACATTCGGATCAATGGCAGAAACCGCAATCTGGTTGCCATCAAACAGAACGGAGGAGTTGATCGGCAACAAGGCCTGAACAAGTGGGGATGGAACAACATCGCCTGCACCAATCGGGCTGCCACCATATCCGTTGGAAGAAATCTCCGTATCCTGATAAGCGACGTTGGCATTGAACGTGAATTTTTCAAATTCATGCTCAATCGATGCCATAATGAAGTTTTCGTCGGCATAGTATTCCGGCGCTTCATCCAGATACACCTTGCGGAAATCGTTCGGGTTCGGATTGCCTTCGATTGAGTTGAAGGCGAACGCGCCAAACGGCCCAAGCGCCAGGTCGCTCATCACCAGGCCACCAGTGGTGGATGAGAAGTTGGTGGAGTCAAATCCGAGCCCTGTCGGCGTACAGCCGAGAACCGCCGTGTCATCAAAATCGCAAAGGCTCTTAGATGTCCGGGTCCGCGTATCGTCTTCCTTAAAATGCGAGGCGACGATATCGATGGTTGTGTCGTCGGTTGGCGCAATCCGCAGTGAACCGCGGAAAGAGCTGATCGCACGATCATCAAAATCGTCGAAATCGGCACGCGGATCAACGGTCTCCGAGAAGCCGTCCCGGCTGAGGTATACACCGGCCACACGCAGGGCCGCCTTCTCACCGATCGGCATGTTCACCATGCCTTCAAGACGGTGGGAATTGAAGTTGCCGTACTCAAACGAGACGGATGCATCATACTCTTCGAGAATTGGACGCGCCGTGATCATGTTGATGGCGCCGCCCGTCGCGTTCCGGCCAAACAACGTGCCTTGTGGGCCACGCAATACCTCGACCCGTTCAAGATCGTAATACTCGGTTTCAAACAGACGTGGCGACTGAAGATAGACATCGTTGATGTGTGCGGCGACACCTGAGTCCGCCGAGGCCGCTGTCAGGGACGAGCCGATGCCGCGGATCTGGAAGTTGCTTCCGGAAAAGAACGTCTTCGAATAGTTCACGTTTGGTGCGTTGAACTGCAGGTCCGAAAAGGCATCCACCTGTTTGGCTTCCAGCAGGGTGGCGTCCAGCGCTGTCACCGCAATCGGAACGTCCTGAATATATTCTTCTGTCCGCTGAGATTCGACCAGTACGGCGGGCAGTCGCCGCGTCGCATCGTCCTGATCATTGCTGGCGGTTGTGTCAGTCTGTGCCCAGCTTTCGCTGCACAGGCCAGCCAACACAATCGCCGAGACATACGAAAGTGCCTTGGTTCTCATTTTATGGTTCCTCCCTAAGAAACCCCACAGCGCAGTTTTTTCTTTTCGACTGAGGGGAATATCGTTCCGGCCTGATGATGCGTGCCGGTAAGTCCTGCTTCCTGACGTGTCCCTTTATGTTTTCATGAAGACGGGTTCGCACGCCGTGTCCGCAGCGTGTCGAGATTTTGCAGATGGTCTGATTTGCGAATGCGGTAGAATGAGAGAGCAAGCAGACCGAAGACATAAACAGCCAGCAATACCGGCACATAGATTTCCGCCAGACTGCGGGCAGAATCGAGGCTTGGCGTCGCGCCGGCATCGAGCGGGAAATTCGCAATTTCCAGAACGGCACCTGCCAGCAGAACGCCCAGGCCGGACACAGCCTTGCGGGCGAACATCTGAGCGGCAAAGAGTGTCCCCTCTGAGCGGCGACCGGTCTTGATCTCACTGTCATCGGGGATGTCAGACAGCATGGACGCCATCAGAATCTGGGTTGCGATGATCAGTGAAAGGTCAAAGGCCACGATCGAGAACAGCAACGGAAACAGCATCGGGTCATCATTGGCCGGAAACATGCCAAACAGACGCAGAATGATCGGCAGAGGTGCAATGACGAACGCCGTCGCCGCAATGCAGAGCGCGGCGGTTTTCTTCTCCAGAACCCGTCCGGCAAAGCGGGCCAGGAACATGGCAAACGGGGCAGACAGGAAGCCGGACAGGACAATCATGCCAACCTGCGCCGGGGTCAGCTCCCAGAAATAATTGTTAAAATAGACGTTCAACGCTGCGGCGAGGCCCGCGCCAAGCCCGAGGATCAGCGTTGCCGCAAAGATCGACAGGAAGGAGCGGTTGGAAAGGGTCTGTACCAGTTCGCCGGCCATCTGACGGAATTTGATATGTCGCTTGGGTGGCGGGGCACGGAGTGTGGGGATGAGATGGTGTGTGCCGATTGATGAAATCAGGATCGACGCCAGGATCATCACCGCACCAATCGCGCCATAGGTCTGATAACCTTCAATGTTGAAAAAGCCATTTGGTACGGCATCGGTTGGCACCAGAAGCATGGTGTACATCATGAAGCCAAGCAGCAGGCCGCCCGACCATTGGAAAAAATACCGGTATCCCAGAAGGGCTGTGCGCTCTTCGTAATCTTCGGTGATTTCAGACACGAGCGCGGTGCTGGGAATTTCATAGACCGTGACGGTCAGCCGCAAGGCGATGGCCACCACAAGCAGATAGGGGATCAGCGCGGCACCGGTTAACCCCTCAGGCGGGATCCACAACATGTAGAAACTGACAGCCACCGGGATCGCGGACAGATACATGAGCGGATGGCGGCGTCCCCAGCGGGAATGGAGCCGGTCCGAAATCTGGCCGACCAGCGGATCTGAAATGGCATCAACAATCAGCGCGATGAAAATAACGGCGCTCGCCAGACTGGCAGGCGCGCCAAGTACCTGGCTGTAAAAGAAAAGCAGAAAATAGCTGAACCCGTTATCCTTCACGCCATAGGCGACGGAACCGAGACCATAAGCAATGCGGGTACGCACGCCGACTTTGGAAATGCCCGGCAGGGCGTTCGTCGTGGCCGTCATACTTGACCACTCCGGTTGGATATTTCGTGCGCGAATACGTTCTTATGCGCTGCCAGAATAGCAGACACCATGTCACTTCCTCCCCTTGAGCAGCACGATTGTGCTGTCGGGAAATCTTCGGCCATACCTCAGGAATGGCTGGCACTTTTGGCTCTTACGAAGCGTTCCCTGCGACAAAATAGAACATGTTCCAACTTTTCTGGCAAGGACCCAGATAATGACCGCCGTTATTTTTATTTAAGACGGGCAAGTAGGTGGAGAAGTTTATTTGATTTGTTTGAGGTAAAAACCATCTGTTTTTGGCTTTCTTTGCTGCTTTGCGGTGATTTTCTCTATACGTTTGTATATTAAGCTACAAAACGTGTCGTAGACGTCAGAAAAGAAACAGGAAAAAAATTGATGCAGAGCAATAAAAGAGCGTTGCAGCAGCGTGGCTTTCTGCGCGTGACAGCAAATTTGTCGTAAGCGTTTGACGGGGCGGGAGCGATGGTGTCTTACATCGCCGACTAAGGCCGAAAAATGTGAGACGGGAGACGCAAGTGAGTAGGGAATTTGTTCTGAGCATGAGCTGCGAGGACGGTCTTGGCATTGTGGCCCGCGTGTCCACGCACCTTGCATCTACAGGCTGTAACATTCTCAGCGCCCAGCAGTTTGATGATCGCATTCTCAATCGCTTCTTCATGCGCGTGCTGTTTGACCCGGCCGATCAGACCGTCGAAGAGATCGAAAAGAATTTTGCCCCCGTTGCCGCGGATTTCGGCATGGAGTGGAAACTGCGCGACACGATTGTCTCACCCAAAGTTCTGATCATGGTGTCGAAATTCGATCACTGCCTTGTGGACCTGCTTTATCGGAAGCGGACGGGTGAGCTCGATATGGATGTCGTCGCCATTGTCTCAAACCATCCGCGTTCAGCAGATCATCCGATCATGTTTGATGACATCCCGTTCTATCATTTTCCGATCACGAAAGAGACCAAGCAGCAGCAGGAAGCGCAGGTCAAACAACTGGTTGATGAAACCGGCGCAGAGCTTGTGATTCTGGCACGCTACATGCAGATTTTGTCTGATGATATGTCCCGTTTCCTGTCGGGGCGCTGCATCAACATCCATCACAGCTTTCTGCCGGGCTTCAAGGGCGCGCGTCCCTATCATCAGGCCTATGATCGGGGTGTGAAGATGATCGGTGCAACAAGCCATTACGTGACCACCGATCTCGATGAGGGCCCAATCATCGCACAGGATGTTCAGGCCATTTCACACCGGGAAACACCCAATGATCTGGTCGCCATCGGACGTGATATCGAACGCCGCGTTCTGGCCCGTGCCGTAAAGGCCCATCTCGAAGACCGCGTCTTCCTGAACGGTCAGCGTACGGTCGTTCTCGACGGTTAAGCCGCTCTAGAACTGTTTCCGTACACCGAAGAAGACAGCACGGCCGACAGGGTCAATCTTGTCCGCTTCAAACCGGGATGGAGTTTCGCCCAGCCCGTTTGTCACGTCCTGACGTTCGTCAAACAAATTGTCCAGTTCGATCTCAAAACGGATATCCTCCAGCCATGAGGCTTTCTTCGCCAGAAAGCTGTCTGCACGAACGGTGTAGAAAGCCCGCAGATCTGTTGTCAGCAAATCGGAGAAATACAGGGTGGATTCGGGTCCGGATCCGGCGATGAAGGACTCATCCTGCCAGTTGAGATAGGCGCGCAGACCGATCCCCTTGTAAGAATAGCCGAACCGACCTGTCAGCTCGTATTCCGGTTTTCCGCCGCCCTGTCCGGAGGCCGCGCCGTCTAGGAAGTCAAGCGTTGGGAAACCTTCGGCCAGAACCCGCTCATCGCTAATATGCCAGTCGAGATAGACCGAAGCCCACAACCTGGTAGCATTTTCTGAACCGCGACGTCCCCGGCCGCGCGATCCGCCGCCGCTCGGTGGGCCGCCGCGACCGGCTGACGGGGCCGCATTGTCACCGGACGGCGCTTCGCCCTCTGGCGGGGGTGGTGGGGGAGGCGGAGGAGGCGGCTCGATTGTTTTCGACCAGCTCAGGCTGAACCGGGCATCCTGCCGGCTGTCCTCCAGGAAATTAATGGCGCGCGTGTCGAATGAGATCAGCCGGCCACTGTCATCCCGCACAAAACGATCCGGAAAGGCGATTTGAACGGCTTCGGTCACGCCCGGAAAGCCGCCGGAAGGCGCATCTGTCTGCGAGTCTGTGTACTCGGCGCGAAACCGGAGTTCGCTTTCTTCCAGCGGCTTGAAATCTGCGCTCAGTTTCATCACGCGCCGCTCATCGGCCTGCAGGACGGGATTGCCACCGCTGATTTCGGTCGCAAACACAGACTCGCCGGTGACATAGTCGAACACTTCCACCAGAGGCGTCTCGGAATAGGTATCACCGAGCGCAGACATGCTCGGTGCGCCTTGCTCCACCGTATAGGATGACAGGAGCCGTAATTGCTCGAACGGTTCCCAGGTCAGTGTGGTGTCGAGCCGGTAAAGCGTACCAAAATCGGAATAGTTGGAGACATTGCCGCTCAGATTGGCGTTCAGCGAACGCACGCCGGGAATCTCCTGTTCCTCGGCAATGAGGGGCAGCTCGAAGCTTGCCTGAAGTGAGGCTGTCTGACGGTCCAGATCAGTCGAAATTTCGCCTTCATCAGTCCGCGTCGTTGAGCTTCGATCCCTGTGATCAATATTCAGGTTTAAGGACGAGCTGATATCGCCAGCGGGCAGGCTACCCAGCGTGCCATTGATCAGCAGATTGGTAGACGCGCCAACGCCCAACCGCTCGGCCTCTTCCTGACGATACACCAGATAAGGCGTCAGATTGGCCAGAGGTGACACGGACGGGTCGTTTCCGGCGATTGCATCGGCAAACGCGCTGGCGTCCGGTGCGCGATCGGTCAAGGATTCAGAATGCGAATATTCGATGGTGGAGGTTGAGGTCAGAAACCAGTTTCCAATCGAACGGGCAAAGGATGCGTTCACACTGGCATCAAGCGAATCCTGCGTGCGTTGCAGGGCGTCGGGGACACCCACCCGGCGGATGAAAAAATCATCCGCGCCCGTGTCGTTGAATGTATTGTCGGCGGGCAGGTCAAAGGTCAGCTCCGACAGGCCGAGCGCCGTGTCAGTCTCCGTGATGTCGGCATCGGCGCTCAGCGTCATCAGCACACCATTGTCAAGCGGCCGATGATAGCTGGTGCCCAGCGACAATGATTGCGTTTCCGGTGTCAGATGGTCATCGGCAGATGGGTCTCCGGAGGAAAGGTCGCGGTCGGCTTCCAGAATACCTGAATTGGTTTCCAGCTCACCATCGAACGCAATGCGTTTCCCGCTTTGCAGCTTCAGATAACCAAGCTCGGTTTCTGTCTCTACACCCGCGCCCTGGGTTGGCCCGCCCGCCTCGAACTCTGCCGTCAGCGCGCTGAACTCGTCTTTCAGAACAATATTTACCACGCGCTGATTGGCGCTATAGCCGTATTTGAGTGCGGCCTCTTCAGGCAGAACGTCAAGCCGTTCAATGGCTTCTGGTGGGTATCTGTGGATTTCCCGGAAACTGGCAATGCGGACCCCGTTGAGCAGGATCACCGTGCTTTCGCCGCCGCGTCCGCGGGAACTGGCAATGGCGGGTCCAAGCTCCTCAAGCAGTTCTTCAATGGAGCTGGCACCAAGCGCCCTTATGTCCTCAGAATCAAACCGCATATCCGGATCAATGACGGTATCTGCCCCGCCGGAAAAATACTTTGCGGACACGGAAACCGTATCCAGCACCTTTTCCTCTTCACCGCTGTCATCGGTCTGGGCGTAGGCTGCGAGCGGTGCAGTCAGGCCCGGGACGGCAAGTATAGCTGCAAGTATTACAGGTTTTGAGAATGGGCAGAGGCGGAGAAATTTGGTCATTCTGTCCGCTAGACCACTCTACATGAACGCACAATGACCAAGTGTATTCTAAATGTGAATAATTATTAACATTTTAGGAAAAAGCGGTCCTGGCGCAACTGCGGCGCGATTTGCGTGAGAAAGCGCCGTGAACCTATGTCTCTCATGCCATATTTTTAATCGCCGGAGAACAGCGTTCGCTTCAGATGAGCTGAATCTGAAACACCATACCGTGAAGTCGGCACAGACGGGGCAGACCGTGTCGGCCTGCCCCCTCTCGCGCGATGCAATCAGTCTTCGGCCAGGAAGGTCTCAACGATGTGATTGAACGCATTTGGCCGGTCAAACATCACAAAGTGCCGGGCGTTACTCATCACGATCAGCTCATGATCCGGAATGGGAGCATAAAGATCTTCATAGAAAGTCTGCGTCTGATCCATATTGGGCAGGGCGTCGTCGCGGGCGAATACGATGGTGACCGGCACATCAATGCCGCCAATCGGCTCGCGCAGATCGGTGACAATCACTTCCGACATGGCCTGCGCCATCACATTCCGGTCGCTCATCTCTGACCAGCTCAGCGCAAGCTCCAGATCTTCAGGCGATTGCACCAGCACAGACAGACCCAGCCGCTGACGCTCGGAAAACAGCTCGTCAGACTGGGCCAGCAGTTCAGCCTTCATGGCCGCAGAAACGGGCGCCATGTTGTCTTCCGTCGCATCCGGATTCATCAGGACAGAGAAGAAAGGCAAAACGTCCACGATCATCAGCCGGTCAAATGACGTGTCCGACGCGATGCCCATTTTCAGCGCCACCAGACCACCCAGCGAATGGCCAATCACGGCAGGCTTTTCGTCCAGCCGGCCCGTATAGCGGACCAGTTCGTCTGCCAGCGAGTCCAGCACACCGGTATGTCCGGCATTGCCGCGCGGTGGTGCACCGGCAAATCCGCTCACCTGAACAACGTGCAGCTCGTATTCGTCTTCAAGGGCGGCAATTGTGCTGTCCCAGACGGCGGCGTTCGAGGCCAGACCCGGTATCAGAATGACAGGCTGACCTGTTCCGAAAACCTCAATCGTCAGATGCTCAGAGGTGAATTCCGACGCCGTTTCTGTCGGCGCGTCGGTGTTCGTTCCGGCGACGGGTGGTTCAACCGGCAGCGTGTCCTGTTCCGTGCCGCCGCAAGCCGCCAGGCTGAGCGCGGACGATGCCAGCGCAATTGTCAGAAACTGTTTCATTGTTCCGTTGCGGCGCGGGCCGCATCCTTTTGATAGGTGAAACCTGAAAAGAACAGGCAGACGACACTAAGCGCATTAAGCAGCAACATCCATTGCAGCGCTGTTTTCAAAGGTGCCGGATCTCCGGATTGGGCCAGTGTCGTGCTCAGCCAGCCTGCGAAGGTTGGTCCGCCGCCAATGCCGATCAGGGTCAGGCAGAACAGGGTGAAAGCAGACGCGAAGGCGCGCATGCGCAGCCCCACCAGCTCCTGTGCGGCGGTGTAGGCGATGGAGGCATAGACGAGGCCGATAAAGCTTGGAATGACGTTCCAGGCATAGGCTGCAAGCAGCGTATCGGCCTGAAGGAACATCCAGGCGAAGGGCAGGGCGATCGCTGCGCAGATGGCGATGGTCCAGGGTCGCCAGCCGAGATTTTTCAGCGCCATGGTGTCACAGATCTTGCCGATCACCACCGCGCCAATGCTGCCAACCACGCCGATCAGAAGGCCAAGCGGCAGGGCAACCTGACCAGGCGAGATCGCAAAGCTGCGTTGCAGATGGCTGGAGGTGAACACAAGGAAGGCGTTCGCGGAAACGCAGATCAGGCAACAACCGGCCAAAAGCCAGAGGAGGGATGACTGACCCATGATGAATTTAAGCATGGTGCTCAGTGACGGCGCGTCAGACTCGGCTGCGCGGTTCTCAATCGCCCCCCGCTTTGGCTCTTTCAGCGCAAAACGAACAACCAGCGCCAGCAGAATGCCCGGAATACCGGCCACAAAGAAGGCCGCCCGCCAGCCATAGAGTTCATAGACGAACCCCCCGAGCGCAAACCCGCCCAGAATACCGATGCCAATGCCGCTGGTGTAAATGCCCAGCGCAAAGGCCCGTTCGCCGGGGGCGTAAAGGTCTGAAATCATCGATGTCGCAGGCGGCGTGCCGCCTGCTTCACCGACCCCCACGCCAATTCTGGCGAGCAGAAGCTGGACGAAATTCTGGGTCAGGCCAGAAAGGGCGGTCATGCCCGACCAGACCAGCAAAGCCAGCGAGATAATGTTCCGGCGATTGCCCCTGTCCGCCCACATGGCGATGGGCAGGCCGAGCGTTGCGTAGAAGGCGGCAAAGGCGAGACCTGACAACAGGCCCAGCTGACTGTCATCGAGCGACAGCTCCGCCTTGATCGGCTCCAGCAGGATGACCAGCACCTGCCGGTCAATATGGTTGAAGGTGTAAACAAGGGTCAGAATGGCGAGCACGAAAGTGCGCCCGCCAAACTGGCCCCCGCTCGGGGAAGAAACTGGAGCCGACATGTAAGGGTCCGATCTGCCTTAGAAGTCGAAGGAGAAGGAAGCGGTCACGGTGCGCGGTGCACCATAGAACACTGAGTACGCGCCATCCGCACCAAGCTGGCTTGGGTAGACAAAGTTATAGGCGGCAACGCGGTATTCCTCATCCGTCAGATTGCGTCCGTGAATGCCGAACCGATAGCGCTCGGATGGGGCTGTCCAGACAAGGCTGAGATCAGCCAGCGTGTGGGAATCCGGGTCGAGCGCCGGGCCACCTTCCGGGAACACTGCACTTTCGCCTGGGCCAAAGCCGCCATTCGGTACGTTAAACAGATAGTATTCATCGCGATAGGACAGAGAGCCCGTGACGGAGAGATCGCCACCGAACAGCTCGCCCATATAGTTCAGCGCGATACGGCCCTGCATTTCCGGCGTGTTCTGCGTCACATACTGGTCAGCAACGTTTACGCCGCCGCTCAGGATTTCCTTGATCTCGGCATTGATCAGACCAAGATTGCCCGACAGCGTGAAATAGTCGTTCAGCAGCCAGCTGCCTTCGAGTTCCAGGCCGGTATATTCAGAGCTACCGGCGTTGAAGACGGTCGAAACGAAGGTGTCGTTCACGCCATCATCGTCGGAGTCTGCCGCACGCTGAACCGTTATCTGCTGGTCGGAATAGTCAGCGAAGAACACGGTCGTGTTCAGCTGCAGGCGATTGTCAAAGAACATGCCTTTGATGCCAGCTTCATAGCTGTCCACAATTTCCGGGCCAAAACCTTCACGGGAAACGCCGGTCGGGTCGAGGTCAGCACGGGCCCGCGGGTCAAATCCGCCAGCCTTGAAGCCCTGTGCGTAGGTCGCATAGAAATTCAGATTGTCGTTTGGCTGGTAGGAAACCGACAGGCGCGGCGTGAACTGCTCATCCTCGCGGGTCAGGTTCTCATAGCCTGTCTGTGTGACCAGATAGATCGAGCTGTCATTTGCCGGGTCGAACGAGCCGGACCCAAGACCCAGCCAGACATCACGTTGAACCGACGCGGTGGTTTTGTCGTTGGTGAAACGTCCGCCGACAGACACGCTCCACTCATCGGTGAAGTCGTAAGTGAAGTCGGCATAGGCCGCGATGTTTTCTTTCTTCTGCTCACCGAAGGTGTAGATGGTCAGACCCAGCGAGCTGAGAATGGAGTCGAAATCACCACTGGCATTGCCTTCCAGATAGTAGATGCCTGCAACACCGCTCAGACGGTCGCCGGAATAGACCAGCTGGAATTCCTGGCTGAACTGATCGTCAAAATATTTGGCTGGAACGTCAAAATCGACTTGCGGAAGCGCATCAAAGTCAATTGGTGTGAAGGTCTCGCCTTCGCGATAGGCGGTAACCGATTTCAGCGTGAAGCTGTCATTCACATCCCATTCGGCAGACAGTGAATAGCCCTCGGTTTCAACCGAGTTGTCATCGCCTGCGCCGCCACGTGTGTCGAAAACATTGCTGGTAACTTCAAACTCACCATCCGCGCTCGGCAGAAGACGGTGGCCATGTTTGGCGTTCGAATCGTCCTCCGAGCGGTCATAGGAGAGGCGGAAGAACAGATCCGATGTCGGGGACCATTCGGCGGACGCGCGATAGGCCAGAACGTCCTTGTTGTAATGTTCCGCGCCCGTGAACAAGTTGGTTCCATACCCATCGCGCTTATATTTGGCGATCGCGCCACCTACGGCAAAGGTGTCTGTCAGCGGGGTCGACCCCGAAAGAATGACATCGCGCTGATTATACGAGCCCAGATTGACCTTGCCCTTGAGGTCTGGCTCGTCGCCAATCTTGCTGGTGACATATTTGATGGCGCCACCAATTGTATTGCGTCCATAGAGCGTGCCCTGCGGGCCGCGAAGCACCTCAATCCGCTCAATGTCGAAAATATCGAGGATCGCGCCCTGCGGACGGGCGATGTAGGTGTCGTCGACATAAAGACCTACGCCCGGCTCAAAGCCCCAGAGCGGGTCTTGCTGGCCGACGCCACGGATAAAGGCGATCAGGGTGGAGTTTGATCCACGGGCCACTTCGATCGTGGCGTTTGGCGTAGAGCGCTGAACCGTCGTGATGTCGACGGCACCCTGCATTTCAAGCGCTTCGGAATCAAAGGCTGAAACAGACAGCGGTACAGAGAGGAGGTCTTCCTCGCGGCGCTGCGCCGTGACGGCAACGGTGGCCAGACGGCGCGGGCCTGCGGCGTCTTCTGTCGCGTCTTCCGGTGTAGTGTCCTGAGCCATTGCTGGCATGGCCATGGCGAGTACAGAGGCGAGCCCAATATACAGCGCATTCTTTTTCACAGGTGAATTCAATTTCTTCTCCCCAGAATATCTTGGTATTTTTCGCTTATTACCCAGCGGGGAGAGCGGCCTCTATGACAGTTCAGCGCAAAGGAAGTGAACATTTTCGCTCATCTGGAAAAGCGGGCAGATTGAAATCAGGAGGCGGTCTGACGTCTGGAGCCCGATGAAAAGGCGGCCGGCGTGCATCCATTCCATTTCTTGAAAGCCCGGTTGAAGGCCCGGATATCGGAGTAGCCCAGCTCATCTGCAACCTGCTCGACAGATAGCCCGCCAGCCAGAAGCGCGCTGCCATGCGAGAGGCGCGTTTCGAGCACCAGCTCACGAAAGCTGGTGCGCTCTTCTGCCAGACGCCGCCGGAGCGTTGCTGTACTCATACCCAGCTCAAGCGCCACCTTGTCCTGCTTTTCAATGCCGCCCAGGATCAGATCCCGTGCGCGCGTGCTGCATTGGGTGGCGTCCCTGTTGCGGCCTTCATGTTTGGCCAGCTGATCGATCACACGGGCGAAAATGCCTTTGGTGGTAAGCTCTGCTTCCGGGGCAATATCGACGCTTTGTTCTGCCTGGGCGAGGCGAAACGCCATTTTATAGGTTCCTGCGCCAAACTTCACCGGGGCAGACCAGTATGCCAGATGCCCGGTGTCTGCGTCGGCGGCAGCGCGCACCACGCTCACCTTGGTCAGCGCTTCGCGCGCTACATCTTCAAACAGGCTGCACAACAGACAATGGATCTGGATCAGTACGATCTCGCCTGTGAACAGAACCGCCTTCGGATCATGGCGGAACCGATAGGGAAAGGCGCGGTCATCAATCACGAATTCCAGCGTGTTCTGGCGCTGGCGAACCATATTATAGGTGTCGCCATGCATCATGTTGAAATATTCGGAGATGTGCTCCAGCGCCGCCCGAAGCGTGTTCGCCCTGCTCAGCTGTGACAGAAAGAACTGCCCGGTCTTGTAGGTCAGCTTGCGCTCTGACATGCGGGCCGTCAGATCGTCCAGCAGGCGGGCAATATCGCGCTCAATCCGGAAATAGGTGATCAGGGGCAGGGGCTGGTCAGGCGGTATGGCATCCGGCGGCGCGTCAAACCCGTAAACGCTCAGAATACCGGCCACATCCACACCGTGATGTCCGGCATTGTTCAGGATAGGCTGGAGCTGGCTGAAAAGTACCTCCGGTCCGCGCCGTGTCATGAGCTCATCTCGTTTCATCAGTCCCGGCCAACGCTGCCATCCTGTCGTGAACCGGGTTTGTTCAGTCTACATCATTCCGACCGAACACCAATTTAAACCAAGGTCTTAGCATGGTTTGTGTTCCTGCGAATATATTGAATTTTCCGCTGCGGTAAGTCACCCTGCTTTTTATGCTTTTTCAAGTGAAACACCGGCTCAGGACTTATGGAGTCTTTCCGAGGTCAGATCAGCGATCCGGCTTGCCCCAGTCAGGGTCATCGCGACACGCATTTCATTGGCGTAGAGGCGCAGCAAATTTTCAATAGCATGCTGACCGCCTGCCGCCAGCGCATAGATGTAAGACCGGCCAATCATCACCGCATCAGCGCCCAGCGCGATGGCGCGGACCACATCCAGCCCTGATCGCACACCGGAATCGAGCAGGATTTTCAGTTTGCCGTTCGCCGTGCTCCTGATGGCGGGCAGTACAGAAATGCTGGAAGGCGCGCCATCAAGCTGGCGACCGCCATGATTGGAAACGATCAGTCCATCAGCCCCCAGGCGTACAGCATCGCTCACATCGTCCGGGTCCAGAATGCCCTTGATGATCAGCTTGCCGGGCCAGGCATCACGGATCCATTCCAGATCGCGCCAGCCAATTTCCGGGTCAAAATTCTCTCCCAGCCAGCCAATATAATCGGTCAGCCCCGTCCGCTTGCCGCGATAGGCGGAAATATTCCCCAGATCATGTGGCCGCCCATTCAGGCCGACGGAAAACGCCCAGCGCGGATGCGCAACGGCCTGCATCATGCGGCGCACACTGGAATGGGACCCGCTCATGCCCGAATGCGCATCACGATAGCGCGCGCCGGGCACAGGCATGTCCACCGTAAAGACAAGCGTTGTCACGCCGACCGCGAGTGCCTGATCCAGCGCATGTCTCATAAAGGCCCGGTCTTTCAGAACATACAGCTGAAACCAGATGGGCTGGTCAGTCTCGCGGGCAACTTCCGAAATCGGGCAGACGGATACGGTTGATAACGTATAGGGAATTCCAGACGCTTCGGCGGCCCTTGCGGCCTGAACTTCGCCGCGCCGCGCATACATCCCTGTCAGCCCGACAGGTGCCAGAATAACGGGCAGGGCCAGCGTCTCATCCCAGAGCTGGCTTGTCAGATCCACAGCCGCGCTGCCTTTCAACACGCGGTGGCGCAGTTGCACGGCTCGAAAGTCAGCCACATTGCGGCTTAGCGTCTCTTCAGCGTTCGCGCCGCCATCAATATAGTCAAACAGGAATCGAGGCAGCCTCGCGCGCGCTGCCACACGATAATCTTCCGGTGATGAAACAATCATGCCCGGCCCTCTGTCTTCAACCGTGGCAGTCTTGCGTCAGGCGGCGCATTGTCGTCAAGCATGGTGCATCATGACGACCCGCAAACGAAGAGGTCGTAAGAGCACAGTGCAGCTGTGGTCTGGAGCCACGCGGGTAGGGTTGGCGTGGCGGCTACCCGCAAACGAAAATGGTGGGCCCGGAGGGACTTGAACCCCCGACCAAACCGTTATGAGCGGTCCGCTCTAACCAACTGAGCTACAGGCCCTACCAGAATGAAATCAAGCACTTAAGCTTGATAGCGTTCCCTCAGAAAATCACCAAGAACAGTATAAGAACAGTAATTGACTGAGAGGAGCACGCTGATTGCATCGTAGGGTCAATTTTGTCAATTAAAACCCAAGGCTAATGGATTTGGGCAAGACCTGAAATTCTTTTTAGCCACAGCTGACTTTCTATCCCCGGGGCGACGCCCGTCGCAAAATCAGCCTTTGGAGAGCAGCGTGACAAACGCATTGTAATCAGCGGTCGGCCATTCGTTAGGGTGGCACTTGGGCTCGCGACGGGAGAGTCTGGAAACATCGATCATGCTGAGATTTTAGCCCGATCGATCAGCAGCGAATGCCGTTAAAACATCAAGCCCAATCCATGGCCGGTTTCATGACCCAAAGCAGGGTAGGTCGGGTCAAGCGCAACGGACCCGACATCCCTTCATCTTAACGTCGGCTCCGTCTCCGACTAAAGCCGACCTATGTTGCTGACTATGTGAACATTTCTGAAATGTTGCTTACCGATATTCATCAAAGTCTATGACGGAATTCACGAGATCACTGATGATTCTCTGGCCCTCTTGAAAGCATGGGTATTTGGTTTCTCCGTCAAAAGTTATCGCAAATATGTCGTCTTTATCGATGTTGGAAATTTGATAATTCATAATCCAAACACTTAATACGTTGTTATCGCTTGTACTGAAGGTTAGTGAATAACCAGGCTTTCTCAATTTGTAGGGACAAAATTCAACCGTATGCAATACACCCAAAACGTTTTCGCTTATTGGAATGTCGAGATTGCAAGCTAACTGATTACGCTCATAGCAGCGTGTACTCACTTTCATGGGAAGTGATAAGTTGATGGTGCTTATTCTCGACACAGGAATGTTTGCGGGACAGTATTTTGTATTATTTGCATCTGGATCATCGCTGTTTTCACAAAGCCACATCCAGTATTCACATCCGCGATTTCCGCCAGTGCATTGCTTCTGAACGCACCGTATTCCTTCGGAACATTCGAAGAAATTTTTATACGGGAAGTAAATTAGCACTAAAATCGCGGAAAGCCCTAGGGCAACAATAACCCACAAAAATTTATTTTGCCATCTGGGCATTCTAACACCTGTTGCATGGAGGCTTCGGCGGCCAACTTCTTCCATAGAGATCGATTTTGAACAACCGTATAGGAGCGCCTTGCGGCTGCGTTTGACCCAGAATCAAAGGTTCAATGTTACGTAGAAATTGATCACCAGTCATCGGGGTGGCGCCAACGTTTTCTGTCATCGTAGACAAAACCGCGTCTCCGTGCAGCTGATACGCAGCAGGCCATTTTGACTAAGCACTGAATACTACACTCGCACACCCGGCTTCGAATTCACATTTAAGAGATGAAAGCTAATCGGCGTTAGGAGCGTTCTGCCATCCAAAGCAAGGCATTCTGGATTGTGATGCTTACGGGAGTCGGCAAGGCTATTCTGCAGCAAACGCTTCAAGGTAATCAATTAGTTCTTCTGGCATATCGACTATGGCCAAATCGTCGGCTTCTGTCAGAAAGATTTCGAAATTTCCCGTGTCTCGGTTTCTGTTTATTTTTCCCGTAAATGTACCGGAAACTACGCTGAGGGTGGCAGTGCGGTTCGCTTTTAATCTAAATTCTTCGAATTCGTTTGAGTTTTTTAAAGTTCCACTCGGTGATTTGATCGGAAGCGGATGCGCAATACAGGATTTCGGGTAGATAATTGGTAT
The DNA here is from genome assembly GCA_964342455.1 of uncultured Hyphomonadaceae bacterium. GTDB lineage: Bacteria > Pseudomonadota > Alphaproteobacteria > Caulobacterales > Hyphomonadaceae > Ponticaulis. The sequence goes on from CAYFGB010000015.1 coordinate 53,384, forward strand.
ATCTGGAAAGTAATAGCCGTCTACGCTGCTCTTGTTAATGTCTTGGTATTGGTTCTCAACCAACGCCTCCTGCGGGCAACCGCCGTGGGCTGTATCTCTTTCGGAATTCAGGCAGCTACTAGAAAAGCACCCAGTAACTAATAAGATTCCCAACACGGCAATAGCGAGATGGTTGTTCAACATCCCGGAATTTTCACACGAATGCAACGGTTGTTAGCGGAACCAAGAGCTTTCAGTCGAATTTTGATTAAATTAAGAGTTCCATCTGAATTCAAATAGCTTGAACCTCCATAGTTTCCATTTTGACTCGCCCATTGGGTAACATATCCACCAGTCGTATAAGCGAAAATTTCATGTTCAATAATTCCAGATTTATTCTCAAAATATGATGGAATCTTACCCTGCGAATATAATCCCGTACGGTATCCGTGGTTTCCTTCATGTGCAAAAGCAGAAACATGATCAATATATGTTTCTCCTTCGGCAGATGTGGTTAAATGTTTGCTGATGTTTACAACGTGTGTTCCATCTTCCCATTTATAGCTGGCCGCCGAACCTTCAGGATTGCCACCTATGCGAACAACGACACCATTGTCCACATCGGCTTTACCGTAAAAATCACTTACGTTTTGAAGCGCAGTTTGAGCTTCCTACGATACGGCCTCATTTGCCGCCTGCCCAATCGTTGAAATTTTGTCGACTATATTTTGATCACAATCGACAGTCTCACCATTGTTCTGACATGTGTATAGACCCATTGGGTCTACGTTATTAATCGGGTCATTTCCGACATAGGCGTAGAGATTCAACTGATCGGCGTAGCCGACCGGATCGGGTTGCAGGAATTTCGCATTTGCCGCCGGGGCGACGAGTAAAAGCACGACTGATTCGAAAAGAGTAAACCGTAAAGCTTGCAAAATGCATCACCAGCAACCAAAGATGGTCAGAAGTGTGCAGCTTCGCGGGTGGGTTTACAATATGAAATTGTCACTGGCTTTCTCCTTCATGACAGAGAGCAGCGTGACAAACGCATTGTAATCAGCGGTCGGCCATTCGTTAGGGTGGCACTTGGGCTCGCGACGGGAGAGTCTGGAAACATCGATCATGCTGAGATTTTAGCCCGATCGATCTGCGGTGAAAGCCCTAGGTTTGCTATGAAGCTCCGGACAAACCTGAAAGCCTGATTGAAATAAAAATTATACAAGAAAGGATGCCCAAAAAGGCTCCAAAAATGCCGAATGTTTTATGTTTGAAAACGCTGAAAACACCTACGGATACGCAGATAAACACGGCGAGCATCCAAAATACTGGATTTTCTAGCAAAACAAATACGAACGATATCGACAAAAGGATGCCCAATACATTCTCAGTTCGGTCCAAATTTAACAGAACCGTTCTCCTTATAGCCGGGTGACCAAGGTGCTCTTAATGTCAAGACCGGAGTAGTTGTTACATTACCCTGCGAGCCACCAATCCCTGGACCAATGCCTAGCTCCCAACCAGCTCCAGGGACGCCAGTGGATGCATCTGATAGCTTTGACAGGGGAGAAACTACAGCTTGATTCAAATTATTTGGTGAAAAAGTTCCGACACCGAGAACGCCAGTGTAAGGCACGTTCACCGATGTGCTCTTAACCGTACCATTGAAATCCTGTAGACTACCATTCGCACCCCCTACATTCAAAGCGGCAGTACATTTACGATGCTGGGCCATGGAACGACAATCAGGTATTTGCCTATGACCAGAGCGATCCGTTAGGCACACACCTGCCAAACAAACTCATCCATAATTATCTGAAGTCGCGGCTTGGAAATTGTGTGTCCATGCCAACTTTGTTTCTCATTCTGGGCGATAGAATAGGGCTGAACCTGACGCTTTCAACAGCGCCCAATCATGTGTTTGTCCATTACCATTTACCGGATGGACGTGTCGTCAATATCGAGACGACCAGCGGCGGTCATCCATCCCGAAATGAATGGATAAGGCAGAATTTCAAAATGACAGATGCTGCCGTGGCAAACGGCCTTTATCTCAAGACGATGAGCAGGCGACAGACAGGAGCCCTTCTCGCCAGCATCGTGCTTGAATATTACTATGAGCAGGGAATGTATGGCTATGTCGTACACATCGCTGACGCCTTACTGGACGTCTATCCGGAATTCGACGCTGCTCTTATCTACCGTGGTCTCGCCTATCAGATGATGTTGCAGCTGAACTTCCTCGACAATTATCCGGATCTGAGAATGGTTCCGCAAAGTCAGGTTTCACTCTTCAACCATCTCGCGGAAAATGCGGAGGCTAGCTTCAACCGCGTGGAAGCGCTTGGTTATGCTCTGCAGGAGTGACCTTGGCGTGTCATGACCAAGCGATCATGCCGGGCGCAATGTCTCATCTGCTCCACTCATTTTTGACGCCCCGTCGAGAGAAATCTGCATCGCAAATGAGCGGAAGCTGAACGGAACTGTCATGCTGCTGCCTTGTTACCATGTTCAGAACGCGTCATCAGAAAGGAAGACAATATGATGCTTGCACTTTCCCGCCCGGTTCTGGGCGCACTCGCCATGGGACTTGCCATTTCCGGCGCGCCCGCACAGGGTCAGACCATGATGACAAGCCACAATGCCATCCAGCCGGAAACCACGCTTTCCATCTCCGCCAGCGCGAATGTGATGGCTGAGCCCGACATTGCCTGGCTGACCGGCGGCGTCGTTAGTGAAGCGCCGACAGCGGCCGAGGCTCTGCGCCAGAATTCGGCTGATATGGCGGGCGTTTTCAAGGCCCTGGAAGATGCGGGGCTCGAGCGGAAACACATTCAGACCTCGAATTTCTCGCTCCAGCCAAAATATGACTATCCAAAGAATGGCGAGCGGATTCTGACCGGCTATACTGTCACCAACCAGGTCACGGCCAAGGTCACAGATCTTGATAAGGTCGGTGCACTGATTGATGCGATGGTGTCTCAGGGCGGTAACAGCTTCAACGGCGTCCGGTTTGATATTGAAGACCCGAGCGAGCTGGTAAATGAAGCCCGCCGCAAGGCGATGAGCGATGCCATGGAACGCGCCAATCTCTATGCGGAGGTTTCCGGCTACAGCATTGCCCGGATTGTGACGATCAATGAAACGGGCTCGAATTCTCCCCAGCCGCGTCCGCAGGCCATGATGCGTATGGCCTCAGCTGACATGGCGGAATCGACTCAGATTTCCGGTGGTGAGCTGAGCTATTCAGCCAGTGTGAACGTTGTGTTCGAGTTGGAAAAATAGACGGCCACCAGGCTTGTTTATCCGCACAAACGAAAAACGCTCTGGCATGGCCAGAGCGTTTTTTAATTCCGTGCACGCTCTGATGGCTTAGTGCTTGACCGTGTCGTTATGCTCGTCGAGCAGAACCACGGTCGGCGCATAATTGCGGGCTTTTTCTGCCTCTACCTGACCGAATGTAGCAATGATCACACGATCTCCGACCTGGAAATGACGGGCAGCGGCGCCGTTCACGCCAATCGTTTTCGAGCCGCGCGGCGCTTCAATCGCATAGGTCATGATGCGCGAACCAGCGGTCACGTTCCAAATATAAACCTGTTCATGCGGAAGAATGCCTGCCGCATCTAGAAGATCCTGATCAATAGAGACAGATCCCTCATAGTGCAGGTCGCATTGTGTGACAGCTGCGCTGTGAAGTTTGCCTTTCATCATGGTCAGAAGCATGAATAAAACCCTCCGCATGCTTTGCAATTCCAGGGAGGTTTTTCCTCCTCTGTCATTATATAGGGTCGCACATTACCCTAGGTAAGGGGTGCGTCGATTTTGCGCTGCAAAATCGTGAGCGGGACTTATGCAAGAATAGAGACCCCGCGTAAAGGGGATTTCTGCGATGATTCCGGAAATTACCTTAAGCCCGCGTAAAATCGGCGTGATCTGAGAAATTTTTATTTGTCAGTTTCGAATAGAAGCGCGTCAGTCTGAATATTCAGCGTCGCTTTGAAAGGAAAGTCTTCGCAGGTGCACAAATTTTCAAGCGGGCGCATGACGGCCTTCAGAAGGTCATAGTCGCGGTCATCGCCAATCGGCTGGCCATCGTTTGTATTGGAACGCAAATCATACCTGATCTCGCCCGGGGCTGGGCTGGCCATTTCAAAGGTGACACTGGCTGCGCCGGGCAGGGCGGCCCGTCTCAGCGCGGCCCGCCATCGCGCGTCATCACGTCCCGCCACGCTATAACGCGTCCGGGTGTGTCACCACCAGGTCCTGATGCAAAAGCCCCGCTTCGCGATGGCGGCTGGCATCCTTATAGCCCGCATGGTTCAGCGTGGCGATAAAGGCTTTCCGGTCCGGAAACTGATTGATCCACACCATGTCCCAGTCGCCATTACCGATGAAGAAACGCTCCGCCTTCGCCCGAAACACACACCGGCCCCCAACATCGGCCGCCATCTCTTCGAACGCATCAGCATAGCGCAGATAGGCCGTCTCACCGTTCACTCCATCGCCATATTCCGGGTCGTCGGGCTGATAGCTTGCCGCGTCCCTGAATTTCAGGAGGTTCACCTGCGCGACGGGCCCGTCATGGTCGAAATCCCGAAAGGCGCGGAACTGGTCGGCGGTTGGTTGAAAGGCTGGCATGGTGATTATCCTTTCTGCCGGGTCTCAATCAGATCCTGATGCAACAGCCCGGCATCGCGATGGCGATGGGCTGCCGTATAGCGTTCATCAGACAGCATTTTCAGCATGTGCTGGCGGGACGGATAGCGCACCAGGAGCACGCGGTCCCAGTCTCCGGAGCCAATCATGAAGCGGGCGGCATCGCCGGCATAGAGCGTCTCAACGCCCATATCCGCATCCGCAAATGTCATCAGCTCTGCGCCATACCGGTCATAGGCCGCTTCACCGGAAATTTTATCGCCATATTCGGGATCATCGGGCTGGTAGTCTGCGGTCTCGCGGAATTTGAGCAGGTTCAGCATGACGATCGGTCCGTCATGGGGGTCCTTCGCAAAGGCGCGCATCTGCTCTGTGTCTGGCTGTTTGGCTGGCACGATTTTCCTCCCGTTTTTGCCCCGTTATACCTGCCTGACACGCCGTGACCAGATGGCACTTTTCGCCCGCCTGTGCGTTGCCCTGTCAGAAACGGAAACCAGACAGAGGGAAGACGGACATGGCAAAGGATCATGGCCCATCCATCAAGGATGACGAGACATACCAGGCCTTGCGCGATGATGGCGCCAGCAAGGAAAAGGCGGCCCGCATTGCCAATGCTCAGGCCAGCAAGGAACAGTCGCCGGGCAAAAAGGGCGGCAAGGCACCCCCTTATGAAGACTGGACGAAAGATGAGCTTTATGACCGCGCGCAGGAGCTCGACATTGATGGTCGCTCGGACATGTCAAAGGACGAGCTGATCAACGCGCTGCGCAATCACTAGATGCTCAGACATGCAGGCGGCGCGAGTGTGTCAAGCCGCCGCAAAGGCAGATCAATCGACAGGCTGAGCCTTGAAGGCGTCGCGATAGTCGACGGCAATGTCATAGTCCGGATCTTCCAGAACGGACACCTCGACCATGTCTCCGGCCTTCTCCAGAAGCTTCACGCAAGCGGGAGACAGGTGCCGCAAATGCAGCCGCTTTCCGACGGCGGCGTATTTCGTCGCCAGATTGTCGATGGCTTCAAGGCCGGAATGGTCGACAACTCGGGAATTGATGAAATCCACCACGACGTCTTCAGGGTCATTCTGCGGGTCAAACAGTGCGGCAAATCCGGTGACGGATCCGAAGAAGAGCGGGCCTTCAAGGCGGTAGACTTTCCAGCCTTCCTTGGAAACGCCGACGCCGGCATGAATGCGGCTCGCCGCGTTCCAGGCATAGGCCAGCGCAGACATGATGACGCCCACAACAACGGCGACGGCGAGGTCGGAGAACACAGTCGTGACCGTGACAACAATCATCACCAGCGCGTCTGTTACCGGGATTTTGCGCATGATGCGCAGAGACCGCCAGGCAAATGTGCCTACAACCACCATGAACATCACGCCCACAAGCGCTGCGACAGGGATGCGCTCAATCAAAGGTGCGGCAAACAGGATGAATGACAACAGGAACAGCGCGGCTGCAATGCCCGCAATGCGAAGCCGGGCACCCGATTTCACATTGATCATGGATTGGCCGATCATGGCGCAACCGCCCATGCCGCCGAAAAAGCCGGTCACGATATTGGCCGCGCCCTGGGCCACACATTCCTTCGATGCGCCACCTTTCGTATCGGTCATTTCCGATACGAGGTTATGCGTGAGCAGGCTTTCAATCAGGCCAATGGCCGCCAGGATCACCGCATAGGGCAGGATGATTTCGAGTGTTTCCAGGGTCAGCGGCACCATCGGGACATGGAATTGCGGCAATCCACCTGAAATATTGGCCAGATCTCCCACGGTGCGGGTTTCAAGGCCAAAGCCGATCACCACGGCCGAGACGATCAGAATGGCCGCCAGAGGCGCAGGGATGATTTTTGTGATCTTTGGCAGGCCCCAGATGATCAGCATGGTCAGTCCAACAAGCGCCAGCATCACCGCCAGCTCGGGAATGGGTAGCCAGTCGCCACCCGCCATGCCATGCCCGCCTGCCGCTTCCCCGGGCAGTTTGAACTGGCCGAGCTGGGCCAGGAAAATCACAATGGCGAGGCCGTTCACAAAGCCCAGCATGACGGGCAGGGGTACCATGCGAATGAACTTGCCCCAACGCATCAGCCCGAAAATCGTCTGTAAAATGCCCATCAGAACGACCGTGGCAAACAGGTATTCCACGCCATGATCGGCCACCAGCGTCACCATCACCACGGCCAGCGCGCCGGTCGCGCCGGAGATCATGCCCGGACGTCCGCCAAAGACGGCGGTGATCAGGCCGACGAAAAATGCCGCGTAAAGTCCGACCAGAGGGTTCACCCCGGCAACAAACGCAAACGCAACAGCTTCTGGTACAAGGGCCAGAGCAACCGTCAGACCGGCCAGAAGCTCGATCTTCAGCCGGTTTGGTGTCAGTCTTAAATCATTCTCAGGCGCCACGGCGCTCGCTCGTGCGGTCAAAACGCTCTCCGACAGTGTTCTGGATATCCGCCCGGTTGCTGATAGCCCCCGGAACAGGCGGTTGGGTTGTGTTACGGGTCGGACGGTTACTAGGAATTTTGCAGTGCAGCAAGGCCCTTCGGGCAATTCGGCGGGGTCGAATTCGGTGTGCCGGAAATTCAACCGGTCGTGCCGGTTTGGTAATGGCGCTGGAACACTTCGCCTTATTCCGGATTGATATAAGGAAACAGAAAGGAGACGACACGATGAATATTCTGCTTGCAGGGGCGAACGGAACAACGGCGCGCCATCTCGTGAAACGCCTGGCCAAGGCCGGCCATCATGTACGCGGCGCTGTCCGCAAGCCTGAACAGATCCAGACGGTCAATGAACTTGGCGGTGAGGGCGTGTTGATGGACCTCACCCAGCCTGAAACCTTCGCGCAAAATCTTGATGGCATTGATGCGGTGGTGTTCGCGGCCGGTTCGGGCGGCGAGGCGGTCGAAGCGGTCGACCGTGATGGTGCGATCAGCCTGATTGATGCCAGCAAGGCAGCCAATATTGATCGTTTCGTCATGCTCAGCTCGATCTTCGCAGATCGCCCTGATGACGGACCAGACAGCCTGAAGCCTTATCTCCACGCCAAACATGACGCCGATGAGCATCTCAAGTCAGCCGGTCTGAACTACACTATTGTCCGCCCGGTTGCGCTGACCGACGACGCCCCCACCGGCAAGATCAAGACAGATGGTCAGATCAATTATGCCGAGGATAAAATCCCGCGCGCCGATGTCGCCCACGTGCTGGAAGATGCACTCTATCGTTCGGAAACCGACGGCAAAGTGTTTGAAATCGCGTCAGGCGAAGCACTGGTCGATCAGGCTCTGAGAGAGCAACTGGCGGCCTAAGCCGCGCCCTGCTCGCCCAGAGGGAGCCCGGCCACCGGGCCTTCCCCGGCGATGAAATGGTCAATGGTTTTGTCATCCGGCATTTCACGTACCCGGATGACGATGTCATTGGCCTGTTTCACGGCCAGAACGTCTTCAACAGAGAGTCCGGTCAGCCGCCCCACCATCACGCGAATGATGAAGCCATGCGCGATCACGGCGCGGATCTTTGCCGGATGGTCACGAAACTCATTCAGAAAGCTGTCAGACCGGACTTCCAGATCCACGAAATTCTCGCCATTTGGCGGTCGGTATTGGTACCGGTCGGCTTCCCATTTCGCCCATTCATCCGGGCGCTCCTTGGCGATGTCATGATACAACATGCCCGACCAGTCGCCCGAACTCCACTCTTTCAGCCGGTCATCAAACTGCGGATTGGCCGCCAGCGGCATGTGCCTTGAAATGATTTCGGCTGTCTGGCGCACGCGCACTTGCGGACTGGCCCAGACGTGCTCAATGCCCAGATCCTTCAGCCAGCGACCATTCGCATCCGCATGGCCCTTGCCATTATCGTTCAGCTCGGATTCCCATTGGCCCTGCATACGCTTTTCGGCGTTCCAGTAGGTTTCGCCATGGCGCACGAAATACCATGTGCGCAGCGGTGTCTGCTCGGTCATTGCGGTCTCCCCTCATCATATGAGGTAGGGGATAGGCTTAGCCGGGCCGTTTGTCAGGATGGCGGGCGAAAAATCTTTCTGCATAATAGAGCGCCGCGGTGTGCAGACAGTGTTGAGGGTCCACACCGTCCTGTTCGAAATAGCGCTGCCATGGCCATTCGAACGGCTCGATCTCTTCATTCGGATCGAGGTCCTGTTCACCGGTCTTTTGTGCGTCAAAGGCGATATAATAGTGCACCTTGTTGGTGTTGATCGCCCAGTTTGCATAGCCCTCGCCAATCTTCACCCAGTCCCGTGCCGTATAGCCGGTTTCCTCTGTGAATTCGCGCCGGGCAACCTCATCCATGTCCTCGCCGGGCTCGCTTGCGCCGCTTGGCAGGCCAATCGTTACGGCCTGCGCGCCATGACGGTATTCACGGATCAGCACCACATTGCCTTCATCGGTCAGCCCGATCACTGACACCCAGTCAGGATATTCCAGAACGTGATAGCCTGGTATTTCCCGGCCATCTTCAAGTTGAACATGATCGGTCCGCACGGACAGCCAGTTATCCTTGTAAGTCTGTTTCGAAGAGAGGATTTTCCAGGGCTTCATGGTCGGCTCGCTTTCGGTTGTCTCCCGGCATAGTGCGCCGCCGCTAATGTGTACAGCCTGCGGGCAATCCCATCCCCGTGCTCAGACACAGAAAAGGCGGAGCCATTGGCCCCGCCTTTCCGGAGAGTGCCTGTCGAAGGGTTCGATCAGAATTCGAAACCAACACCAGCGCTGGCGCCGCCATTGCCATTGTCGTCGAAGGTTGCGCCGAATTTCACGACAGCACCATCAAACGCGCGTGATCCGCCAAATGAGAAGGCAGAAGACCCGCGCCAAGACGCAATGCCAGCCCCGAGAGATGTTTTGCCGGCCTGCGTCGCCTGTGGAATGCTGGCAATGGCCATCGCCGCTGCGATACCGCCATTGGAGTCTTCCTCAACTTCAGCGAGCCCCTGGTTGAACGCGGCGAATTGTTCATCAAGGCTCATCTGGAAATAGTCTGCCTGAGCGTTCAGCTGACCAAGATTGACCGCGTCCGTCGAAGACGTACCTGCTGCAACATTCGTGATGCGGCGCTGATTGTCAGCCGATCCGACAGACACGACGTTGTCGTCTTCTGCGATGGAGCCAGCGCCCAGTGCAACGCTGGATGTTCCGCTTGCGGTCGCTTCATCGCCGAGCGCGACAGAGCTGTCACCAGACGCCACAGAACGGTTACCACCGGCAAAGCTGTTGACGCCGCTGGCCATGTTGGCCCAACCAACCGCTGTTGCGAAGGTGTTGGTGGCGTTGCTGCGTCCGCCAAGCGCCGTTGCGCCGCGTCCGCTGGCATCGGTTGTGAAGCCGTTCGCTGTTGCTTCGAGGCCCGCCGCCGACGCGTTGTGACCTGTCGCCGTCGCTGAAACGCCTTCGGCTGTTGCTTCATCGCCAAGCGCGACGGAGCTGTCGCCCGCAGCGGCAGAACGATTACCACCGGCAAAGCTGTTCACGCCGCTGGCTGTGTTGGCCCAGCCAACCGCCGTGGCAAAGGTGTTGGTGGCGTTGCTGCGTCCACCAAGCGCCGTTGCGCCGCGTCCGCTGGCATCGGTTGTGAAGCCGTTCGCTGTTGCTTCGAGGCCCGCCGCCGACGCGTTGTGACCTGTCGCCGTCGCTGAAACGCCTTCGGCTGTTGCTTCATCGCCAAGCGCGACGGAGCTGTCGCCCGCAGCGGCAGAACGATTACCACCGGCAAAGCTGTTCACGCCGCTGGCTGTGTTGGCCCAGCCAACCGCCGTGGCAAAGGTGTTGGTGGCGTTGCTGCGTCCACCAAGCGCCGTTGCGCCGCGTCCGCTGGCATCGGTTGTGAAGCCGTTCGCTGTTGCTTCGAGGCCCGCCGCAGAGCTGTTATGGCCGGAAGCAGTGGCGCTGTCGCCTTCTGCGTCAGCATCTGGCCCGCAGGCCAGTGCATTCGTGCCTGTTGCCGTGCTTGGGGCCGCCGGGTTCAGTACGACGCAGGTTTCCTGAGCCAGGGCAGGCGCAGAGACGAGGCAGGTGGCAGCAAGCGCAAGCATTGCCGTTGTAGAGTTTAGCGCGTTTCGCATGGGGCGTTCTTCCTGATTTTGTTGTGACATGACGGCATCAGATCAAAACGAGATCCCAGCCGGCTGCGACGCGAACTGTTCCGCGTTCTGGCCTGTCCCTACCGCGCGAGCGTGGGAATAAACGTGTGAAGGAGCGTGGAATCTGACGAGAAAACACGCGTCAGGAGAAAATCTGGCTGGATTTCATCGGAACCAAACGGTCACCTGCTGGTTGTCACCCCATGCTGCACGCTATTTTTCCTGACGCCCCGATGGATATCGTCAAAATTCTCGTCAGCGCGCCGATCATGTATGTGGCCGTTGTTGTCTTCATCCGGATGAGCGGCAAGAGATCGACGTCTCAGATGAACAATTTTGATTGGGTCGTGACCGTCGCGCTTGGCTCGCTGGTCGGGTCTGGTATCATCCTCGGCAATGTGTCTGTCGTTGAGGCGCTATTTGCCATTGGCTTGCTGCTCGGCCTGCAATGGTGCCTCACCAAACTGATCGTGCATTCCCATTTCGTGGCTGATCTGGCCAAGGCAGAACCGCGTCTTCTGGTCAGTGAAGGCGAAATCCTCAGACAGGCCGCCTGCAAAGAACGGATATCCGAACGAGAGATCAAGTCAGCAATCCGCGAAGCTGGTCTCACCAGCATCACGGATGCCAAATGGGTGATCCTTGAAACCGATGCCAGCCTGACGGTCATGCCGCAGCGAAGCTATAATGGGCCTTATGACGCGCTATCCAATGTGCCAGGCGTTTCGCAGTCTAATTGAGGGCCCGTCACGACAATGACAGCGTAACGCCCGGTGCCTGCGACAATGGCAGCTCAGAAGGCAGAGCGATTTCGTCAATCTGCTGGTAGGCGTCGTCAGCTGGCATTTGATGGCGCACAATCTTCCTGCCCATCACATCATATACCCAGTAATCCTTTATCCCGTGTCGGGCATAGAGCGCCGCTTTCAAACCAAGATCGGTGTGCAAACTCGAAACAGCAATCTCCAGCACAAGCGTGGTTGTCGAAGCTGAGAGGTCCTCCAGCGGGCAGGCTGCCGGATAAACCACGAAGTCCGGCTCAACATAGTCAGCGTCAGACAGCCGAAAGCCAAATTCGGGCATGAACGCAAATTGTTCGGGGAGCTGCCCGATCAATGCCTTGAGAACACTCTGACGCGCGGTTTCATGTCTGATGTTCTTGGCCGCCATTTCAAAAAGCTCCCCTCCGAGCAATTCTATCCCGTGGCGGTGATCGAAAACCCCGGCCTCATGCATGGCGAAAAGCTCATCAACGCTGAGCTTCAGTTTCTGAGGTGCCTCAGGCGGCGACCATTGAACATTCATTCCGCTTGCTCCCTGGAGTGGAACATATAACGAACAAAACCTCTCGTCAATCTTTCAGATGCCGGTCCAGGAACCGCATACGTGTCTTCATCAGATGGATTTGCAGCGCTTCACCGCGAATGCCATGGCGCTGGCCCGGATAGGTCATCACGTCAAACATCAGCCCGCGCTGCTGCAGCTCAGCCATCAGCCGGGTCATATTGTCGAAGGTCACATTGTCATCCGCCATGCCATGCATCAGCAGAAGCGGCGGCAGATCGCCTTCCCACTTGTCCAGATGGTAGAACACGGATGACTTCTCATACCCGTCTGCATTGTCTTGCGGGGTGTCCATATATCGCTCGGTATAGAAGGTGTCATAAAGCGACCAGTCGGTGACAGGTGCGCCCGAGGCAGCCGCAGCAAACGTGCCCGGCTCTGCCTGCAACAGCGTCATCAGCGTCATATACCCGCCATAGCTCCAGCCTTGAATGGCGATCCGGTCTGCATCGACAAACGACTGGCTTTTCAGCCATTCAACACCCCGCAGCTGGTCGCGCACTTCTGGCCCGCCGGTCTGGCGATAAATCACATCTTCGAATTTCTTGCCGCGATTATAGCTGCCGCGATTGTCCAGCCGGAACACGATATAACCCTGATGGGTGTAGAACACGTCCGAGAGGCGTTCCCAGTTCCGCGTCACTGTCTGCACATGTGGCCCGCCATACACTTCGATAATCACCGGATACTGCTTGTTCGGGTCGAAATCGGGTGGGGTCTGAATTGAATAGTGAAGCGACTGGCCGTCTTCGGCGGTCAGCGTGCCATATTCCGGTGTTGTGTGGTTTTCGAGATATGGAAAATAGGGATGGCTTTCATCGAGCCTGTTTTCCTCAATCCAGGCGATCAGCTCGGTTTCCGGGCAGATCTTTCTGACGATACGTGCCGCCATGGGCGTTGTGTCGATACAGTTTGTATCTGGCAGGCGTTCCCAGCCTTTCTCTTCCAGCTCTTCATCGGTGTGGAAATAAGGGACACGATAAAGCCCGGTCTGTGGCGGCTGTGTTGGCGAGGATGACGTGCCGACGAAACTCTTTCCGTCCGGGCTCATCTGTACAGACCATGATTTTCCGGCCTCTGTCAGACGAACGGGTTCAGGACACACTTTCGTGGTCTGCGCGGCGTCCGGGGTGGTGTCATAACAGGAACCATCTCCCATCCGCCTGTATCCCAGACTTTCCAGCGCCTCATCGGAGGGTGGCAGGTTTACCCGATAAAGATGGGTCTCCAGCGGCGTCTCGAATTTCGCCGTCAGGAACAGCTCATTCCGGTCCGGGATATACGCCTCAATACCGAGCACGACGCCGGAATGATCATCCAGAACGGGCGTCATGCCGTCCGGCCCGATAATGGCGGGCGTTCTGTATCCTGGTATCTCAACCGTCGTCATCGCGGTCAGCTCGCCCATCGTGTCAGCCGTGCCGGGCGTACTGGAAAGCGTTACGAAGTCTGAATTCAGATTGACCCAGTTCTTCTGATCTTCCGTGAAGAAGGGTTCAGCTTCAAAGCCGGTTTCCGGCCAGTGCTGGGACGCCTTGATCAGGGTCTGCTCGCGATTGACGGCCTGAACGATAAGCGCGCTGCCGCCCCAGTTCACGCGGGTCAGATACTGATCGGTCGCCGGCCCCCATTCGTCACGCCGCCAGCTGACGTCAACGGCCTCGCCTGTTTCCATATCGCGGACGAACAGGTCGACGATGGCGTTCGGGCGTCCTGCGCGCGGATAGCGCTGATCGATGACGGTGGTTTTGTCGGCGGCAATGTCAAACCGCTCGATCACATCGACCGTGCTCTCATCCACTTTCGTATATGCGACATAGCGCTCATCAGGCGACCACCAATAACCGGTATAGCGGCTCATCTCTTCCTGCGCGACGAACTCCGCCACGCCATAGGAAATAGCATTTTCAGGCTCCGCGTCCGGCGTGATCTGGGTTTCTTCGCCGGTCGCCAGTTCGATCGCAAACACAGCCCCGTCGCGCACAAAGCTTACAAAATTGCCCCGAGGCGAGACGCGGGCGTCATATTCGAACGCCTCGGTTTTTGTCAGCTGCTTTGCGTCCGCGCGATCCTCGCTCAGAGTGATCAGGTGCAAATCGCCGCCAATTGGCACGAGGATGGTGTCAGCCGTGCCCCAGTCATAGCTGACTATGCCCTTTTGCCCCGCAATGCGCTTACGCTCGCGCAGCGCCTTTTCCTCTTCAGAAAGCTCCACCTCTTCCGGCTCGAGGATTTTCGAGTCGACCAACAGGCTTTGCTCGCCGGTCGCCACATCGAATTGCCACAGGTCAAACCGTGAGGAGTCGTCCTCGCGCGCCTTCAGGAATGTCACCCGGCTGCCATCGGGCGAAAACTTCACGCCTCTTGCCGTCGGTCCGTTCAGGGACGGGGAGGCGTACAGCCGTTCAATGGTAAGTCGCGGCGCGACATCTGATTCGGTCATATGGGTTGAATTCTCCGTTTGGGCGTGGGCCGCAATGCCTGAGAGGGAGGCAGAGAACAGTGCGAAAGCGGGCAAAATCAGTCGTTTGTGCATGACTGCATTTTTACCGTTGTTTTTCTCATAGTCATAGGGGCATGATCATAAACATGAGCGATGCATATGCCCTTTTCGAAACGGCCTCGCGGATTGCAGCCGTCGCCGACACGCCGGAAGAGTTTCAGACGGCAGCCGGCCTCATGAAACAGTCAGCCGATCTGGGACATCCCCGGGCCATGAGCGCATATGGAAATATGCTGATGGCGGGATCAGGCGTGTTTCCCGACCTGATGGAAGCCTTGCGCTACTGGTCTGATGCTGCACTCGATTTCGGGGATTCAGAATGTGCCTTCAAGCTGGGCATGGTCTGCCGCGATGGCGTTGAGGGTGAAACTGACCCACCATCTGCACTGGCCTGGTTCATGCTGGCGCGCGACCTCGGTCTCGATCTCGCAGCACTTGATGTCGACGATGTGGCATTTGAAATCAGCGATGAAGAACGTGCGCAGGCCTTTGAGCGCTATGACAGCCTCCGTGCCAATTGCGTGACCCTTCGCTAGGCGACTGACACGATACCCACACGACAGGTCAGATGTCAGAGTGTTCCCGTGACGAAAGCGGACGCAATGGCGTAGCTGATGGAATTGGCCAGAATGGTCACAATCAGCGAGACACCGCCAAACAAAGCCGATTTCGCGCCCCGAACAAGGCGGGACACACCGCCAACCCCGCCCCGGAATGCTGTGATGAAATCCAGAAGGAAGGTGCAGAAAACCAGCCCGGCCGTCACGCTGGCATAACTGGCCAGATTTGCGCTCCCGATCAGGGGTAATGTGACGAGCGTCAGCATCAGGTTTGGCAGGATGGCGACAAAGTAGAGCCGCAACCGAACGGCCAGTTCCGTGCCCTTGCCCCAGATGAACAGGCAGGCGGCCATGATCATGTGCATCACAAGAAAGCCGATCGGGAAGACGACGAGAAAGGTCTCGATAATGTCTTCGGCCACACGTCTGGCGTCTGCCTGGTCGTAAACGCCGGAGGCCAGCAACTGGTCGTAAGTGGATTGCGCAAGAAAACTGTCAGGTCCGACCCAGAGAAACCGGATGGCCACCATGACCGCCAGAAGGGAGAAACTGAGCCGGATGGATGGTGTAAAGCTGTGTGCCTGCCAATCCGGCGTGCGGGCGGCCTTGTAAACGCGTTTCGGTGCTATGATGACGCCCCGCAATGTCCGAAACGCGCGTATGCTCAGCCCGAACATGTCCTCGGACAGTTCATCCAGGCCGATTTTGGTTTTCGCTTCTGGTGGTGACTTGTCTGACATGATTCACGTATCGTTTGACTGGGGACGGGCCAACTTACCCCGGGGGGCTGACTCCACGGCTTCGTCTGGATCGTGCGGCGGCTCGGTCAATACTTCTCCGGTTGATGACTGGTCCTGATCAGCCCGGACGATCATTGCACCCGTCCATATGCCCACAGCGATTTGAGTGAACGTCCCGGAGACAATAGTGGCGAAGACGACAGTGAAGGTGAACAGTGTCGCCTTCCAGAAACGGTGCGCCCCGGATTGAAAGCCTGATAATCCGCGATAGATCGTTCCCCAGTTCACGATGACCATAGTTCCGAAGGCTGCGATGGCGACCAACGCCGTCTGATCGGTGTTTGCATAAGAGGTCGCGGTGGAAAGAAAAAGGCTGACAAAGGTATAGGGGATCAGCGCGGCAAAGAACAGCCGGATCCGCGTTGTTAAATTTGTCCCTTTACCCCAGATAAACACGCACAGCGACGTTATGAGCATAAACCCGCCAACAACGAACGGGGATATCAATACGAAAAGCTCAATGGCTTCATTTGCCGCGGCGGTTGGGTCAAGCGCGCCAAAAACTTCCTGCTCTCTCAGCTGTTCAAAGATACTGATGAAGGCTTCCCGCGTGTAGGAGTGCTCTCCCGCCCAGACGAACTGGAAGAAAGCGATGACGGCGAGAATGGAGAAGTAAAGGCGAATACTGGGCGTATACTGATGGTTCCAGTCAGCATCACGTGCCGCAGTGAATACTTTTTTAGGGTCGACGATCAGGTGCCAAATGGTTTTCAGCCCGCGAATGTTCAGCCCGAAAACGTCTTCCGCTAACGCATCGAGCCCTGGACGCTTCCGGCTCGTTTGCGTCGCTGAAGTATCCGTCGGCGCGACCCTGGCTACATCTTCTCCGCTCAAGGCATCCCCCCGTATTGAACTTCGCCGCTAAATGCGGCACACACGAGCCCTTAATTCCCCAGTATAACCAGAAAGCAGCCCCGTCCATGGCATCCTATCAGTACATCTACCAGCTTCAGGGCCTCACCAAGACCTATCCGGGTGGAAAAAAGGTGTTCGAAAACATCCATCTTTCCTTCCTGCCGGATGCGAAGATCGGTGTCGTGGGCGTCAACGGTTCAGGTAAATCCACCCTGCTGCGCATCATGGCCCAGCAGGATACGGAATTTAACGGCGAGGCGCGGGCCGCTGACGGCATCAAGATCGGCTATCTGCCGCAGGAGCCGCATCTCGACCCTGAAAAGTCGGTCTGGGAGAATGTGATTTCCGAATGCCCGGAAAAAATCCTCTTCGACAAATACAATGAAATCTCCATGAAAATGGCGGAAGACTATTCCGACGAGCTCATGGAAGAGATGACAACGCTGCAGGAACAGATCGACGCGGCCGATGCCTGGGATATCGATTCCAAAATCCGCATGTCCATGGATGCGCTGCGCTGCCCCGATGAAGACGCCGATGTCACCAAGCTCTCAGGTGGTGAGGTTCGACGCATCGCCATTGTGCGCCTGTTGCTCTCCAAGCCTGACATGATCATCATGGACGAACCGACCAACCACCTTGATGCGGAAACGGTCGCCTGGCTGCAGAACTATCTCGTCAACTTCACCGGCTGTGTGATCCTCGTCACCCACGACCGTTACTTCCTCGATCAGGTCACCGGCTGGATCCTCGAGCTCGACCGTGGTCGCGGCATTCCATACGAAGGCAACTACT
Source organism: uncultured Hyphomonadaceae bacterium (assembly GCA_964342455.1). Classification (GTDB taxonomy): domain Bacteria; phylum Pseudomonadota; class Alphaproteobacteria; order Caulobacterales; family Hyphomonadaceae; genus Ponticaulis. Next base: position 70,983 of record CAYFGB010000015.1, read on the forward strand.
CAGCCTGGGTTGAGAAGAAGGCCAAGCGTATGGAGCAGGAAGCGCGCGAAGAAGCATCCAAGAAGCGTACGCTTTCTAAAGAACTTGAATGGGTCCGTGCTGGCGCGAAAGCCCGTCAGGCCAAATCCAAAGCCCGTATCCAGCGCTATGAGGAAATGGCGTCCAAGGCGGAGGCCGAAAAGGTCTCTACCGCTCAGATACGCATTCCGCCTGGTCCGCGTCTTGGCGGCGTGGTTCTGGAAGTCGATCACCTCACCAAAGG
>CAYFGB010000016.1:0-71004 GCA_964342455.1 uncultured Hyphomonadaceae bacterium
TGTCGGTATCGGCGGTGACCCGGTCAACGGCACCAACTTCATCGACGTGCTGGACATGTTCCTCTCTGACGATGAGACCCAGTCCATCATCATGATTGGCGAAATCGGCGGCTCTGCGGAAGAAGACGCCGCTGAGTTCCTGATCCAGGAAGCCAAGAAGGGCCGCAAGAAGCCAATGGTTGGCTTTATTGCAGGTCGTACAGCACCTCCAGGCCGCACAATGGGCCATGCTGGCGCGATCGTTTCCGGCGGCAAGGGCGGCGCAGAAGACAAGATTGCAGCCATGGAAGAAGCCGGCATCACGGTGTCTCCTTCACCGGCACGTCTCGGCGTTACGCTTCAGGAAGTTCTGAAGGGTTAAGCCGCAGCGCGATCAAAAATCGGAAAAGGCTCGCTTCGGCGGGCCTTTTTTGTGTTAATCTGTCGGCCTCGGAACAGCTCAACTGCGAAATGCAGATTTTCGTCTTAATATCGCTATTGCCGGATTGCGATTGCGACAGAAATCCTTTAGCGACGAGCGAATTTTATGCAGGACCCTGACGGACGGGCTTGTTCACGCGAAATAAACCTACACCTTGGACAAAGGTTGGGTTTCGCATTGGAACATTTTTCCCTAAACAGGAGTCATGCGAAACCTGTATTCTGTGTGAGCAGAAAAATTTTCAGGATGTAGACACATGGCAGACGACGGCACACCTCCAAATGGCTCCAACGGCGATCGCTCAAATGCAAACGCCGCAATGCTGGATACGCTGTTTCTTTATGGTGGAAACGCCGAATATATCGAACAATTACAGGCCGCTTATGACCGGGACCCGAATTCGGTGTCGTCCGCATGGCGGAGTTTCTTTGAAAGCGTCGGCGATGAGGGCCGCGCCGTAGAGATTCAGGCTGATGGTCCAAGCTGGACCCCGGCAGGCTGGCCGCTGACTGAGCGCGACGAGAATACGTCTGCGATCGACTATCAATGGACGCCGAACGAGCCTGAACTGACGGCCAAAATCGCAGAACGATCTGACCCTGGTGCCTCTCAGGCCGATATTTCACGCGCGGTGCAGGAATCCATCAAGGCCATCATGATGATCCGCGCCTATCGCATGCGCGGTCATCTTGCAGCTGATCTCGACCCGTTGCGTCTGAACAATGCCGACGGCCAGCCCGAGCTGGATCCGGTGTCCTATGGCTTTGAGCCGGAAAGCTGGGATCGTCCGATCTTCATCGACTATTATCTAGGCATGGAATACGCCTCCGTCCGGCAAATGCTGGATGTTCTGAAGCGGACATATTGCTCGACGGTCGGCATTGAGTTCATGCACATCTCCAATCCTGAGGAGAAGTCATGGCTTCAGGAGCGCATTGAGGGCCCGGACAAGGGCGTTGCCTTCACTGATGAAGGCAAGAAAGCCATTCTGAAAAAGCTGATCGAGGGCGAAGCTTTCGAACAATTCCTGCACAAACGCTATCCGGGCACAAAACGTTTCGGTCTGGATGGCGGCGAGGCTGCCGTTCCGGCGCTTGAGCAGATCATCAAGCGTGGTGGTGCGCTGGGTGTGAAGGAGATCGTTCTGGGTATGCCCCACCGTGGCCGCCTCAACGTTCTGGCCGCCGTTATGGGCAAGCCATACGAAGTCATTTTCCACGAGTTCCAGGGCGGTTCGTCTCAGGGCGCGGACGATTTTGGCTCCGGCGACGTGAAATATCACCTCGGTGCGTCTTCTGACCGCTCATTCGACGATAACAATGTCCACCTGTCGCTAACCGCCAACCCTTCGCACCTCGAAGCGGTTGACCCGGTTGTTCTCGGCAAGGCACGCGCCAAACAAGCTTATATCAAACGAGAATCGGCCAAGGGCCGACGCGCGGAAGTCATGCCGCTTCTGTTGCATGGTGACGCGGCATTTGCTGGTCAGGGCGTCGTCTCTGAGTGCTTTGCCCTGTCTGGCCTCGCCGGATACCGCACGGGCGGCACGATCCACTTTATCGTGAACAACCAGATCGGCTTCACGACCAGCCCGAAATTTTCCCGGTCTTCACCATATCCATCCGACGTTGCGCTGATGGTTCAGGCTCCGATTTTCCACGTCAATGGCGACGATCCGGAAGCAGTGGTGTATGCGGCCAAAGTGGCAACCGAGTATCGTCAATTGTTCGGCAAGGACGTCGTGATCGACATGTTCTGCTATCGTCGGTACGGCCACAATGAGGGCGACGAACCGATGTTCACCCAGCCGCTCATGTACAAGAAGATCAAGGGCCATCCGAGCGTTCAGAAGCTCTATGCTGACCGTCTGATTGCGGATGGCACGGTTTCCCGCGAGGAAGTTGATGCCTGGCTGAATGAATTTGACCAGTTCCTCGATTCTGAATTCGAAGCAGGTAAATCCTACACAGCTGATCGCGCCGACTGGCTCGATGGCAAATGGTCTGGTCTCGGCCTGCCGGAAGGGGATGAACGCCGCGGCAATACCGGGGTTCAGTTCGACGTTCTGAAGAAAGTCGGCAAAAGCATCACAACCATTCCGGAGAAAACCAATCCGCACCGGACACTGGAGCGCGTTATCAAGGCACGCGCGAAAGCGATTGAAACCGGTGAAGGCATTGACTGGGCTCTGGCCGAACATCTGGCGTTTGGCTCTCTGCTGAATGAAGGCTTCCCGGTGCGTCTGTCCGGTCAGGACAGCGGGCGCGGTACGTTCTCTCAGCGTCACTCCCACATTGTGGATCAGGAAACCGAAGAGCGTTACACCCCGCTGAACAATATCCACGAGGGTCAGGCCAAGTATGAAGTCATTGACTCCCTTCTCTCAGAAGAAGCCGTTCTGGGCTATGAGTATGGCTACTCACTGGCCGATCCGAACACGCTGACACTCTGGGAAGCGCAGTTCGGCGACTTCGCAAACGGTGCACAGGTTCTCTTCGACCAGTTCATTTCCTCAGGGGAGCGCAAATGGCTTCGCATGTCCGGCCTCGTCTGCCTGTTGCCACATGGCTATGAAGGTCAGGGCCCGGAACACTCATCCGCCCGTCTTGAGCGCTTCCTGCAAATGTCTGCCGAAGACAATATGCAGGTTGTGAACCTGACGACCCCATCGAACTATTTCCACGCGCTGCGCCGTCAGATCCACCGCGATTTCCGCAAGCCTTTGATCATCATGACGCCGAAATCTCTTCTGCGTCACAAGCTGGCCGTGTCCAGCCTGGATGACTTTGGGCCGGAAACCTCATTCCACCGCGTGCTGTGGGATGATGCGGAGACACCGGGCCGTGGCGGCGAGGTCAAACTCGTCGGTGACGACAAGATCAAGCGCGTCGTCATGTGTTCCGGCAAGGTCTATTACGATCTCTTCGAAGAGCGTGAGAAGCGCGGCATCAACGACATTTACCTGCTGCGTATCGAGCAATTCTACCCGGTGCCGCGCAAATCCATGATGCAGGAGCTGAAGCGCTTCACCCAGGCCGAAATGATCTGGTGTCAGGAAGAACCGCGGAATATGGGCGGCTGGACATTCATTCGGGACGAAATCGAATGGTGTCTGGAACAGGTCGGTGCCAAGCATACGCGGCCATTGTACGCGGGTCGCCCTGCTGCGGCATCCACCGCTACCGGCCTGATGTCGAAACACATCGCCGAACGAGACTCCCTGATCGACGCTGCCCTTGGCGACAGCGGTAATTGTTCAACATTTGAGACGGCCTAAGCGCCACCGCATACGCAAAGAAGGCAAGGAAGCATGACCGACATTAAAGTTCCAACGCTCGGCGAATCCGTCACCGAGGCAACAGTTGGACAATGGTTGAAAAAACAGGGCGAAGCTGTCGCCAAGGATGAAGTGATCGTCGAACTGGAAACCGACAAGGTTTCGGTCGAGGTCCCAGCTCCCGAAGATGGCGTTCTCTCCGAGATCGTTTCTCAGGAAGGCGACACGGTCGAGATTGGCGCACTTCTGGCGAAACTGGGGGCCGGCGACGGCGCTGAGGCACCGCCCGCCTCCGAGGACACAAAAACAGCGCCTGCTGAGGAAAGTGAACCGCCAAAGGGCGAAACCTCCGGAGACACCGTCGATGTCGCCGTTCCGGCGATGGGCGAAAGCGTCACGGAAGGCACATTGTCGACCTGGCTGAAAGCGCCTGGCGATACCGTCTCTCAGGACGAAACGCTGGTTGAAATCGAAACCGACAAGGTGGCTGTCGAAGTGCCATCACCGGTCAATGGCGTGCTTTCCGAGATTCTCGTCGGCGAAGGCGAGACCGTTGAAATCGGCAAAGTGATTGCCCGCATTTCCGGCGGTGAAGGCGCGAAAGCAGCGCCCGCTGAAGCAGCGCCGGCAAAAGCAGAATCGACCGGGTCTTCATCGTCCAGCACCGCTTCGCCATCCGGCGACGCACCGGTTGCTCCATCTGTTCGGCGTATCTCAGAAGAAAACAACATCAATCCGGCTGACATTCCAGGCAGCGGCAAGGACGGACGTGCCACGAAAGGCGACGCGCTCTCCTATCTGGAAAAAGGCGGTTCTCAGAAGGCGAAGACTGTGGCTGACTCATCCACTTCAGGTATTCCACGTGCAACTGGCCCACGCGAAGAGCGTGTGAAAATGACCCGTCTGCGTCAGACAATCGCCAAGCGTCTGAAGGAAGCGCAAGACACGGCAGCCATGCTGACCACTTTCAATGATGTCGATATGACGAACATCATGGAGATGCGTAAGCAGTACAAAGACAATTTCGAGAAACGCCACGGCGTGAAACTCGGCTTCATGTCGTTCTTTGTGAAAGCTGTCGTCAACGCCCTTCAGGAAATTCCGGCTGTAAACGCCGAGATTGATGGCACAGACATCATTTACAAGAATTTCTACGATATCGGCGTAGCCGTCGGTACGGAGAAAGGCCTGGTTGTTCCGGTGATCCGCGATTGTGATGCACTGTCTCTGGCTGGCATCGAAGGTGCCATCGGCGAGATGGGCAAGAAAGCGCGTGATGGCGAATTGCAGATGTCAGACCTTCAGGGCGGCACCTTCACCATCTCTAATGGTGGTGTCTATGGCTCCATGATGTCGACGCCAATCCTGAATCCACCTCAGTCCGGCGTTCTGGGCATGCACCGTATCGAACAGCGCCCGATTGCCATCAATGGCGAAGTCGTGATCCGCCCGATGATGTATCTGGCACTCTCCTATGACCACCGGATTGTTGACGGTAAGGAAGCCGTGACGTTCCTTGTTCGTGTGAAGGAAGCGCTCGAAAATCCGGAGCGTATGCTTCTCGGCGTCTAGGCCCTTCAAAAATTGAATCAGAAAAGCCCCGGCAGACCTGCCGGGGTTTTTTATTTAGGCCACCTATTCCAGCCACATCCGCTTCAGATTGGCCATGGTTTTGGAAAGGGTGAGCATTTCTCCGCAATTCGGATCGAGTTTTTTTCCGAGCTCGGCCTTGAGCACTTCCAGATCGAACAGCATTTCGCGTTGCTCGGCGGAACGGACCCGGCTTTGCATCCATCCAACACAAACAATCCGTTCACCGGAGGTTACGGGCGTCACCTGGTGCAACGTTGTCGACGGATAGATCACCACATCGCCCGCCTCACCTTTCACGCGATGGGTCATCCCTGCAACTTCAATCGCCAGCTGTCCGCCTTCATAGGATTGGGGGTCTGACAGAAAGAGCGTGAAGGAAAGATCCGTGCGCACGCGCTGTCTGCCTGACTGCATGAAGGAATTGTCGATATGCAGGCCGTACCCGCCGGAATCGCGCGATCGGCTGATCAGGGGCCGCGTCCAACGCGCCGGGCGCGCATAGGCCAGCAGGACAGGATGGGCCTGCAGCTTTGCTTCCAGCCGTTCCCGGAGCTTAACGCCATTCCGGCTCGTCAGATCAGCCTGCTCATTCTTTTTAACGGTACGCGCAACCCCACCGGCCGTTTCAGCGCCATCCCGCCAGCTCAGCGTCTTGAGGTCTTCGTGTATCTTTTTCAGCTCATCTTCAGAGAGTAGGCCGCCAACGGTCAGGATCATCTTATTGCTCTTGCAAGTAATTCTCAGCTATGTTTGTTAGCGACAGAATAGCCTTACCTCAAGCCGGTTGTCATTGACCGGTCTGTTCTGAATCGAAGGAATCGCGTTGTGAAAACAGAAATGAAACGCTGGACTCAACTGGGTCTTGGTGTCGCCCTCGCAGGATCTGTCGCGCTGGCCAGCTGCGGCGGAAGTGAACCTGATCAAGCTGTCAGCAGCGACGCTCCGGCCAGCTCTGAGTCTGCTATGACTGACGCACCCGACGACACGACCGATGCCGACATCTCCGCACCGACAGTGACCGCGGAAGGCGGTGAAGGCGAAGGCGGTGTTGCCGTAGAACAAGCTGCAACTGACCCGGTCGTATTCCGCTCCGCGCTCGCCATCACGGAAGCGCATATTCTGGCGGCTCGTGACGCCTTCGCGGCAGGCGAAATCAGCGCGGCAGGCGAAATGTTTGCGCACCCGGTTTCAGAGGTCCTTCTCGACGTCGGCCCATATCTCGACATGCATGGTGTCGAGAATTTCGACCAGCTTCTGCTTGATGCGTCTGCTGCGTGCTTTGAAGACGACACCACGGCAGAAGACATTGCCGAACGGACAAAGGAAATCATCGCCACGCTGCGCGCTGCCGCGGAAAAAGCCCCCGATGACGGCTCCAGCGAAGCTCACATCCAGGTCAGCGTCGCAGCTGATCAGATCGACCGGGCCGCCACGATGTATGGCATTGCCGGCGACAGTGACGCCTACGAGCCGTATCTTGATGGTTATGGCTTTTACCTCGCAGCCCAGAATGCGTTCCGGATGGAAAAAGCTGCCATTGAAGAAGAGTATCCAGAAGCCGCCAAGGCAATTCGTCAGGCATTCAAGGCGCTTGGCAATGCGTATCCAACAGCGGAACGTCCAGAGCCTCTGCCGGGCAATGCCGCAGCTTTGACCGGTGCCGCGTCAGCCGTAATCCTCGCAATCGGCGACTAATCGGCGGGATTTTCCGTATCATCCAACAATCGCCCGCAGGCCATGGCTGCGGGCGTTTTATTGTCAGCCTTGTTCGAGCATGCCGACCAGTCTTTCCAGGACCGGGTCTGAAATACGCTCACGGCACATGTGATCCACGGCGGATTGTGAAAGCGCCCAGCCCAGAGGTACGCGCCGTTTGGCCCCGTGATCGATCTCCGCCTGGTTATCAGAATCTGGCTCGGCTCGCGCGCTGACCTGGCAACCCGATTCCTCTTCATCGCGAAACCAGCTAAGCGCCAGTTCCACCTTCTGAATCGGTGCGCCGGAGGCCGCCTCAAACTGATTGATCGAATCTGTACCGCGCGCCCCGCGCGTATTGCTGACCGTCATCAGAACAGAGGTTGTTTCGTGTGAAATCGTTGGTGGATTGGAAGGCGGCGCAATTTCCGCCACGATGGCAACCGGCACAATGGGCATGAGATCGGGGTTACACAGAGGGGCTTCACCGGCTGTCTGAAAACAGAAGCGTTCCACCCGGTCTTTAAGTCGCCGCACGACGTTTGCTGAGATGTCTGCGCCGGAATTTTCATAGTAGGCACCGTCCACAAACCGATCGAAACTGCCAGGCGCACAATTGTCATACCCTTTCAGATCGATCCGGCCTGCCGGGCTGATGCCCGTAAACCGGGCCGACAAATGCGCCGCCGTTGCCAGAGACATCCCCTTGCCACTGGCGTCCAGAAGGTCCTGAAAATCCCGGCTGTCACAACCTCGCTCGTCGGAAAAGCGTACCGGAGACACTGTCCAGGTTCCGCCCGTGCGAACCGACGTTGTGTTATAGACCAGCAAAGGCACCGCACCGATGTCTCCGAGCGGCTTCCGCCCCTTCGCCGGGTCCCAGAGTGCGCGGTAGTCCTCGCCGAACGTGTTCTGCTCCGACACTTTCTCCCAGCCATCTATCCAGGCCTGTTCGAGCCATTTTGCCCGATCGAGCCGATAGAGCGGCAGGGGCACAAAATCGGTAAAGAAGTCATGATAGAGCCCGCCGGCCATAACAGGTGAGAGAAAATCATAGCTGAGGAACGCTTTCACATTCCGCGACAACATTTCAGGGTCGCCATTTGCTTCAGCGAGGCCTGCGCCATAGCTGGCAGCGCCCAGCGCACCGCCTGAAACACCTGAAATCATAAGAATGTGATCCTGCGGTGCCAGCCCCGAGGCAGGCTGAGCGGCATTGAGTTCAGAGAGAACTGCCCCTGTCCAGTAGGCCGCCCGTGCGCCGCCACCTTCAGCCGCGATCAGGAAAATCGGAAAGGCTGCATCGTCCTCTGTCTGCGGAAGTGCGCCCTGGCGTGCCGCCAGCCAGTCATCGAGGAAGTCATCAACATAAGGCGCATCAATTTTGGCCGATTGGGATTCCGGCAATCTCGCCAGCTCATGATTGTCGTTGAAAAGAGACGCGAAGGCCAGCCAGACAGCAAACAGCAAAATTGCAGGCGGCAGACGGGAATACCGGGTGAAATAGCAGAATGCAAAAACGCCGAACGACATCCAGCCCGCAATGGCAAGGAACAGAATGGCCACAGCACCGACCGACTGAGGCAGCGTCACGGGAAACAGGAAGAACAACACCGCGGCGACAGCATGAAAAACCAGAATGCCGTAAAGCAGAAAACGGATTTGCGGCGTGAAACGGTCCGGCATGATACGATCAAAGAGATCCGCCTCACCAAACTCCTCGCCCGCCACACGAACGGCATTACCGGCCGCACTGCCTGCGGCATCCGCCAGAGCACTGACCTGCCGAAGCAGCGTCTGGCGGGTCTCAACATCTTTCGCGCGCGCAGCTTCCTCGAGTGTTTCTTCCGCTTCTTCCAGCGCCTCATCAATATCGCCAAGCTGTGTAGAGCGGTGCCTTGAGGGCGTACTGCCATCGCCCGTCTCAGACGCGGCAGCCGCCTCCGGTGAGAATGTGGCTTCCAGATCCTGACGGATATCGATCCAGTCATGCATATAACGCCGCCCGATCAGATAGATCAGGAACAACACCAGCGCCAGCATCGCATAGGCGAATGCCTCCTGAGCCATATCCAGCGAGTAATAAGACACCGCGCAGCTGACAGGCAGGGCCAGGCCAAGCCCGCGCGCCACCACCATGCGAACAATCACATGCCAGGCGGGCGGATCAAACGGGCACGGCGTGTAGGGGTAGCGGATCGACAACAGGCCACGCCCGAATGCCCAGGCCATGAAGGCGTAAATCGCGCAGGCGGCAAAGGTTGTCCAGAAACGTCCGGAAACACCGGCCGCTTCATCGCCTTCCAATCCGCCCTGACTGATCGGCATAGCCGCCAGAAGGTCACGTATCTGACCGACACCCAGAACAAGAAAACAAAGAATAGCCGAGACGAGAATCGGCCACCAGGCAGGACGAATGACATCCCAGAATTCCACCGCATGATCCCATCGGTGATGGATCGGTTCGTACTCATCCAGCCGCGGGCTGTGCCGGGACACGATGCGGTCCCGTCTACGACGCTCTTCGCGGCGCTCGTCATCAATCATGTAATCCCCCGACCTGCATCATCTTTATATTCATTTGGAGGCCGAAATCGTCAAGCAATCCAGAGGATACGCCGATCAAAGAGGCTTACAATCCCCCGTTCGGGTGAGGCATGGGCCAGGAAACTGGCGCAGGAAAAGAGAACCTGCCCGCACGAACGAAAAATGCATGAAGGGACAGCAAGCGAAGGCCCTGCTGCCAGACGAGAACCACGCTTCGCGCGGAGCTCAGTCTGCCTGCGTAAGTCGCATTCTGTCTTGTGCTTCAGAAATGACCCAGTCTCTGAGAGATTGAAATTCTTCAGACGCCGTTTCTTCGGGATGCCGCTGGAACCAGCCAATGGTCACCATGCCGCGTACGAATAAAAGAAGTTCAAGAAGCCCGAAATCGTCGCCAGTCAGCGCCCTTTGGCTTTGATACCCTTTCAACAGAGCGGCTTTCAATTTTGCAAAGTCAGCAGCGGGAATATATTCGATCAGCGCCGAAGCCAGATCATACATGTACCATCCAAAAGCAGCATCATCGAAATCGATCAATGACAACTCCCCGTCATGATAGATGATGTTGTCCGTGTTCATATCGGAATGAATAAGGCCGAAGCGGTCGGCGTGCTGTCCATAGGACTCGAGTGCCTGCCTGGCAAAATCCCGGCTACGCCGCAATAGCGTCCGCTCATCATCACTCAGACCGGGATGTTGCCAGAACCGCCCCCAATGTGGCGTATCGCCTAGCAAGGCATCCCCATCGAGGCGGCGGCGTTCGAAATCTGGTGGTGGCGTCCATGCCTGTGACTGGTCATGCATGCGGGCAGCCAACACGCCAATGGCCTCAAAAGCTTCTGCGCGGATATCGGGATCAGCCGACTGTTCCAGATGATCACAGAGGGTCGAACCTTTCAGCCATTTGGTGACACCGGCATACCGGCATTCCTGCAATGAAGGAATTTCGACAAGACTGTAGAAATTCCCCTCACCGGTCGACGTTTCTACCGGGTCCGGTACGTTGATGCCCTGTAATTGAAGCTCCCGTATCCAGAGGCGTTCAGACTTCAGTTCCTCAATCGAATTATACCCCGGTCGGTGCAGCCTCAGGGCATAGTCCGAGGCATCGCCATTCACCGAAACACGGAATGTTATGTTTTCAGATTCCCCGACAAACTTTATCTCTGTCACGTCGAGCGGAAAGGATTTCAACGCCTCTACCCCAGCAGCCATGTACTCGGGCGCAACCTCGTCACGTGTCATCACAGACCTCCAGACAGAGATCAAAGGCCTTGAGAAATTCGTCTGCATGTGCGCGCGTAAAAACCAGGGGCGGGCGGATTTTCAGAGCATTGCCATATTTCCCATTCAGCCCCGTCAGAAATCCATGCGCCTTCAAGCACTCGCAAAGCCTGTGCGCATAGGCAGGATCAGGTGATCTGGATCGCTTATCCGTCACCATCTCGACGTTGATGAACAAACCGTATCCCCGTACATCGCCGATCTTTTCTGCTGTCCCGAGGCGAGCTTCGAGCTGTCTTTTCAGATAATCGCCGACGTCCGCTGCACGGTTGACCAGATCCTGCCGTTCGATTTCATCAAGCACAGCCATACCGACAGCGGCCTGTAACGGGCTTGCGGCACAGGTGTTGAAATAGTCTCTTTCAGTTCGGAACGCATTGACCAGCCGCCGGGACGCAAGTGTTGCAGCAAGAGGAAGGCCGTTTCCCATGGGTTTTCCCAAGGCGACGATATCCGGAAGAAAGCCTGTCTTCTCATATCCCCACCAGACTCCGGTTCGGCCATAACCCGACTGAACTTCGTCAGCGATCACAAGCCCCCCCTCTGCATGGACCAGATCGGTCAATCTGGACATATACGTGTCGGGCATATCCGGCGTGCCTTCATTTGCGAAGACAGGACACAAGACCAGCGCCGCCAACCCTACTCCATTCGATTTGAGACTGTTAATTGCCCGGGCAACCTCGTCGAGGTAAGCGTCACACAACGCATCTTCGTCGCAATCGGTCCGGATGGGGCGGTAAAGATCGGGATACTCAAATGCGCGAACTTCAGGCGAGGCTGATGGTGCCTCCCAGAGATAACTCAGCGAATCGACCAGTTCACTATTGCCGTGATAAGCGGCGTTTGAGCAGATGATGCCGCGATTGCCCGTCTTGAGCCGCGCCATCTGAATAGCCACCTCGACCGCTTCGGTCCCGCTGCAACTGAAGACAACACTTTCGATGCCATCGTGATGAAGGCCAACCAGGCGTTCACCGAACGACACAATGCCTTCATGCAGATATCGGCTATGAATGTTCAGAATGGCCTGTTGTTCCGACATGGCGCGAACGACTGCAGCGTTCCCATGCCCCACACATGGCACGTTATTGTATAGATCGGTGTATCTACGGCCCGCCTTTTCAAACAGGTAGACACCTTCACCACGAACGATCTCCAGCGGTTCATCATAAAAAAGCTCCGCACCCGCACCAAGGGTCATTTCCCGCCTCTGGCTGAGCGTCCGAGCTGCCATTTTCATTCCTCTTTCACCGTCAGGGACAGCAAGCACCCTTGCCGTAAGCAAAAAGAATGACCTGCCTAAAACCGACATTCTATGCCGGCACAATATTATGAATAATAAATCACTTTTAAAGCGCGCCCTCAAGCCTTGCACGCCCACATAATGTGATTTATTGTTCATATTTTACTGCCCAAATGCCCTTGCAACCGGATACGCATCGATGCTCATCAAACGTCAGTTTTATATAGACGGTCGCTGGACGGCCCCCCGATTGCCCAACGATCTGGAAGTCATCAATCCGTCGACGGAAGAAATCTGCGCAGTGATTTCTCTGGGCGACAAGGCAGATACGGATGCCGCGATTGCGAGCGCCAAGCGCGCATTTCCCGAATGGGCCTCCACGCCGCCCAGGGAAAGGATCGCCGCCGTAGAACGGGTTCTAACTGTTTACAAGTCGCGACTGGATGATCTCGCTCAGGCGATCAGCCTCGAAATGGGCGCACCGCTGGATATGGCGCTGGAGGATCAGGCCGGCGCAGGCTTGTCACACATTGAAGACTTCCTGTCTGTCGCGAAGACATTCGAATTTGACCGCCCGCTGAGCCAGCAGGCGCCCAATACCCGGCTATTCTACTCACCGATTGGCGTTTGTGGTCTGATTACGCCATGGAACTGGCCGATGAACCAGGTCACACTGAAGGTCATTCCGGCCTTGCTGGCGGGGTGCACAATGGTCCTCAAGCCCTCAGAGATTGCCCCGCTTTCATCTCTCGTGTTTGCAGAAATCATCGACGATGCCGGCATACCGCCCGGCGTATTCAACCTGGTAAACGGAGATGGTGAGGGCGTAGGCACTTACCTCTCTCAGCATGAAGACATCGCGATGATTTCCTTCACCGGGTCAACGCGAGCAGGCAAGCTGATTTCACGAAATGCTGCGGATACACTCAAGCGTGTGCACCTCGAATTAGGCGGTAAAGGTGCCAACATCATCTTTTCGGATGCCGCCGAAGGCGCAGTCGAAGCGGGCGTGGAAGATTGTTTTGAAAACACCGGGCAATCCTGCGACGCACCGACACGAATGCTTGTTCAGGAAGATATCTATGAGCAGGCGGTGCAGATCGCAAAAACCGTTGCAGAACAGACAAGGGTCGGCGTCGCGCTGGAGCATGGAGATCATATCGGCCCGGTCGTAAGCCATGATCAGTATGAGAAAATTCAGGGCCTGATACAGACGGGCATAGACGAAGGCGCCCGTCTTGTAGCGGGTGGATTGGGTAAGCCCGAAGGTATTACAAAAGGTTTCTTTGTTCGCCCAACCGTGTTTGCCGATGTGAACAATCAGATGACGGTTGCGCGAGAGGAGATCTTCGGACCGGTCCTGTCGATCATTCCATTCAAAACCGAAGACGAGGCCATTGAGATCGCGAATGACACGCCTTACGGGCTCAAAAACTATGTGAGTTCGCAGGATCAGGACCGGATCAAAAGGGTTGCGGCCCAGCTGCGGTCCGGAATGGTGAAGACAAATACATCCGGCTTCGGCCCGGCAAGTCCTTTTGGCGGGATGAAAGCATCCGGCAATGGCCGGGAAGGCGGCGTGTGGGGCCTCGAGGATTTCACAGAGATTAAAGTGGTGTCCGGCTGGGGACCGTGAGGCAGCCCCTCTCAAGCGGCAGTTAAAGCTGAGAACTCAATATGACTGATAACCTGACGAAAGAATGTTCGCATCTGATTGAAGCGTTCATCGATGAACTCTGGCAACGTGCCAAAACAGACCCCGACCTTCTGCCGTTCATTGAAGGAGCTGCCTGCGTAACGGCCGCACCTACAGAGAGCCCTCACCCAATACCCGAGAAAGCATCTGCCTGGCTTGCCAGGGCGCTGGACAATATGCCAGGAAAATCCCGACTGCATGATCTCATGCGGCTGGTAGCACCAAATGCGCCGCTCTGGCCGGTTTTTGTGAATGACGAGATTGATCCTGCGCTTACCGAAAGCGTGATTGAATCAGAGTTTGCGCACTGGATTTCTGAAACCGGTGACCGGTCCGTCGCGCTCGGTCTGGCCATTTTCGGACCGGACGCTGACTATCTGCCCCACACCCATGATTCTCTTGAGATATATTTCAATCTGTCAGGGGAGCTGACCATTCAGCATGGCGTGGATGGAGAACCCTTTCGTGTCAGCCCGTCTGATTATTCGATTACGCCGGTCAATCGGGTCCATTCGCTCCGGACAGGCCCGGAACCCGTGCTTGTTCTCTACATCTGGGTCGGCAATCCCGTTGCCGAAAACTGGTGGTGGGAAGCTGACGAAGATGGCAGCTGGAAGCGGACACCTTATCGGTGGAGCGAGGATGATACCTGGACCCAGACCGGCCCAACCGAATGGGTGTCTAAAGAAGCGATGGAAGAAGCTCACAGATAGACCTCCGCCTGAAGGGTACCGCCTATGTCAGTCGCCGAAAACGAAGCGGCCGTCCGAAAACAATCAGACTGACAGCCTAGCGTGGCGATGGCTGGAGACAGCCACGCTAACGGGGCAGATTTCGTCAGAGGGTTCCACGCGTTACCTCACCTTCCATCATGATGACAGAAGGCTCGATTTTGTGGATGGTCCGGCGATCTACCTTGAAGGGGTCATCACTCAGCACCAGAAGGTCTGCAATTTTCCCCACCTCAATTGAGCCCAATTCATCCCCCATACGCAGGCTGTACGCACCGCGTATCGTGTATCCCTTAAGCATGTCTTCCAGCGCGATTTTCTCGGATTCGGGCGGACGAAACGCATCGGGCGCAACGTCGATCCCTTCCAGCCATTCTTCCGGATCGCGACGATTATGGCCGATCTGAATGCCGAGAAATGGTGACAGCGCATCCAGCCCAAAATCATCGCTGGAAAACGACACATTGCCCCCTTCAGACAGGATCGCATTGGCAGGGAATTCATGACCAGCACGCTCATCCCCGACAAGCCCATGAGAAAAGTCCGGGGTCAGTCGACCATGCCATTGCGGGGTAAACGTTGCTGTCACACCAAGCTCCTGGAACCGCGGCATGTCCGCCTCATCAACGGTTTCCAGATGAGCCAGCGTCACCCGCGGATAGAAGTCAGGCCCGACAATCTCCTGCGCCTCCTCAACGGCATCCAATGCCCGGCGCACTGAAAGGTCTCCAATTGCATGGATGTGAAGGTCGAATTTCGCATCGTGCAGTTCCAGCAACCAGTCGCGAAGCTCTGCCACGCTCAGTAATGTGTCGGGCACATAGTCCGGATATCCCTCAAACGGCTCAATCATACCGCTGGAAAGTTCCGGGGTGATGCCATCCATGAACAGCTTGACCTTGCGAAAGTTGAGACGCTCGCCGCCATAGGTCTCCTGAAGGCGCTTCATTTCTGCAATCGCGTCATACCGACGTTCAGGCACGAAAACCATATACGTGCCTTCATAGCGTACCGGCAGCTCTCCGGCAGCGTCGAGTTCCGAAATATAGCCGTAGACCTCGTCTTCATAGTCGATATTGCCTGCATCGAAGACCGTGGTGACACCAGCTTCACTCAGCCCGGCCAGCGCGGCATCGACGTGGCCTTCAAGCTTTTCCGGATCGACCGCAAACTGGTCAGAAGAATACTGCCAGGCAGCGCCTTCCTTAACCCAACCTGTCAGCTCGCCATTCTCATCGCGAACAAAATCGGCGACGCCCGGAGCCGGATCTTTAGTCTCTTTGGTCACGCCCAGTATTTCGAGCGCGCGCGAATTCATCCACGTGCTGTGCCATCCTCGACTGATAATCCAGAGCGGGCGATCCGGCACAGCCACATCAAGATCCACCTTGTTCGGGCCAGGCTTCCCGTCCGCGATGTAGTTCTCGTTCCACCAGCAACACAGCCGCACCCATCCCTCACCCGGAATGTTTTCAACCGCAGCCTTTACCGTTGCCGGAAAGTCGTCTGGGCTGACCCTGGCGAGGAAACCATGCAGATTTATAAGCCCCATCATCGCCGGGTGGGCATGACTGTCTATCATGCCTGGCATGACGAACTGACCCTCGAGGTCAGAGACGACAGTCTCTTCTCCGGTGAAATCTGCAACCGCGTCGTCATCTCCGACAAAGACGAAGCGTCCATCCTTTATCGCCACAGCTTCAGCCCAGGGTTTTTCGGCACCGGACGTAAAAATACGCGCATTCTTCAGAATGATATCAGCAGATTCAGCGTCTACCACAGATGCCGTCGGGTCCTGTAAAGGACCGCCAAAACAGGCGCTGAGCGCAAAGCAGCTCAGCGCGGCAAAAGCCATCTTGATTGAGTTCGACATATCGCTCGCCCCTCCTGACTATGGATGTCTGAGGCTTGCACACGGTCGTGGCACAATCAATACGAATACGAATTTTTATTCATATTTTAAGCGTCGCGAATGAACGCGCAAAGGGTCACTCAGGGATTGAGCGTCCCCAGTATGACTTCACCCTCCATGAGCACAACGTCCGGCACGATGTCGGCGATCGCCAATCGATCTACCTCAAATGGGCTTGCATTCAGGATTGCCAGATCCGCAAGCTTGCCAACTGCAATCGTGCCAAGATCCTCCTCGGTTCGAAACGGAATGGTGCCGTTTCTCGTGTAACCGACAATCATGTCATGAATGTCCATTTTCTCGGATTCCGGCCCCCGGAACTCATCAGGACCGGTACCCTCAGGAAGGCGATATTCCAGTGCTCGCCGATTGTGTGCGATCTGAATGCCCATCATCGGATTGTATTTGGACGGCGCAAAGGAGTCGCTTGAGAAGGTAACATTTGCACCGGCGGCCAACAGCGCATTTGACGGATGAATGTGGTCCGCACGCTCCGGCCCGATCAGGCCATCCGGCATTTCGGCCTCAAGTGTGCCATGCCAGTGTGGGGTGAAGTTGGCATTCACGCCCAACTCGGCAAATCGTGGCCAGTCGGCTTCATCAATGAGAAGAAGATGCGCCACGGTGACCCGGGGATAGAAGCTTTCGCCCACTTCTGCCCTGGCAAGCTCGACCGCATCCAGAACGCGGCGAACAGCAAGATCACCATAGGCATGGACGTGCAGATCCAGCTTTGCCTCGTGCAGGTCCAGCATCCAGTCCCTGAGGTCCTCGACGCTCAGGCTTGTTGAGGTCGGGCGATCCGGATACCCGGTATAGGGCTCAATGAGACCGGCTGCGAGCTCTGGTGTTACGCCATCCATGAACAGCTTCACGGTCCGGAACTGAAGGCGTTCTCCGCCATACGCCGTCTGAAGTCGCTTCATCTCGTCGATGGCTGCATGCCGTGCCTCTGGCACGAAAACCATGACTGTACCATCATATCGAACGTCCAGCTCACCAGCCGCTTCAAGTTCGGCAAGATAGCTGTAGACTTCGTCGAGATGGCCAAAATTGCCCGCGTCATACACGGTCGTAACGCCAAATTCCTTCAGTTTCTGAAGTCCGAAATCCACCGCAGCTTTGACTTTTTCAGGATTGGTTGGGAATTGCGCCGCTGCATGCTGCCATCCGGCACCTTCTGCGATCCAGCCGGTCAGTTCCCCGTCTTCGTCGCGCTGGTAGAAGGCGACGTAAGGGGCAGGATCCGGTGTTTCCGACGTGACGCCAATCATCTCCAGCGCCTTGCTGTTAAGCCAGGAACCGTGTGCCGAAGAACTTCTGATCCAAACCGGACGATCTGGAAAAATCTCATCCAGATGCTTTTTGTCCGGACCAGTTTTTCCATCACCAATATAGGCCGGATACGGATAGCAGCACAGATTCAGCCAACCATCGCCGGGCTTCTCTTCGGCAATTTTTCGAAGCGCCTGCAAAGTTTCCTCGTGACCACCACTCGGCAGGAACGCATCATAGGACAAAAGGCCGTTGATCGCTGGGTGGGTGTGACCATCAATCATGCCCGGCACGACGAACTTACCATCAAGATCAGCCTGGATCGTGCCCTCGCCAATATAAGCTGACGCGCCCTCAACATCTCCGACATAGACGAACCGGCCATCGTCAATTGCGACGGCCTCAGCCCGCGGTTTGCCTTCATCGACCGTGTAAAACGCTCCATTCAACAGCACCATGTCTGCGGGTTCTGTTGTCTGGACAGAATTGGCCGCACAGGCCGCTGATGCAAGGCAGCCAGACAGGGCAATCACTTTCAGCACGTCATACATTAGGCACTCCCCCTGATGATATTCATCATTCAGGCTGGCATACGTCCACAAAACGCACAAGCATTAACGCGAATTATTATTCATATTGTTGTGCGCGCCTGAGAATTGATCATTTTGCTGCCCGTTCCGGAAAGCCACCCGATATGTCTTCACCCTCCATCATCACAAGCGTTGGCTCGATATCCACGATTTTCCGTCGTTCTGTTGCGAATGGGTTTGCATCAAGCACCACGAGATCTGCCAGTTTTCGACCTCCGTGGACCCAAGCTCGTTCACCATCCGAAGTGGATAGGCTCCACTGAGCGTGTACCCTTTGATCAGGTCATTCTGTACGGGAGCCATCACAACCTATCATATGAGTTATTATTCATCTATTGATATGAGCGCGAATTTTCTCCCTTTCACATATTAGACGGCCGACAGACGAAGACTTGGGATCGCAGACATCATGACAACAGCCGAATAGATGCACAGAAAACGCGCTCGTATTTTGTGCATTTTTATGAATATTGCTTCATAAATAAACAAGCACGGAACTTGTCTGGAATTTAAAAGCCGAATAATTATTCACTATGTTACAAGTTGGGAATTGTAATTTGGGCATCCGCCAAATCTGTGGTGAATGATAATCAATTGCATCTTCGATGAGGGGAATTATGAACAAATCTGATCAACAATTTGATCTGACCCGCCGACTGCTCATGGCTGCGTCCATGGTCGCATTGGTAAGTGGATCAAATCTGGCCTACGCGCAGGAAACCACCGAGGCCGAACAAACTGAAGACGAAGACATGTACCAGGACACTGTCGTGGTTAAGGGTGTCTTCCAGCAATCGGTTATCGACCGCATTCCGATCACACCTGAAGAATTGCCATTCACCCTGAGTGTTCTTGGTGAGGAAGATCTCGACACGCTGAACTATGCTCGTCCGATTGACGCGCTGGCCAACCTGCCGAATGTCACGATCTTCTCCGATCTCTTCAATGTCGGCACACCACTTATCCTCACACGCGGAAATTTTTCGCCCGTGCTTGTCGATAACCGAAACCAGAACTTTGCCCGCGGCGCTGGCGCACAGGATAACTCTTTCGTTGAGCGCTATGAGGCACTGAAAGGCCCAGCGTCTATCTCGGTCGGTGCTGTCGATCCAGGCGGTATCTTCAACACGGTGACCAAATCGCCGGAAGTCGATGCATTTTATGGATTCGATGTTCGGGCCGATCAGTTCGGTTCTGTCGGTGGAGAGTTTGACCTCAATTTTGGTTCAACCTTTGGCTCCGACAAACTGCTGACGCGGGTCAGTGGTGCTGCCAGAACCTTCAAGTATGACGCGGAACAGACCAAACGGGATTCCATGGCCATTCGGCCTGTCGTCTCGTTCGAGCTGACTGAATCAACATTTGCGAAGGTCAGCGCGTCTTACGTCAAGATAGAAACCAATCCGAACAAGGGCTTCCCGGTCATGTTCGACGGATCGATCCCGGACGGCATTGATACCGATACGTTTACAGGTCTGGAAAACGGCAATGCCGTTGCAGAAACAGTCGGCGTTTCCGGCGAAGTCATTCATGAATTTCTCGACAATCTGAAGCTGACCGTCCGCGCAAGCCATCAGGTCGCAGACTTCGATTATCAGAACACAGTCGGGCTCTATAACTACTGGTATTATGATGCACTGCCTGGAGGGGAGTATATTTATTACGGTATTCCGAATGACCATCCGGCACCATTCGCGTACACTTACCAGTACGCTGGCGACACCGAAGAAGATAACACCTTCCTCGATGTACAATTGGCAGCGTTTACAGAAATGTGGGGCGAACGTCAGGACTTCGTGATTGGTCTGACCCACAATGACTCCACCTATTACAGGCAATGGATGCAGCTTCCGTCGCCATCACCACGACCGAATTTCGGTCCGATCTATGTGCCACTGGATGATCTGGATACGCCAAGATACGGCGTGGACCCGTCAGAATTCACTGTGCCTGCGCTGCGAAATGACGACAACACGAAGTTCAATGCCGCCTTTGCAGAGGCTGCAATCCGTCCAACGAGCTGGCTGACCATTCTGGCCGGCATTCGGTATGATGATGTCAAAACAGAGTTCTGGTGGGGCGGCGTGGCCGAAGACGACGCGACCACAGCCCGACTCGGCGCGACAGTCGCTCTGAACGAAGCGAGCAATGTTTACGTCAGCCTGGCCCAATCCTTTGTCCCGCAGCTTCAGCAGGACACCGAAGGAAACCAGCTCAGTCCATCAACAGCCGATGGCTGGGAGATTGGCACCAAAGGCGAACTGTTCGACGGGTCTTTGAGCTATAGTGCAGCCTATTACAATACGTTACGTGACAATGTGGCGGCGCGACTGCCAGGTATCGGTGCCGCCTTTACCACGGTCGGAGAGCAGCGTTCATCAGGTATCGAGCTTTCTGCCACATGGGTCCCGACAGACGCTCTGAAAATCGGCGTGAACTATGGTAATATCGACATGGACATGGAAGATGCCGGCAATGGTGGCATCACAGAATTCTCCATACCGAATAACACGTTCACAGCATTCGGCACTTATGAATTCCAGGAAGGCCCTCTGGCTGGTCTGGTCATCGGTGGCGGCCCACGCTGGGTGGATGAAAAGCCGTCCAACGTGAATGGTTCGACGTCTGTCCCGGCTGTGACGTACCCGGAAATCACTCTGGTGGATCTGATGGCCTCCTATCCGATCAATGACACGTATTCGGTCTCATTGAACGTGCATAACGCCACCGACGAACTCTATCGGGAAAGCACGGGCACGTATTTCGGCCGTCAGTCCGGGTCGCACGTTCTGGGTGCACCGCGTACGGTTTCGTTTACGGTTCGCGCGACGTACTAAGTCGGTTAAGGTCTGGAGATGGAACATATCGCCAATCCAGCATCCCTTACGGCCAGAGACTGGTATGAGAGGGGGTACAAATTGTTGCGCGCCAGGAGGCTCCCTGGCGCGCTCGACGCTTTCAGAAATTCTATCAGGCTGAACACCCAAATTGCCGCGCCCTGGATGGGGCTTGCGCAGGTCCTTCAGTCCAATGGTCAGCACGAAGATGCACTGGCCTGCCTCCGCCATGCGGTGGCCGCTGAACCCGGTTTCGCCGACGCTCATCAGAAACTCGCGCAAACACTTCAACAGCTCGGGAAAGTTGATGAAGCGCGCACCGAGTTTGAAAAAACCATTCAGTTAAACCCAACACATGCCGCAGCTCATTTCGGCCTGGGACATCTGCTCGAAGATACAGGCGACCCAGAGGGTGCCGTCGCAGCTTATCGACAGGCCCTCATACTAAAGCCAGATCATTCCGAGGCGCTCGCGAATTTGCTCGGACTGAGCCGCCACGTCGACGTTACGTCTGAAATTGAACAGGCTCAGGCACAGATCGAAACTGCTGAAGATCGCCAGAAAGCGCTGATAGGTTACGGCCTTGGCAAAGCGCTGGAGCAGATGAAAGACCATTCAGCCGCCTTTCGCGCGTTCGAAACGGCGAACGAGGCCCGTAAGCGAATTTCAGGTGCCTTCGATCGCGAGCTTTTCGACAAACGTGTCGACGCGATCATCGAACTTTTGTCTGCAGACTTTTTCGACGCGCGCAGGGGCTGGGGCGATCCCTCTGAACAACCCGTTTTCATTGTCGGTCTGCCACGGTCGGGCACCACACTCACAGAACAGATCATTGGTTCACACCCCGATTGCTTCGGCGCGGGCGAACTTTACACGCTGACAGACCTCGCCACCGGCACGCCGGATCGACTGGGAAGCGCCGAAAAGCCCTGGCCCGATTGCGCTCCAAATCTGACAGCGGAGCATGTTCGCGCATTGGGCGCGGACTATCTGGCGCAATCGAGGGCGCTGGCACCTGAAGGTGTGTCGCGGGTGGTCGATAAACAGCCGCTGAATTTCTGGCATTTGAGCATGATTGCCATGGCGCTGCCGAATGCACGCATCATTCACTGCGCGCGCGATATCCGGGATTGCGGGTTGTCGATCTATACTCAGAACTTCAACACCAGTCAGCAATGGTCGACGGATCTCGGCGACATTGCCCATTATTGGCGCGGCTATAAGCGTCTGATGGCGCACTGGGAGGCCGTAACCAGCCTTAGGATGATGACCGTCGCTTATGAAGATACGATTTCAGATATCGATGGGCAGGCGCGAAAACTGCTGGAATTCCTCGGCTTGCCCTGGGATAACCGCGTTCTGAGTTTCCATGAAAATGAGCGCGCTGTGCAGACACCAAGCCGTTGGCAGGTACGCCAACCGCTCTACAAAACGTCAATGGCGCGATGGGCGCGCTATGAGGACAGGCTGGGCCCGCTGATTGACGCGGCCGCGGAGCAGGCATGAGCGAAGCGGTCCGGACAGACCTCTTTCGCGCCTTGCGGCTCATTCTGGCCGCCGGCATTGGCTTTGCGTTCACCAATGGATTGATTGCCCTTCTTGCGACGGGGCTGCCTCTTCTCGGTATGGCAACGAGCGAAGCTGTGCTTCTCGCCGTGGTGATTGGCTTTCTGTTCTTTTTGCTGGTGGCCATCTGGATCGTCAGCACCCGGCGCTTGCTCATCACGACTGCCGTGCTGGCCTTCATGTCTGCCGCAATGTGTGTCTCCGCACCTTTACTCAACTCCGGAATGATCAAATGAAAAAACTGATCAGCGACCAATTTCGACAGTCAATGAACTGGTTTCACACCTGGGTCGGACTTGGCCTGGGGGCGGTTCTGTTTGCAGTTTTCTGGACTGGCTCACTTACGGTTTTCGATAAGGAAATCGATCAATGGATGATGCCTGAACTGCGACTGGCTCAACCTGCCACATCGACTTTGGATGACGTGATACTGCCGCGAGCGGACACCATTGGCCTCGCTCCCGGTTCAGAGGTCTGGTTCAGTCCACCACAGGACCGCATTCCTGCGTATCGAATCTATTACGAGGATGCGCAGGGCATTGAACATGAAGAGCTCTTAGACCCGCAAACAGGGCAGCGTCTCGATCTGACCGATAGTGACGCAGGAAGCGGGTTTTTCTTTCACTTTCACTATATGTTGCACATGCCCGGCGTAATCGGGAACTGGATTGTTGGTCTGGCTGCCCTGGGCATGATGCTTCTGGTCATTTCGGGTGTCTTTATCCACCGAAAGATATTCCAGGACTTCTTCACCTTCCGGCCCGACAAGAAGGCCCGGCGGGTTTCACTCGATATTCACAATCTGACGGCTCTGATTGCCCTGCCGTTTCATTTTCTGCTGCCGCTGAGTGGCCTCTTCATCATTGCGACCACCTATTTCCCATGGGCCATGACACTGCCCTATGACGGCAATCTGCGTCAGCTTGATGCCGGGTTGTCAGGCTATCAGGAACTGGCCAGGCCAATGGCAAATCAGCCCGGCGCGCCTGTTACAGAGCTACAGATCTATCTCGACCAGGCCAGAGAGATCTGGCGCGAGGAAGAAGGCAGAACCAGCAGCGGTGCCGAATGGATCGGCATTTTCAATTATGGTGATGCGAACAGCTACATCATGGCGGAACGCTATTTTCAGAGCAGCCGCGTCGCGATCGGCCCGGATCAGATCACCTTTGACCCAAAATCCGGAGAGGTACTTGGGCGCTATTCACCCAAACCCATCCACAAGGCCACGAACTGGCTGGAGGGATTACACTGGATTCAGTTTGATCACTGGCCAATGCGATGGCTGTATTTCTTCGCCGGTCTGAGCGGATGCGTCATGATCGGCTCTGGCCTGATTTTCTGGATGCAGGCCAGGATCAGAGCGAAACAGGCTGAACCAGGCACGGTGCGGGTCGTTCGCGCCATGAGCATAGCCTCCATCACCGGGGTTATCATGGGGAGCGGTGCATTCCTGATATCCAATCGCCTGATCCCCAAGGAAATTTCGATGGATGTTCATCGCCACGAACTGGAGATCTGGACGTTTTTTGCGGTCTGGATGGCGTGTTTGCTCCACTCCCTTATAAGAGATAAGCGTGCCTGGTTCGAGCAAAGCATCGCCATCGCCACAGCCGGTGTTCTGGCTGTCCTGCTTAACTGGATCACGACAGGAGACCATCTGATCGCCGCAATTTCGAGCGGCATTCCAGTGATCGCTCTGATGGATCTGGTTCTGATCGGGCTTTCATCGCTGTTCGCCATAGCTGCCTATCGTATGCGACCAGCGGTAACGCTGGCCTCCCGCTCTCATCTCACCTCAGACGCTACAAGGTTTCCTGCAGAATGATGACTGTTCTGCCGTTTATTGCATTCTGTCTTGGATATTGCGGCTGCGCTTTTCTAGCGCTGAGCCAGCCATCCCATATTCGACGGGTGTCAGGTCAGCGTGTAGAGCCTGCTAACCGCTCCAGAGGGATACTGAGACCGGTCGGGTGGGTCTGCGTGCTGGTCACTTTGCCTGTATGTATTGCCTGGGCCGGGGTCAGCTTCGCAGCACTGTTATGGCCATTGATCATCGCCGTGTCAGCATTCCTGGTCGCGCTGACGCTGGCCTATCTACCCGGCCTGTTCCGGTTTCTGGTCACAAGAACGGACTGACACACATTCGCGGCGCGCCAGTGTTACGAGAACACGATCGTCCGGTTACCTGACAGCAGGATTTTCCGCTCCACGAACCAACGAACCGCCCTTGCAAGGACAAGACGCTCAATATCGCGGCCAACTTCAACGCATTGCGTGGCTGAATAGCTGTGATCAATGCGCTGGATATCCTGTTCGATAATAGGACCTTCATCCAGATCTGATGTCACGAAATGGGCCGTCGCGCCGATCAGTTTTACCCCGCGGGCATGTGCCTGGTGATAAGGTTTCGCGCCCTTGAAGCTTGGCAAAAAACTGTGGTGGATGTTGATTGCCCGCCCCTCTAGCGCCCGACAAGTCGGATCGGAGAGGATTTGCATATAGCGCGCAAGGACCACCAGATCGATTTCGAGCTCATCGACCAGCTCGAGCAAGATAGCCTCCTGCGCCGCCTTGTTCGTCTTGTCGACGGGCAGATGCTTGTAGGGGATCCCGAAATGCTGCGCGAGAGGCTCACAATCCGGATGGTTCGAAACGATGAGCGGGATGTCCATCCGGAGTTCACCGATAGCCTGCCGGTAGAGCAGATCATGCAGGCAATGATCAAATTTCGAGACCATCAGGAGAACGCGCGGCCGCACCGTCTCATCAAAGAAATTCC
This sequence comes from uncultured Hyphomonadaceae bacterium, assembly GCA_964342455.1. Lineage (GTDB taxonomy): Bacteria > Pseudomonadota > Alphaproteobacteria > Caulobacterales > Hyphomonadaceae > Ponticaulis. The sequence continues at coordinate 25,450 of CAYFGB010000016.1, forward strand.
ATGCCATCCCGAACCGGGCCGCAACTGACCGGAAACAGTCCTGAAAGCCTGCCGGATCGAATGTCCCAGGCACATCGAATCTGATCCGCATCTGAAACTGGTTGCTGGCATTGTCTTCATGCTGGGAGCTTCGCGTAATGTTGCAGCCATGATCGAGAAGGACACCGGTGACGGCATGCACTATGCCGGGGCGATCCTCACAGGTCAGGGTTACAACGCACGATTTCTCTTCTGGGCGCATATCAAAGCATCCATTCTTGAACGGTTTTTATGGGGTTGAATGTCAGAGGGTGGAGAGCGAAACGGCCGGGCGAAACCCGGCCGTCCTTCAGCTTTGCGCAGATCGCAGACCTGTCGGAATGTCAGACCAGGCGACCTGCCTAATCTTCGGCAAGGAATTCTGAAAAGAAGGTCTGGACGGTAGGCGCCATCAACGTTTCGTCATGTCCAGCATCCGGAACAATATCCATGCGGACATCTATGCCGATTTCTTCATAGTCTGCCATCAGGGTTTTCGCGCGATCCAGACGGCCATCACCAGCGGCCGTGTATGTTGCGTCCGGTTCATATTCCATCCGGTAAGGCGAGTGACGCTCGATCTCGGAGAACTGAGCCCAGGACTCGTTATCCTCTTCGCCAATTACAATCTGCACCGGAACCTGGCGCATACGATCAAAATTGACACGCGCATTAAAGCGCCATTTCAGATCCTTCACGCCGACCCACCAGTCTTTTTCGAGATTTGGCCGCGTGATCATGCCTGCCGCACCAATGCTGAGCGCTTTCAGGCGGTGAGGATGCAGGTAGTAAAAACGGTGCGCAAAATGGCCGCCACCGGAAAATCCGTGCAGATAGAATCTGGTGCTGTCGATCCGATACTTGGTCGCCACTTCATCTACCATGCTCAGCAGAATGAGGTCATAGCGCGTACCCTGATGCTCAATCAGCTTATAGTTCTCCAGGTCGTACTGGCCGTGCGTACCGACCGGAAACATGGGCGCCAACAGAATGACGTCTTTTTCTTCAGCGAATTCCTCATTGAAACGGAGATACTGACCCGGGGACCGCTCGGTACCATGGATCAGCACGACCAACGGATATTCCTTGTCGCCATTTTCGTCATAGTCCACCGGCACATAGAGCCCGTAAGAAAAGCGTGGATCGACCTGTGACGCCATAAAGGGTGTGAACCATTTATCATGCCAGTAGAAACGTTCCTGAGTATGATCAGCATCCCAGGCTTCAGGACGTTCCGTTTCCTCCTGAGCCGCTGCGGGGATCACCGCCAACGCGAACAGGGACACAATCATCATCAGTTTCTTCAAGAACATTCTCTCACCTCCAGGTCAGGGCGTTGAGCGGCAGCACACATCCCGACATCCACAATCCCGGCTACATCGATACAGCCGAGCCATCATTACTGAATAATAATTCACATTATGAGGATGAAACTGAGCGAACGTCAAGTCGTCGTCGGTCCTGGCCAGACAAATTAGCCGCTGACGGAAATTTGATCGTGCGCGGTAGGCGCTTTGCTCAATTGACGGGCGAAACGCGGTCGGGAATCATCTATCTGTACTTAGCGTTCAAAGCGTTAGATTCGTAAAACCAGTTAAGGACGCACAATTCGGATTTGCAAAACCGGCCATAGCCGATAATGAATGCCGTAAGAAAATTGTGAAGGTTTCTTTAGATTTGAAAGATTGAGATGGCAAAAAAAGTCACCGAGTCCAAGTCGAGCGCAAGAGAAACGGACAGGCGGAAACTCCCCTCCCAACAGCGCGCGCGGGAGAATGTTGACCGGATCCTGAAAGCGGCTGCAACCCTCCTGGAACAGAAAGGCTATGACCATCTGACAACGATCAGCATCGCAAAGGAAGCCGGTGCATCCGTCGGCTCTGTCTATCAGTATTTTCCGAACAAGCATGCCATCATGTTCGCATTGTTCGAAAAATGGCTCGAAATTGACAATGAAATCCTGGAAGCCGTTGAAAACGAAAGACAATATGACAGTGTTGTTGATGAATTCCTGGCGCTGACCGAAAAGCTGGTTGACGCCTATCGAGAGCAGGTCGGCCAGCTCGCAATTGTCAAATTGTCCCAGAACATCCCGGAACTTTTTGAACTTCAGGAAAAGCACGACAAACAGTATGCCCGTCGCCTGGCCAAGATCATTGACCGACATGATCTAAAGGCATCTGCCGAGAAGAAATTCGCACTTGCTGGCTATTACACCATCATCGTCGATGCGGTTGCCCTGTCGATCGCCACTGAGACGCCCAAACGTGCCCGTTACAAGATGGAGTTCCTCCGGAACAATGTCCGCAACCTCTTTGAGAGCTATACCAGAGACGACGACTAGAAACGTCGGAAAATCAGTCTGGCCGGACGCCGGTGAGAACCGTTTTGATTGAGATCAATCGAGAGGAACACGGGTTGTGCGCCTGACCGCGCGCAGCGCAAAACTCGAACTCACCCGCGCGACATGTGGCAAACAGGTCAGAAAACCGTGATGGAGCTCTTCAAACTCCGTCGCGTCCCTGACAATGACCTGGAGCAGATAGTCATCTTCACCAGACATCAGATGGCACTGCTGGATATGTGTTGACCTTGATACAGCCTGCTCGAATTCCGCGAGCGCCTTACTGGTCTGTGAGGAAAGCGTAATATGGACGAATACCGTTTGCGAACGTCCAGTGTGCTTCGGGCTTAGCAGCGCCACATATCGGTCAATGACGCCCGCACTTTCCAACGCCTTCACCCGCGCATGACACGCAGCAGCCGACAAACCAACCGCTTCTGCCAAATTGGCGTTGCTCATTCGTCCATCATTCTGAAGCAAGCCCAGAATCCGGCGATCAATCGTATCAACAGGCCGGGGCCGATTTTGCTTCGCTGAGTTCATCGGTTCTCCGAATTTCCTTCAGATATTGTGATAACTGAATAATTATTCGCAATCAAGTTCGGCGTGAAACCCGCTACCATACACCATCAACAAATTGCGAGGGGTGTGGAGATGCGCATCAGCGTTCCGACAGAAATCAAGACCCGGGAAAAGCGCGTCAGCGTCACGCCCGACGGTGCACGCGAGCTTGTGCGCGATGGCCATGAGGTGTTCGTCCAAAGCGGGGCCGGCACTGCCGTTGGATTTACCGATGAGATGTATCAGGCCGCGGGTTGCAGCCTGATGGCAACAGCTGACGAGACATTTGATGTAGGCGAACTGATCGTAAAGGTGAAAGAACCACAGCCTGTAGAAATCGCACAGCTCAAATCCAGCCAGACGCTCTTCACATATCTGCATCTGGCTCCCGATCCAATTCAGACCCGCGGGCTGATGGGGTCAGGTGCAACCTGTATAGCTTATGAAACCGTCACCGACCGGTTTGGCAGACTGCCATTGCTGACACCCATGAGCGAAGTTGCCGGCCGCCTGTCGATCCAGGCGGGTGTGCGGTATCTTGAAACCCTCGAAGGCAATACCGGATTGTTGCTGGGTGGCGTAACCGGCGTCGCACCAGCAAATGTGGTTGTGATTGGCGGTGGCGTATCCGGCCGGAACGCGGCCCAGATGGCCATTGGCCTTGGCGCGAACGTGAAGGTGTTCGACCTCTCGACCGACCGTCTGCGGGAACTCGACATTGCACTTGGTGGCCGCGCCGAATGCCTTTTCTCAACGACGTCTGCTCTCGACGAAGCTCTGGCCACAGCAGACCTCGTCGTCGGTGCCGTTCTTGTACCGGGAGCAACAGCGCCCAAAGTTGTCTCCGCGCAGCAGGTTTCGCAAATGAGACCCGGCGCTGTGATGGTTGATATATCCATTGATCAGGGCGGCTGCTTCGAGACCAGCAAAACCACAACGCATGACGATCCGACATACACCGTTGATGGCGTTATCCATTATTGCGTTGCCAACATGCCCGCACTTGTCGCCCGCACGGCCACTCAGGCCCTGTCAAACGCCACATTGCCATTCGTGAGAGCACTGGCCGGGTTCGGGCCAGAGGCGGCAATGGCCCGAGACGAACACCTCGCCGCAGGTCTGAACGTGAAGGGAGGGCAAATCTGCCATCCTGAAGTGGCCCAGACTTTGGCTGCGGCCTGATCATGCGTTTGAAGCGTCCCCAAGGCGTTTGACACCTCCGGTCAAACGCCAGCTCCCGGCGTCACTCTGAAAATATCGTTTCCCTGCAATACTTCAGAGTGACGCCGGTTTTTTATTGATAGCAGCGGACGCTAGGCGATTTCATCAAGCACAGTTCGCAGCTTCGCGAAGTTCTGCTCGAGTTCACCCGGCGTCGCGGTCAGGAACGGCGCAAATTGCAGAATATCACCGCCATTCCGGATCACGAAATCCTGTTCCCAGAAGCATTTCTTGTGAACCTCCAGGCCGCGCGCGCCCGCTTCGCCGTCGCGAGGACAAAGTTCGATCGCGCCCATAAGGCCGATATTGCGAACGTCGATAACCAGAGGATGATCACTGAAGGTATGAAGGATGTCCTCAAACACAGGTTCCAACGCACGCGCCTGTGCAAAGACATCCTCGCTTTCATAGATATCCAGCGATGCAAGCCCGGCAGCAGCGGCCACTGGATGTCCTGAATAGGTGTATCCATGGAACAGCTCCGGCAAATGCTCAGGGCCCTGCATCAGGGCATCATAGATTTCAGACCGCACGAGCACGGCCCCCATCGGAATGGCGCCGTTTGTCAGCCCTTTTGCAATCGTGATGATATCCGGGACAACACCAAAACGTTCCGCCGCAAAGGAATGACCAACGCGGCCGAATGCGGTGATCACTTCGTCAAAAATCAGAAGAATGCCATGCGCGTCACAATGGGCTCGCAGTTTTTCCAGATACCCTTTGGGGGGCGGAAGAATGCCCGTCGAACCGGCGACAGGCTCCACAATCACCGCTGCGATGGTCGAACCGTCCCGCATGGTGCAGATTTTTGGCAGTGCATCAGCCTGTTCTGCCCCCCATTCCGGCTGGCCTTTTGAAAATGCCGCATGCTCCAGGCTATGGGTGTGGGGCAAATGGTCTACATTCGGAAGCAAAGCGGTACTGAACGCTTTTCGGTTAAGCGGGATACCACCAACCGAGATTCCACCGAAATTCACCCCATGATACCCGCGCTCACGTCCGACAAAGCGGCTGCGAAGCGGTTCGCCTTTCGCACGATGATACGCCAGCGCGATCTTCAGGGCTGTGTCCGCTGATTCCGAGCCGGAGCCCGTAAAGAAAACATGATCAAACCCATCGGGTGCGAAGTTTGTCAGCCGTCCGGCGAGCTCGACCGCCTTGTTCGATGTCGCCTGAAACGAAATGGCGTAATCAAGCGTCCGAATCTGTTCACTCACCGCCTCTGAGATCTTCGGATGACAATGACCAATGCCCGTCGTCCACAGACCAGAGAAACCGTCATACAGTTTCCGGCCACCTTCCGAATGATAGTAATGCCCACTCGCGCTCGTCACGATGCGCGGTGACTTCTTGAAATCCCGGTTCGACGTGAAGGGCATCCAATGCGCTTCAAGCCCGCTATTCCGTGCTGGAAATTCCGTATGCGTCATGTTCAGCCCTTTCCTGAGTGAAATCTGCGTTCCTAGAAGGAGTTCAGGATTGTGTGCTTGGAAAAGCGTAGCTTGGCCCGGCGTCCTGCACCTGCGACGGCCAGCGCTGGGAGATCGTTTTCCGGCGAGTATAGAACCGCACAGCATCCGGCCCATACGCAAAGAGGTCGCCGAACAGGGATCGCTTCCAGCCGCCAAAGCTGTGTGCAGCCACCGGCACAGGCAGGGCGACGTTTACGCCCGCCATCCCGACCTTCACATTGTCAGTGAACGCTCTAGCGTGCGTCCCGCTATTTGTGAAAATACAGGCGCCATTGCCATACTCATGGTCATTGACGAGTTGCAGCGCCTCTTCGAACGAAGCCGCGCGCACAATGCAGAGGACGGGTCCGAAAATCTCCTCCTGATAGATTCGCATGTCGGGCGTAACGTGATCGAAAAGCGACGCGCCAAGAAAGAAGCCGTCCGTCCGCTCATTCCAGGCCAAACCATCCGAAACCAGTTGTGCACCTTCATCCTGACCGGTCCGGACATAGGAGGCGACCGCATCGCGATGCGCTTGCGTGATCAGCGGCCCCATTTCGGTGCCCGACATCTGCCCCGGACCGATCCTCAAAGACCAGATCCGGTCTTTCAGGGCCTCAGACAGCTTGTCTGCCAGCTCATCTCCGACGCACACCGCAACAGAAATCGCCATGCATCGCTCACCGCCAGACCCATAAGCAGCCCCCATCAGTGCGTTAGCCGTCGCATCCAGATCCGCATCCGGCATTACGATGGCGTGGTTCTTGGCCCCGCCCAGGGCCTGAACACGCTTTCCATGCGCGGTACCGGTCGCGTAGATTTTTTCAGCAACGTTTGTTGAGCCCACAAAACTGACCGCCGCAATATCCGGATGGGTGAGCAGCGCATTGACCGTATCAACCCCGCCATTGACCACATTCAGAACACCGTCAGGAAGGCCCGCTTCCGTCGCCAGTTCCGCGAGCATGAGAGACGCACTTGGGTTTTTCTCTGATGGTTTCAGGATGAAGGTGTTTCCGCAGGCAATTGCCATAGGGAACATCCACATCGGCACCATTGCAGGAAAGTTGAACGGAGTGATACCGGCCACCACCCCCAGCGGATGAAACTGGGACCAGCTATCAATGCCTGGGCCGACCTCACGTGTGTGCTCCCCTTTCAGAAGCTCCGAAATGCCGCATGCATATTCCACAACCTCAATTCCCCGGGCGACTTCGCCACGCGCGTCATCAAGTGTCTTGCCATGCTCCTCGCTGACAATTTCAGCGAGGTTACCGGCGTTCTTTTCCAGAAGCGCCTGATATCGGGCCAGAATGCGCGCTCGCTTGAGTGGCGCCAGCTTGTGCCAGAGCTCGAACGCTGCCTTGGCAATCGCAATAGCCGCTTCGACCTCGGACGGAGAACTCAGCGCTACATTGCGGACAATCGCACCGGTTGCGGGATTATAAACCGGTGAGGTCGCCCCGGTACTGTTTGAACACTTTCCACCGATATAATTGACCACCATGACGCGCTACCCCGTGCTGAGAACAAGTTTCAACCTGATGCTAGGGGTGAGAAGCTGCGTTTCGCCAGCCGTTATATTGTGAATAATACTTCATTGTTTTCCTTGGCTTCTGCGCGCAAATGTTTGATATAATAAACGGCAGGCTCCAGCAGGGTGTGATTTCACGATGGAACATGAACCGGACGTCGGAAATTTGCTTCGCGTGGTTCGGGAAGACTATGGCCTGTCACAGAGAGGACTGTCCCGGCGATGCAGCGTGTCCAATGCCACCATCTCGCAGATTGAGTCAGGCCAGCTCAATCCAACGGTCAGCATGTTGAAGCGTGTTCTGACCGGGTTTCCGATGAGCCTGTCCGAATTTTTCACTTATGAACTCGGAAATGACGAGCAGGTTTTCTTCACCGCTCGGGACATGATCACCCTCTCACGAGATGGCGTGAACTATCGGCAGATTGGTGGTCGCCTCCTGGGCCGCTCCATCCAGTTTCTGGTGGAGGAATATGCGCCAAAGTCCAATACTGGCCGCGTCGCCCTTCGCCATGACGGTGAAGAGTGTGGCATCGTGCTGGAAGGCAAACTGACCGTCACCGTGGACGAACAAACCCGCGTCCTTTCTGCCGGTGAAGCCTATTATTTCAAAAGTAGCCTGCCCCATAGCTTCAAGAATGACGGCGAGGACTTATGCAAAGTCGTCTCCGCCTGCACCCCTCCGAGTTTCTGACCGCCTTCCGCCCCGATCCAACCGCCACCAATGGCTCGATGCGTCAGTAATCCCAAAAAAAATACAGTTATTACCGGAATGAGCATTGCTTTTTGCTGCCCATAGTGTGAAAGATTATTCACATTATGGGGTGAGTGATATGACAAAATTCATGCAGATTGCGCTTTCCGGGGCGGCAATGTTCCTTGGCGTAGCAGTGTTACCGACGGCCTCTGCGGAGGACCCCTCCTTGCTTCCGCGATCGAAAATGGAGTTGCTTGAGCCGCTTGTCGGACGCTGGGAAGTCGACCGTGAACAAACGCTGGATGGCGGCGAAAGCTGGAGAACCATTCCGGCGATGCTCGTGGATGTCCGGTACCGGAACAAAGGCCTCCTCCTGGAGGAAACCTCAGTGGACGTCGATGATCCAAGCTTTCATGTGTTGAGCTTCGTCACATTCGACCAGTTTCAGGACGTCTTTCGACAAGCCGTGGCCGAAGATCACTGGGGAATGATGGATATCAGTGAGGGCGAACTCACTGACGGCTTGCTAGTCGTTGATAATCTGGAATCACAGACATTCTACCCAATGGGGGAATCTGGTTTGCGTGCGCTCAGAATTAGCCACCAGATCTCTTCTCCTGAACGTGTCGTCTATATCGATGAATCCTATGATCAGGGTACGTCCTGGAGCCCGCTTTTCCGGTTCAACTACACGCTGGTAAGTCCGACTGACATCGCCCCTGAAAAAGCGGACGACTGACATGGGGTCTTCATGGCATGACGTCATCATTGTCGGCGCAGGCTTTGCCGGGCTTCACGCGGCGCGCCTGTTGAGTGAGCGCGGTTTCAGCGTCCGCATTCTGGAGGCTCAGGGTCGGGTTGGTGGGCGAACCTATTCCGCACCGCTGGAAGGAACAAACCAGATTGTGGATTGGGGCGCCGAATGGGTGATTCCGGATATGCATCCGCGCGTTTGCGCTCTGGTGAAGGAATTCGGTGGCGAGCTGGAAGCGGAGCCCGCCGAGATACTGTGGGACGTTCCCGGACTAAAAGTGGAGGCCAGCTATGCCGACATGCGCCAGAACCACGCTGGATTTGAGGCGGGTCTTGCTGCCATTCAGAGCTGGTTTGAAGGTACTCCGCTTCCAGATGAGCAGCATTTGTCGCAACAAAGGCTTGTTGCGCGGCTCGTGCCCGATCAAGTTGACCGACATCTGATCAACGCCGCAATCTTCCCTCTGCTGGGCGCAAATCCAGATGAGGCATCGGCGTATGGCCTCAGAGAAGAAATCCGTTCGCACGGCAGCAATATTCATATGACGCTTGCGCCCACCACGCTTCGTTATGACCGGAACTTTGGCGCGATTGCAGAAGATATCGCGGCATCCCTGCCGGTTTGTAGTGTTCAGACACATGCCTGCGTGTCAGAAGTACGGCGCTCGAAAGACGGTTTTATCGTGACCAGCAATGGCGAGGCCCAGCTTGCCCGCTTTGTTCTGATCGCCGCACCCGTCGCGGCACTGCATTTCATAAAGCTGCCTGAAGGTTTGCCTGACACAAGTGAAAGCACCTGTCTCGCCATGAACGCAGGGCGCGTTGTAAAACTTTGGGCCAGAATAAGCGGTAAGGCCCCAACGACCCGGTTCTCGGTCGGGGCGCCGCTACGACTGCTTTATTCCTGGGAGACACCACAAGGCATATTCATTTCTGCGCAGGCTCTGCTCGAGGATATTTCAGGCCGCAACGCCAGGGATCTCTTTGCCGAAGCGTGTCCGGAAGTCGAGATTCTTTCCGCCGATCTGCAGGATTGGCCGACAGACCGATATTCAAACGCGAGCTGGATGGCGGCCGGGCTGTCCGAGCCAGCAGGCCGCCTGTTCTCAAACGATTTCGACGGGTTGCGCGTCATTGGCGGTGATGTGTCGTCAAGCTGGGCCGGATGGATGGAAGGCGCATTGATTTCGGCTGAGGAAGCAGCCGAGAGTCTAATCAATCATTCAAGTCGGGCCATACATCGCGTCTAGACCGACCAGACAGACTGGGCTGGCTTCAGAGCGAAGCCAGCCAGTTCGATATCTCCCGCAGGCGATCCTCACGCGTTGCAAGGCCAGAGCCAATGCCATATCGCCACTGCAGCCCGAAACCGTCAGGATCATCGAGCGCTACATAATCGCTGATCAGTGTATCGACGTCGGCGTCAGACCCTGAAAACCGCTCACTCAAAAGCATGTCCCGATAACGCTGAAACAGCTTGGACATGTAGGAAAAACTGAACTCTGGGTGATACTGCACGCCCAGAAACTCGCTCTCTCCTATTGCAAGCGACATGGCCTGAACGTCGCTGATTGCGTTGGAGGCCAGGATGTCGGCGCCAGCAGGGGCTCTCGTGACATGGTCGAGGTGGATCCCGATCGCATCAAATACTGGGTCTTTGTCCGCGAACAGATAATGCGCCCTGCCGGACGGGGTCAGACAGATGCGGCGCGCAATACCAAGCTCCCTGCCCTTCGCATTAGGCTCAACCTGGCCACCTGCTGCAACGACAGCAATTTGGAGCCCCCAGCAACTGCCGAAGATTGTACGCCCTGTGTCGAAACAGCGCTTCATGAGCTCAATCTGTCGCAGCACTTCGGGTTCGGTGTCATAGGCATGCAGGGATGAACCCGTAAAGACGACGCCATCGAATGTCCGCAGCGCCTCGTCAGATACGCTCTCCGTCGCGGGGTCAGCCGGAGTTGTCAGAACAATTTCCAGAGCAGGGTCCAGAGACAGCAAGGTGGAGGCGTAATTGTCGCTTTGGGTTGCCTGCCCAAACTGTTGTGCATGTTCGCAGGCAGCAGGCGTATTACCCTCAACAATCAGAATTTTTTTCATCAAGAGCCCCCTAAAACCTGTCTGACAGCTTGAGCCAGATGGCTTTCAGCTCGGTATATTTATCCAGCGCGTGAAGCGAGCGATCTCGCCCGAACCCGGATTGTTTGAAACCGCCAAACGGAGTAGTGATATCACTGCCATCCCAGCAATTGATCCAGACATTGCCAGCACGCAACCGACGCGCAGCCTTGTGGACAGCGTTCACATTGCTCGTCCAGATGCCCGCAGCCAGACCATACTGGCTGTCATTGGCCAACGTCATGGCTTCTTCGAAATCCCGAAACGTCAGAACTGACATAACCGGGCCGAAAATCTCTTCCCGCGCAATCGTCATCTGATTGGTGACGCCATCAAACACGGTTGGATGGACATAATATCCGCCGCTATCGGCATAGGAGGACGTGCCGCCACAGACAAGATTTGCGCCTTCTTCCTGACCGGTACCGACATAGCGCATGACGGTTGCAAGCTGGGACTGATCCACCAGCGCCCCGAATTTCGTTGCCGGGTCCAACGGATTTCCCGGCGCAAGGCCCTGTGCCACGCTTAGCACCTTTTCGAGAAATTCATCCTTGATCCTCTGATCAACAAACAGGCGGGTTCCGGCCGTGCAGACCTGCCCCTGATCGTAGAACACTGCCCAGGCCGCCGCGTCTGCAGCTGCGTCGAAATCCGGACAGTCAGCCATGACGATCTGCGGACTTTTACCGCCGCATTCCAGCGCGACACGCTTCATATTGCTGGCGGCCGCATAACCCATGATCAGTTTGCCAACCATGGTAGACCCGGTGAAAACAATGCCATCGACATCATGATGAAGTGCCAATGCCTTACCGGCGGTTTCGCCATAGCCGGGAACCACGTTGAATACACCGGGAGGAATGCCCGCCTCCGCTGCAATCTCAGCCACTTTCAGCAAAGACAAGCTGGATTGCTCCGCTGGCTTCATGATGAGGCTGTTACCCGCCGCGAGCGCTGGTCCAAATTTCCAGGCTGCCATCAATAATGGGTAGTTCCAGGGAATAATCGCACCAACGACGCCCAGAGGCTCGCGCACAATCATGGACACGGAATCTGATGGGGAGGGCCCGATCTCATCATAAATCTTGTCAATTGCCTCCGCATAATAGCGAACCGTCCGGATGGTGCCCGGCACATCGGCGCTTCTGGCGTTGGCAATCGGTTTGCCCATGTCGAGCGATTCGATAAGCGCGAGTTCTTCCAGGTTTTCCTCGAGGAGGTCGGCAAACCGGAACATGATAGTCTGGCGCTCTCTGGGCGGCATGTTGGCCCAGACGCCAGCTTCAAAGGCGCGTCGAGCGGCTTTGACAGCATCATCAATATCATCTGCGTTGCAGGCGCTGACCGAACATATCAGCGACCCGTCGACAGGCGTGATCGATGGCATGGATTCGCCTGACCGGGCGGCGCGGAACGCTCCGTCGATAAAGGCTTCATTCCGGAGACTGACGCTGAACAGGGCCGCCCTGACGCTGTCGCTGAAACCGAGGCTTTGACTTTGAATGCCCAAACTAAACTCCCGAGGATTGTGTGGTTTTGACAAAACGGGACTTTTTCTGCTGCGCAGCCGCTTCGCCTTGCCATTTGATGAGGTTCATTTCGATGAAGAAGAAGGCGAACAGCCAAAGCATGGCGTCCCAGCCATCAAGCGGGGTGCTGAAAATCCACCAGAGAATGGCATTGACGAACAGTATGCCGTAAAGGCCAAACTTTGCTGCCTTGTAGGTGAAGAAGAACTTCGTCCCGAAATATTTCGAGGAATGCAGGTAAACTTCCAGCTCCAGAACGACACAGACAAGAATCCAGACGGTGGAATTCACGACGTCGACCCAGGACATCATGGTGATCATCTGCTCCACATCCTGTGTGGCATACATGTTGAGCTCGGCATTGTATTGCAGTGGGCCGACAAGGTCGGTGCAGTTTTCTGCATTGATCGTGACGTAAACATCCAGAGCGTAAGCAATAGACGCTCCCGTATCAGTCAGACTGCAGGCGTCCGCGATCGAGACAGGCTCAAACCCGAATGGCACGCCCAGTGACCCGATATAGCCATACCAGGCGCTGAGCACCGCCAGGCCACACAAAAGTGAAATACCGTCTGTCAGCCAATCTACCCATGGGCGTTGTTTGATCCTGGGCAGGACGGCGGTTTCAAGCTCCAGCATCAAAAGCAGGATCAGCCATGCGATGGTGTCGATACTTCCCGAGAACACTGTCGCAATGTCGGCAAGCTTAAGCCCATCTGCATGCGTGTAGGAGCTACTGAGCAAATCTTCCTGCAAGTAAAGCCAGGTATTCACCGCGAGCAGCGCGTAAATCGCGTATCTCAGAACCATAAAGTATTTCATGCGCTGCTTCCTGATTTTTCACTCGCCAGCAAGCCATTGAATCGTATCCGGCCTGCGGCAGCGTTCTCGAAAAACGACCGCACGATAACAACGATACATAATATGACAATATATTCACTTTTTGAAATTATCCTTCACATTTGAAAAGTGTTTTTTGCTCCGATCGGAGGCAGCAGCTGACAATTGTTGAGGCAGGATCGGTTCCGCGCAGAATCTTCTGAAACTAGGCTTGCTAAAAAGTGTATTATCATTCACATTTTGAAGAACAAGGAACGCGCCGAACGAAATTTCACGCCGATAGATCATCGTCGTGACCTTTGAATTTCGAGATTTTCGAACCGCTCCAATGGCCCGGTAGACGCGATCTGGCGTCAGATTGTGTGAAGAAGGTGTGAGATGAATTCGGACGAGCTGCGAGACTGGATGCAGGCAAACCGCGTCGGCGAGGTATCATGTCTTGTGCCTGACATGAGCGGAGCTGTGCGCGGGAAATCGATGGCTCCAGGGCTGTTTCTGGATGGGCTGGAGCATAGAAGCCTGCGCATTCCTGAAGCCGCCTACGCCATCAATGTTCAGGGGGAGACGGTTTTCAGTGAGCATGTCGATCAGATGGAGCGCGATCTCGTATTGCGACCCGATCTGTCGACGGTTCACCTGGCGCCCTGGAACAAGGATTCCACCGCTTGCATGATCTGCGACGGTGTGGATGAAGCCAACCGGCCTTATGAGCTGGCCCCGCGCCAGGTATTAAGGCGTGTGCTGGAGCTTTATGCCGAACAGGGCTGGAAACCCATTGTTGGCCCGGAGGTCGAATTCTACCTGATTGGCGAATACAGTGATTCAGATCTTCGCCCAAAAGTGCCATTGGGGTCTTCTGGCCAGCGCGAGTATGGCCAGCACCTCTACAGCATTGATGCAATTGATGAATTCGACGATCTGTTCGAAGAGCTCTACAATTTTTCCGAGCTGCAGGGCATTGAGCTTGATACGCTGATCCATGAAGACGGCCCCTGCCAGTTTGAAGTCAGCGTACGCCATGGCGAAGCGCTGCGGATTGCCGATCAGCTCTTTCTCTTCAAACGAATGACGCGTCAGGTCGCCAAGCGCCACGGTGTATTCGCTACTTTCATGGCAAAACCGTATGCGGATGAAAGCGGAAGCGCCATCCATCTGCATCAGAGCGTGGTTGATCTCGGTACGGGCAAGAACGTGTTTTCAGATGCACATGGTGGTGACACGACACTGTTCAGGCACTTCATTGGCGGGCTACAGCGCTACCTGCCTGAAGCCATGGTTTTGCTGGCGCCTTACACCAACTCCTATAACCGTTTTGAAGCGTATATGTCGGCACCAACGAATACGCATTGGAGCCGTGAAAACAGAACGGTCGGGCTTCGGGTTCCGCAAAGTAGCGCAGCTGCGCGCCGGGTCGAGAACCGCATTCCAGGCGCGGATATCAACCCGTACCTGTCGTTGGCCGGGTCGCTCCTTTGTGGCTTTGCCGGAATGGTTGAGGGCGTAGAGCCCAGACCGGAATGGGTCGGGCACGGCTATGACTCCACCGACAAATCCAGCGCCCTGCCAACGGCCCTCAATGATGCGGTCGTCAATTTCCTGGGCTCCCAGATGTTCCGAAAGTATCTCGGCGACGCGTTCGTTGAGACCTACGCCAATATGAAGCGCGCCGAATACGACCACCGGTCTGGCGTTCTGAGCCCGTGGGACATCCGATATCTCTTGGTCAATGTGTAATGGAAAGTCAGATGAACCCGAACAGCAATCCGAAGGCTGAAGGTGGCCCGGTCGTGGACACGGGCTCTATCCGGAAGCTTGATAGCGCCCATCACCTCCACCCGTTTATGGTGCATCATGAGCTTCGCGCCAAAGGCCCGCGCGTCATCACACATGGCGATGGCGTTTATGTGTGGGATAGTGAGGGCAACAAGATTTTTGACGGCATGTCAGGGCTATGGTGTGTCCAGATGGGCTATGGCGTGCAGCCATTGATCGATGCAGCGCAGGAAGCGCTCCAGACTCTGCCATTCTACAATACCTTCTTCCAGACAACGACGCCATATGCGGCCGAACTTGCAAGCGCCGTTGCCAGCAAGACGCCTGAAAATCTGGATCAGATTTTCTTTGCCGGCTCAGGCTCTGAGGCCAATGACACGGCCATCAAGATGGTCTGGTATTATTGGAATCTGCGCGGCAAGCCGAACAAGAAGGCCATTATCAGCCGTCACCGGTCCTATCACGGCTCAACGATTGCCGCGGCCAGCATGTCGGGGCTCAGCCACATGCATGGCATATTCGATCTGCCCTTGCCGCGCTTTCATCACATCGAACCCACACCAAGCTATTTCGAGTACGGACAGCCGGGCGAAACCGAAGAAGCGTTCGCCGCCCGTGCGGCCCAGGCTCTCGAAGATAAAATCCTGGAGCTTGGCCCGGATAATGTTGGCGCATTTGTCGGCGAACCCGTCATGGGCGCTGGCGGCCTGATGATCCCGCCTGGGGGCTATTGGCAGAAAATCGAAGCCATCTGCCGGAAGTACGACATTCTACTGTGGTCGGATGAAGTGATCTGCGGGTTTGGACGCACAGGTAGCTGGTTTGGATGCCAGACATATGGCTACAATCCGGACATCATCACCATGGCGAAGGGGTTGTCGAACGGATACATCCCGATCTCGGCCGTCGCCGTTCACAATGACATCGCTGAAACCCTGATCAATTCTGACAAGGAGATGGCGCACGGATACACGTATTCCGGCCATCCCGTTGCGTGTGCCGTTGCGTTGAAGATGATCGAGCTTCTGGAGACCACCGGCGTGATTGGTGACGTTGGAGCAGAAAACGCTGCCTATTTCCAGAAGCGTTTTGCCGAACTTGAGGCGCATCCTCTGGTCATTCAGGCCCGAGGCGTTGGCTTCCTTGGTGCGCTGGAGCTGGGCATCGATGCGAAAGGGCCGACACGCTACGAACCTTCAGGTACGGCTGGCGGCAAATGTCGCGACCATTGCTTCGACAATGGCATCATCATGCGTGCCGTGAACGATACCATGATCCTCGCACCGCCCCTCATCATCACGCCGGGCGACATTGACGAGATGATCACCCGCATCACCCGCGCACTTGATGCGACGGCCAGAGATCTGATGTCATGACCTTCGCGCCCGAACGTTCTCCTGAAACGGTCGACGCCTCTTCTGCCGGGACGAAATCGCTCGTGCCTGCAGAACTGAGAGCAGGCGCGCAGACGTTTCTCCGGGATCACCCTGAACTCAGATTTGTCGATGTTTTCCTCACCGATCTGAACGGTGTTCAGCGCGGTAAACGACTACCTGCGCCGCAGGCGTTGAAAGTGTTTGATGGCGGTTTTCGCATGCCGCGCTCTCTGGTTGGCGTGGATATCTGGGGCGAGGATGTTTTCGAGAACGGATTGATCCTTGAATCAGGCGATTCCGACGGCCTGTGCCTGCCGCACGACACCGGCCTCTTGCCCTGCCCATGGGCTCAGACAGCCACCGCCCAGCTTTCGGTCATGATGGCGGAAGCGGATGGCAGCCCGTTTGATGCCGATCCTCGTCAGTTGCTGATGACCGTTCAGGACAAATTACGAGTAAAGAATGCGAGCCCTGTCGTGGCGCTGGAAGTGGAATTCTATCTGTTCCCCAAGCCCCCGGCAGGACAATCGACAGAGATCGCGCCGTCTCTGATGAGCGAATTCGGCTCGCTCTGTGACTTGACGGCCCTCGATGAGCAATCCGCCTTCATTGATGATCTTTACGCGACTTGCGAACAACAGGGTATTCAGCCGGGCGGCGTTCTGAAGGAATCCGGTCCCGGACAATTCGAGCTCAATCTCCTTCATCAGCCCTGCGCCGTGAAGGCAGCAGACCAGGTCATGTTACTTCGCCGCGCCATCAAGGGCATAGCGTCAAAGCATGGCTTGATTGCGTCCTTCATGGCCAAGCCATTTGGCGACCGCCCCGGCAGCGGCATGCACGCCCATCTCAGTCTGATAGATCGCAACGGTCAGAATGTGTTCGCCGAACCGAGCGCTCCAGGCGACCCGGATCAGTTGATTCGCGCCATTGCGGGCCTCCTGAAAGCGGCACCCGAATCGATGATTTTCTTCGCCCCGCATTTCAACTCCGCCAAGCGTTATCAGACCTCGTTTCACGCGCCTGTGCGCTCAAGCTGGGGCAAGGACAATCGACTGGCAGCGATCCGTGTGCCGAATGATGCCGGGCAGAACCGGCGCCTCGAACACCGGATCGCGGGGGCCGATGCCAATCCTTATCTCGTTCTGGCAGCCATTCTGGCCGGCGTTATGTCCGGGCTCGACAACCAGCTTACACCTCAGGCCCCACTCATTGGCAGCGACTACCAGCCTGAAGACCGCCGCATGGATGCTGACTGGCAACGAACACTCCAGGGGTTTGAAGGCGGCACCGTTCTTTCCCCCTTGTTTGGCCCCCGTTTCACAAAGGTTTTCAGCGCCTGCAAGCGCCAGGAAATCGCGACCATCACAAGCCACATCACCGGCTTCGAATATTCGACTTACCTGAGAGCGTTTTAAATGCAGACGACCACAACACTGACGAGAGCGGCGACCGGCCACGTATCGTCCTATTATGCGGCCACCGCAAACATGGATCTCGCATGCCCGACGCTTGAGGGCGATGTCGAAGCGGATGTTTGCGTGATCGGCGGTGGTTTCTCCGGCGTGGCAACTGCTCTGGAGCTGGCCGAGCGCGGCGTGAGTGTCGTTCTGCTCGAAGCCAACAAGATCGGATGGGGTGCATCCGGACGAAATGGGGGGCAGGTTCTGGAAGGCTGGTCTGGAGAGGACGCTCTGGCCTCACAGATTGGCGACGAGGCTGCGCGTTTCTTCGAAAGAACACGATATCGCGGTCATGACATTATTGAACGGCGCATCGAACAGTATGGAATTGAATGTGACTATGTCCGTGGCGGTTTGACTGTTGCCCTGAACTCAATGCAGATGCGCGGCCTGCAAAAAACGGTCGACCAGTTCGACACCGAAACACATGGCGATATTCTGGCCATGCTGAACAAGGATGAACTGAGCCAGCACCTTGGCTCTCCCCTGTTTTGCGGAGGCATGATCGACCACCGCTCGGCACATTGCCATCCGCTGAACCTCTGTCTGGGCGAAGCGAAAGCCGCAATCGACCTTGGCGTGCGCGTTTTTGAAAACAGCCCGGCGCTTTCCATCGAAGAGGGCGCGCTCAATAAGGTCTCGACAGAACACGGTCGCGTCATCGCAGCCAAAGTCATTCTGGCCGGCAATGCGCACCACAAACTTTTTCCCAAGAAATTCAGCAGCTACATGTTGCCTGCGCAAACTTATGTCATCGCGACAGAACAGCTGAGCGATGACATGGCCAGCTCTCTTCTGCCGACCAACAAGGCCGTTTGTGACGCGCGATGGGTGCTCGACTATTTCCGCATGTCAGCCGATAAGCGCATGCTGTTCGGCGGCGAATGCACCTATAACAATCGCACGATTGAGAACGCAGAAACCGTCCTCGGCCCCCGTATGCGGAAAGTGTTCCCCCAACTCGAAGACGTCCGGGTGGAGTATCAATGGGGCGGCACGATTGGAATTCCGGTCAACCGAATTCCGATGATCGGACGGATCAGTGACCGCATCTTCTACGCGCAGGGATACTCCGGCCACGGCGTCAACTGCACGCATATGGCAGGTGAAATTCTGGCGAATGCTGCCCTGGGCGACACAGCACAAATCGAGATGTTCGAACGAGCCAGGCACATTTTTGTCCCCGCGTCTCAATGGGCGGGCGGCCCGCTTCTGGCGCTGGGCATGTCGTATTTCCGTTTCCGGGATTTCGCAAAAATCTAACGCCTAGAGAAGGAAAGACACATGACGGAAAGAACACTTCGGTTGTCGGGCGAGCGTGAAGCGATCGGGCGCCGTGTTTCCGTTGTGATCGCCGGGTGCTGTTCCTGTCCCGTCCGGTATTTTTTCAACGCTTTCAAATCTGGAATTTTTATTCGTGACTAGTCAGAACCCTACGCCTCCATTTCCTCTGATCGACATTTCAGGACCTCCCGAACAGAGGGGTCTGCAATATGGCGAACAGGCGCGCATCTATATTTCACGGGCCATCTCGAACTATAAAAAAGCCTATGCCGAGCGGGACATCAGCTGGGAGCAGGCCTGTCGTCTCGCGTCCGGTTTCATACCGCTTCTGGAATCGCAGGAAACGGAACTCTTCACCGAGGTGAAGGCTATCGCGAAAGGTTCAGGCTTCACTACCGAAGAAATCCTCACGCTGAACTGCCGGACCGAAATCCTCTACGGGTCAGGTGCAACGATTGATGAGCCGACCGATGGCTGCACGGGGGCGATCGCACTGCCTTCTGCGTCCGCCAATGGTCATGTTCTGCATGGTCAGAACTGGGACTGGCGCGATGAATGTGGCGAAACCTCTATCGTCCTGCGGATCAAGCCTGACAAAGGACCTGCGATTCTGACACAGACCGAAGCCGGCAATCTCGCACGGTGCGGGATAAATGATGCCGGGATTGCGCTGACCGGTAATTTTCTCAAATGTGACAAGGATAACCAGCCGGGCGGGATCCCGATCCCGTTTGTCAGACGGCATATTCTGGAGCAATCCAATCTCAATGATGCCTTCGGCGTGGTTCTGACCACACCGAAATCCTTTTCGACCAATTTGATGATCAGCGATGGGAATGGCGAGTGCATCAATTTCGAAACGGTGCCCGGCGAAACCTTCTGGCTTTCACCGGAGAACGGATTGCTGGTCCATGCAAACCATTTTGAAAGCATCCCCGCGCGGGTGAAACTGAAGGATACGGGCCTCGAAGTGGCACCGTGTTCCCTTTATCGCAGCCGACGGGTCCGTGAAACGCTGACGGCCCTGATCGGGGAGATTACCCTCGATCATCTTACCGACGTGTTCTCTGATCGTTTCGGCGCGCCTTCCGCGGTATGCGCTTCGCCGGACCCCGGACCAGGCGGCGACATGTCCTCAACAGTGGCAACGATCCTGATGGATGTCACAGAAAGACGCATGTGGGTGGCGCCCCGGCCCTATTTGTATCGAGAGTACACTGAATACGGATTTGGGTCGTAGACTTCCGTTATGTTCAGGTCGCTCGCCTTATCTGCCCTGATGGCATCCGCAGTTCCATTGGCTTCAGCCAGTGAAATCCGCGTTGCGATTTCGGCTGACATGAGGAGCTCTTATCCTGGCGTGAACCGCGACGGCTATAGCGACGACATCCTCACACAAATCACTGAGGGCCTGCTGGCCTACCGGTCTGATCTGACGATCGGGCCGATGGCGGCGGAGTCATACAAGGTCTCGGACGATCTCACGCAATACCGGTTCAGATTGCGCAGCGGTATGCGCTTTCACAATGGTGAGATCGTTCGCGCATCTCATCTCAAGGCCAATTGGGACAGAATCCTCGATCCGGCAACCGGCTTTCAGTGTCTGCCATTCTATGACGGCACAATCGGCCCGAAGATCACCAATGTCACAGCACCGGATGACACAACACTGATCATCAAATGGGACAAACCCAACGCGGTTTTCCCTGAAATGCTGGCGGATGTGAAATGCCCTGTGGCGATCCTTCATCCAGACTCCTGGAATGAGGATGGCGATTGGGTGAAACCCATTGCCACAGGTCCCTTCAAGCTGGCTGAATGGAAGCCTGGACGCTACGTTCTTCTCGAAAAGTTTGACGATTATGTTGCCGCTACCTCGCCCGCGACCGGGCTGATCGGCCACAAGGAAGCGCTGGTCGATCAGGTGCGTTTCGATGTCATTCCGGAAACGCTGGCTCAGAATGCGGCCCTGGTTTCCGGGCAGATTGACCTTGTGTATTCGGCGACACCGCTGACCGCGCTTGAAATGAGCCGAAACAGGCGACTGACCGTCGAAACGACCGCCGGGCTGTCACGGCGTCTGCTTATGATGCAGACGGATGATCCCCTGCTCGGGGATGTGCGTATCCGCCGGGCTATCGGTTATGCACTGGATCTGGATCTGTTCGCCGAAATCGCGTCCTTTGAATACGCGCAAGCCAACCCTTCCGCTCTTCCGGAAGTGAACCCCTATTATTCAGATGCGCACACCGAGTGGTATGAGCACAATCCGGACAAGGCCCGGGCCCTGCTAGAGGACGCGGGATATGATGGTGAACCTGTCCACATCCAGACCAACAAGACCTTTCCCGAGCTTTTCGACCTCGCCATGATTGCAGACGCCATGCTGCGTGAGGTTGGCTTCAATGTGAAAGTCGATGTCATGGAGTGGGGTGCCCTGATGTCGAATTACTCGTCCGGCAATTTCCAGATACTCTCATTTGAGTATTCGCCCCGGATTACAGCTTTCATGAGCTATAATTCTGCCGTGGGCCAGAAGGAAGATTTTGCCTATATCTGGGAGAATGAGGCTGCGTTCGCGCTTCTGAAATCGGTCGTATCGGAAAAAGACCGCGAGGCCGCCAAACGGACTTACGAGCAGATTCACAGGCTGATGATGGAAGATATTCCATCCATCAACATCTACTTCGTTCCGGTCACAGACATCGCCAGAAAGAACATTCTCGGATACGAGCCATGGCCAGGCATGAAGCCCAGGCTGTGGAATGTACGCGTGGCGGACGATTAGATCATGGCCCAGTACATACTGAAGAAAATCCTGTTTCTGATCCCCACCATGTTTCTGGTCACGCTCATCGTCTTTTCGGTGATGCGAATGGTGCCGGGCGATCCGGTCGAGCTGATCCTGCGAGATGTTCAGAACCCGGAACTCGCAGAGCGTCTGCGTGAGGAGATGGGGCTGAACAAGCATATTGTGTTGCAGTATTTCGACTGGCTTGGCCGCGTATTCACGCTTGATCTTGGCACGTCTCTCCACAATGGGCAGCCCGTCATCGGAACGATGTTCTCACATTTTCTGGTCAGTCTGCAGGTCGTGTCCATCAGTATTGTTCTGGCCTCTTTGCTGGCGCTGATCGGCGGGACACTGGCCGCATGGCAGCAGAACCGAAGTCTCGATGTACTGACCGTGATGTTTTCCATCACTTGCATGTCAGTACCCAGTTTCTGGCTTGGTATTGCATTCATCCTGTTGTTCGGGGTCGGACTGCAATGGTTGCCAACCGTTGGGTACGTCTCTCCCACCGAGGACTTTCTGGAAAGCATCCAGTTTCTGATCCTCCCCGTGGCAGCTCTGGCCATCACGGAAATGGGCGGCATTCTTCGCATGGTTCGCTCGACCACGATTGATGTGCTTCGTCAGGAATACATCACACATGCGCGCGCAAAGGGACTCAGCGAAATGACTGTCCTGTTCCGTCACGCGCTGAAGAACACCGCAGCGCCGGTTCTGACGCTGATCGGTTTTGCCTTTGGCACACTGCTCGGCGGGGCCGCCGTTATTGAAACCGTTTTCACCCTGCCCGGCATTGGACGCCTGCTTGTCACCAGCATCTATAATCGTGACTACGCCATGGTTCAGGGCATCATGCTGCTGATTTCATTCACCTATATCTTCATCAACCTCATCGTCGATCTGCTTTATCCGGTGTTTGACCCAAGGGTGAAGCTATGATCGCAGCCATCACACGCAAGGGCAAAAGTCCCCTGAGGCTAAACGCACTTATTGGCGGCTTCGGGTTCGCATCGCTGATCCTGTTTTCGCTGCTGGTGATGGTTTTCAGCCCGTATGATCCGATCGAAACGGACTTTCTGAATCGCTTTTCCGGACCGAGCGCCGCGCATTGGTTCGGCACTGATGAATATGGCCGGGACCTTATGACCCGCATCGCGCATGGCGCATTTGTCAGTCTTCGTGTCAGTGCGCTGGCCATTCTTCTGGCCATGCTGATCGGTGCCGTTATCGGGCTCCCCTCGGGTTACTTCGGTGGCTGGCTCGACAAGACACTCATGGTGATTGTCGAGGCGATCATGGCATTTCCAGGCCTGCTTCTGGTGCTTGGTATCATGACGGCACTGGGCCCGAATGAAGCCGGGGTGATCATTGCTCTTGGCATATCCTACAGCCCGCCTATCGCGCGCGTCCTGCGCGGCACGGTCTTTTCACTCAGAGAAAAAGAATTCGTCGAGTCGAGCCGTTTGATCGGCAACAATGAACTCACGACGATTCTGCGCCATATCCTGCCAAACTGCATTTCGCCGCTGACGGTCATCGCGACATCGATTTTTACCGCCGCGCTCCTTTCAGAAACGGCGCTCAGCTTTCTTGGTCTGGGTGTACCGCCGCCAGCGCCCTCCTGGGGCGGTATGCTGGCCGACAGCCGGATATTCCTGAGCCTGAACGCCTGGATGGGCATCCTTCCGGGGCTGGCCATCAGCGTTGCGCTACTGTCTGTCAATCTGATCGGCGACGCGCTTCGCGACACGTTCGATCCTCAGATGAGGAATCTCTGAGGCATGACAGACTGCATCCTGAACATCGAAAACCTGACCATTGGCTTCGGCGAAAACACGCCTGTGGTCGACCAGGTGAGCCTCGAAATTCGCAAAGGGCGCATGGCGGCAATTGTGGGCGAAAGCGGGTCAGGCAAAACCATGCTGGCCCGATCTGTTCTGAGGCTTCTGCCCGATGGCGCGAAAATTAAATCAGGCCGGATAAGCTTTGGCGATCAGGATCTTGCTCAATTGTCCGCAAAGCAGATGCAGACTGTCCGCGGCGCTGAGATCGGCATGATTTTTCAGGAGCCCATGGTCTCGCTCAATCCGTCCCTGAAGATCGGATTTCAGATGACGGAGGCCGTGCGCAAGCATCGCGATATGTCAGAAAGCGAAGCAAATGCGCTGGCCATTGAACATTTGAAACGGGTGCGAATTCCCTCTCCTGAAGCCTGCCTCAACGCATACCCACACGAATTTTCCGGAGGAATGAGACAGCGTATCATGATCGCATCCACGCTGATGCTGTCACCGAAACTTCTGATCGCTGATGAGCCAACAACAGCGCTCGACTGTCTCGTTCAAAAGGACATTCTCGAGCTTCTGAAAGATATCTCACACTCGGATGGCACCGCCGTCTTGTTGATCAGCCACGATTTGTCGCTGGTGGCCCATTATGCAGACGACGTGCTGGTGATGGAGCACGGCAGGGCCGTCGAACAAGGCAAGGTGGCAGAGGTTATCGGTCAGCCGTCTCACCCTTACACCCGAAAACTGCTTTCGGCGCTTCCCAGGGCTGAAGAGCCCCGAAAAAATCAGCATCAGGAAAACCAGCTGGTGCGGGTGCGTAATGTCAATGTGCGATACCCCATCCGCAAGAAATGGGTGTTCGAACCTCAGACCTACAAGCCTGTCCTGCATGACGTCTCTTTTGACATCCGCTCAGGCGAAACGCTCGCCGTTGTCGGTGAGAGCGGCTCTGGCAAGACCACGCTGGGCCGGGCCATGTTACAGCTGGTTCCTCTGACCAGCGGCCATATCGATATTGATGGCCATGCCATAACGGCGACCACCAAACCTGATTTCAAGGCGATGAGCTCCGTCGTGCAGCTCATCTTCCAGGACCCTTACTCTTCGCTGTCTCCCCGTCAGACCATTTCAGACATTGTGTCTGAACCGCTGCGCAGGCTCGGTACGCAGAATATTGTTCAGAAGGCGGAGACCATGATCGAGGAAGTGGGACTCGGACGCCAGTTTCTGTCGCGCTATCCGAACGAGTTGTCAGGCGGCCAACGCCAGCGTGTCGCGATTGCCCGTGCACTGATTTGTGATCCAAAACTAGTGATCGCCGATGAGCCGGTCTCTGCCCTCGATATTACCGTGCAAGCGCAGATCCTGGAACTTCTGGACAGGCTGCGCCGGGAGCGGGGGTTTTCCTGTCTGTTCATTTCTCACGATCTGGGCGTTGTCGAGCAGATCGCAGACCGGGTCGCCGTTATGTATAAGGGCCGACTGGTAGAACTGGCCGACGTGCAGAATCTGTTCGCGAAGGCCTGTCACCCTTACACGCGGGATCTTTTGTCCGCACTGCCCGAACTTCGTGACAATCAGGAAGGTGGCTACGCGCTTGTTCCGAGAGCGCCAAACCCTTTTGCCCTTCCGGCCGACTTATCGCCTGCCGGCCCTTCGCCGGGTGCTGAAGTTTTCTACCACCAGATTTCCGACGATCACATCGTGGCATGCATCCGCAACCACCCGGCCCAAACGCTTAACTGAACCGATGGGGGATTTATGAAGAACCAACTCCAGATCAGCGCGATAGCAATCGCTGTATCGCTTTTGAGCGCGTGCGCTCAAACGACTGAACCACCTTCCGAAACGGCCGACATGATCCTGACCAATGGTTATGTTTATGCTGCCGATGAAGCGCACTCAACATTCGAGGCGCTGGCCATTAGAGGCAACAAGATCATTGCCATCGGGTCAGACGAAGACGTTGAAGCTTATATGGGCGATGCGACTGAAATCCGGGACCTTGGCGGCAAGATGGTCCTGCCGGGTTTGCATGACATGCATATTCATGGTCTTCAGATTGTGCCGCCAAACATGTGCGATCTGGACAGCAATGCGTATTCTCTGGAAGGACTGGTGCCGGTGCTGCAGGAGTGTCTGGCCAAATATGCAAGCGAACCCGACAGCTGGCTTGTCGTCTCGCAATGGAATCCGTGGGAGGGAAATGAGGCCAGTGAACAATTCCCCACCATGCGTGCTGCGCTGGACGCAGTCTCCAGGGATCAGCCGATCATATTGCGTGGAAATGACGGCCATCAGGGCGCGGCTAATTCAGCCGCACTTGCCAGCGGACCTGTTCCGATCAATGCTGAGACCCTGAAGAATGAGTTGGTCGAGTACCGTCCTTTCGTCGGTGTGGACGAGCGAGGTGAGCCAAACGGAAAGCTGGCTGACAGCGGACGATCTCTGGTAACTAATAATCAGCCGCGAAATGTCGGCAACGCTCCTCCTGAAGAGCTGATGCCACGGGTTGCCGCGAAACTTGCCGAGTCCGGCATCACAAGCATTCAGCAAGCCAAAGCCGGGCAGAGCACGCTTCGCTATTACGACTGGCTCGATGATAACGGTGGCCTGACCTTCCGCGTGCGCGCTGCAATTTTTGTAGGAGGTGAGAGCCAGGACTTTGACTCGGTCGATGAGGCCATCGAATACGCGAAAGAGCTTCGCAGCAGTGTGACCGAAAGTGAATTCTTCAAAGCCAATGGCATCAAGATGATGATTGACGGCGTTATGGAAGGCGATCCGAGAGCTACCCCTCCCAGCATTCCAAATGCCCAGGTTATAGATGGCTACAAACAGCCGATTTTCAGCATTGATCCGGTGACCGAAGAAGTTCAAATCACCCGTTATGTCGATCTCGACAGCGACCTCTGCGAACAGACCCGGTACAATCTGGAATCCATGGATCCGGACACCTTTCAGGCAAAGAATGGTTTCCTTCCGGTCCAGTGCAGCAAGGTATTTGGCGAGCTGTTCGACTCTCCCGAGACGGTCAAGGCCTTAATCTCTGCCGCCGTCGAAAATGGATTTCACGTCCACACACACGTTATTGCTGACAGTGCGATCCGGCTCGCGACAGACGCGTTCGAGGCGGCAAAACCGGTTGCTGATGCAAATGGCGTAACCCTGAGCGCGGCGCACCTGCAACTCGGTAAAACCGTCGATTACCAGCGGCTTGGCGAGATGGGAATCTACGTCGTAATGACGTATATCTGGGCGGAGCCCGACCCCGAATACGAAATGATGGTAATTCCGTTCGTGGACCACGTGCATAGCCGCGACATGCTATACAGTGAAGAAAATTACTACGTGCAGAACGCGTATGCGACCCGCTCTCTGGAAGCCTATGGTGCGAAACTTGTTTTCGGGAGTGATGCACCGGTCGGCAGCCGCGACCCGCGACCATTCGAGAGCATGCAAACCGCACTGACTCGCCAGAAAGAAGATGGAACCGGCCCGGTTCTGAACATTGGTGAAGCGATCGATATTCACAGCGCGATCGCCTCCTACACACGGACATCAGCCGAATTGATGGGACATCAGGAGGACATCGGAACACTGGAAGTCGGCAAAACGGCTGATCTGATTGTGATCGACCAGAACCTCGTCGAACTCGCCGAAAGCGGACAGGCCGTCGATATCGGTAAGACGAAAGTTCTGACCACGATTTTCAACGGTGAAGTCGTCTTTGAACGGGACGAGTAACGCCAGATGTGAGGCTCAGTCTTCGGGCTGAGCCTCTTTCCAACCGCCGCTTGCCTGTCTAATGCCAAGCTCCAGCGCGTCCGCCGCAAACAGACAGACCTTCACCGCTTCATCGCGATTGAAATTGTCCGGATGAAGATGAAGGTCAGTAAACAGCCCTTCCAGCATGGTCATCAGCGCCAGTGTTGCACGCCGACAGGCGACCGGATCAGATGCCGGTCCTGACATAGCGCTGAAACAACTGAAAATCTCCCGATAGATACTCCAGTCCCGCGTATCAACATCCCGAAGGATCTCCCGCCGCGCATGGCATTCAGACCGCAGCGCCATCCAGACCGCGTTTGTTCCCGGGTTCAGAATACGCGTTGAAAACTCCACCCGGATGATCTCGCGAAGTCGCGCCTTCGGGTCGGTGCCGACATCCGCGATCGCCAGCTTTCGACTGGACTGATATTCCGCGTCCAGATGCCGGGCTAGCTCGGCAATCAGATTGTCCTTAGACTGAAAATGCAGATGAATAAGCCCACGTGACAGGCCAGAGGCTTCCTGGATACGCGAAATGGTTGTGCCGCTAATACCGTGCTGGGCGATCACGCAGGCCGTAGCGTCCAACAGCGCCAGTCTGTGCGCACTCTTGTCCACGACGCGTTTCGTCCCGACATTTGCGCGACTAACTGGCTTGGTTCTGTCTGCGGCCATTCAAAGGCTCTTCGGGATGCAATTGATTCCCTATCAGTATGCACCTGGAGGGGTCGCACGGCCACGCGGGTTTTTCAGGAATGGTTCTTCGATCACTTTTGCCCGCATTTCGCGGCGCACCCAGCGACCTTCCTTTTCAACGTCGATTTCAACCCACAAGCCGTCGAAATCCGGATCAGCATATTTCGCGTCCAGCTCTGCCAACGCAATATTGCGCTTCAAAGTGGGCGACCAGGCGGCCGAGGTGATGTGGCCGACTTTCGTCTCCCGCCCGACATACACGAACGATTCTTCCGCAGCGTCCTTGCCCTCGATATCAAGGCGAACCAGACACACACGCGGCCCGGCTTGTTTATGTTTCAGAAGCGCGCGTCGACCGTTGAAATGCCCCTTGCTGAAATGTACGAGGTTTCCATACCCAAGCTCGAACGGCGTGCGGCCACGATGCAGTCTTTCGACCACATGAACTGACTGAAAATCCTGCTCGGGCAAAATGAAACCAGCCTCCAGCCGGGCCAGATAAAGCGCCTCGGCACCGATAGCGGTTAGTCCCCAATGGCGACCCGCTTCGAAAAGGCGATCCCATAGTGCCAGCGCCGCCTCCGGCTTGACGAACAATTCGTATCCAAGGTCACCGGTGAATCCGGTACGCGATATCATCAACCCCTCTTCAGGGAAGCGAATGTCAAAGGGCTTCATGTCGGCCACAGAGCCCAGACCCGCACTTTCGAGGACCGAGAAGGAAGTCGGCCCCTGCAAAGCCACCCCGCAGACGGCCTCGGTTTCATCGGTGATTTCGACATCAAATCCCCAGGCTGTGTCATGCAGCCAGGAATAATTCCGCTCCTGACTGAGGAGCATGAACTCCGTCTTGCTCAACCGGAAAATCGTGCCATCCGCAATCACCATGCCTTCTTCGTCACACCAGAGGGCATAGCCAACACGTCCGGGCTTCAGCTTGCTGACATTTCGGGTCACCAACCGGTTCAATACGCGTTCGGCATCCGGCCCCGATATCCGATATTTGCACATTGGGGAAAGATCGAACACGGTGGCGGCGTTGCGAATGGCGAAATACTCACGCTCCACGCATTTGATGATCAGCGGTGAGAGAAATCCGCCCCAATCCTCCCAGCTATGCAGCCGCATAAGCGCATTCAGACGTGGAAAAAACGGCGTGGGCAGAAGCCCGAATTCAATTGATTCCGGT
Organism: uncultured Hyphomonadaceae bacterium; assembly: GCA_964342455.1. Classification (GTDB taxonomy): domain Bacteria; phylum Pseudomonadota; class Alphaproteobacteria; order Caulobacterales; family Hyphomonadaceae; genus Ponticaulis. The sequence continues at coordinate 54,658 of CAYFGB010000016.1, forward strand.
TTTACGGTCGTCGAGGTCATCGCAGCACCCCATCCTTGATAAGTTGGAGGGCAGCATTCCGGCCTGGAACGCCAGACACGTTTCCACCAGGGTGGGTAGACGCGCCGCACAGATAATAACCTTTCAGGCCAAACGCATATTGAGACATGCCATTAACGGGCCGCACATTGAGCAACTGATCGGTACTGAGCTCACAATGATGCCAGTGACCGCCGGCCGCACCCGTTTCGCGCTCAATATCCATTGGCGAGAGGGATTCTGTCGTTTCGACGAGGTCACTTATACCCGGCGCGTAGTTTTCCAGCATTGTGAGAACCGTCGCGGTCAGTTCTTCACGTGCCGCATCATCCCAGCCAGCTGTCAGCTTGTATGGAATGTATTGCGCCACAATCGACATGGTCTGAGCCCCATCCGCTTCATTCGTCCCGGCATTCATCAGGCCAGGCAAAACGATTTCCAGCACAGGCTCTTTCGGCAGATCGCCATACTTGGCCGCATTGAACGCCGCCTCAATGCCTTGCACGGATGGCGCCACAAGCAGACGCCCCCGCAAATATTGGAGGTCGAGCCCGGCAAAGTCCGGCCGGGCCTTCAACAGCAGATTCAGCTTGGCCGTCATACCTTTTGAGCGGACATTGCGGACACGTCGCACGGCTTCGGTGTCGAAATGTTCAACCCCGGCCATCTTCATGCTGGCCATCGGGCCAAGCGAGGACAGCACGGCGTTCGCTTCGAGCGTTTCGCCAGTATCCAGAACAACGCCCTGAACACTGTCATCACGGGAGAGCACTTTTGCCACCTCTGTGCCGGTTCGGATTTCTGTTCCAAAGCCGCGGAGATAGCTGACAAGGGAGTGCGTGATCTCGCCCATGCCGCCCACAGGGACCATGGCAGACGCGCTCACCCCATATCTGTACATTAAAGAGAACACCGTTCCCGGCGAGCGAGGCCCCGCCCAGGCACCCCAGATCGCATCAGCGGCCAGGCCACCCGCAAGCGGGCCATCAGGCATTTCGTCGAGTATCAGATCAGCTGCATTCGACAGAACGACTCGCAGAAATTCTCGGGCTTCTGTCTTACCCATGAAGCGCAAACCAAGCCCTGCTTTCGCCAGCGCCGCGATGTCGTCCAGATTTGACATGGAGGTCAGGTCTGGCGGCGGCCTTAATGTCAGTGGATTGAGCGCGCTCGCAAATCGAACAATCCGTTTGCGCAGCTTCATATAGGCGTCACTGTCCGCATGAGGACGACCATCGGCATACTGCGCGCCCTCGGCACTCAATACCAGATGGTTACCATCCGGCGACAACACCGTAGTCGGGACGTCCTTCAGAACAATGTCGCCCAGTAATCGTAATTCTTTCAGAACCTTAGGATGCAGTGCAGACGCCAGATGGGCGATCCGAGGCATCTCCGATCCATTGGCAAGCGTTCGGGTTTGTGCCATTCCGCCGGGAGACTGTGAGCGTTCGACGATGCATACTCTCTTGCCCTGACGCGCGAGATAAGCCGCAGCGACCAGACCATTATACCCAGCACCAATGACAATTGTATCAAAAAGAGCGTTGGCGTGTGTCATGCGTGTGCCTCCTCATCACGCCATGCGGGCATGGTTTTAGATTTTCCGACATTGCGTAGAATTTCCCGGGCTGCATTTGCGCCCGGGGCCGCCATGACGCCACCGCCCGGATGCGAAGACGAGCCAACCACATAGAAGCCCTTCACCGGCGTTCGGTACTGGGCGTAGCCCGGGGCCGGACGATTAAACAGGATCTGGTCGAATGTCAGTTCGCCCTGAAAAATATTGCCTTCGGTGAGGCCGACTTCATTTTCGATATCGAGGGGCGTTCTGACTTCGGCGTGGAGGATGCGGTCGCGAATGCCGGGTGAGAACACGGCCAGACGGTCCAGAATGGAATCCGCAAAATCTGCTTTCGCCTGTTCCGTCCAGTTCGCGGTTGCGCGCGTGCCATCCACATTCAGATCATAAGGCGCATATTGCGAGAAGATCGACATCATATGCTTGCCCGGAGGGGCGAGTGTCGGATCGAGTTTTGATGGGATCAGCACTTCGATGTGCGGTTTGCGTGACCAGCGACCATCCTTCCAGTCGTCATAGGCGCGCTCAAGATCATCAAGCGTCGTGCCACAGGAGAAATCTCCTGTGATCTCACTGCCATTGTCCGGATAGAACGGCAGCTCCGGATAGCTGTCCAGGGCGATATTGATCTTGCCGCTGGACCCTCGGATCTTGAACCGCTCGACCGCTTTCACATACTCGTCCGGCATCGCGCCGTTTTTGAAATGACGTAAGACGGTGCGTTTCACATCCATATTCGAGGCAACAATCGGCGCGTGATACTCATCGCCATTTTCAAGTGCGACGCCGACGGCCTGATCATTCTGGACCAGGAATTCCTCAACGCCGCTCCCGGTCATGATGCGGCCGCCCGCATCCTCAAAGGCAGCAGCGAGCGCATTAGAGATTGACCCCATGGCACCGCGCGCAAAGCCCCAGGCGCCGATCGATCCGTCGACATCGCCCATATAATGATGCAGCAGCACATAGGCCGTTCCTGGCGAATAAACGCCAAGCCCCGTCCCGATAATGCCAGATGCCGCCAGTGACGCCTTGATGAGCGGTGTTTCGAAATGCTCATCCAGAAAATCGCCAATCGACATCGTCCAGAAGCGCATCATTTCACCCACTTCCCGCGCGCCCAGATCATAGACGCGGCGGATCAGGAACATGATCTCTTCGATGTCTCTGGGCTTCATGGAGAGCGGGTCGGGTGCCGGACGCAGCAGAAATGGCCGGATGAACCGACACTGGCGCGACACTGTCTGATGATATCGGTTGTATGCATCTGCATCGAGAAGGCTATGACGCTGAATTTCCCGGCGCATTTCATGCTCGTCATCATAAGACGCGAAATACCCGCCCGACTCATCGAAGGTTACCGCGCCATGAAACGGGATGACCTGTAGCCCGTATCTTGGGAGATCGAGATCGCGAACGACCTCCTGGCTTAAAAGCGAGCAGACATAAGAACAGCTGGAATACGTCCAGCCTTCATAAAGCTCGCGGCTGACCGCTGCACCGCCAATATAGTCATTCTTTTCCAGCACCAACGTCTTAAGGCCGGCCCGCGCGAGATAGCAGGCGGTCGTCAGTCCATTATGGCCCGCCCCAACGACGATCGCGTCATATTTATCATGCAGACCCATACGAATACTCCCTGACGAATTGGCCGTATTCGCGGCAATATGCATTGACAATGAACGATCGTCCATTAAAAATGTGAATTATTATTCAGTATGTGTCTTCTGGGCAAACGCTGAAATCTTCAGCCTGATTTTGAGGCAATCCAGAAAGGGAGAGCATCTGGTGAGCGCGTTTCCAGGACCCAAAACCAAAGCCGTACTCGAACGGGGAATCCCTCTCTTTCTGAATGGTTCGCGCTTTTCAGAAGAAGCCAGAATCGCCGCCAGACGCGGCTATCGCTCAGGCGCGCAACTCGTTGTTGATCGGTCTGAAGGTGATTTCGTCTGGGATCTGGACGGGAACCGATATATCGACTTCCAGAATGGCTGGGCTACAAACCCTCTGGGCAATGCGCATCCGGAAGTGATTGATGCGGTTCATGCGGCCCATCGCCGGTATGGTTTTCACTATGACCATCCGCTTCGCTATGAACTGGCGGAAAACCTCGCGAAAATCATGCCGGAACAGGCCCTGCCGAGATTTCATTATGAGGTATCCGGCACGGAAGCCGCCGAAGCCGCCATCTATATGGCGCTTTGTTACAAGCAACGGCGATACATCATCTCGCTGGGCTCATCTTATCATGGCAACAGCATTGCCGGAAAACTCGCCAGCGGCGCGCATGTTGAATACAAACCCTTCCTTGAGGGCTGGCGTGGTGGCGTCATTTTTGCGCCTTACCCCTACAGCGATCATCTACCTGTTGGATTGAGCCAGGAGAAATATGCCGAATATTGTCTCTGGTATATCGAGAACCACATTCTGAACACCATCACGACGGCTGACAATATTGCCGGCATCCTTGTAGAGCCCGGCCTGGCCGAGGGCGGAAACTGGATTCCAAACCGCGAATATCTGAAAGGCATTCGTGAGATTTGCAACCGAAATGACTGGCTGATGATTGCCGATGAAGTGCTCACAGGCATGGGCCGGACAGGCAAAATGTGGGCGGTAGAACACTATGACGTGGTGCCGGACATTCTGGTTGTCGGAAAGAACCTGTCGGGCGGAATCGAGCCCTGTTCCGGCGTTGCAGCGACGGACGATATTCTGGGCGACAATCCTTACTTCGCAGCGGGCTCCACATTTGCCGGCACACCGGCCGGATGCGCTGCCGGTCTGAAAACGCTGGAAATTTTCGAACGCGACAACATCGTTGAACATGCCGCAAGGCTTTCTGATCTCGCCTCCAGCATTATGGGCAGCTGGGAAAGCAAGTATGAAATTGTCCGTCAGGTGCGCGCAAACGGGCTGCTGATGGGCGTCTCGTTCCAGGCACCGGAGGGCCGTCCCGAGGATGACGACTGGTGGTATTCCCGCGCCGTTCGCAGCCTGATGCTGGAGCATGGTGCCTGGGCCATTAGCGACCGGGAAGACACGATCCGTCTATATCCCGCACTCAACATGAAGCCGGACGTGCTGACTGAGGGACTTCAAATTATGGAAGCTGCCATCGCCGAGGTCGACAGGAATGGTCAGACCCTTTGCGACAGCCCGGCCTGGCCGACAGGCGTGGCGGGTTTCTGAGGAACGGGAAACCAACGGCCATTATGATGATTTCACGTTCCGCTCTCCTCTGCATCGGTCTTGTCAATTTTTTGGCAGTCCCGGCGACGGCTGGAGGGTTGAGCCGTGAAGACCTGAACGCCGCGCTCGCGGAACTTGAAGCGCTCAAAAAAATACAGGCCGAAACCGACGCCCGCATCCAGAAGCTGGAAGCCGCGTTAGCTGTCGAAACGGAGGTAATCCGAGCGAGCAAAACTACGCCGGTTACGCTCGAAGCCGCTGTCTCAGACACTCAGATTGCTGAACAAATATCGTCAGCGACTGATGGGCTCAACCTGACGGCTGACATGATGTTGCGGTTTGAGGGCAATTATTCCGGCACCGGCCCTGGCCGCGAACGCGGCGTGATGCGTTCACGTTTAGGCGCAACCTATCAGATTGACCCAAGACTCAAGGTTGGCGCCCTGCTCGAAACGGGCGATCCGGACGATCCGAATTCCGGCTACCTCACCTTTGACGAGTTTGCTGACGATTTCGATGTCAGTCTGAGCCGCGCATTTCTTGAGTATCAGCTCGGTGCCGTGTCGCTGATAGGCGGCAAATTCGTCCGGCCCTTTAAGAGCACAGATCTTCTATGGGATAGCGATGTGAACCCGATGGGCGTAGCGGCCCGCTCCCAAATCGATATCGGTTCCGCTTCCACGCTTAAGCTGAGCGGTATTTTCTCAGTGGTCGACGAGAACGTCAATGGAGCCGACAGTCATATGCTGGGCGGACAAGCCTCGCTTGCGACCACGCTGGGCGATAGTCTCGAATTTAGCGCTGCGCTGGGGTTTTTCGACTATACGCTCGGCTCGATTTCTGGAGCTGACGTGGGCGATTTTCGCTCCAATCTTCGTGATGAAGCCGGAGGTTATCTGTCCGATTACGATCTTCTGGATCTGATTTTATCGGCCGAATGGGCGGGACTATCTGAAGACTGGCCCGTAGAACTGACCCTGGATTACGTTCAGAATCTCGGCTCAGCGGCCGATGACGACATCGCAATCGGGCTGGATGTCAAATTCGGCCCATCCAAAAGGCCCGGCGATTTGCGCTACGCCTACGGCTATTCTGAAGCGGGTGTAGATTCCGTCCTCGCGGCCTTTTCACACGATAATTACGCCATCGCAACGAATTATATGGCGCACGAATTTGGTCTTCATTTTCTGGTGACTGAGCAGCTTTGGCTAAGTGGATCAATCTACCACTACAAGCCGTTGAGCGTTCGTTATTCCAGCGATCTGGCTGCGTCGGAATGGCTGAATCGCGTTCGCCTCAATCTGGGAGTGACATTCTGATGCAAATACCATCAAAAGCGTCGCCGGTCGGGCAGCTTTTCCAGATCGGATCAATCATCCGCCAATCGGTGGCGGGCGCTGTCGGCCTTATCGGGGCGCTATCAATCGAAGCTAAATCCGAAGAGTCTGCGGTGGCGGCAGAGTTTGGCTATACGCTCGATCTGGTTTCAAACCTTGAGGGCGGCGTAGAAACGGGAACCGTTGACCTTCACTATCTGGATGCAGCAATCGAAGCCGATCTGGAACAGCTGTTCTCACTCGAAGGCCTCACAGCCTTCGGCTATGCCCACTACACAAACGGAAAATCCATCTCTGGTCTGGTGGGTGATGCACAGGGCATAAACAATATTGAATCCGGTGTAGAGGCTCTAAGACTACAGGAATTCTGGCTGAGAAAAGAGTTCGGGACATCGGACGTTTCAGCGCTCCTTGGTCTTTATGACATCAACAGCGAATTTGACGGTCTCTCCTCTACGGATTTCTTCATCCATGGCGCGCATGGTATCGGCACGGACATCGCGCAATCCGGCGAGAACGGCCCATCCATTTTTCCAGTCACGTCACTCACGCTGAAGGCCGAAGCGGAGCTGGAGAACGGATTTCGATTGCGGGCGGCGATTGCTGATGGTGTACCGGGTGATCCGGAACATCCCAGGCGCACTACCATCGACCTCTCTGCTGATGATGGTGCGTTCCTGATCGGCGAACTGGAACATCAAACGTCTCAGCGGAGAGTTATTGGAGGCGTCTGGGGATATACATCCAGGTTCGACCGCCTCGATGGAGGTCAGGGCCGCGGCAATACAGGGGCTTATCTCGGGGGTGAATTTGCGCTTGGCGACAGCCAGCTGGACGATCCTGATGCACCGGTCTGGTTTACCCGGATCGGCGTTGCTGAGGCCGAATTCAACCCATTCGAATGGTATGTGTCCTCCGGTATCGTCTGGTCCTCCCTACAGATCAATACCCGGTTCGGCATTGCCGTCGCCCATGCGATCACGTCAGACAGCTATCGGGGTGAATGGCCCGGTGCAGAACAGTCTGAGACGAATATCGAAGCGTCTGCGGCGGTGCCAGTTCTGGAGAATCTGTCTGTCCAGCCATATGCGCAGCTGGTTCTCAATCCAGGCGCAGATCCGACGCTCGAAAACGCCATTATCGCCGGACTGCGCCTTTCTACATCGGTCAGTTTTCATCCCTGAAAGACGTAGAGCACATCAGGCAAGACCACCAAGACTGACATACTTGACGTGTTGATATTCCTCAATGCCGAGGCTGGAACCTTCCCGGCCCAATCCGCTGTCCTTGATGCCGCCGAATGGCGCCACTTCAGTCGAGACAATGCCTTCATTCACGCCCACCATGCCTGACTGCAGTGCCCCGGCAATGCGGAAGGCTCGTGCCAGATCCCGCGTGTAGAAATAGGACGCCAGGCCAAAATCAGTAGCATTGGCCGCAGCTATCACTTCGTCTTCATCTTCAAACCGGAACAGCGCTGCGAGTGGGCCAAAGGTTTCCTCGGTCGCCACGCGCATACTGGCGTTGGCATTGCCGATGACGGTTGGCTCATAGAAGGTCCCGCCCAAGCTGTGCGGTTTACCGCCAGACAACACCTCGCCGCCCCGGGCAACAGCATCGTCCACATGAGATGCGACCTTTTCGAGCGCTGCAGCATTGATCAGCGGTCCTTGCTGCACCCCCTCTTCAAAACCACCACCGACTTTCATCTTTCGGGTTCGCGCAGCCAGACGATCTGCGAACTCATCATAAACACCGCTCTGAATATAGAAGCGATTTGTACAGACGCAGGTCTGCCCGGTATTTCGATATTTCGACGCGATCGCCCCTTCCACGGCGGCATCAAGATCGGCATCATCGAACACGATAAACGGGGCGTTGCCGCCCAATTCCATGGACAGCTTTTTCATCGTCGCACCCGATTGCTGATAAAGCAGCTTTCCGACGCGGGTTGACCCCGTGAATGTGAGCTTTCGTACATCCGGGTTTGCCGTCAACTCACCGCCAATGGCCGCCGCATCCCCCGTCACAATGTTCAGAACGCCTGCCGGGACTCCGGCTTTTTCCGCCAGAACGGCCCAGACAAGTCCAGAGTACGGGGTCAGCTCTGATGGCTTGGCGACAATTGCACAGCCTGCCGCGAGCGCTGGAGCGATTTTCCTCGCCAACATGGAGAATGGAAAATTCCATGGCGAAATCGCCGCTACGACGCCAACCGGTTCCCGTGTGACCAGTATCTGATTGTCGGGCTTAACCGATGGCACGATCTCCCCCTTTATGCGGCGGGCTTCTTCGGCAAACCATTGCACGTATTTTGCTCCGCTCAGCACTTCACCCTTGGCTTCGGCAATTGGTTTTCCCTGTTCAAGGGTGAGCATGGCAGCCAGTAAATCAACATTGTTCCGAATGAGTGCCGACATGCGGTGCAGACAGTCTGCGCGGGCTTCTGCGAGTGTCTGCGACCAGGCGGTAAAAGCCGCCTGCGCCGTCTTGATAGCGTCTCGGGTTTCACGCACGCCCGCCCAGGCAATATTGCCTATGGTGTCGCCGGTTGCCGGATTAAAAACGTCAGCTTTACCGCCATCATAGGCGTCCTGCCACTCACCCCCAAAGACGATCTGTTCGCGCAGCCAACCCTCGCTTCGAAGCTGATCAAGCAGTTTCATCGACAATATCCTTCGAGCCAGCCACCAATCTCTGACCTCGTTATAGGCCAGTCAGATCACCACACAAGTGAATAATGCTTCAGTTTATGGGGTGAGGCTCATTACGGCTTCCTTCCAGACACATGCGTTCGATCAACTTCATCAGGCGTGAATGGAAGGCGTCCCTTGAGGGCCTACTTCGAACGCAACAATACCGCGACTGCGGTCCGGGCGACAGCCCGCCCCATCGGAGACGTGAGCAAAGCGAATTGTCGTGAGATCAAAGTAATGGCGCACCCATCAGGATTCGAACCTGAGACCTCTGCCTTCGGAGGGCAGCGCTCTATCCAGCTGAGCTATGGGTGCTGACCGGAAACAGTTGTGTAACACCGTTCGGCCCGTGTGCATATGAGAAGTCAGCGGCGATGGCAAGCCGTGAAGCCGAGAAGGGCGCACGGACTCGCTTACAAAACAATCCACACTGAACCGAAAGACAAACAAGGCGCACCCGTCTAATCTTCCGCTATGCCTTTGCCGTCTTTCAGACTCGCCATTATCAGCACCTTCGCCTTTACGGTTTCTGGCTGCGTGGCATCCGGTACGGCCCTGACGCCAGTCGTGCAGGATGAAGGGCCTGCGCTGTGGCGACTAGCTGATGATGATACGGAAATTGTCTTTCTCGGCACGGTTCATCTCTTGCCCGAAACCCTCGACTGGCAGCGTCAGGACTTACGTGTCGCACTGGAGAACGCAGACCTTGTCTATCTGGAAACAGATGTTCGATCCGTCAGCCAAGACGACCAGCTGACCTTCACACGCCTCGGAAGTGCGGCAGATGGCGAGCATCTGACCGATTTACTGGATGAAGCAACGTTTCAAGACCTGGAAACGGCTCTGGCTGGCCTGAACATCAGCGTCAGCTTTCTTGCCGAACGCCAGCCCTGGTATGCAGCCCTGGCGCTGAGCCGTGTTGCCCTCGAATCTCATGGTTTTCTTTCTGAGTTTGGCGCAGAAAACTGGGTTTTGAGAGAGCTTGCGGACACCACCCGCCCCGTCCGCTCGCTTGAAACCATGTCAGATGTGGCCCGAAATCTTTCGGCCCTGCCCATGCCGACCCAACTGACCTTGCTGACAGAGTCTCTGGCTGATCTTGGCGGGCTGAAAAGTCGATATGTTGAGACCATCGAGACGTGGGTCGCAGGCGATACACAGCATTTGCACGAGCTGGTGATGGCGGATCTGGCCGAGAACCTGCCCGAAGTTTATGACGCGCTGATTGTGGCGCGAAATCGGAACTGGCTGCCGCAGGTGACCAACATCATGGAAGAAGAAACCGGCAATGTCGTCATCGCGGTGGGGTCTGCGCACCTTATCGGCCCTGACAGCCTTCTGAACATGCTGGAAAGCGAAGGCTGGTCGGTCGAGCGGTATTGATCAGCTCTTTTTGGATTTCAGACCAACCAGTTTCCCGGCCCATTCTCTGGCTTCGGAAATCCCAGCTCCGTGAACTGCGCCAGCTCGATAGACTCGCGTGCCCGCCCAGATCATCAGCGCCGTAAATCCTGCCATCCAGACGATCTGCGCCAGGGTCATCCAGAGCGGCAAATCTGTTGGAATACGAAGGATCAGCAGAAATGGCGTCATCAGAGGAATCCAGCTCATTATGCCCAACAAAGGGGAATCCGGGCTCTCAATGGAAACCGGCAGCATCAATAGCGGCAGCATCATCATGATGAAGATCGGGCTCAGCAGGGCCTGTGCTTCCTGAATGGTGTCACACAGCGAGCCGAGCGCCAGGAACATCGCGCCATACATCAGATAGCCAAGTACAAAGCTAAGAAAGAACGGGATCAGGAATTTTGGCTGAAGAATCTGGCTGAGCGCCTGTGCGACTTCAGGCGGTATCTGACTGCTGGCCGAGAGGGCGAAGGCACCAGACGCACCGCCCCACACACCGATCAGCGTCAGGCTGAGCCCCAGCACGCCAAGCAACTTGCCCGTCATCAGCTGTGGCAAGGACACGCTGGTCAGAATGGTATCGAAAATCTTGTTTGATCGTTCCTCAATCGTGCCGGTCAAAAGATAGTTCACCACCGAAAATATCACCAGCCAAAGCATGAACGACAAGGCCAGCGCCACAAAGAACGGTGCACGGTCGGCAAAGGAAATCTCGCCGTCTGCATCAGCGACCGATGGGCTTCGCGACTCGACTGGCCTCGCATTATTTATCGCGATTTCAATGATTTGAGGGTCAAGCCCGGCCGCATCAAAGGCCGCCTGACGCGCCAGGTCTTCGCTGACATTGCGCGCTGTTCGGGAAAGATCATTGGAAACGACGTCCTCGCTCCAATACTCGATGCGATCCTCCAGAACGATGAAAGCGCCATAAAGCGCCCTTTCGCCCAGCTGACCGGATACCAGCGCCTCGCCTTGCAAATAGGGGCGAAGTCCGTCCAGACTACGGGCCGGCGGGGGGACCTCGACAAAGGATTGGGACGGCAGAGCCGAACGGGCAGCCCCGGGCAACACGGCGCTGAACGCTTCTTCCACAGTATCACCTGCGGCTCGCCTGGCTTCGAATTGCTCGACGGCATCATCCGGTGCCAAACCGCCCAGGGCTTCAGGCGCGGCGTCCAGAATTTCTATGGCAATTCGCTCCTGTCGTTCAGACAACTCAGAACGGAGCGCATCACTGAAGGATGTGTCCGGCTCGATGACCGTGTAGTAGCGAGCTGGCTGCGTTTTCTCGATCAGCATGGGCAGCCCCGCCGATAGCGCGAGGATTAGCGGCGTGAACAGCAAACCCAACCAGAACCCCCAGGCCGTCACATAGGCAAAATATTCGCGGCGGGCGACAAGCAGGATCTTATCCATGACGGCTCGCTCCATATTTCTGTTCGGCTTCATTCACGAGCGAAACGAAAACGTCGCGCAATCGCTGCTCGCCGGGGTCAAATCCCTCAATTTCCACGCCTTTGGAAATCGCGTCTTTTAGAACATCCTGGCTCGACGCACCGGCTGGCAATACAAATTCCCACCACTGGCGCCCATGATCCCCCTCTTCGGCGGGTAGGCGTGAGACATTAAATGGACTAGCCGCAAAAAGGGCTTCGAGATCGGCCGTTTCTGATGTCGCGAGCTTCACCTTCGCATCCTGCGTCGCATAGGCCTCGCTCAAAGTCCCATCAAACATTTTCCGCCCGGCGGCGATCAGAACAATCCGGTCACACAGACGCTCGGCATGCTCCATCACATGGGTTGAGAAGAGGATTGTCGCGCCCCGTTGGTGCTCAGCCCGGATCAGATCTTCAAGGTCTGCCTGATTGACGGGGTCCAGCCCTGAGAATGGCTCATCCAGGATCAGAATGTCCGGCTCATGCGCGAAGGTAGAGAGAATCTGCACCTTCTGCGCCATGCCTTTTGAGAGTTTCGAAATCCGGGCGTTCCGGAACTCACCGAGTCCAAACCGGTCCAGCAGCTCATCCGCTCGCGCCAGTGACGGCTTGCCCTTCATGCCTTTCAGGCGGGCAAAATAGCTGATCACATTGCGGGCGGTCATTCGTTTATAGAGCCCACGCTCTTCCGGCAAAAAACCGACCCGCCGCAGATTATCAAGCGAAGGCGGGCCTCCATAAAGACGCGAATGCCCCTGATCTGGCGACATAATGCCCAGCGCCAGTCGCAATGACGTCGATTTGCCCGCACCATTTGGCCCCAGAAAACCGACAATCTCGCCTTCGCCCAAATGAAAGCTGACATCGCGCACGGCATCGAATGCGCCAAATCGCTTCGTTACGCCTTCAAGGGCCAGGGGGTGCACGGTCATGGGGATCTCCGGTGGTCTGCCTGCATATTGATCACTGGAAGTGAATGAAGAGTAAGAAGTGAAAAGAGAAAACAGAGGGTGAAAGATTCCGCTTGCAGGACTGTGATTTCCGTCACAGCATATCCGTGTGAGCAAGCGCATGATGATAAATCAGCCCGGATTCACGGGCGACAACGCGACGAGACTGCCTGCATCGTCTGGTATTTCCGCGCGCCATTCTGATCGGCCAACCCTGAGAACGCCGCGTCCAATCAGGGACAACCCGTCGAATGATGTGCTGTTTCGGGTTGAGCTGGCGCTGTCCCGTCTCGACAATGGCGATTATGGCTATTGTGTCCGCTGCGACAACCCAATTCCCATTCCCGAACTTGAACACGACCCATCTGCCGTTGTCTGCAAGGCCTGCCGCAAGCCAGACGCCTGAGATCAACTCTTACATCCTGTCACGCACGAAAAAGCCGGGTCAATCGCCCGGCTTTAAGCGTTTTCGTGTCAGCGAGCGATCTATAAGACCGCTTTTGCGAACATGATGATGATCTGAAGCACCACGCCGAACACGGCAAGGCCAATCACCGTGCCAATCCAGGCGCTACCCATACCCATCAAGAGACCGCCAACAATGCCTGCGACCGCCAGAAGACCCAGTGCGACCATCCAATGCATGCCCATGGTCAGGGTGAAGATCGCATAAGCCAGCGTCAGCACAATGATCAGGCTCGACCACTGAGTGACCTTCATGAAACCAGACCAGGTTGCTTCCTGATCGGTGATGTTCATTTCGCCGCGAACGTAATCATCGCTCATCCGGGTGCCCTTTCAGCCAGATAGAATTTTGAAAGTGGATAAATTGTCAGCCCGCGATCGGCAAGCCCTGATATTGAACTAAACACCTGTTTCAAGGCCGTGTGACCAGGCAAGTGCATGAAAGCTAGGCCTGCTTCGTCCGCGTTGGTGCAGAATGGTCCCAATCCTCGAGCAAGGCACGCAGTGCCGACACAAAAGCGAGCGGCTGATCCAGCATCACGTGATGATAGGCGTGCGGGATGGAAACGAACGGCACTTTCCGGTCCAGAAGCTTCTGCATGTAGGTCTTCACCTCGTCCGGCAGAAGCTCTGAATCCTCTCCCCGGAACAAGGCAATCCGGCACGCCGTCTCACGCAGAAGCTCACTGGCGGGACGACCAATGTCAAACTGGGTCCAGATATCCGGATCAAACCGCCAGCTCCAGCCAATGCCATCATCCATCTCGACCTGTTTCAGGCTCCAGCGGGCAATGTAATCCATAGCATAGAGATTTTCGCATGGCTGTGGCGGCGCAAGACGAAACCGGCCAAGCGCGGTCGCCAGATCCGGATAGATCCGATGCGCACGAATATCGCGACGTTTGTTGTCCTCACGCTCGGGTGGGTTTACCGGGCTGTCCACAATCACCGTGCCGGTCAGCCGGTCGCCATATTCTGCACCTGTCAGAATGGTGACAAAGCCGCCAAAGGAATGCGCCACGATGATCGGCTTCTGTTCGTGGCGAAACATGCCGGTCGCCTCGCAAACGGCAATCTGCTCTTCGGCAAAGGTCTGCATGTCATAACTGTCGCGCCAGTCAGACTCGCCCATACCCGAAAAGGTCATGGCGACAACATTGTATTTCGCGGCAAAAAACGGCGCGATAAAATCCCACCAATGGGCGTGTGCACCATTGCCATGAACCAGCAACAAACCCGGCTTGTTCGGGCTCGACCAGCTTTGATAGTGGATGCGCGCGCCCTTTACGCGGACAAATCGCGTTTCATAGCCCGTTGAAATTGCCTTGGTGAACCAGGACGGACACGGAGGCACATCACCGCGAAAGCGGGAAAGGGGTCCATCTTCCTGAGGAAGACCCTGGACATCAGCAGAAGAGACGCTTGACGAACTCATATTCCATAATAGGCCTTGTTTCCGCCGGGACAATCAAGCCGCATTGTCAACGCTTCCGACCTATTCCGCACTGTTTTGGTTACGGCTTGGTAAATCTGCCACACTCCGGTCCGGACCAAGCGGATATTCCGCCTCGCTGACATAGCGCGATGGCCCTTTTCCCGACCAGCTGGAGAAAAGATGAAAGCGATCAACCCAGAATGGCCCAATGTCCAGCAAAGCGTGTTTCTGACAGAACTTCATGGCATCGTTCAGAGGCGTACCGTGGCAGTACGCCAGTGTCACATGCGGCCTGAACGGGCGCTTCTCGCCTGGCAAACCAATCCGGCGCGCCGCGCGTTCGCATTTCGAAGCCAGCGCCGAAAGTGAATCATGCGCCTCGACACCGGCCCAGATCGCATGTGGGTCCGATCCGCCATACCACCCTGTGGATTTCAGCCTCAACTGCATTTGCGGCGCATCAATCAGGCTCAGCTCATGATCGAGTTCTTCGGCGTGTTCATGACTGATCTCACCAAAAAAGCGCAGCGTGATGTGATAATTCTCGATAGGTCGCCAGCTCGCCCCGGAGACACCCCGGGAGATCGACTGCAGCACCTCTCCGATATCGGATGGCACTTCAAGCGCGGCAAACAATCGGTACATTTCCCCTGTTTCGCATTGACTCCGTGGCCCGACAACAGCTGAGTCAAATCACCATATTGCCCACTGGCACGACACAGCCCAGAACGGTGCAAACGATTTTCCAGAAAGGTGAACCCATGAGTGACGCCCCGCTTGGTTCCAAGGCCAACCCATCAAAATTCGACGTCTACAAGGATCTGCCGGACGACGAACCTTACTTCGTAATTCGCGCGCGCGATCCGCTATCTTCTGCGCTTGTGGAATTGCATGCCTATATCGGCGCAGGTCAGTCCGGCGCGGCGCACAACAAGCTGGCTGAGATCATGAACATGACCGGCGCTAAGCCGCCGCGCCCGTCCGACAGCCCAAAATACCGCGAAACCTTCCAGATTTCTCTGGCTATGGAGAAATGGCGGGACGGTTAGACGTCAGCCCGCTTCGGCTTCTTCATCCTTCGGCTTAACGCGCAGATCATGCTCACGCACCTTGCGATAGAGCGTCGATCGGCCAATGCCGAGCTTTCGCGCCACTTCCGACATGTGACCCGCGTAGAAATCTATGGCGTACTGGATGAGGTCACGCTCGACCTCTTCAAGCGTGCGTAGCTCACCGGCAGGATCGGTTACCTTCACCGGCGGGCTGAAACCATCGCTTTCGTTTGCGACTTCCACAGCCATTGGCGCGGCAAAGTCATTGGCTGGTGCTGACATATCCAATGGTTCACCCGCTGGCAGCTCTTCGACCAGGCCAGAAAGTTGCGGAAAATCCTGCGGCTGTAACTCATCGCCTTCGCAAAGCACGACGGCCCGGAAGATCATGTTCTCAAGCTGACGCACATTGCCCGGCCAGTCATAGGCGTTCAGCAGCGCCATTGTACTGGCGGCCGCCCCGGCCACTTTCGTACCTTCAGACGCATTGAACCGTTTCATGAAATGTTGAACAAGCGCCGGGATATCTTCTTTGCGCTTTCGCAGAGGCGGCATATCAATCGGGAAGACGTTCAGGCGATAATACAGGTCTTCGCGGAATTGGCCTTCGGCAACGGCCACCGACAAATCCTTGTTCGTGGCTGAGATGATCCGCACATCCACCTTGGTCGGACGACGCGACCCGACAGCGTCCACTTCGCCTTCCTGAAGCGCGCGTAGCAATTTCACCTGAATATCGAGTGGCAGCTCACCAACTTCATCCAGAAACAGCGTACC
>CAYFGB010000017.1:0-64592 GCA_964342455.1 uncultured Hyphomonadaceae bacterium
GTCGCGATCACCGCCACCGCGATAGCCGCCGCCACCGCCACGGTATCCACCGCCGCCGCTGTCACGGTCGCCGCCGCGATAGCCGCCGCCACCGCCATGATCAAAATCGCTTGGGATATGTGGATCTGAAAAAGGATCTGGAGAAGGACTGCCGAAATCGTTATCGCTGCCAAACTCTCTGCGACCGCCACGCTTGGGGCGTCGTCCACGACCACCGTCACGCCCGCGGCGTGGTTCGTCGTCGTCAAAACTCATATCTGTATGCTGTCCTCTCTCGCGAAACGGCTATGTTCATCTGGTGTCTTCGTTTCGCACCGTCACCTGCGCCTTGATCGATCTGACTCCACACGTCGCAGACCATGCAGAAGTCATACAGAGTATGCCTGATCCGCAAGAATCCGGCAAATAAAATATTTAGGCGTATGCGGATTTCTACCCGGGCGCGCTTTGTAAACGCCGTATTTTACGGGCTCTACTCCGTAGATCGGGGGCGGGCCTCAAAATCAATCGTCATGAATTATCGATGAATCCGTGAAATTTTACTCGAAAATCATATCTTCGGAGGAAGTGTGGAATCTGAACAGTCAGCTGACGGACTGTGCCGTCCATCCTGACAATCGGAGGTATGTTTGACCCGAATCCTTCTCATCGATGATCACCAGCCAGTTGGGCGCATTGTTTCGCTCCTGTTGCAGGAAGGTGTCTATGGTGCGGCGAAACTGGAGCAAAGCCTGTCGCTGATGGAGGGATTGCGTGCCATTGCAGAAGACGAACCCGATCTGATTTTCCTTGATAATTATCTCGGCGATGTGGAGCGGTTTGAACCTGCGCTTGAGCGGATCAGAATGGCCACCAATGCCCCCGTGGTCTTGCTGACAGGGCTGACAATGGAAGAACTGGGCCTGGATGAATTGCCTGCTGGGTTGGACGGGTATCTGTCCAAAACCGATTTGTCTGTCGCGTCCATCGAAAGCGTCCTGCACAGAACGCTGCGGAACCGTCATGCTGGCCGCGGCGGAACGGCCAGCTCGTCAGTCTGATCAGTAAGTGTATTCCTCGATACGTTCCAGCGTCAGAGTATAGGCCGTGTCGGCGAGTTCGGACGTCTGTGTTTCTGTGTGCAGTGTGCCATACACCCAGACAGCCTGAGAGAGATCGCCCATGCGGATTGGTGTTTCTGCCTTGATGTACAGGGTCTGGTTCGGCGGGGGCGGTGGCGCGTGCAGACAGGCACCGAAATAGGGCACCAGCAGGAACTCCGTAATCTGAACATCCGGTCCGTATTCGAACGGAACGGTGTAGCCTGGTAACCTGATTTTCTTGCCATCAAGATCATCGACAACGTTGAACGTGCCGATCTGGACGGCTTTATCGGCAGCAGACCCTTCGGCAATGCCGGAATAGCCCATTGTCAGTCCGGCATACATTTCCAGAAGACGTTCTTCTTCGCCTTCCGGCATCATGTCTTCCCAGATGATTTCTTCATAGCCGTCGACAATCTTCGGTTGAGACACATTCTCCGGCTCTTCCGGCTCATCGACGGCCGCCAGGCGATTGTCCTCAACGGGATCGCTGGAGGCGCCTTCGGAGCCGCTCTGCGTTTCGGTTTCGACAGTGCTCCGTTCGGGCTGTTCAGCCTGTCCGCAGGCCACAAGAGGAAGGAGAAGGGCTGTCAGGCTTACGGTAAGAAGTTTCATCAGTCTCATTTGACTCACTAGAGTTTGATCGACAGGCCATCGGCCAGCGAATGTTTTAGCGCCTGAAGCGCAGGGATTATACCCAATATGGCGGCAAATCCCGTAACGAAAAGTAGGACATAAGCATCGGTCATCCCAGGCAGTGATGTGGTCAGCATCAGGCCAAACCGGGCCTCGGCCAGGGGGGCAACAAACTGCAGCGCGATATAGGTGAGCGCGATGCCTGCTACTGCGCCCAATCCGGCAAGCAGTGCGGCCTCGCTGATCAGAAGACCCATAATGTGCGCAGGCCCGGCGCCTGTCGCGCGCAAGACAGCCATTTCCCGCCGCCGCTCTCTCAGGCTCGTCATGATTGAGGTCAGAATGGAGACCAGCCCGACCAGCACGACAAATCCGGAAACAACCAGCAAAGCGCGTTCAGCCACGCCAACCAGTTGCCAGACTTCCTGTATGGCCAGACCCGGAATTGCCGCAGCCAGTGCTTCGCCGCGATAGGTGTCGATGGCACGTTTTGTCAGAAACGGATTGCGTCCTTTCAGGCCCACAAGTACCGCCGAGACGGCATCAGGCGTCAGATCGAGAGACCGGACGCGTTCCGGGGTGATCATATCGGCAAGATGGGTCTTCGCGCCGCTCTGCCAGCCAATATGGATTGCTTCTATGGCAGGTAGCGTCACCAGAACGGATTTATCAACGGGCGTGCCGGTCTTTTCCAGTATCCCTGATATGGTGAAAGGCAAATTGTCGTGGCCGCCGGAAAAATCATGGCCACCGCCATGATGGAGCGTAATTTCGTCGCCAATGCTGTATCCCAGCGCGTCAGCTACGCTAGCTCCGATCACCACATCAAACAGATCAGCAAAGGCTGCGCCGTCTGCGAATTGCAACGGTGTCCGGCCCCGATACTGGTAATACTGAAAGAAATCTTCAGTCGTGCCGACAACGCGGTATCCCTCATGGCTGTCACCCAGGGAAATTGGCACCACCCAGTCAATATCGGGTCGGCTTTCAAGCCATTCATAGCTTTTATACGTCACGTTTGCCGATGGATCGCCAATGTGAAACACCGAAAACAGCACAAGGCTGACCGGGCTGGTCCGGGCCCCGACGATCAGGTCCGTACCCGATATGGTGTTCTGAAAGCTTTCCCGTGCAGACGTTCGCAGCTTGTCGACACCTAGAAACAGCGTCACCGACACGGCCACAGCGAGAATGGTGAGCAGCGCCGATCCGCGACGATTGTTCAGGCTGGCCCAGGCCAGTGAGATGACTGCACCCATTGTCATGACCGCGTCTCCACTGAGGCCTTGTTGAGATCGGTCAGAGAAAGCCGCCGTGCAAAATGGTCGGCCAGGGTCATATCATGGCTGACAAATAACAGCGTGGCTCCGACGTCAGCCGCTTCATCCATCAGCAGCTCAATGAAGGCGTTTCGACTTTCCGTATCGAGCGCAGAGGTTGGTTCGTCAGCGATGATCAGGTCCGGTGCGCCAATCAGCGCCCGGGCCGCGGCCACGCGCTGCTGTTGGCCAACCGATAGATCACCTGCTTTTCGATGAAGCAGACGCTGGTCCCTGAGCCCAAGCCGATCAAGCAGGCGCTTCGCCTCGTCATCCAGATCCTTGTTGCGATGTTCGGCATTCGCGCGCCGCAGGGCTGAGAACCTGCAGGGGAGGAGAACATTGTCGATCACGGACAGATAGGGAAGCAGGTTGAAGAGCTGGAACACAACGCCCATCCGGTCAGCCCGCAATTTGTCCCTTTTGGACGGCGAAAGCGTGCTGAGGTCTGTATTGTCAAAGCGTAACGTTCCGGCTCGCGGGCTGAGAATGCCTGTGATCAATCCCAGCAGAGTGCTTTTGCCAGACCCGCTGGGACCTTCCAGAAAAACGCTGTCTTTCCAGCCCAGTTCAAAGGAAGGAATATCCAGTAAGTCATCTTCGCCAGGCCAGCCAAAGCGCAGATCACGGATCGACAATAAGGGGTCGGGCGGGGAGTCCATCAGGGATGCGCGACTTTGGTTTTCTCTGGGTTCAGTGTGGTGGCAACCATGTCAGGCCCCGACATGAAGATGACTTTCGCTGTTTCAAAGCCCGTGAAATTGCTGAACAGGACGAAGTCCAGTTCTCGAAGCGCGTCTGGCGCATCGCAGCTATAGCTGAGCGTCAGGAGATAATCGCTGTGTCCGCCGCCATCGTCGTCGCTCTCATGTGGGTGATCGTCGTGATGATGTGACCCGTCACCTGTCTGATCGAGATGAAGTGAGGCGATTGAGCATCTGGCCGCATCCGGCAGGCTTACCAGGTCTTCAGCCAGAGCGTCCGACACATCATCTTCCGTTAACAGGCTGCCATCCGCGCGGGCGAAATTCGCGCGTGGCGCCGAGATGTCGATGGTCAGGGCGGTATCTTCGAGGCTCAGGAATATTTCGCTATTGCCATGAATATGGGCGTCTGCATGGCGCATAGCTCCCGGCTCGTGCGCACTGGCCGCGAAAGGGCAAAGTACAAGACCGAAAACAATCGGGAATAATTTTGTCATGCGTCACCATCGAAAGGGAATTAGATTTGCAAGCCTGTATAATATAACATACAAGACCCGCTCAACCGTGTCTCCCCTCATATTACAGTGAGCCGGGAGGTCAATTTTTCGTTTCCGGGAGACCTCCTGACTGTGTTTGGCAATGCGTTGCTTGCGCCGCTCTTCCTGTCCTTTCTTGCTGCCTTTGTCGCCACTGTTGGATTGATAACGGTGGCCGTCCGGAGCGACTGGAGCCAGAAATATGCGCACTTGCTGGCCGTTATGGCCAGCGGGCTACTGCTCACCATGGTGATAACGCACCTCGCACCTGAGGCGATCAAGGGGCACGCCAATGCGCCGCTATTCATGCTGGGCGGATTCTTTCTGGGGCTGCTGACGCATGATGTGCTGCGCGTGCTTCTGCCCGTCCCTGATTCCCGTACGCTGGCGGCCGGTCTCACGCCACTTATCGCGATTGCTGTCCATTCCCTTCTGGATGGTGTCATCTACACCGTGACCTTCTCAAAAGGGTTGGAAACCGGATTGCTGGCAACGCTCGGACTGGTCATCCACGAGTTTCCCGAAGGTGTTGTCACCTTTGCCTTGTTGCGCGGCGCAGGTCTCTCCAACAAGAATTCGTTCTTCTGGGCATTCCTGGCCGCCGCGCTGACAACGCCGCTTGGCGCGATTGCCACCATCCCGATGGTACAGACCGTCGATGCCAGCGGGCTTTCTCTGATGTTTGCCGTATCCGCGGGGCTGTTATTGTTTGTCTCAACCGGGCCATTGATGGCACATATGCGGGACGAAAAGCCGACGCGAACCCTCCCGGCTCTTCTGATTGGCGTGGTTCTGGCTATCCTTATCGCCCAGAGTCATCTGCCGCATCTTGATGGTCATGATCATGAACACCCCGTGGGATTTGAGTAACAGGATTGTGCGGATCGGGCTGGGGCTGTTTGTCCTCCTGGCATTTGCCGTATTGTTAGCGCCCAACGGCCTGACCCACCCCGAAGATGAATTCTGTTCAATGGACAGCGGAATTGACCCCGCGCTTTGCCGAACGCTGGCAGAGCTCGATTCTGCCGATGCGCCGCTGACGACAGATGAGTTGCTGGTCCGGACAGATCGCACACTGATCGGGAATACAGGCTATTTTATCCGCAAGGGCGTCGACCATATTCTGCCCGGCGGAACCGATCATATACTGTTTGTGCTGGCCCTGTTTTTTGCTGTTCGGCGTTTCAGGCCATTATTGCTTCAGATCTCCCTTTTCACGCTCGCGCATTCGGCGACGCTGGGGCTCGCGGCAGCAGGGCTCGTTTACGTCCCTGGACATATCGTTGAGCCAATGATCGCCGCCTCCATCGGACTGGTTGCGCTCGAGAACATATTCTTCAGACGGATGACGCGATGGCGGCCTCTGGTCGTATTTGGCTTCGGCCTGTTTCACGGGCTTGGCTTTGCCGGCTTCTTCCTTGAGCAGGACCTTCCCGATGGCTTCTTCTGGTCGTCTCTGATCGGCTTTAATATCGGGGTGGAGCTGGGGCAGATCAGTGTCGTGCTGATGGCTTTTCTGCTGCTGAACTGGTTCTTCCAAAGCCGCTGGTACACCGGAGCGATCGCCATTCCGGCTTCGCTGCTGATTGCCTTCACAGGTTTTTGGTGGGCGTTCGAGCGCGTGTTCCTCGGCTGATCAGCCCTTACCCCAGACTACCAGCTTGTTATCAGCGTCATGCCCGATATCCGCGCGTCCCAGATACGGTACGCCGGCTCTCAGACACCAGGCTTCGATGATCTCCTCAGGTGTCATGCCGAATGAAATGTCATCATTCACCGGCACAGCCGAAAAACGCCCGGCTGCAACGCCTTTGACCCGGGAAAAATGCTCGGAATTGCACAGCGTGAACATCTTCCGATCAATCGCATACTCATACTCGCCGACATCTTCGAGCAGCAGCACGTGTCCGGAAATATCGGGCATCCAGTGCGTGCCGACCAGATGTTCAGCCACGGTCAGATTGATGGCCAGTTGCGGGTGCGCCGTCTGGATCTCTGCCTCAAGGCCTGACCGGTCAACACCTGCCACATAGTCGAGCACACGCCGGATGGCGGCCTCACCATTGGTGCGGTTGATTTCCGCGGGCATGGGGCCGTGAACTGGTCTGCCAATCTGCATTTTGTAGAGGCGGGATAAGACAGCCCCCATATCCGAATATCCAATATAGGCCTTCGCGCGGGCATGTTCATTCAATCTGGCGAACACCTCATCATGCAGCCGCATGGACCCATAGCCGCCACGGGCAAACCAGATCATGTCGATCTCAGGCGCGTTGGCGTATTCGAGAAAAGCCAGGCCACGCGCTTCATCGCTCCCGGCGAAATGGCCCTGGCTGAGAAAGCATTGCGGATGAAAGCGCAGTTTGATCCTGTCGCCGTAGAATTCGCGTGCGAACGCTGTCACCTTGTCTGCGGTCCCGGCGTCGATGTTCCGTGCAGGGGCAACAATTCCGATGGTAAGGCTGGAGGTGGTCATGGAGACCTCATAGGATCGGCTGTATTGATTCGACTTCCAGCCTAAACGGACCTCGCAAAATGCCCAAAAGCTATTTCTTCTGCGGAATTGGGGGCAGCGGCATGCTTCCGCTGGCCATGATCCTGAACGGGCAGGGCGCCGAAATTTCAGGCTCGGACAGGGCGCGCGATCAGGGACGTTCAGCCGAAAAATTCGCCTATCTTGAGGAACAGGGCTTCAAGCTGTATCCGCAGGATGGTTCGGGTCTTCAGAGTGCAGATCAGATCCTTGTTGCATCTGCTGCCGTAGAAGATACCGTGCCTGACGTTGCCGCCGCGCTGAAACTGGGATGCCAGCGCCTTGGACGGGCAGAGTTGTTGTCATCTTTGTTCAATGAAGCTCCGCAGGGCGTCGGCGTGGCCGGGACATCAGGCAAATCCACCACCACAGGCATGATTGGCTGGGTACTCCATGACTGCGGAAAAGACCCGACCGTAATGAACGGCGCAGTGATGAAGAATTTCGTCTCGCCCGATGCGCTGTTTGCCAGCGCGCTTGTGGGCCAGGGCGATGTGTTTGTCTCAGAGGTTGATGAAAGCGATGGATCAATCGCGCGCTATAATCCGCATGTCGCAGTGATCAATAATATCGCGCTTGATCACAAGACGATGGACGAATTGCGCGATCTGTTCGGCGGATTTGCCGAACGCGCTGAACACGTGGTGCTCAATCTCGACAATGATGAAACGCGTTTGTTGTCGGAACGCTTTCCAGAGGCCGTCACCTATAGTGTGAAAGATGAAGCGGCTGACCTTTTCGCGTCTGATATCATACCTGCGCCAACCTTCATCACGTTCAAGGTAAATGATCAGCAGAGCGGGCGCGCCGATCGCGTTGTTCTGAAAACGCCAGGGCTGCACAATGTTTCGAATGCACTGGCGGCCATCGCCACAGCCATGCGCCTTGGCGTTACCTTCACGGATGCCTGCGATTCCATCGAACGGTTTACGGGCATCAAGCGGCGGTTTGATATTGTCGGTACGACCAAAAACGATATCACCCTGATCGATGATTTTGGTCACAACCCGGACAAGATCTCGGCCACTCTGCGGACTTTGCATGATTTCGACGGCCGACTTCTGGTCATGTTCCAGCCCCATGGGTTCGGGCCGCTTAAGAAAATGCTCGCTGAATTCACAGACACATTCGTAAACGGACTGGCGGGCGATGATGTCCTTCTGATGCCGCAACCGGCCTATTTCGGCGGAACGGTGGACCGGTCTGTCACCAGTACAGAGCTTTGCGCTGCAATCCGTGAGAAGGGAAAACAGGCTGAGGTTTACGAAACCCGGTCTGAGTGTGGTGACCGTCTTGTGGAACTCGCAAGGCCGGGTGACCGGATCATTGTAATGGGCGCGCGTGATGACACCCTGTCTGAGTTTGCCGCAGACATTCTCAAACGCCTGAGCTGAGAGACCTCCGGACAAAAAAAGGGCGACCCGAAGGCCGCCCGCAAGTCCAGGAGGAAACTGGAATTTAGTATTCGTAGGTCAGCTCAACGCCCACAACACGGCCCTTTTTGAGCGGGTTGAAGCTACCGGCTGCCGGATACGGATCAAACGGAGCGTTGACCCCATTAGAGAGGTTTTCGCCACCTGGCGTAACGCCTGCAAAATCTCCGCCGAATGGAATTTGCGTGTTGTTACCAGCCGTCACTTCATCCAGCAGGTTGTTGCCATAGAGCGACAGAGCCAGCCCTGTGTAAGGCGTGTTCCACGTCACGTTTGCAGACAGGGCCTGGTAATCCGGGATCCAGCCGAAATTGTTGTCCGTGTAAGCGAACTGATCCTTGTACTGGTAGTTCGCGCGGGCAACGACCGTGCCTTTGTCACCCAGATCATGATCATAGATGAAGCCAACGCCATAGGTCGTTTCAGGAACCCGTGGCAGTGCCAGGCTAAGATCCTCGTCGTCCACAACGCCATCGCCGGAGATGTCATAAATGGCATCTGTGTATTCGGCGTCGATCAGACCGATATTGGCCGTGACCAGGAAGTTGTCGGTAATCGCATAGCGACCTTCCAGCTCAAGGCCGAGGATTTCTGCGTCAGCCGTATTCAGAATGTTCTGAACAATTCCGGACTCGGGATCAGACAGGTTGATCTCGCGCTGCATGTCGGAAATGTCCGTCAGGAACACTGCCGCGTTCAGCTGACCCTTGCGATCGTCGGTTTCGTATTTGACGCCAAGCTCGTAGCTGTCGACCTCTTCCTCATCAAATGCGCGGGATTCTGATGGTGGGAACAGCGCCTCAAAAGCGGTCGGGTTTGTGATACGGAAGTTATAGCCGCCAGACCGGAAGCCTTTGGTGTAGTTGCCGTAGAACTGGGTGGCATTGCCGTAGAAATACTGGAAACCGATCCGTGGGGTCCAGTTTGTCCAGCTGTCATCATCGCTGAAGCCGTTTGGCTCGCCCGGGATCGCCGGATTGGTACCTGTTGTCGGGCAGGTTTCGTCAACAACAGAGCAGGCTGGACGTGGGCGAATGTAAGTGATGTCCGCATCCTTGTCCTCTTTCGACCAACGCAGGCCAAAAATACCGACAAAGTCTTCGGTGAAGTTATAGTCAACCTGGCCAAACGCACCCAGAACGGTGTGCTCCTGCGAGCCGCCACCATAGAAGCTATTGCCAAGCAGCATGCGGATTTCAGTGTAGGCCACATCCTGGTTGAAGTAATAAACGCCTGTCGTCAGGTCGAAATTCTCAAACGAGCCGGCATAGCGAAGCTCGTCGGAAATCTGCTCCTGAGAAAGCTCTGCAAGCGAGTCGAACAGGGTGACAGGCAGGGCGTCAATGTCGGTGCCTGAATAGCTGTCGAGCTTACGATAGCCGAGAATGTTGGTGATCGTGCCGTCGCCAAAGTCGACATCATAGTCAGTCCGCAGGGAACCGAGTGTCGTTTCGGCTTCTGAAAAGCCAGGATTGTCGATGGCGAAATCAAACGTGTCGCGCTCGTAAACACCGCCATTCTGAGCAGCCGGGCCACCGCTGTCGGCGTCCTGATATTCGAGCTTACCAAGCATTGTGAGGCGATCGGTTGGCATCCATTCCAGCGCACCGCGGATCAGATAGGTCTCTGCTTCGCCCTGGTTCTCGCCGTTATATAGGTTTTTGAAATAGCCATTGTCGCCGTTGAAATAGACGCTGACCTTGCCGTTCAGCTTGTCTTCGACGAGCGGGCCAGACATTGTGCCCTGAACATAAGTGTTGATGCCGCCACGATCATCGTCAACCGGGCCTTCAACCGCGATACGGGCTTTTGCACTGAACTCATCGGTCGGATTGCCGGTGTTGATCAGTACAGCGCCGCCTGTCGTGTTCCGGCCAAAGAGCAAGCCTTGCGGACCGCGCAGCACTTCAATGCTTTCCAGATCGAACAGATCCATGACCACGCCATTGTTGATGCCGATATAGACACCATCAACGAACACGCCGACAGCCGGATCAATGGACGGAATGGAAGAGTTCACACCAAGGCCGCGGATGGCGAAGTTCGCTGTGCCGCGCGCTGTGCCGACATCGTCCAGTGAAACGTTTGGTGATGAGTATGACAGCGATTCAAGGTCGCGGACCTTCAACGCGTCCAGCGTGTCTTCGTTGAAAGCTGTCACCGACACCGGAACAGTCTGAACATCTTCAACATCGGACTTTTTGGTCGCTGATACAGTGACCTTGTTCAGAACGCGCGAGACGGCGCTTTCGCGCGCTTCGCTGGTTTCTGGTTGTACGTCTACATCATCAGTTTGCGCAGCTGCCGAAAAAGACAGAGCACAGACGGTCGCATAGATGCTGCTGGTGACGAGATTTCTATAACGCATTAAGGCACGCTCCCTGTTTCGCGCGGGGAATTTTATATCGGTTGAGTTGATTTGCGTGCACTTAGAGTTCTGAGGTGGCCTCAAGCAACTATTGTATTCGATAGGTAGAATACTGTTGTTGTATTTTCGCAACGAGCAGTATTAAAAGTATTAACAGAAGTTAAATCTACAAATTCTACAATTTCTGGACAAAAAAGAAGGGCGACCCGAAGGTCGCCCGTTTCAGTTCGGAAGGATATCGTGCGTGCGATCAGTATTCGACGGTCAGCTCGACACCAATGACGCGGCCTTTCTTCAGCGGCGAGAAAGTGCCGCCGCCCGGGTACGCGTCGAATGGAGCGTTCACACCGTTTGAGAGGTCCTGTGCCCCTGGTGCGACATCCGCAATCGTAATTGGCGTACCATCACCACCGACCGCGATAACCGTGTCAGACGCGAATGGCAGTTGCGTGTCGTTACCCACTGTGACTTCGTCGAGAAGGTTGTCACCATAAAGTGACAGGGTGACGCCGTCCCATGGTGTGTACCAGGAAAGGTTGGCGCTCAGCGCGTCATATTCCTGAACCCAGCCGAAGTTGGAGTCAGTGTAGGCGAACTCATCCTTGTGCTGGAAGTTCGTCGTAAGAACCAGTGAGCCATAATTGTCCAGGTCCGCGTCATAGACGAAGCCAACGCCATAGGTTGTTTCCGGAACACGTGGAATGGACAGAGCCAGATCGTCGCCGTCGACAACGGTGTCGCCGGAAATGTCATACTGAACATCCGTGTATTCAGCATCAATCAGGCCGAGGTTTGCTGTCACCAGGAAGTTATCTGTGAAGGCGTAGCGGCCCTCAATCTCGATACCTTTGATTTCAGCATCTGCCGTATTGATGATGTTCTGGACAACAGCGGCCGTTGGAGACGAGCTGTTCACTTCGCGCTGCATGTTCGCAATGTCGGTGAAGAAGACAGATGTGTTCAGCTGTGCGCGGCCATCCGTGGTTTGCCACTTCATGCCCAACTCATAGCTGTCGACTTCTTCTTCATCAAAGCCAGGCGACCCTGTTTCGGCGATGATGTCCTGGAAGACGGCATAGTCGGTGATGCGGAAGTTATAACCGCCCGACCGGAAGCCCTTGGTGTAGTTACCAAAGAACTGGGTGTTGTCATCGTAGAAATACTGGAAGCCGATTTTTGGTGTCCAGTTGGTCCAGCTATCGCCGTCGCTGAAGCCGTTTTCTTCCGTTGGGATGTAAGGGTTGTTGCCTGACGTCGGGCATGTGCCTTCAACGACAGAACATTCAGGGCGCGGACGCAGATAAGTGATCGCTGCGTCTTTTTCTTCTTTCGACCAGCGAAGGCCAAAGATACCGACAAAGTCTTCAGTGAAGTTGTAATCGACCTGGCCGAACACACCCATCACCTTGTGATCCTGCTTGCCGCCACCATAAATGCCGAGTGGCGTGGATGGCGGAATGTTGCGGATCTCAGTGTATTTCAGTTCCTGGTCAAAGTAGAACAGGCCGGTGGTGACATCGAAATTGCCGAACGTACCTGCGTAACGAAGCTCGTCCGAAATCTGGTTCTGAGTGAATTCAGAGCCTGAGTGGAAGAGGAAAAGCGGTGTCGCGTCGATGTCGCCGCCTGTCTCTGAGTCCAGGTCACGATAACCGATAATGTTTGTGATCGTACCATTGCCGAAATCGACATCCCAGTCAGTCCGGTGAGAGACAAATACGGTTTCGGATTCGACGAAGCCTTCATTGTCGATCGCGAAGTCAAACGTATCACGCTCATAAAGTCCGCGGTTCTGGCCGGAAGGGCCATCGCTACGGCTGTCAGAGTACTCGACCTTGCCCAGCATGGAGACGTTTTCGTTGATCATCCAGTCCAGTGCGCCGCGAAGAATCCATGTCTGCGCTTCGCCATGGTCGTCGCCTGTCGCAAGGTTTTTGAAATAGCCTTCATCTTCATTGTAGTAGATGCCGACTTTACCGTTCAGCTTGTCTTCAACCAGCGGGCCGGAAACAACGCCCTGTACGTAGTAGTTATTGCCGCCTCGATCGTCATCGACCCATGGACCTTCCATGGCGACGCGCGCCTTGGCCTGGAAGTCATCCGTCGGATTGCCGGTATTGATCAGCACCGCGCCGCCTGTGGTGTTCCGTCCGAAGAGAAGACCTTGTGGGCCACGAAGCACCTCGATGCTGTCGAGATCGAACAGATCCATCACGACGCCGGAGTTCACACCGATATAGACGCCATCAACAAACACACCAACGGCTGGATCGATTGACGGAATAGAAGAGTTTACGCCGAGGCCACGGATCGCGAAGTTCGCGGAACCGCGGGATGTGCCAACATCATCGAGTGAGACGTTCGGTGATGAATAGGACAGAGACTCCAGGTCGCGGACTTTCAGCGCGTCCAGCGTGTCGGCGTTGAAAGCTGTCACGGAAACCGGAACAGTCTGTACGTCTTCGACGTCTGCTTTCTTGGTCGCAGATACGGTGACGCGGGACAGGACGCGATCAATCGCGCTTTCGCGCTCAGCGGGGGCAGGCTGTGTTTCTGTTGTGTCCTGAGCGAGCGCCGGTACTGCGAATGCTATCATTGCTGCAGATACACTTGTGGCGAGAAGGCGGGAATAGGCCATAAATTTCTCCCTATGAGATTATACTTATCTGAATACTGGCTCTACTGCGGCCAGATTTTTTTGCTAGTTAGCTACATTTTTGTAGCAAATAAAGGTCGGCGCTGAAGAATCTAATCTACTGTTGCCTTTGAACAACATGATGTATTTGCAATATGGGAGTTTGGTCATTACTGAAAGTAATGCGTGTAAATAAGTTACTTATTTACTTGAAAATACAAGTGCAGCGCGAAGTCCGGGCTGCTCGGCGGAGCCGGGGCCGTCATCAAGGATGAGCTCACCGGAATGAAGGTTGGCAATCGCGGCCACCATGGCCAGTCCAAGCCCGTTTCCGGACTGTGTCCGACTGGCTTCGAGGCGAACGAACCGTTGAATGGCGCGATCACGATCATGCGAGGGAATGCCCGGTCCCGTGTCTGTGACTGAAATCTCCAGATCACTCTTGCGGGTTTGCCGACCGCGTAAGGTCATGGCGCCACCTTTAGGCGTATACTTGATGGCATTGTCGAGCAAATTGGTGACAGCCTGAGCCAAAAGGCTGCGTTCGCCCTGCATGACAAGGCCCGGTTCAATTTCGCAATCGAAGGTCAGACCTGCCGCCTCGGCCGCAGGCTCGTAAAGCTCTGCCATCTCTTCGAGGAGAGCGCTGATATCAATGCGATCAAAGGCCGATGTGTTGCCGGCCTGAACGCGTGACAGGCTCAGTATGGCGTTGAACGTGCGGAGCACGCCGTCCACTTCTTCAATGGCCTTCTCAATGGCGGGTGTCTTGTCGATGGTGTTCTCATCGGCGAGATCAGCCTCAAGCCGATTGCGCAGGCGGGTCAGAGGCGATCGGAGATCATGCGCGATGGCATCGCCCGCATGGCGGGTCATGCCCATCAGGTGTTCGAGTCGGTCCAGCATGGCGTTGAGCTGTTCTGCCAACCGGTCGAATTCATCGCCTGATCCCACCACAAGCGCACGTCTGGACAGGTCACCTGACATGACGCCCTGGGTTGTGCGGCTGAGTTCTTCGGCGCGTCTGGCCGCCCATCGGGAGATGAGAAGCCCACCAACAAGAGACAGCCCCAGCCCGATAGGCAACGCTGTCCAGATGGTTCTCATAATACGCGAAACAATCTGGGTGCGCGTTCCCAGATCATAGGCAATCATGAGGCCGGCCTGGTTGGGCAGCCGGATGATGATGCCATTGGCAGCCCGGCTGACAGGTTCCCCATCGCGGCCAATCATCTGATAATCGAAATTGGTTTCAACCGAGCCCGCTTCCGGGATTTCATCAGGGATGAAGGCGAAATCGCCGGAAATCTTCTGCCCGCTTTCGTCCTGAAGCACATAGAAGAACGGGCCGGGCACGGAAGACCGCTCAATCACAACCTGATTGAGTCGCTCCATGCCGCCGGATCGGAAGGCCGCGCCAAGGGCCTGCACTTCCGCATTCAGTTCGCGAACCGATTCACTGCGGAGATAGCCTGCTGTCGAATGGTACAGATAGACCAGTAGCCCCAGGGTGAAGAGCGTGAACATGAAAGTGTGGACCACCGCCAGTCGAAAGGTGGTGGTCCGCATGAATGTGGGCAGGGTGGGCCTCATGCCTGCAGGCGATAGCCCGCACCGCGAACGGTATGGAGCAGGGCCTGATCGAAGTCCTTGTCGATCTTGCTGCGCAGCCGGGAAATGTGCACGTCGATCACATTGGTCTGCGGATCAAAGTGATAATCCCAGACCTTTTCCAGAAGCATGGTCCGGGTCACGACCTGTCCCGCATTACGCATCAGATATTCAAGAAGGCGGAATTCGCGCGGCTGGAGATCAATCTTCTCGCCATTGCGCTGAACGGTGCGGGCCAGCAGATTCATTTCCAGATCGCCAACCTTCAGAACTGTAATCGGTGCTTCGCTCCCGCCACGACGGCCGAGCGCATCGACGCGAGCGACAAGTTCGCTGGGCGCAAACGGCTTGGTCAGGTAATCGTCGCCGCCCGCTTCCAGTCCTTCCACCCGGTGATCAACATCACCGAGGGCCGAAAGGAAGAGCGCCGGCGCAGTGCCGCCGAACTCCCGGAACTCGCGTACGAGGTCCAGGCCGTTCTTTTTCGGCAGCATTCGATCGACCACAAGAAGATCGACTTCCATGTTCCGGGCCAGCGAAAGACCGGCCTCACCATCATGGACAACGTCGATGGCGTGTCCGGCTTCCTTCAGAACGCGCTGAACGAAGTCGGCCATTTCCTTGTCGTCTTCAATGACCAGGATGTGCATCAGGTTTAGTCTTCCTTGCTGATTTCCAGCGGGACCACATTGGTCTGCTGGTTGACGCGCACTGAAATCAGAACGCTTTCACGTCCGGCTTCGCGTGCCGTTTCGATGATGTCTTCCAGCTCTGATGGCTTGGCAACAGACTGGAAATTGGCTTCCAGAATGGCCTGACCAGAGGAGAGCCCCAGACGTCCGGCGGGCGAGCCTGATTTCACCGAATTGATGATCAGACCTGGCGTGGAGGCTGAGAGTCCCAGGCGGCGACGATCGCCCTCTGTCATGGCGGACAATGACATACCGAGCATTTCGGTCGCGCCAGACCGTTCGGTCTTTTCTGTGGTGGCGGTCGGGTCATCCTCAGTTGGCAGGTCGCTGACATCCTCTGGCAGCACGCCAATGCTGACATTCAGGACCTTGCGCTCGCCGTTCCGCCAGATCGTGAACTCATGCTCGGATTTCGCCAACATGCTGCCCACAGTCCGGGTAACTTCGGTTGAATCTTCCATCTTGCGGCCATCAATCTGAAGAATGATGTCATTGACGCGGAAGCCGGCTTTCTGAGCCGGGCTGTCGATCACGACCTGGCGGACCAGAGCGCCGGTCTCGCCATCAAGGCCAAGTGCAGACGCCATTTCCTCGTTGAAGCTCTGAATGGTTACGCCCAGCCAGCCACGTTCCACCTGACCGTTTTCGATCAGCTGGTCGGTGATTTTCTTCGCTTGGGCTGCAGGAATGGCAAAGCCGATACCGACAGAACCGCCTGTCGGTGAGATGATGGCCGTGTTCACGCCAATCACCCGACCGTGAAGGTCAAAGGTCGGGCCGCCGGAATTGCCGCGGTTGATTGCAGCGTCAATCTGCAGGAAGTCCGTGTAAGGCCCGCCGCCGGTCAGCTGGCGACCATCTGCAGATATGATGCCAGCCGTCGCTGTGCCGCCAAATCCGAACGGATTGCCCAGCGCCACCACCCAGTCACCACGACGAAGCTCGGCTTCGGTTTCGAATTCCACATACGCAAATTTGCCAGGCTCAGTGACCCGCAGCACGGCCAGATCTGTGCGGGAATCGCGTCCAACGAGTTCCGCTTCAAGCTCGCGGCCATCCTCCAGCACGACTTCGATTTCAGTGGCGTTCTCAACAACGTGATTGTTGGTGACGATCAGGCCATCTTCTGAGATGAAAAAGCCAGAACCCAGCGAACGGCTTTCGCGCGTTTCCGGTTCATCTTCACCTTCTTCGCCCTCTTCCGGTCCTTCGAAATAGTCCTCAAAGCCTGGTCGATTGCGGAAGAACTCGAAAAAGTCCTGCATATTGCCGGGCATGCGCGGGACTTCCTCTTCCGAAATCACGTTCACGCTGACGACAGCCGGGCTCACCTGTTCAACAAGATCAGCAAAGCTCAGAGGCGCTCCGAGCGGCGCTTCGACGACAATGGGACGGGCGTCTGCTTGTTGCATCAGAGATGGCGCAATAAATACTCCGCCAAGTGTTGTGCCGGCAAGAAGAGCTGCCGAAATTCCAAGGGCCTTTGTCCGCATGATCTGCTTCATATGGTTCCTGTCTCCAAAATGGTCTTTGTCTTAGTCTAAATCAGTCTCAGCCTTAACGCGATGTGACGAAGGCATTAAACTTCAGTCATTTACTATGGTTGCTATTCGATAAGAGTGTTGGGGCGTTTCTCTCTGGTTTCAAGAGAGTGTTGTGAGTCTTTCCTCAGTGAAAACGGCATCAAAACCGGACTTTGACCCATCAAAGCCGATTACGGGCTTAACATGCTTTAACAATGTCTGTTTACACTAATGCCGGAAACGGAGTTTGCAGCATGCACAAAACTGGAATGGCCTTTGTCAGCGTCTTGTTCTTTACGGTTTCAGCCTGTGGCCCGGGGTCAGATCAGGCAAAATTCATCGAAGAGGTGAACCAGTCACCTGTCATCAGCAATGATGGCGAGACCCTGCCGCTGGAGAAGCGCGTCTTCCGGGATGACGAAACCGATCAGAACAATCTGAAAATCAAGCACGATACACTGGCTTTCGGAAACTGGCTGGCGTCCTGCACGCGGACCCATTTCAAATCGTCCGGAACGCGCCGGGCGGAGTGTGAGATCCTGCCATGGGCAGGGCAGACCATGTCTGACGACCCGATCCCAACCCTGGCCGGGCCGGTTATCCGCATGACCGATACACCGGAGGGGCGTCTGCTGGTGCGCCTGCCTGAACGCTCGCGCGCAAGCGAGGTCAGTTTTGGTTGCGGCCTCAGCGAGATTGTTTCCAACACCAGTTCAGGCATCTCTATTCCTGAAAAGCAGCAATCTGTCTTCATCAGCCGCATGATCACCCGCGACTGTGTCATCACATATGTGCCGGAGAACAGCACGGATGCTGTCACAGCAACCTATATTTCAAATGGCTTCTCCGAGGCGCACGACTTCGCCCGCGAATATGTCGTGAAGGGGAGTTAGTCCTGGCGGGTAACAGGCAGCGGGCGAACGCGAATGCGGTTTGCCTCGACAATGGT
This sequence comes from uncultured Hyphomonadaceae bacterium, assembly GCA_964342455.1. Lineage (GTDB taxonomy): Bacteria > Pseudomonadota > Alphaproteobacteria > Caulobacterales > Hyphomonadaceae > Ponticaulis. Next base: position 18,022 of record CAYFGB010000017.1, read on the forward strand.
AAGTCTGCCGTCCGGTGTGAAGTTTAAGGTGTTCAGGGCGAGTCGTAACCGCTCTGCCCTCTCGGCAGGGGGCAGAGTTGGCAGAAACAGGATCACGAGCCCAGGCACGTGGTGTTGATCTCTGATCGCGAGGTCGGCAAAGTCGAAATCTTCGGTGATTATGATACGGTTCTGGGTCACGGCCATATTCAGGACATCCAGATCCGTTGCGGCGCGTGCGAATTCGGCGACATAGGCAACATCAAAGTATTGATTTCGCAATGCCGTCACGATCGCTCGTGGGCAACATTCGTCGACCAGAAACTTCAACTATTCAGCTGCAATAATGGTTTCGCCGTTCAGATAATCTGCCGCGAACGAAAGTGCCGCCAGTACGTCTTCCAGCGTTAATCTGGGATACTGTTCAGCCACTTCAGCAGGCGAAAGTCCGCGAGCACACTCCCGGACGATCTGCTCAATCGTGACCCGTGTACCACGAATGACAGGTTTGCCCTTCATGACGGCTGAATTAATTTCGATGCGCTCAGATATCATGCACGCAGATTAGTCTAAATCCGCTGGATTATCCAGTCGCGAAGAACTGAGGTCAGAACGTTCGTCCTACATGACCCCAGCTTCGGCCCAGGCTTCCTTGGGCCAGCGGCGGTGCATCCAGAACCATTGCGACGGATTTTCCCGCACACGATCTTCGACAAATTTAGAGATACGTGTCACCGTTTCGCGAATGTCGGCTTCCTGATTGCCTGTCTGTGCAATCTCAATCGGGTCATGAACCGTCACACGAAACCGGGCTTTGCCTGTGCGCACGGTCGACATCGGAATGATGGGGACACCATATTTCATGGCCAGCCGGGTCGGGCCGGGCGCGGTCATGGCGTCATAGCCGAACATCGGAATGGGCAGGCCCTCATTGAACTTCTGATCATTCATCAGCGCCACTGCCTTGTTTGACGAAAGCGCTTTCATGATTTCCCGCGTTCCAATCCCTTTCGGGGTCAGAACATCAATGCCGTAATCATGCCGGACCTTGTTGAGCTTGCGGTCAATGTGCGGGTTGTTCAGTGCGCGATAGGTCACAAAACAATCGAGTGGCCGGTTGCAGATCACACTGGCCATAACTTCCCAGTTCGCAAAATGCCCGGAAATCAGCACAGCGCCCTTGTCGGACTCGCGAACGGCATCAAGGATTTCGCCGTTGACGACGTCCACCCGGCCATCCTCTTCATTTGGATCAATACTCGGTAAATGCGGTAATTCTCCGGCTGTCCGGCCAAAGCATTCCCAGGAAGCGAGCACAGTTTCCTCGACCTTCTCGTCGGACCAGTCAGGGAAACACATCCGCACATTGCGCAAAGCGGTCTTATGCGCTGAAACCTTCGGGCCCAGCTTTTTGAATATCCAGCCAACGAAATCTGATGAGCGTTCAACGCCCATTGCCTTACAAGGCCACCAGTAAAGGATATCCCAGGCCAGGCTCTCAATGCGCCACTGAATTTTCTGGCCGGTGTTGGCGCGTCGATCAATGTCCTTGGCGCGCATATATTGTTCATTGCTCATGACAGCGCCTTCAATACCGGTGCGAGGAAGGCGTCAATATCGGATGTTGGCAGGTCTGCTTCAACCGGGAAGGCCAGAATGTCCCGGCGCTGTTCGACGGTCAGCCTCACGAAATCCTTTTCCGTTGTGATCAGATTTGCCGCTCTTTCCTGTGCGAGCTGACGGAGCCAGTCGACTTCGGCATCTGAAAAAGTGTGATGGTCCGGATAGGGAATGGTGTCCGCGAGCTCTCCACCCATAGACGTCAGTGTATCGAAAAATTTCTGCGGTCGTCCGATACCAGCAAAGGCAACCAGAGGACCGCCAGGCGCTTTGCCGGTCGGCACAACGCCCGATTGGATCACTGCGCCAGGAAAGCCGGAAAGCTCGGTGATCTTGTGATCGGACTTGCCCATGATGATGACGCCATCGGCGCGGCTGAGCCCAACCTGAACAGGTTCGCGCAGCGGGCCTTTCGGGACAACGAAACCATTGCCCCAGGGGTTTCCGCCATCAATCACCACAAGGCTCAGATCTTTGTGCAGGGTCGGGTTCTGATGGCCATCATCCATGATGATGAGCTGAACACCATCCGCCTGCATGGCTTTCGCGGCTGACGGTCGATCAGCCCCGATCCAGGCTTCTCCATGACAGGAGAGCATTAGCGGCTCATCACCGACCTCTCTGGCGGTATTGGTCTGGAAATCCACTTTCAGCGGACCTTCCAGCTCGCCTTTATACCCCCGGGAAAGGGAGGCCGCCCGGAAGCCTTTCTGTTCAAAGTAGCGCCGGATTGCGGCGACCACTGGTGTCTTGCCGGAACCGCCGACCGTCAGGTTACCGACACAGATCACTGGAATGTCTGCGTGAAAGGGCGTCGTTTTCTCGATGCGACGTGCGCCGGCCCATGCGTAAAGACTTGCCAATGGCGTCAATAAAGCGCGCGTCACAGGGGCTGCGCGGCGCGCATAAGGATCACGCTCGTGCCAGAAAGCAGGTTCTCTCATCGCCGTGTCCTCGTCTTGAGGGCGGAAAGAACCGCATCCCGCGCTGTATGCAGAGCCGTTTCAGCTTTGAGATACTGGGCCAGCCTGCCCCTGTTCGGGGCGGGCTGGGTGCCTTCGCTCAAATGGGAACGAAGCGCATCAACAAGCTCGGCTTCGGTATCGACCAGACTCGCTGCGTCGGCCGCGACCAGATCGCGAAATTCCTGCCGGAAATTATCAACTTCCGAGAATGAGATGACATGCCGGTCCAGCTTCAGGGCTTCAATCGGGTTGTGTCCGTATATCCCGGCCCCCTGAACGCCGCCGCCAAGAAAGACGACATCGGACAGCGCTATCCAGAGGCCGACTTCCCCCAGCGTGTCGCAGATCCAGACGGCTTCATCGCCCTTGGGCTCGCCATCACGTGACCTGAGATAAATGGGGCCAGCATTATCTGCTCGCAGGTTCTGTTCAATGTCGGGGCCACGTTCCGGATGGCGCGGAGCGATAATAAGGAGCGGGGACGCCGACAGCGACTGGGTAGCGCGGGCAATCATCTCTTCTTCGTCGGGATGGGTAGAGATGGCGGCCACAATGGTCCGGGGGCCAGCCAACCCGCTAAACCGGGATTTAAGCTGCGGATCGGCAGCAAGTGGCGGCGCGGCGTGTTTGATATTGCCGGTCATGCGCACGCGTTGGCGCGTAAACTGGTTTAGCCGGTCTGCGGTTTGCTGGTTTGCAGCCTGAATGGTGTCAAAACCGCCAAAGAGTTTCTTCGCCAGAGCCGGAACGCGTAGCCAGCCATCGAAGCTCTTCTCGGTGATCCGGGCATTCAGCAGAAGTCGTGGAATACGGCGCTTATCCAGCCCGGTCAGCAGGTTGGGCCAGATCTCCCCTTCTGCGAACACAGCAAGATCGGGCGACCAATGCCTGAGAAAGCGTTGTGTCGCAAACGGCGTATCAAGTGGCGCGACCTGATGGATCAGTCCTTCAGGCGCTTTTCGCGTGATCAGTTCGGCGGAGGTTGTCGTCTGCGTGGTCAGCAGCGTCTGAATGCTCGGGTCTTCGGCACGCAGGGCATCATGTAACAGTAACAGCGCCTGGCTCTCACCAATGCTGGCGCCATGCATCCAGATCAGCGGCCCATCCGGACGTTTCCGTGTCGCATAACCGGATCTTTCCTGAAGGCGTTCGGGGTTTTCCTTGCCCTTATTCACGCGTGCTTTCAGAAGCGCCGGTAAGAACGGAGCGGCAAGGGATGTCAGGGCGCGATAGGCGGTCAGGCTCAGCGGCATCACTCGGCTGCCATGTTCCGGGTTTCCGGTTCGCTCTCAACTGTATCAAGCGGAGCCGGTGGTTCGTAAGTGCCGCCCACAATCGCTTCGGCCCGCTCTGTTGAAGCGTTTAGCGCGTCTTCGACCTGCTGGCGGATCGTCTCCGGTGAGGCATCTCTCGGTGCGTCGATGATGGGGCCAAACACCACTGCGCCTTTGCCAAACGGGAAGGGAACAACAAAACGGTCCCAGCTTTTCAGACGCTTCACGGGGTGCGCCGCGAAGGCGTAGGTTACGATCTTCGCGCCCTTGCGCTGGGCCAGCAGAACGGCACCTAGGCTGGCGCGCTGTCTCGGCCCGCGCGGACCATCAACAGTAATGCAGACAACGCCCTTTCGTCCAAGCTTGTTACTGGCCTCACGAATGGCCGCTGCGCCACCTTTGTTCTTGTCTTTTTTCTTCTTATTGCTGGCCGACCCGCGGATCACCTGAAGCCCAAGCTTTTCCGCAGCCCGGGCCACAAACTGGCCATCACGGGAAAGAGAAATGACGATGCCGGGGTTGCCGCGCCCCATGCCCAGCTTTTTCTTTTCCAGCATCCAGCCAACAGGCAGGAGCAGAATGCGCGAATGCCAGCATGAAAAGATCAGTCCACCTTCATGCTCACGCCAGGCCTGATGCAGCTCTGCTTCCCCCTCAATGTGCCAGCGCGTCGTACGACCCACCAGCGCCATATAGGCCCAGATGACATTGGCAAGCAGCCCCTGCACAAAACCGGATCGGAGGATGGATTTCATCGTGTCGCCTTACAGCGTGTCTTTCGAATGTGCAAACCGATGCAACACAGATTTACGGATCGTGGCGCAGCGGCTACATGCGTCATAATGTTTGGTCTGAAAGAAAAGATGAAAGCGCGCCGCCGGGCACGCGAAGCCGTCCGTCCGCCTATTGATATGGCAACGGAAGAGGGGCGCAAACGTGCGCACAACGAGTTGATCTGGGGCGATCATGGCTTTTTGCGACTGAAGTTTCAGAATCTGCATCAGATCTCCCATGAGATGTGGCGCGCGAACCAGCCGTCTCCAAAACAGATTGCCGAGCATGCAGAGCAGCGCGGCATTCGCACGATTATCAATCTGCGCGGCTCCAGTCCCAAAGGATATTACCTGCTGGAAAAGGAAGCCTGTGAGCAGAATGGCGTTGAGCTGATCGACTTTCAGGTCTTCTCCCGCGACACGCCGACCCGGGAAACCATCTTCAAGGCGAATGAGCTGTTTCACTCGATCCAGTATCCGGCCCTCATGCATTGCAAATCCGGTGCGGATCGGGCGGGCCTGATGGCGGTGCTCTACAAGCTTTTGCGTGAAGGCGCGCCGATTGAAGAAGCACAGAAACAACTTTCCTTTGATTATCTGCATGTGCGCCATGGCAAGACAGGCATGCTTGATGCCGTTTTTGACGTCTACGCTGCGCGCAATGCGAAAAGCCCGATCAGTTTTCTCGACTGGGTAGATCAGGAGTATGATCGACTGGCCATCAAGGAAGCATTTCTCAGTTCCGGCGCTGCCAAATTCCGGGTGGATGAAATACTCGGACGCGAGTGAAACGTGCTGAACTTACTGCATTGCAGCACGTTGAAGCTTCTAGTAACGTTCCGGTCGGGTCGTGGAGGCATGTCATGAAATTCTTCGTCATCAACAGTTTCCGGCTGATGGTTTACATCGTCTATCCGGCTTTCATCCTCTATGCGGGGGCAACAGGCTATATCAACGCAGAGCTGATCTCCGAGCGAACATCGCTCGAGCTGTTCCGCCAGCCGGTGATCTCGGCCATTTTCGGTCTGATCATGGGATGGATCGTCGCGACGCTGGTTGCCGGGCTTATCGTGACGCTGCTCGACATCCGGGATGATGTGAACGACATGCTGAAAATTCTTGAGGAAGAAGACGAGTAGTCCATCGTCGGCGACGCAAATCCGTCCGAAGCGTGGAAAACACACGCTGATATTCCGGTGCCGAGTTGCTTTTTCATAAGCATCAACGCATGTGGGCTGTATGAACGAATTAGATTACGCGCCCGTACTTGACGGGCTCATCGAGAAAGCCATTGCGCTCGGCGCGACTGCGGCGGACGCCAGTATCGGTCGCGGCCAGGGCGTCGAAGTCTCTGTCAGGGCGGGAAAACTGGAAACCATTGAGCGCGAAGAAACGCTGGGTGTGTCACTCCGATGCCTGGTCGGTCAGCGCCAATCCCATGTATCCGGATCCGACCTGTCTCCGGAAGGTCTCGACGCCATGCTGGAACGCTGCGTCGCTATGGCCAAGAACGCACCGGAAGACCCTTACTGCGGCATTCCAGATCTTTCTGAACTAGAAAGCACACCACGCGATCTGGTGCTGCTGGGCGATGATCCGGTTGAACCAACTGTGCTTGAAGATGAAGCAAGGGCCGCCGAAGCCGCCGCACTCGCCATTGACGGCATCAAGGATGTTCCCGGCTCCAGCGCAGGCTGGACCGTGTCTGAAGGCTGGGTCGCGGCCAGCAATGGCTTCCGTGCCTATCGGCAGGATTCGGTCTCCGGCATCGGTCTGTCCGCCATTGCCGAACGCGATGGTGCCATGGAACGCGACTATGATGGCTGGACAACACGGCGGCGTGTGGATCGGCCTTCGCCCGAAGAGATAGGCCGCAGCGCAGGCGAGCGCACCATTGCGCGGCTCGGCTCCACCAAGATTGAAAGCCAGAAATCCGCCGTGCTCTATGACCGGCGCGTGGCGTCTGGTCTGATCGGCGCCTTTATTTCGGCCATTGCAGGCCCGGCCATCGCGCGCGGTACTTCCTTTTTAAAGCATAAGCTGAATGAGAAGGTTTTCGCCGATGGGATTGATATCATTGACGATCCCTTCATGGATTACGGTCTGGGCACACGGGCTTTTGATGGTGAAGGCCGTCCGGTCTCTGTCAAAAAACTCATTGATGATGGTGTTCTGACGCAATGGCTTCTGAACGGCCCGTCAGCACGTCAGCTGGGTCTGACGCCAAACGGCTTCTCCTCATCCGGTTTCGGAGACCCGCCTGGCGTTTCCACGTCGAATCTACACGTTTCCCCAGGCAGCCAGACACCTGACGAACTGATCCGCCAAGCCGGAAAAGCCCTGCAGGTGACCGAGATGTTCGGCCCTTCCATCAACCCGAACACGGGCGATTATTCGGTCGGTGTGTCAGGTCGCTGGCATGATGGGAACGGGAACAGTGTTCCGGTGTCCGAAATCACCATTGCCGATAATCTGGTGGACATGTTTGCCCGTCTGATCCCGGCAAATGATCTTCAGTTCCGCGGACGGATGAACGCGCCAAGCCTGCTCGTTGAGGGCATGACGATTGCAGGTCGCTGACGCAAAAGCTGATCTTGCCCTGTTAAGGCAGGCGGCCCGCGATGCGGGCCAGCTTGCCATGTCCTACTATTGCAAATCCTACGACACCTGGAACAAGGAACCCGGCCATCCGGTGACCGAGGCCGATATAGCCGTCAACGATCTTCTGATGGACAGGCTATGCAAGGCCCGTCCGGATTATGGCTGGCTGTCAGAAGAAACGGCTGACACGCCGGATCGTCTGAGTTGTCAGCGTGTCTTCGTGGTCGATCCCATTGATGGCACCCGCGCCTTCATGAATGGTGATCCGAATTTCTGCATCGCGCTGGCCATTCTGGACGCAGGACAGCCAGTTGTCAGCGTGATCTATGCTCCCGTCTTCCAGGAAATGTATGAAGCCGTGCATGAGGGCGGGGCGTTTCTCAATCGGGAACGCATTCAGACTTCTGCTCGCAAGCGTCTTACCAATGGCCGTCTCATTGCCGAGCCGAAAATGTTCCGCCACCCGGACTGGCCCGAACCCTGGCCGAGGCTGGTTCATCCCGAGGTGAAACCCAATTCGACAGCTTATCGCATGGCGCTTGTCGCGGATGGACGCTGGGATGGGGTGATCGTTCTGTGGAACAAATGGGACTGGGATGTTGCCGCTGCGACACTGATCGTTCGTGAAGCAGGAGGGCTTGTTACCTGTCATAACGGCAACCCCTATGAATTTAACCGGAAAGTCGCAGCACAACAGAGCTTGATTGCCGCCGGTCCGATGTTACACGGACAGCTCGTAGAGAGATGCAGGGCTGTACGCCTGCCGAAGCCCGGCGACTCGTGATAGTTCGCAGGCAGAACGCGCTTGGAGAATCAGGAATGAGTGAACCTCAAACATCGGCACAATTGCTTCACATCGTCATTGGTGGCGAACTGAAGGACGTGGCTGGCGTCGAATTTGAAGATCTGTCGCAAATCGATTTCGTCGGAGCCTATCCGAACTATAAATCGGCTTATGATGCATGGAAGTCTGCCGCGCAGCGTACGGTCGACTCAGCGGAAACCCGCTATTTCATTCTGCACGCTCACAAGCTGCTCGATCCGGAGACGGGAGCTCACCATAGCGTCTAGTACCCGGAAAAGCGGTTTAACCCGACTTTTCAGAACTTATTTCGTGTCCCGGTGGCCATGGTTTGTTGCCGGGACGCTTGCGGCCATCTGCACATCGCTCGCGGGCGTTGGGCAAATGGTGCTTGTGAAATTCATCGGTGATGCGCTTCAGGCCATGATCGGGGGTGAACTGGCACAGGATAGCCTGGTGCTTCGGTTCGGCGTTCCCGGTATTGCGATGATCCTCTGGTTGACGGCTGGCATTGTGATCGTCTCGATCATGCGGGCTGTCTCAATGTATGCCATGTCGATCACCAGCAATACCGGCGTTCAGTATGCGCTGGTTGATGTGCAGGACGCCCAGTTCCATGCGCTCACACATGGCGATTTCGAACGTCTGAGCGCGGCCGCCTCAGGCGATTTCGTGTCTCGTTTCATCAATGACGTGAACGCCATGCGTGATGCCGGGCTGAGAGTGGCCAACAATCTTACCAAAGGTGTTGTCACCGTCATTGGTGCGTTCCTCTCTATGCTGATTATTGACTGGCAGTTGGCGCTTATTCTGATCGTTGCCTATCCGATTGCCTTCGGACCAGTGATCGCGCTGGGCAATCGGGTGCGGAGACGTGCCAAGCGCGCTCAGGAGCAGGTAGGCGAAGTCACGTCTCAATTGTCTGAAGGCTTTCAGTCTGGTCGTGTCGTCAAGGCATATGGGCTTGAGGATTATCAGACAGGCCGGATGCATCAGAGCTTCTGGACGCGCGCAAAGCTCTATCTGAAAGTGCTGGCGGACAAGGCGGCGGTCGACCCTATTCTTGAAGTCGCGGGCGGTGTGGCCATTGCAAGCGTACTGGCCATTTCGGCCTGGCGGATTGCCGATGGCGCAACAACACTTGGCGACTTCCTTGGCTTTCTTGGGCTGATTGGTCTGGCCGCCCCTGAATTCCGTGCGCTCGGGACGCTCAATGCTGTGGCTCAGGAAGGTGGCGCGGCGGCTGATCGGGTCTTTGAGGTCGTGGAGGCTGAGACCCGCGTGAAGGATCAGCCTTCTGCGAAACCGATTGCGTCTGTGAAGGGCGGCGTTGCGTTTCATGACGTTCAGTTTGCCTATCCTGATGGCACAACAGCCCTTCAGGGTCTGACGTTCGACATTCAACCGGGTGAAACAATCGCCTTTGTCGGGCCCAGCGGGGCAGGGAAATCTACAATCTTCAATCTGCTTTTGCGGCTTTACGATCCCCAGGGCGGTGCGGTCTCGCTTGATGGGCAGAATGTCGCGTCGGTTCGCGGGGCAGATCTGCGCTCGCATATGGCGCTGGTGGCTCAGGACGCCGCGCTGTTCGATGACACGGTGTTAGCAAATATTGCGCTTGGCAGACTTGGCGCGAGTGAAGCCGAAATCGTCCGCGCTGCCGAGCTGGCAAACGCGCATGATTTTATCATCACGCTGCCGGGTGGATATCAGGCGCCTGTCGGAGAAATGGGCCGAAATCTTTCTGGTGGCCAGCGCCAGCGGGTCGCTCTCGCCCGCGCCATTCTGCGAAACGCACCGATCCTCTTGCTGGATGAAGCCACATCTGCGCTGGATGCGGAAAGCGAGGCCAAGGTACAGTCGGCTCTGGAAGATTTCTCGAAAGACCGGACAACCCTGATCATTGCCCATCGTTTGTCCACGGTTCGCAATGCAGATCGAATCATCGTGCTGGAAAATGGGCGCGTGGCCGAAATCGGTCGTCATGATGATCTGATGGAGCGTGCTGGTGTTTATGCCAGACTGGCGCGGCTGCAATTGCAGTGATTTTCAGCGATTTCGGTCGGTTCCCTGTCTGCTGCTTGACTTGAAAGCGCCTTACTGGAACACAGCGCAGCAGATTTTTTCGGAGTGTCGTGAATGTCCAGTATCAAGCTTTTCAAGGGTGATCTGCCAAAAGGTGTCGATTTCGGAGATGCTGTTGCGGTTGATACCGAAACGCTTGGTCTGTCTCTGGTGCGTGATCGTCTCTGTGTGGTTCAGCTCTCGGCTGGCGATGGCACGGCGTATGTCGTTCAACTGGACCGCAACACGTATGATTGCCCAAATCTGAAGGCCCTGTTCGCGGATCAGTCCGTCCAGAAAATCTTCCATTTCGGCCGGTTTGACATCGCGATGATCCGTAAATGGCTGGGTGTGACCTGCGCACCGGTTTTCTGCACGAAGATCGCGTCAAAGCTGGCCCGCACCTATACCGACCGCCATGGCCTGAAGGATGTCTCCCGTGAACTGGCCGGTGCTGATATGTCGAAAGCGCAGCAGAGTTCCGACTGGGGCGCCGACGAACTGACGGATGCACAGCTGAATTATGCCGCGTCCGACGTTCTTTACCTGCACAAGATTCGTGATGAACTGACCCGCATGCTGGATCGTGAAGGTCGGTTCCACATCGCCCAGGCCTGTTTCGACTTCCTCCCAATGCGCGCAGAACTTGATCTTGAGGGTTGGGATGAAACGGATATTTTCGCGCACAGCTGATCGATATCCGTTCAATCGCATAAACCTTGAAAAAAAAAGGTGATGCAAACCGGATACAAGTTTCAGTTCGTCGCAACTTCGCCCTAGTTTCGTCGCACAGCTTCCGCTAACTGAATGATATGGGGTAGGGAAAAGGTCGAAACACGCTCTCAATGACTGTCGCTACAGCAAATGAACAGGATATCTGGATCCCGAAACGTCGCCTGACGCTGACACAGGCGCGACGCCGGTCTGATCTTGTCAAATTGTTGCGTATGCTCTTTGTGACGGCTGCGGCCATTTCAGCAGGCGTGCTGATCGGAAATCTTGGATACAGCGCGTTCAATCGCGGCAATCAGGAAGTTCTGAACCCCGAATCCAATGTCGTCACAATGCGCAATCCACGCTTCACGGGCCGCGATGCCAACGGTATCCCCTATGTGATCACAGCCGATACGGCGCAGCGAAACATCGTCAATCCACATCTGGTGGAACTCGCCAACCCGGCCATTGAAGATGGCAGTACGGGAACTGTGCGCGCGCCACGTGGCGTGTTTGATCAGGAATCCCAGCAACTTGAGCTGTTTGAAGAGGTCACGCTGATGGATTCAAGCGGCAACCGGTTCGTTTCTCCGCATGCGCGCATGTATGTGCAGGAAAACCGCGTTGTGGGCTTGCAACCATTGGAAGGCGATGGCCCCCTTGGCCGGATCAAGGCAGACAGTTATGAAATCAATGATGGCGGTGCACGCATAACCTTTACAGGGAATGTCTGGACCGAACTTCAACCGGCTCGCCGGGAGAGCCCGGAGACAGGAGAAGAGTAACAATGTGGAAGTCATTCGTTGCGGCCTCTGGCCTCGTCATGGCACTGACAACGGGCGCGACCGCTCAGATCAGCGGTAATTCTGGTCCGATCCAGATTGAAGCTGACCGGCTCGATTTTCTCGATCGTGAAGCCAAGGCGATTTATCTCGGCAATGTGGACGCGCTTCAGGGCGATGCCCGTATCCGTGCTGAAAAGCTGACAATCTTCTTTGAGCAGAACGAAAATGCAGCCGCCTCTGAAAACGGCAATGCCATTGGTGGAAGCGTCGGTGAAGTCAAAAGCCTGCTCGCTGAAGGCACGGTTTACTACATGACCCCAGCTGAAAAAGCGCGTGGTGACCGGGGCGAGTATGACTATGATTCGAATACGATCACGCTGACCGGCAATGTCACGGTCACACGCGGCGAGAACGTGATTGCCGGTGACAAGCTGGTTATCAATGTGGATACCGGTGTGTCGACGGTCAGCTCTAACTCCACAAAGCGTGGTGAGCGCGTCAGAACGGTTCTTATCACAGATAGCAGCAACAGCACCGGAACAAGCGACGGTGTAAATTAACAGGACCTGCAAGCGCTTTTATCGGGCGCTTCAATACGGTCTTAACAGGTCTTTGCAAGAATTGGGCCGCAGGCAATGAATTGCCGCATGTTTGGGAGATGGTAAACGTGGACACTGACCAGTCAGGTCTTGTTGCAATGAATCTGGCCAAGACGTTCAAGAAACGTCGGGTGGTTCATGACGTTTCATTGTCTCTGAAGCGTGGGGAAATCGTTGGTCTGCTCGGCCCGAACGGAGCGGGTAAAACAACCTGCTTCTATATGATGATGGGGCTCATCACGGCAGATGAGGGGCAAATTCTGATCGATGGGGAGGAGGTTACAAACCTTCCAATGTATCAGAGAGCGCGTCTCGGTGTCGGATATCTTCCGCAGGAAACCTCGATTTTCCGGGGTATGACTGTCGAAGAAAACATTATGAGCGTCGTCGAACTTACCGAGAAGAAAAAATCTGCACGCCAGCAGGCGGTGGACGGACTTCTCGAAGAGTTGAACATCACACATATTCGCAAGCAGTCAGCCATGTCTCTGTCCGGTGGTGAACGCCGCCGTGTGGAGATTGCGCGGGCGCTGGCATCGCGGCCGAGTTTCATGTTGTTGGACGAACCCTTCACCGGGATCGACCCATTGGCCATTTCGGATATCTCCGATCTGGTGCGCTATCTGAAGCAACGCGGCATTGGTGTTCTGATCACCGACCACCAGGTCCGTGAAACGCTCGATATCGTGGATCGCGCCTCCATCATCTATGATGGTCGCGTTCTGTTCGAAGGCGCACCGGAAGATATTCTCAGCAATGAGGAAGTGCGCCGGGTCTATCTGGGTGATCGGTTCGCGGCCTAGGAGGCACGCGGTGGCGTTTTCACAGCGGATAGAGCTACGCCAGGGACAATCCCTGGTGATGACCCCACAGCTGCAGCAGGCGATCAAGCTGCTGCAATTGTCCAATGTCGAACTCGCCGAGTATGTCGAGCAGGAGCTCGAACGGAATCCGCTTCTCCAGCGTGATGATGGCGACAATGGTCCTGATGAGTACGATGCCGGGAATGACGATTCCCATGGAGCATCGGATGGCGCTGATCTGGCCGCCGCGCAGGATAATCTCGACGCGCCGCGCGAAGATGCCTACGAAGCCGACAGCCCGTCTGATGGCGGTAGCAGTGAACCGATTGCCGCACACGGTTCGTCCGTCAGTTCGTCAGGCCCGGGCAGCAATCCGTCCTCGGGCGGCGGTGGCGAAGATTTCGATTTTGAGTCGGTTCTGACGGGCGAAAAATCCCTGCGGGAACATCTCAAGGACCAGCTGAATCTCTCAAATCTCGATGAAGTGGACAGGCTCATTGCTTCCCAGCTGATTGAGGATACCGATGAGGGCGGTTACCTGCGCGCCGACCTGCCGCAGACCGCTGAGCAGCTCGGGGTAGAGCTTGAGCGGGTTGAATGCGTATTGGACGTCTGTCAGGGCTTTGAACCGACCGGCGTGATGGCGCGCTCGCTCGAGGAATGCCTTGCGCTTCAGCTTAAGGAACAGAACCGGTTTGATCCGGCAATCAAGGCGCTGCTTGAAAACCTTGCGCTGGTCGCCAAGCATGATCTTTCGGGCCTGGCAGATATTTGCGGTGTTTCCCGAGCCGATGTGCTGGACATGATCGCCGAGATCAAACAGCTGACACCGCGTCCGGGAGCGGGGTTTGCCGGCGACGCCGCGCAGGCTGTCGTACCGGATGTGTTTGTGCGCGAACTGCCGACTGGCGCCTTCGGTGTTGAGCTGAACTCGGACACCTTGCCGCGTGTGCTGATGGACCGGACCTATTATGCGGAAGTCTCGGCGCATGCCAAACGCGATCAGGAAAAGGAATTCATCGAAGAATGCGCGGCCAATGCCAGCTGGCTGATCAAAAGTCTTGATCAGCGGGCACGCACAATACTGAAAGTGGCGCAGGAAGTGGTGCGCCAGCAGGATGCCTTCTTCGTTCATGGCGTTGCACATTTGCGGCCGCTTAATCTCAAGACCGTTGCCGATGCCATTGGCATGCATGAATCGACAGTATCGCGGGTAACGGCCAATAAATACCTGTCCAGCCCACGCGGGCTGTTCGAGCTCAAGTATTTCTTCTCGGCGGCCATCGCATCGACCGGAACGGGCGAGGCCCATTCGGCGGAAGCTGTCCGTCACCGGATCAAGAATCTCATTGAAGGCGAGACGCTCGAAACCGTGCTTTCAGACGATCAGCTGGTCGAGGAATTGCGCGGTTTCGGCATCGATATCGCGCGCCGTACCGTCGCCAAGTATCGGGAATCGCTGAGAATTCCGTCATCGGTCCAGCGTCGCCGCGCCCTGCGTCAGACAGCCTGATTGCCAGCGTGATGCGGATTTGCTTGCGTAACCACTCAACAGCGAGTTTCGGGGAGACGGCTTGACACTGAAAGGTAGATAGGTCATTTGCCCGCGCTCGTTCTTGCCATCCTCCGGCTTTATGCGGCACACTCATTTCCGAGGGGAGGCAAAAACACAGGAAGGTAAAGTTATGCAAATTCAGATTGCCGGTAAAAATCTGGACCTCGGTGAAGCGCTTCAGACCCGTATTGAACAAGGGCTCGAGGCGGCGGTAACCAAGTATTTTGACCGAGCGATCGAAGGCAATGTGGCGATGTCCAAGGACAGTCACCTCTATGATGCCGAATGTCAGGTTGCTCTGCCTTCCGGAATTTCCCTCCAATCAAGCGGTCAGGCGACTGATCCTTACGCTGCATTCGAAGTGGCACTCGACAAGCTGGAGAAGCGTGTTCGCCGTTATAAGCGCCGTCTGCGTGACCACCACCGCGTTGAAAAGGATCCGCTGCCTGCTGAAGCGACCAGCTATTTTGTTGTTGCCCCATCGGATGAAGAAGGTGACGCTGACGATGTCGATTATGACACTGTTGAAGCGCCAGCCGTCATTGCGGAGCAGCAGAAAGATATCAAGACAATGACGCCTTCAATGGCAGTCATGCAGTTGGAACTGACTGAAGTTCCAGCACTTATGTTCCGAAATGCGAAACATGGTGGACTTAATATGGTCTATCGCCGTCAGGACGGGCATATCGGCTGGGTCGATCCGGGCAAATAGACCAGGACCGCAAGGCAAAACGACAGAGAAACTCATGCAAAGAGATCTTTCAGACCTGCTGAATGGCGGGCCGATTCTTCCGGCTTTGTCCTGCACCAGCGTGAAGCAGGTGTTCTCACGGCTGTCTTCCGAACTGTCCAAGGTTACGGGTGTTTCCGAGCGCGATATTGTGCACGCCATTCTTGAGCGTGAGCAGCTCGGATCCACGGCGGTTGGTCATGGTGTTGTTTTGCCACATGCGCGTCTGCCAGGTCTGTCATCTGCGATTGGCGGCTTTGCCCGTCTGACGGAGCCGCTTGATTTTGATGCTGTCGATGAGCAGCCATGCGATCTCGTTTTCATGCTGCTGGCCCCGGACGGGGCCGGCGCTGAACACCTCAGGGCACTGGCAAAAGTGGCTCGCGTCATGCGTCAGCCGAAGATACGGGATGCTTTGCGCCAGGCGACTGCGGTTGAAACCGTTCAGGATATCTTTTCTTCCAATCTGGCCAGTTCACCAGTCTGATATTCCAGTTTTTTCAGCCTTAACAAATATTTACGCGTTCAATTCAAACACAGCGAACAGCTGATCGCGTTTCATTAAGCAATTTGTGGTCAAGTTCCAGCCTGATCTCGAGTTGAATGATGTTTGCTGTGGAACTGACCCTTTTCAACATGATAAACCTCGCAACATTCCTGGTTGGATGTGCGACGGTTCTTATTGTCGTGTTACGGTTCTCGACCCGCAAATATCTTAATCAGACTATCGATCGGCAATACATGCGAACACTGGCCTTGCTACTCGGCCAGCAAATGTTCACGCATATTCTGCTGTTTCTGTTGTTAACCGGCTCGTTCGGAGCCATGCGACTCAGCCTTGCCGAGCTTTGTTCACTGATGCTGAGTTGCCAGGCAGGCGCTTTTCTTAGCGTCTGGCTTTTAGAGCCTGAACGAAGCGTCAAATTCCGGTTGAGCGGTGGTTTTGTTCTGACCGCTATGCTGGCCGGTCTCGGCTGGTTTGCTCATCTGAACGCCTATCCAGCCGAAGCGATCAATGTCGCAAACATTCTGCCCTTTGCGCTGGTGCTGCCTGTTGTGCTCGTCGCCGGCGTTGGTCTTTGTCACCTGATCATCAATGAGCGGCGATTGCTCGCAAGTATGGTTGTCCTGGTGGTCGCCACGGGATGGTCGATCATGCAGTTCACCATCAGCGTAGCGATTGATGTCGATCTGCATAGCGCTCGCCTGGGCGGTGATGAAGGCTTTGATGCGGTACGGCTCCAGTGCATCATGGTGTTTAACACGCTGACCTCGCTCGCTCTGACGGTCGTACTTGGCAACAACCCGCGTCAACACTGGCGTCGATATGCGGTGACGATCGGCCTGGTTGCCCTGATGTCTGTGCTTGTTTTCCAGACCACACAATGGAGCATGAACCGCTCCACTCAGTTCTTCGAACTCGGACAGACGCTGAGCACGATCAAGGCCAAGCGCTATGAGCTTCGCGAGATCACGGAACACCATTCCGAAAAGACAGGCGAAGCGTCCACCCAGAAGAATTTCTCTCAGGAAGTCTATGAAAGTCTCCGGGTTTTCAATGAATCCCGTATCGACCTGGATCGGTTGATGAGCTCACCGAATATGGATGCAGACGCGCGGGCGCTTTTCTTCGGGGAGGGTGATCAGGCCGATGACGTCTCGGTCTCCGATCGGCTTGCCGCTTTCCATACACAGGTAAAGTCGCTTCTGGGTATCCAGATGCAGGCCGGTCCGGTCATTGATCTTGATGACCATGTCCTCGATGGTCGTCTGGACGCGCTCACCTCCCTGATCCTTGAAAAAGGTCATGACACCTATGGCACTCAGGTGCTGGTCCGGGACATGACGCTGATGGGCGGCATTTTCATCATCAGCTTCATGATACTGGGCGTGTTCGGTCCGGCGCATGCCTCAACCCTGCGGGCCCTGGACGCGCTTGAGGCAGAAAAGGATCGTGTCCACAAGCTGGCCATCTGTTCGGAGCACACCACCAAGGGTGTCGTTCTGACCAATCTCGATGGCCGAACGGTCTGGTGTAATGACGCCTTCCTGGAGATGACCGGCTATAGCTATGAAGAGATCGTTGGCAAAAGCCTGATCAAGGTTATGCGTCACCCGAAAGGCGACATGGACGTGCTGGCCTATCATCTGGAGCGGCTCAATCGTCTTGAAAACAGCACGCTGGAAATTCTGGCGCTCCGCAAGGATGGCTCGGATCTCTGGTTGAAGGGCGATGTAACGCCCGTGGAATCTCCCGGACATGAACTTCAGTTCGTGAATGTTTACGAGGATGACACGGAAGCGCGTGTGATCCGGCAAAGACTGGCTGATGCGCGAGAGAAGGCTGAACGCCTGGCACTCGTTGCGCGCCACGCCTCTGACGGTATGGCGATCCTTGATGACAATTATGCGCCGATCTGGATCAACAAATCGCTCGAAAACATCACCGGCTACACCCTGGACGATCTTCGCAACGCGGATGATCTGTCGACGGTGCTTGGTGGCCCTCTGACAAACAAGAAAGAGCTTTTGCGCTGGAAGGAAGCCGTCCTTCGTCATGAATACGTCAAAGGCGAGGCCTTGCTCTATCCGAAGGCTGGCGCGCCGTTCTGGATGGAAACCTCCCACACGCCGGTCTTCTATAAGGATGGCAGCTATCGGGGCTGCGTCGTCGTGCATCGGGACATCACAGACCGCAAGAACCTAGAATTCGAACTGATCGCCAATCGTGACGAACTCGCCGCCCGGGTTGAGGAGCGGACGCAGACAATCCGAAATCAGTCTCTGGAACTTGAAAAGGCGCTGGATCGGGAACGCGAACTCAACCGGATGCAGACTGAATTTGTCTCTATGGCCAGCCATGAATTCCGCACGCCGCTGACCATTATTGATGGTGTTGCCCGCCGGCTTGAGAAACGCGCCGGGCGGTTTACGCCGGATGACATCCGCGAACGGGCCGGCAGTATCCGGTCGACCGTCAAACGCATGACCATGCTGGTCGAACGAACCCTGGACGCATCGCGCCTGTCATCGGGTCGCATTCGTCTGACGCCTGAAACCTTCAATCTTCGCGAGCTGCTTTCAGAAGTGATCACGCGCCATCGTGAAGTCGCGCCGGGTTATACAATCGAGAGCGACATTGAGCGTCTGCCAGACGCCTTGTTTGGAGATGCCCGACTGCTCGACAACGTTCTGACGAATGTGGTGTCCAACGCGGTCAAATACTCCGGTGAAAACAAGCTTGTCGCCATCCGGGGCGAAATTGACGACGAATATGCGGTTATTCGCGTGAAGGATTATGGCGTCGGCATCCCGGAAGCCGAACTGAACAAGATTTTCCAAAGATTTTTCCGAGCCAGCACATCGACGGGTATCCCGGGAACCGGCATCGGACTCAATCTCGTCAAAAGCCTGGTCGAAATGCATTTCGGCCTGGTCTCCATCAACAGTGTTGAAGGCAAATGGACGGAAGTCACCATTCGTTTGCCGCTTGAATCGCCGCTGACAGCGAGCTTCGAGCCGGAACACGCCGAAAGCCTGGCAGACGAGAAATACGGATGAGGGAAGAGGGCAAGATGAAACCGAAGACGAATACGGAGCCGCCACCGGGTGATCCGTTACTCGACGCCGCGATAGACGCGGCTGAAGAGCTGAAAAGACTGAGAGACAGGCTGTCGTCGGATACGCGACACTCCTTTCGGACGCCGTTGACCGTGATCGACGGGACGGCTCGGCGTCTCGAACGGCAGGCTGACAATGTGACACCCGAAGTGCTTCGGGAGCGGCTGAATACCATCCGGTCCACTGTCGAGAAAATGGTCGGCATTGTAGAGCGGTCGATCGAGCTGTCGGAACTGGCGTCATGCGTGCGTGATAACCCGCCCGTAACGTCGACACTGACCGATATGGTTGATCGGATTGTTGAGGAATACCGGGACGGGACGTCCGGCGTTTCCATCCTGTCGTGGACGGAAAACTGTCAGGGGCTCAACATTGGCGACCGGCGCATGATGGAGCTTGTGCTCGACAAGCTGTTCACGCTCGGTGTTGAGCTCGTTCGCGACAATGGCCGCCTTGATTTCGTGACCTGGACCGATGGCGAGTTTGTGAATTTCTCACTCAAGGCTGTGTTCGAGATGCGGGCACCGATTGATGTGAAGGAAGTCAGCATGGTTCTGGCTGAAGAGAAAAAAGAGCGCGTCACCATGCTTTGCAAAGGCATGGAGCTCAAAATCATTCGCCTGCTGATCGAACAGCATGGTGGAGAACTCGAACTGGATATCGACACAGACCGGGTCGAGTTCGACATTCATTTGCCGGTTATCCCTGCCGACCGTCGGGACAACTGCACACTCATCTATTCTGACATTGCACAGTCAAACGGTTAGGAGAACGCTATGAACGCTCGAATTGCAGTCGTTGAAGATGAGGCGGACATCCGGGACCTCATTGTTGAAGAACTCGAAGACGAGGGTTACGAGGTCGCTACGGCCTGTAACGGTCAGGAAGGCCTGGCCATGATCCAGCGCTTCAAACCGAAGCTCGTTCTGTCCGACATCACCATGCCTGTGCTGGATGGCTATCGCATGCTCGAGGAGCTGCGGAACACCAAGGCTTACCGGTCAACGCCGATCGTCTTTCTCAGCGCGCTGGCAGACCGTCGTCACATCATTCAGGGCAAAAAGCTTGGCGTTGATGACTATGTCACCAAGCCGATTGATTTCGAATTTCTGCTGGCAACAATTGAAGCCCGCCTTCGTGAAGTGGATCGGATGACCTCTGAAAAAGAGGATCAGATGGTCAAGCTCTATCATTCCTTCATGGCCAGACCTGAAATCAAGAACCGGACCAAGCCGGCCCTTATCGTGTCACAGGAATGGCTCGACATGGAGCCGATCGAGAACACGCTGCAAAAGCTCGGCGTTCCCTTCGTGACGCATCATCGCGGTTCGCGCATGGACGATTATCTCAATGAGAAAGCCTATTCAGCTATTTTCCTGACCCAGTTTACCAATGATCTGGCGGCAGATCAGGTTCTCAAATGCAGTGAGCGTTTTTTGAATTCCAGCGTGCCGAAATATCTGGTGATCGAGGACTCAAAATCTGCGCAGGACATGTCTCACTGGGACAAGTTTACCCGGATCATCTCACTCGATACGGCTGAAGAAGCCGACATAGAAACTGTCGTCGCCGCGCACGTCTGATCGCGTACGCCAGAGATGACATGATCCAGTTGGGCTGGCATGGCGTATCCTTACTGAAGGAGTAGCGCCTATGGTCTCGCAGCTGATATCCAGTGCCACACTCGCCTTTGGTGCGTGGATGGGCCTTTACTCAATGCTGAAACCCGCCTGGGGATCACGAACGGTTGGCTTGCGGCCAATCGACGGGCACCGGGAAGGGGCTTCGGAGTTCCGGGCAACCTTTGGCGGGTTGTTCCTGTTCGGGCATCTTTCAACACTGGTGCTGCTCTGGTCGCTGGACCAGATGAGCGCGCCGGTCGTCACCGTACCCCTGGGCGCTGCCTGGATCGGGTCAGGTTGTGGCCGAATGTTATCCATCTTCAAGGACAGAGAAACAGCCACCCGACAGAACTGGATCTGGGTCGGCTTTGAAATGGCGATGGGTGTGCTGATCCTGTTGCCAATGTTTATGATGCTGAAGCTTGTTCATATCTTGGGTTAGTCCGGCAGCTGTGCTATCTGCGCCAACCAAGATAGAAAGGACCTGATATGACGGAGCGTCGGGAGACGGGCCGGGGTCGATCAAAACGACAAACGAGCCCATCCAGAAATCGCCAGGGCAATGGCCCGAAACCGCCTTCCAGGCCTACCAGCTGGGAAGAAGGTGATCGGATCGCCAAATACCTCGCCCATGCCGGCGTGTGTTCGCGCCGTGATGCAGAGGTTTTGATTGAGGAGGGGGCCGTTACAGTGAACGGCCAACGGCTTGATAGTCCCGCCTTCAAGGTCAGTTCGAGAGATGTCATCAAGGTACGAGGCGAGATCGTTCGTCCGCCGGAAGCGTCCCGTGTCTGGCTCTATCACAAGCCTGCCGGGCTGATTACGGCGACGCGTGACCCGGAAGGGCGCGCAACCATCTTCGAACACCTGCCGAAATCCCTGCCGCGCGTCGTCACAATTGGCCGTCTCGACCTCACAACCGAGGGTTTGCTGCTGCTGACCAATGATGGTGAGCTGGCGCGCCAGATGGAACTGCCTTCAACCGGGCTCGAGCGACACTATCGGGCGCGTGCGCATGGCGTCGTGACACCGGAAGCGCTGGCAAGCCTGGCTGAAGGCGTCACAGTTGACGGGATGACCTATGCGCCGATTGAGGCGGTTCTGGAGCGAACCACCGGTACGAATAATTGGCTGTCTGTGACGCTCCATGAGGGAAAAAACCGTGAAGTTCGCAAGGCATTGGCCAGTGTCGGGCTCACCGTCAACCGGCTGATACGTACCCGCTATGGGCCGTTTGAGCTCGGTGATCTGGCCTCAGGCACACTGACGGAGTTATCCTCCAAGGATATTCAGGGGCTGCGTGATGCCGGTATTGAAACCGGCCGCATGAAAGCGCCGAAAGGCCAGAGCAAAGATCGCAAAGCGTTAGCCGGTGATCCAAGAAAGAGGGTTCACACCGCACGTAAAAGGCGTAATCTTTCCCGAAAATAGAGCGTGAAACATCACGTCTTTTCGGGAGGAACTCATGAATACTGCGCTGGCGACACCACCAGAAACCAAGCTTGATCCCACACGAACCATGTCGGATGCGGCGAAACGGAATGCCGACAAGGTCATTCGTCCGGACGTCTATGCACAACCTGACGAACTGCATAAGGCGTTTGCCGATCTGCGCGCGAACGACCCGATGGCCTGGTTGGAGCCTGAAGGGTTTCGTCCTTTCTGGGCGGCCACCAAGCATGCGGATATCATGGATATCTCGCGCCAGAACGCGCTCTTTACGAACAATCAGCGGGAGATTCTTTCGCCGCTGGCCACCGAAAAGCAGACCTACTCCATCATGGGCGGCCCGCATTTCCTGCATACGCTGGTTCAGCTTGACGATCCGCTTCACTTCAAGCTGCGCCATTTAACGCAGAACTGGTTCCTGCCGCAGAACGTCAAGAAACGCAGCGATGCGGTGAAGGCAATCGCCAAAGAGTTCGTCGACAAGATGGAAGACATGGGCGGGGAATGCGACTTCGTCAGCGATATTGCGCTGTATTATCCGCTTCGCGTCATCATGCAGATTCTGGGCGTGCCGGAAGAAGACGAGCCCTTCATGCTGAAGCTGACTCAGGAAATCTTCGGCGCGCAGGATGATGACCTGGCCCGCGACAAGGACGCGCTGAAAAATCAGGATACGAATGCAAGTCTGGCGGCGCTACAGGAAACGCTGGCAGACTTCTTCAACTATTTCGGCGCCATTACGGCTGACCGACGGGCCAATCCAAAAGACGATGTCGCCACCATTATTGCCAATGGCATGATTGATGACGCGCCCATCGGCGATCTGGAGGCCATGTCATATTATGTGATCGTCGCGGCTGCCGGACACGACACAACGAGCGCATCGACCGCAGGCGGCGTTCTCGCCATGCTCGAAGACCGGACTCAGCTCGACAAATACATGGCTGATCCTGCGGGGCTGTCACGCACGGCGGTTGACGAGGCCATTCGCTGGACGACACCGGTGAAGCATTTCATGCGGACAGCGCAGGATGATTATGAAATTCGCGGCAAGACGATCCTGAAAGGGGAAAGCATCATGTTGTGCTATCCGTCTGGCAATCGGGATGAAGAGGTCTTCGACGACCCGTTCTCCTTCCGGGTGGATCGAAGCCCCAACAAGCTGATTTCGTTCGGCTATGGCGGTCATATGTGCCTGGGGATGCATCTGGCTCGTATGGAGATGATGGCGCTCTATGAGGAGCTGTTCAGCCGGGTCAAATCGATCGAGCTGGCTGGAACACCTACCCACATAAAGGCGAATTTTGTCGGCGGTCCCAAATCTGTGCCTGTTCGGTATAAATTCTGAGCTTTCAACGCTTTCCGGCAAATTTGCCGCGTTGGAAATGTGAAGTTTTCACTGGACAGGCAGGCATGGTCTCGTGCCTCATAAGGTTCAGTGAGCTATCGTTCTTTATCGTGGACCTTCAAAATGATTGAAACAGGCCCGAGAGTTCTCGAAGTCGAAAAACACAATCTTCATCACGCCCGTATCCATCATCTGGAGGAACGGCCGTTGCAGGAAGGCGAGATCCGTCTTCTGATCGATGATTTTGCGCTGACAGCCAACAACATCACCTATGCCAACTTTGGTGAAACCATGGGCTATTGGGAGTTCTTCCCATCCGAAGATGCAGGATGGGGGCGCGTCCCCGTCTGGGGGTTTGCTTCGGTCAATGAAAGCCTTTGCGACGACATTTATCCGGGCGAACGCTTTTACGGCTATTTTCCGATGGCCACAGAACTGATTGTCAGGCCTGATGACATCCGCGATAGCGGCTTTACAGATGCCAGTGCACATCGCCAGAAGCTTCCGCCAATCTATAACAATTATGTTCGTGTGGCGTCTGACCCGGGCTATCGGGCCGATTTCGAAAATGAGCAGATGCTGTTCCGTCCGCTCTTCATGACGGCTTTCGTGATCGATGATCAACTCGCTGAGTTCGATTTCCATGGGGCAGAGCATGTCGTTCTGTCGAGTGCATCAAGCAAGACCGCCCTGGCGCTCGCCTGGCTTCTGAAGCAACGGGCCGATATCAAAGTCGTGGCGCTCACCTCTCAGCGCAGTCGAGCTTTCGTTCGCAATTCAGGTGTCTATGATGAGATTGTTCTTTATGAGGATCTGGAAAGCGAGCTCGATACGAAGACGTCTGTGTTTGTCGATTTCTCGGGCGACCCGAAGCTTGTCAGCCGCGTGCACCATCAACTGACCGATCAATTGAAGGCATCGGTTTTTGTCGGTGCCACCAACTGGCAGGCAAGCAAAGAAGGTGCGCCTGATGCCGACATGCCGGGCCCCGAACCACAATTCTTCTTTGCGCCTGATCAGGCCGGAAAGCGGATTGAGGAATGGGGCGGCAAGGAGTTCAACAGGCGCGTCACTGAAGCCATGCTGGCATTCTTCAAGCCGGCCTCCCGCTGGATCAAGACGGTGCGCGGTCTGGGCGATGAAGCCATTGAGGAATGTTATGATCGGGTGCTGAGGGGCGAGGCGTTGCCGAGCGAAGGGTTCATCCTGTCGTTCGGGCTGTAACGTCAGTGGCCGAGAACGCTGTGACCGGCGGAGCCAGCAGGCCCCGCCCATCAGTCATTTACTTGTGCTGAAGTGCAAAGTTGAGAACATGCGACAGAAGCGTCGGTATAGCCGCCTCTGGCATGTCATGCCCCCAATCGGGAACTTCCACATAGCTTGCGCCGGATATGCTGTCGGCCACATCGCGGCCCGCCGGTGCGGGGATGAGATTGTCGACACTGCCATGCAACACCAGTGTCGGCGTTGTGACATTGGCGAGCTCCTTATGCCAGCGCGGCTGAGCAACAATCGCGGCATACTGGCGGGCAATACCGGCAGGTCGATAGGCCCGGTCGAATGCGGCACCTGCCTTTTTGGCGAGTTCATCATCTGATGGGAAAAACGCGCCTTGCGAGCCAAATGTGCGGTTGGATTTGATCGCGCTCATAACGATATTGTCGCGATTGATGACCTCGGGGCGATCAAGCAGCGCCGCTTGCGCTTCAGGGGTGGCTGCAGGCAGGCCCGGGCGACCTGATGTCGTCATGGTCGGAATAATCGCCTTCACCTTGTCCGGATGGCGAATGGCCAGCAACTGGGTGATCATCCCACCCATGGAGACACCCATCACAATGGCAGGGCTGGCGTCGAGTTCGTCGAGCAGGCCTGCCGCGTCATCTGCCATGTCATTGAGAAGGTATGGTGCATGATCTGCAGCCGTGCCATCTTTCAGACCCGCTGCCACCTGACGAATGTCAGGAATGCCTTTGTCGTCAAACTGTTGTGACAGGCCAATATCCCGGTTGTCGAACCGGATAACGCGAAAGCCTTTCTCGGTCAGGCCTTCAATAAATGTCTCCGGCCAGCTGGTCATCTGTCCGGTATAGCCCGATATGAGAAGAATGGGGGTTCCTGTGCGAGGGCCGAATTCTTCGTATTCCAGCCCGGTTCCGTTAGCGGAAATATGCGGCATGCATTTCCTCCCTTTTTTTATGTTTTACGGGGAGGATTTGTACACCTGTCCGCGGGACATCACAAAGTCTACATTCAGCAGTTCTTCCACACTTTTCAGCGGATCGCCCTTTACCGCGATGATATCGGCCGATTTGCCGGGTTCGATCGACCCAATTGTATCGCCAAGTTCGAGGTGATCGGCGGCAATAACCGTCGCGGCGCGAATCGCTTCCTCTGGGGAAAAGCCAGCCTCGATCATGTAGATGAACTCCCGGGCATTTTCTCCATGTTTCGATACGCCGGTGTCTGTGCCAAATGCGATCCGGACACCGCCCTCTCTCGCGCGGCGTAGCATGTCCAGCATAAGCGGTCCGACGGTGGCGGCCTTCTCTCTGGATGCGGCTGGCAGCCATGGCTTTTCGACCCAGCCTGTCACAGTGACACCGGCAATCACGGTGGGAACCAGAACGGCGTCATACTCCCTGAAGAGGGCTATCGTTTCATCGTCGAGATAGGTGCCGTGTTCGATGGACTGGACGCCAGCGCGCAGTGCGGCGTCGATACCGTCCTTGCCGTGGGCGTGTGCGGTCACCTTGCGTCCCATGCTGGCCGCTGTTTCGACAATTGCTTCTAGTTCGTCATCGAAGAACTGCTTGGCCAGCCCTGCCTTCGTGTTGGAGAGCACCCCGCCCGTAGCCGTAATCTTGATGACGTCAGCTCCGGTTTTGACAGCTTCGCGCACTGCGCGGCGACAATCATCCGCACCGTCACAGATCGTGTCGCTCTTAAACAGTTTTGTCAGGGCCGGTGAAAAGCCATTTGCATCGCCATGCCCGCCGGTTGGGGAAACCGACTGACCCGACGCACGAATACGTGGACCAGGCACCTTGTCGGTCGCTATGGCATCACGAAGCGCAAAGATCGATTCACTCGTTGCACCAACATCCTGCACCGTGGTGAAGCCCGCCATCAGCGTTTTTCTGGCATTCATCGCGCCTTTAAAGGCTTCGTCGATCTCGGAGTCATAAAGCACATCAACGCGCGATGTCGGGCTGAATTCCGATGTCAGATGTACGTGGGAGTCGATCAGACCAGGCAGTACATAAGCGTCCTTCAGGTCGATGACAGACGCATCACCTTCCGGAGCCAGATATCCGTCCTCAATAGACCGGATACGACCGTCTTCAACAATGATGGTTTTCTCGGTCTGATAGCCTTCGCCGGGAACAGCCAGCAACTGGCCAGCCTGAATATAGACCGTGTCTGCCATGGCGGTTCCGGTCAGGAACAGAGAGCCGCAAATGGCAAGTACGCTGGATATCGTTTTCAAAGTGAGGCCCCCGGAACTGGCGTTGAGGGCCTCTGTCAAAGGCGAAGCCCGCTGATTTTACAGCAGACTACACGCTTTGCCTGTTCTGTCAGCCCTGTGCGGGCGCGGATTGATCAACCCGCTTTTACATCCAGCGCGCCGAGATAATCACGTTTGCCAATCGGCACGCCTTTCATGCGAAGAATGTCGTATGTGGTGGTAGCGTGGAAATGAAAGTTCGGAATGGAAAAAGACAGCAGAAAACCCTCGGCCACAAAGGGTATCTTCATTTCGCCCAATACGAAGGTGACATCCTTTCCGCCAAGACTGTTCACCTCGTCGGTCGACAGGGCCTTCAGCTCATTGATCGTGCGGGCAACTAGGGCTTCGAGGCTGGCATAATCCTCTTTCTCCAGAGAGGTCGGAATTGTGAAAATTCCCGATTGCACACCCTCAATGGCTTCGATGGAATGATGACGGATAGAGTTGATCTGAAAGGAGAAGGGCAGCATATCGCCGCACAGCTTCTCTTTCGGGATCGTATCGACATCCAGCCCGTTGGCTTCGTAGAATTCACGGCCTTTGGCCATGACGCCAGAAATGGCGGTGAGTGTGCGGATATAGCCCTGAACCGTGGCATCATAAATCGAAAATGACATGTTATTCCTCCCAGTGTCGGGCGAAGAATGCCGCGATGCTGACACCGCGGCAATTGATATTTCGGTGATCGGCTCAGCCCTGCTGATACCCTTTGTAGGAGTCTTTCAGCACCGCGTGATTAAGCAGCATTTCTGCTTTCTGCGTTGTGCCCGTTTCATCATAGACCCGGCTTTTCACCCAATAACTCTCCGTACGGCGGCTTTCCGAGATCGCCACAACTTCGCGGCGGATGAGGTAGGTTTCACCCACAAACAAGGGACCTTCAACATATCGGATTTCGAGGTCTGCGAAGAGACCAATCGCCGGGCCTTTCACAGGCAGTTTCGCGCTTTTGGAGGTGTACTCGACGAGAACCGAAACCATCTCGGTCGGGATGATGGCTTTGCCCCAGGGGGAGGCGGCGTCATCTGTGAACCAGGGCGTGGTCTCTGTGATTTTTGTGAGTTTCTGGTTCAGCGAGAAGGGGTAAAGCTCACCCATGTGCTGGTCCGGGGCCATGGTGACCATCTCATCGACGGCCCCCGTCATGCCGACCTTCAGATCCTCAAGAATGAGAAGGCTTTCCGGTGGCTTCAGCTTGGCCATCCGCTCTTCAAGCAAGGTAGGGCCGGAACCAAGGCTCGCGCTGGCTTCCAGAACGGGCGTGCCGTCGGCCTTTTCCGCCCAGACCCGAATTCGGCTTTGCGTCTCTGTTTCAGGCAGTTCGGCGAAGGCGCGAACCTCTTCCCCCTCAACGACCATGTTCTTGAAATGCGAGGATATACAGCCCTGTTCGAACCATTTCTGACCCCAGATGTGCACCATTAGCGGGTCAAATTGCGAAAAATGTGTGGGCCCCTCAATCGGGCCAGCCTTGAAGCCCAGCTTCTCGGCCATTTCATCATCATGGATCGATGAATGCCCGTCATAGGCCTGATCTTCAAGCATTTGAGCCGGCGCACGAAGCGGACCGGAAATAATGTTGCCGTCCTGAGTGATTTCCGTATCGAACAATGTCGCCTCCCTTTCGTGTAGTTGGCTATATTCTTATGGGAGGGGTCGCGCTGGGGCAAGCAGAATGGCGTCGTAAAATGCGGGATTGGGCTGTTCGACAGGAAATCTGGCTATGCGCCGCAACCAAACGATGAAGTCGGCGTTCAGTTTCCATGTCGCCACATAAAATCCGGGAGATCGTGTTCGAATCCACCGCGCGAACAGGTCTGATCGCGCGCGCGGTTGTGTATGTTCTGGTCTCAACCCTCCTGGTCAGCGCCGCCCTGTCACCAGGCCGTTCTGATAAGGGCTATTCTCCCGGGGACACATTTCGCAATCTGGAGACAAGCCAGTCCGGGCACTTCGTGCTGATGGCCATATGCGTTGGCCTGATCTTTTATGCGGGCTGGCGGTTCCTGCAGGCCTGTTTCGATACGTCGGACAAAGGGCATGAGGCCATGGGCGTTCTGGCCCGCATCGGAATGGCAATGTCAGGCGGAAGTTACCTGTTCGTCGGCATTGCAGCCGGCCTGACGCTGCTGGGTCGCAATGAGGATAATGGGGGAGGCGGCACGACTGAAAGTTTTGCACGATGGTTGCTGTCGCACCCTTTTGGCAAACACTTGCTGGTCGCCTTCGGATTGATCGTTCTCGGCATTGCCGGCGCTCAGATCTGGCGCGGGCTGACCCGAAAATGGGTTTCGGGTATTGATCTGCCAGAGGAAACGACCGTGTCCTGCTACGCCATCGACATTGCAATTGCCGGCCGGGGGCTTCTGATCATGCTTATCGGGGCATTTCTGATCTGGGCCGGCTTTGTTGGTCAGGCCGACGAAGCAAAGGGTATGGCCAGTCTTCTGGGCTGGCTACGGGACCAGTCCTTCGGGCTCTGGCTCTATCTCGCCAGCGCGTTCGTCATCGGCATTTACGGCTATTATTCGCTGGTTCAGGCGCGTTACCTCTGCATCGATTTCGACTGATCAGCCTCCGAGCACGCAGCTATCGAGCCCGTCGCTCTCTACAACACGCATGCGCTGCTCAATCGTTGTGGCCCGGCCGCTGACATAATTGCCCGGCGGGTCCACCCGCCAGTCGTTTGGGTTTGGTAACACGGACGCCAGCAGGGCGGCTTCTCGTTTCGTCAATTCGCTGGCCGGCTTTCCAAAGCGGATTTGAGCGGCCGCTTCGGCGCCATAAATGCCGTCGCCCCATTCGGCGACATTGAGATAGTGCGCCATGATCCGACGCTTGGACCAGATTGTTTCTGTAACCAGTGTCATCCAGGCCTCACCAGCCTTTCGGACATATCCGCCGCCATTCCAGAAAAAGATGTTCTTGGCAGTCTGCTGTGAAATCGTGGACCCGCCGCGGCGACGCCCGCCTTGTTGATTGTTCCTGAACGCGCTTCGAACCGCCTCAAGATCAATGCCGTAATGACTGCAGAATTTTGAGTCCTCTGCGGCAATTACGGCGCGGACCAGATTGGGTGAAATGTTTCGGATGGGTGTGATATCGCGCTTCACATCCACACCGGATAGCCGGGTGCCTAGCATGTTCAACGTGGTCGGAGACGGTAAAAGAATCAGTGCCAGAGCATACACATGAAACGCGAGAAAAACGCCGAGAAGACCAATTCCTGCGCGGCGGCACCATTTCCAAACACGTGCAGTCTTGCTGGCTGAGGCTTTATCGCTCGTTTGTTCAGGAGGATCGAAGTGCGGGCTGACGGACCCTGCTTGCGATGTGGGGCATTCATCCACGGGCCCGGCTGATGCGCTTCCGGCGTCTGGCTCTGTCATCAACATCAAGTCTTCTGTCAACGAACCACCCCATGTGGTTCTTCCCCGCCTTCAGTCAGAACATTCTGGCTTTAGTAAGACGCAGAAGGCGGGCAGGGCGTTCCGCACAAAAAAAGGCGAGCCCGGCGGCTCGCCTTTCGTTACTTAAATCAGGGCGCGGAAGATCAGGCTTCCATGCCTGCTTTCTGGGCCTGATCATAGGCAAAGCTTGCCAGCGCCGGAACCCGGGCTTCCATCGCGGTGGCATTGGCGTTTGACGCCGTACCGTCGCGCACTCGGCCAACAATGCCCTGGCAGATGGCCGCCAGACGGAAAGCGTTATAAGCGAAGTAATAGCTGACTTCCGGAAGACCGCCACTAATGCCGCGACGATCACAATACATGCCGATGTATTCTTCCATTGATGGAATGCCGTAGGCTTTCAGATCGGGGATATCAACAATCGCGCCGCGACCATCAGACGATGGCATCACCCAGTTCATCAGATGGTAAGTGAAGTCTGCCAGCGGGTCACCCAGCGTGGAAAGCTCCCAGTCCAGAACCGCAATCACTTTGGGTTCGGTCGGGTGCAGGATCATGTTGTCCAGACGATAATCGCCATGCACGATGGTCGTGGTTTCATTTTCCGGCAGGTTTTTCGGCAGCCATTCAATCAGCTTGTCCATTTCCGAAATCGTCTTGGTTTCAGAGGCTGTGTACTGCTTCGTCCAGCGGTGGATCTGGCGTGCAACATAGTCACCCTCCTTGCCGAAGCCTTCGAGACCCGCTTTCTTCCAATCGACATTGTGCAGGTCGGCAAAGGTGTTCACCTTCGCTTCGTAAATGGCGCGGCGTTGTTCAGGCTCATAGTCTGGCAGAGTGCCATCCCAGAGGATGCGGCCTTCGACATGGTCCATCACATAGAACATGGTGCCGACAACGTCGGTGTCTTCGCAAAGCGCATATGGGCGAGCTACAGGATAACCAAGCGGATAGAGTGCGTCGATCACGCGGAACTCACGGTCAACGGCATGAGCCGATGGAAGCAGCTTGCCCGGCGGCTTGCGGCGCATGACATAGGCTTTCTTCGGCGTGATGAGCTTGAAGGTCGGGTTTGACTGACCGCCCTTAAACTGGCGAACATCCATCGGGCCTTCAAAGCCCTCGACATTGTCTGTCATCCACTGGAACAGATTGTCTTCGTTGAATTTGTGCGTATCTGCGACTTCCTTTGTGCCGGAGAACATCTCCTGCGCGGATGCTGAATGAACAGACATGTCCCTCGTCTCCCATGCGACCTTTTGTGTTTCTTCGTGCTTTCAAGATAAGCGTATGGAAAGGGATAGATCAAAGTTTACCTTGCGTTGTCTAACAAATTTTGCCGATGACGCCGGAGAAACCCGATTTTTCGGGGATATTCTTTCCATTGCAGTCTTAAACTTGACCGGCTTACCGTGCCCTGATTTGTCAGGCAGCCGCGATGCCGCCATGCAGCGGCCGGATGAACAGGCGAGGTCACGCTGAAATCGGGAGGATATCTTTACACCAAATTCAGGCTTTCCGTGCAGCCTGATTTTCAGGGAGATATCAGGGGCTAAACACATTGGAGTGATCCTGGTGAAAGGTCTTGTCTTTACGCAACTTCTCGACATGGCCGAGCATACGGTCGGGGAAAAAGGCGTAGATTCCATGCTGGATCGATGCCAGCTTGAAACAGGTGGCGCCTATACGGCGGTTGGAAATTACCCCTGTTCGGAACTGAATACGCTGGTGAAAGCCTTATCCAGTGATGTCAAACTGGACATTGCAACGCTGCAAAACCAGTTCGGTCACTGGATGTTTCGATATTTCGAACGAACCTATCCTCATTATTTTCACGACAAGTCGAATGCGTTCGACATGCTCGAGGCCATCGAGGATGAAGTGCATGCCGAAGTTCGGAAACTGAACGAGAAGGCCGAGCTTCCCAGGTTTGACGTCCGCCGTCCAAATCCGAACACCCTTGTATTTGTTTATCAATCGCCCCGCGGACTGGTGGATTTTTGTCAGGGCCTGATTGAGGCTTGTCTCGTCCATTTCGGAGAGCAGGCCACAATTGCCCGAACGGAGTCACGGTCGGGTTCGGATGTTGTGGCCCGCTTTGTCATCAGGCGAACAGGGCCGGTGCCCGTCAATGAATAAGCCATCGCCCGCCCAGGCACCTCAGGAAGAGACAGTTTCCCGCAAACGATTCGAACGTGAACGCACAGCAAGGCTGGAGGCGGAAAAGCTACTCGAAACGCGTAGCCGTGAGCTGTTCGACGTCAATTTGCGCATGTCTGAGACGCTCGAAAGGGAGCGGCATCTGGCTTTGCTGCAGTTGCAGCTTGTTTCGTCCCTCAGTCATGAGTTCCGCACGCCCTTGACCGTCATAGATGGCTCGGCAGAACGCCTCAATAAGTTAGCCCAGAAATGCAGGCAAGCCGAAGCCATGGAAGAGCGATGCCTTTCCATTCGTACATCAGTACAGCGTCTGACCCAGATACTGGATCAATGCACGCGGGCAATGGATCTGCATAAGCGTACGGACTGAGTCGTCTCCGGGCTGATGTGTTCGGTATCGCCGGCAAGTCGGTGGGGGCAACGTCCGCCATCCACAGCTTATTTGGTCATTTCTGAACACTTGTGTTGTGAGCTTTTAATCGCATCGGAGCGGCCCGGCATTTCCAATGGGTGAGTTTTGGTAAATTTCCGGCAACTAGTCTTAATGACCAGTTTCGGTTCAGGTTTTGGGAATCGCCCGCCTTATCAGATGTGGGCGTCGAAACGTGATTTTACCCCAAAAAGCATTACCGGATTGCGCGAGAAAATTAACCTCTGAGGCGAGAACCGTAAAATTTCAATAAAATTTGGATGAACAGATTCATCCTCGCTTCAATCGGCACGCCCAGTTTTGGTTCGGGGCTCAGTTCGGAAGGAGAGAGACAATGAAGGGCGTTTTCTTTGTTGAATTACTGAAAATGGCCGAGGACCGGCTTGGAGAGGCTCAGGTCGACATCATACTCAACAATCTGAGGCTGCCATCAGGTGGCGCATATACGACCGTTCAACGGTTTCCACGCGAAGAGTACGAACGGCTTCTGAAGGCGCTGGCCAGGGCTCTGGGTGAAACGCGGGCGCAATTGTCTTACCGTTTCGGACGATGGATGTTTTGCTATTTCGCCTCACTTCATCCGGATTTTGTTGCGCAACACACATCAACTTACAGCCTGCTCAGTGATCTGGAAGAGAAGGTCCATGCGCAAATCCGGAAACTGGATGATCAGGCAGATATTCCACAAATGGAGGTCGAGAAGCGGTCCGGGCACGAATACATTCTGCTCTACCGATCGACCCGAAAAATGATCGACTTCTGTCAGGGCAGCCTGGAAGCCAGTCTGGATCATTTCAGAGAGAAAGCTGAGCTGACCCGGGAAGTCATAGAAACGCCATTGGAACGGATTGTCCTGTTCCGGATCAAACTTCGAGAAAGAGTTATGGATACGACGCTATGAGTGAGTTGAGTTCGTTGGCTGTCATGAGGAAGTCCGGCCGGGTGTCACGTGAACGATACGAGCGGGAAAAACGCGCGCGCCAGCACGCTGAGGCCATGTTGAAAAGCCGGGCTGAAGAACTCCATCAAGCGCGCGAGGAACTTCAGAAACAGCTGTTTCGGGAGCGCAAGATTGCAGGTTTGCAAACTCAGTTCATCCGAATGGCTGGCAGAGAGCTTGATGCACTGGTGTTGTCGATTGACACAACAACAGCCCGGATCGCTCGCAATACCAGGCAGCAGGACCCAGGCTGGATACACGGCAAATGTCAGTCGATCCAGACAACAGTCACACGGGTTCGGGTGATCATCGACCAGACGCTGAGAATGGCCGATGATCAGCAATTGAACCGGGAGTAACGCGTTTTCCTGTCGTCAGGATTTGCGGACGCGCCAGCCAATGTCCGTCCGGTAAAACCCTTCGGGCCAGTCAATGGCCCGAACACCGGAATAGGCGCGCTGGAAGGCATCATCCATAGTGGTTGCGTTGGCGGTGACGGCCAGCACGCGACCACCATTTGCGGTCAGCGCACCGGCTGAATTCACATCGGTTCCGGCATGAAACACGGTGACGCCTTCAAGCTGGTCGGCGGTCACAACGCCCTCAATGACCGAGCCTTTGTCGTATTTGCCTGGATAGCCACGCGTCGCCATGACAATTGTGGCTGTTGGCTGGAAGCCGCCTTCGGGCTGTAACTGATCGAATTCACGCTGGCTCATCCCGCCTGTCGCACATGCCAGTAGCAGGGGAACAATGTCGCCTTCGAGCCCTTTCATGAGAACCTGACATTCCGGATCGCCAAAGCGGCAATTGTACTCCACCACTTTCGGACCGTCCGGCGTGATCATCAGGCCCACATAGAGAACGCCCTGAAACGGGCAGCCTTCGCTGGTCATTCCGGCCAGTGTCGGCTTGATGATGGTTTCACAGACCTGATCCATCAGGTCGGGGGTAATGACGGGGGCAGGGGCATAGGCGCCCATTCCGCCTGTGTTCGGTCCCTCATCACCGTCAAAGGCGCGCTTATGGTCCTGTGCAGCAGGCAGGACGATAAAATTCTCGCCATCCGTCAGTGCGAACACGCTGGCCTCTTCGCCCGGCATGAATTCCTCGATCACAACCTCTGCGCCTGCTTCGCCCATACTGCCGCCCAGCATGTCGGCGAGTTTTTCATCGGCCTCTTCGCGTGTCTCTGGCAGTTCGACGCCCTTACCGGCGTAAAGACCATCAGCCTTCAGAACATAAGGTGCTGTCAGCGTGTCGAGAAACGCCTTGCCTTCGGCAGTGTCTGAAACGCGCTTATACCGCGCAGTCGGGATGTCATATTTCGACATCAGATCCTTGGAGAACCCTTTTGAGGCTTCAATGCGGGCTGCCGCCGCGCTCGGGCCGAACACATCGAACCCGCGGGCCCGCAACCGATCGCCCAGCCCATCCGCCAGTGGCTGTTCCGGGCCAATCACAACAAGGTCGGGCTCAAGTTGCAGCACCAGCTTTTCGACCGCGTCCTGGTCAGACACGGAAACGTCGAAACAGGGGCCAATATCGTGCATGCCGGGATTGCCCGGTGCTGACCAGACTTCGTCCACCAGAGGTGACTGCGCGATCTTCCAGGCGAGGGCGTGCTCGCGTCCGCCTGATCCAATGACAAGAATATTCATGACTGGTCTCATGAAAGAGGAGCAGGATCAGGTCAAGTTGGTCTGTCGTCAAACCCGGGTCATGAAGCGCTATTTTTCCAGCTCTTGCGTTTCGGACATCTTCGCGCTTGTGATAGCCTCTGATCTCCCAGCAGAATCACGAGACCTATCATGCGCCCGCTCATTCTCTCCATTCCCCTGATTTCGGTAATACTCATGGCTTGTGGGCAGTCTGGGCAGGATGCGGCTGAGCCGGATAGTCAGCCGCCGGTCTCCAGCGATGTGGTCGCTGACGAACCTGAAATCGGACTGGTCTCTGATGGTCAGATGATCGTTGAGGACAATTGCACCAGTTGTCATGCGATTGGCGCCAGCGATGAGTCGCCCCGTCTCGACGCCCCGCCGCTTCGTACAGTGCTGATCGAGCGTGACGTCGAAGCCCTGCGCGATGATTTCCGCGAAGGTATCCATGTCGGTGCTATCGATATGCCCGACTTTGACTTCGGCCCGCTCGGTACCGATGCCGTCATCGCTTACATCGAAAGCATCCAGGTCGAGACAGAGACGGACTAATTCGTCAGGCGCTGACCTGTCTGATCCATTCGGCGAGATTGTAATACGTTGTGACCCGGCGGATCTTGCCATCCACCAGCTCCATGAATGCACCAGCAGGCAGTCGGTAGGTCTGCCCCTTTGCTTCTGGCAGGTCGCCATCCGTCTTCTTGTAGGTCCCGTTGACGATAAATTCGGCGGACCCTCGTGTGCCATCCGCTGTGGCCATCACGACCATGTCGGTCAGCGTCTCATCATAGCAGTCATCCATATGGGCCAGAAATTCGCTGAATTTCGCCTTGCCGCCCCGCTCGCCGCCTTCATTCACATTGTGATGGATGTCGTCGGTCAGGCTGGCCAGCATGCCTTGCCAGTCCTTGTTGTTGAAGGCCGCATAATAGGTAGAGATGGCTTCAATGGCGGCAGACTGTTCAGACATATTGCATCTCTCCTGAGCGTGTTTCGCCTCAGTCATTCCAGCTCTTCAGGCGCAATGCAAGCTGGTGTTTGAGGTCGCGTATCTGCCCCTTCGTCATGCCCTAACGGCATCCAGATTGAATTGGGCCGGAGCCTCAAAATCAGATTGAAATTTCAAATTCAGGCGGTCATGAAAGATGGAAACAGGGAGGAATTTATGAGCGTTTACATGATAATGATCCGGGAAAAAACCAAGGACGAGGAAGCCTTCAAGGCCTATGGCGAAGCGGCTGCCGCTGCCATGCCGGGCCATGACCTCACACCGCTGGCCTTTTACGGCCCGCACGAGGTGTTCGAAGGTGCTGCCGCCGAGGGTGTTGTCCTTGTTCGTTTTCCTGATGCTGATGCCGCCAAGGCCTGGTATAACAGCCCGGCCTATAACGCCGCGAAGAAGCTTCGTTTCCAGGGCGCGGACTATCGCGTCATCATGGTTGATGGGATTGATGCGGGCAAGTAATCTGATCGGATTGCCCCTTCCCAAAATCCACGAATTCGTCTCCGTCTGAACAAGATTGCCGGTCAGGATGTCCGGCAAAGGAATTCGGGCAGGAGCAGGTCATGAAACGCGTCGCAGTTGTCTATGGTGGGTGGTCTTCGGAACGTGAGGTTTCGCTGTCCTCGGGCACACAGATGGCAAATACGGCGCGTGAGACGGGCCAGTACGATGTTGTGGAAATCGACGCCACGCGTGATCTGGCGCAACAAATCAGAGATGCCGCCCCGGATGTCATTCTGAATGGCCTTCACGGCCCCTGGGGCGAAGATGGCTGTGTTCAGGGCATTTTCGAGGTCATGGGCGTGCCGTACAGCCATTCCGGTGTCGCTGCCTCTGCCGTTGCGATGGACAAGCGCAAATCGAAGGCTGTCTACGCGCAGAACGGAATTGAGGTTGCCGCTGACGTGAAAGTAACGCGTCAGAGTGCGGCTCGCGAACACCCTTTGACGCCACCTTATGTCATCAAGCCCATCTCGGAAGGGTCGAGCTTTGGCGTCGTGATGGTTGGCGCTGACGAACCGCCGGCCGCCGACATTCTCTTGTCAGACAACTGGACCTATGGCGACAATCTGATGGCCGAAGAGTACATTCCCGGGCGTGAGCTGACGGCCGGTGTAATGGGAAATCGAGCTTTATTGGTTACAGAGATCACAACGTTAAGAGAGTTTTACGATTTTGACGCAAAATATGCGAGTGGGGGATCGCGTCACGTTCTCCCGGCAGACCTTCCTGACGATCTGACGAGGCGTATTCTTGAAGAAAGCCTCAAGGCTCATCAGGCCCTTGGATGCCGGGGAGTCACGCGATCTGATTTTCGCTATGATGGCGAGAGAGACCGGCTCGTGATTTTGGAAACCAACACACAGCCTGGCATGACGCCAACCTCTCTCGTCCCGGAGCAAGCGGTGGAGCTCGGAATCTCATTTCCGGAGCTCGTCGCCTGGATGATTGAGGATGCGTCATGCCCGAGGTGAAGGGTAAGAAAGGCAAGTCTACCGGCAAGGGCGGAAAGTCCGCCACGCCAGCTCGCGACGCCGTGGTCAAACAGACCGCAGATGCGTCGTCGATCATCATGGCTGTCTTTTTTATCATTGCCCTGATTGTCGGCACGGCGGCCTGGATGGGCCAGTCCATGTCGGTTGTGTCTGGTACGATGAACAATCTGACCGATGGCTTTGTGAAAACAGTCGGCCTGTCAGTTGATACCATCCGGATTTATCACGCCGCGCCTGAGCAGGAACAACGTATTCGCGCATCTATTGGCGTTCGCGAAGGCGACTCCATGTTTCGTGCGGACCCGGATTTGCTCAAGGATCGCCTGGATCAGGTCAAAGGCCTGGGTGACGTTCAGGTTCACCGTTTCTGGCCGGGTCAGATTTCCATTTTCGTAACGCCGCTTGAAGCAACCGTTCTGCTCTGGGACGGCGAAAAGCACATTGCGATGAACCCAATGGGGCGTGAAGTGCCGGATATCGACGTGGCCAATGCCGGCTTTCCGGTGGTGTCCGGTGAAGGCGCGGTAATTGCCTCATCAGATCTGATGGCGGATCTCGCAGGTTTTCCGGCCATTGAGAGCCGCCTTGGCTATGCTCAGCGTATCGGCGAGCGCCGTTGGGATCTCGTCATGACATCTGGTGTGCGGGTGCAATTGCCCGCCGGAGATGCGCGCTATGAAGCGCTGGATCGTTTGTCTCGTCTGCAGCGGCAGACAGGATTGCTGGATCGACGGGTCGAGAATATCGATCTGCGCGATCCGGCCCACATTTATACAAGACGCAGTCAGTTATCAGCTGCGCTCAACACGGTGAATGGTAGGGGTTAGAGAGTATGTCAGACCACGACCAGAAGTTCATAGCCGCCGGCCGCCGGTCGCGGAAGATTGGTCAGCTTGTGACGGCGCTGGATCTCGGATCCACGAAAATCACCTGCCTGATGGCGCGAACCGTGCCGCCATCGCAAGGGCCGTTTGAACTGGCCGGACATGGTCTTCAGACCAGCCGCGGCCTGAAGGGCGGTGTGGTGATTGATATGGACGGCCTTGAGCGGTCTGTCCGTCTCGCCGTTGAGGATGCGGAGCGCATGTCGTCGGCTCAGGCTACCGATGTACGCGTGTCTGTGACTGGGCCTTATCTGGAAACCCGCCGCATTCAGGGCGACCATGTTATGAATGGCCGTGAGGTCAGTCAGAAGGATGTGCACAAGCTTCTGGAAAAGACGCTCGCGTCTGGCATTGATGACAAACTGTTTGTGCTTCATGCCTTTCCGCTGAGCTATTCCATTGATGGCAATGAGGGTGTGCGTGATCCGCGCGGCATGTTCGCTGAAAAGCTGGGCGTGACGATGAATCTGGTCACTATGCCAATGCCGATCTATCGAAACATTGTGCTCAGCGTTTCACGGGCGCATCTGTCGGTCGAAAGCATCAGCGCGGCGCCATTTGCCTCGTCGGACGCGGTGTTGACCGATGATGAACGCGACAATGGCGCAATCTGCATTGATCTTGGCGGCTCATCGACAGGGATTTCCGTCTTCCAGGATGGCGCTCTTGCGTTTGTAGATACACTGCCCGTCGGTGGCCATCACATCACCTCTGACCTTGCACATGGCATTGGCACCACCATGCCAGCCGCCGAACGTATCAAGACCTTGCATGGCAGTGTGCTGCCACCAAAATCAGGTCCGGCCGATTTCGTCGAAACACCAAAGATTGGTGATGATGGCCGTCTGTCCGCCGCACGCATGCCAAAGTCGGAACTGACAGGTTTTATTCTGCCGCGCGTCGAAGAAAATTTTGAGCTCGTTTCGAGAGCGCTGTCGAAATCCGGGCTTGGCAGTCGTCTGCCACGCAGGGTTGTTCTGACCGGTGGCGGCAGTGAATTGCCGGGCATTCGAGAGCTCGCCGCGCGCGTACTGGCCATGCCTGTGCGTCTTGCAAGACCCCTTCATGCCGCAGAACTGGGCGAAATTTGTCAGCGCGCCTCTTTTTCTGCCGCCGCAGGCCTGTTAACACTTGGAGATGCAGGTCCCACTCAGGGACCGGCAAAGAAAAGTGTAAAGAGTAAGGATTATCGCGTCGGTGAGGCTGGTGTATTTGGCAGGGCCGTTGACTGGTTAAAAGAAAACATCTGACTTTTTCCAGTCTTTTAACCCTCAATTAAGCCTGTGCGCCGAATTTGTAAGCTAGCCCCGAATGGGTCGGTGATCGATAAGGCAGAGCACATGAGTGGTATAGAGTTACAGCCCAGAATAGTTGTATTCGGCGTCGGCGGTGCTGGCGGCAATGCTGTGGACAACATGATCAAGGCAGATCTGCAAGGTGTTGAGTTCGTTGTGGCGAACACCGACGCCCAGGCGCTGCAGCGATCATCGTGCGAAGACAAGATCCAGCTTGGGACGGAAACGACCTCTGGGCTTGGTGCTGGCGCGCGGCCTGATGTTGGCTCTGCAGCTGCCGAAGAAAGCATTGATGAAATCAATCTGCACCTCGAGGGTGCGCACATGGTGTTCATCGCAGCCGGCATGGGCGGCGGAACGGGTACCGGGTCTGCGCCGGTTATCGCGCGTTGCGCCCGTGAGCGCGGCATCCTGACGGTTGGCGTTGTGACCAAACCGTTTGCCTTTGAAGGTAAACGCCGTATGGCGCTCGCTGAGCAGGGGCTTGAAGAAATTCGTCGCCATGTCGACACGCTCATCATCATTCCAAACCAGAACCTGTTCCGGATTGCGAATGAGCAGACCACTTTTGCCGATGCCTTCCAGATGGCCGACCGGGTTCTCTACTCCGGTGTTCGCGGCATCACCGATCTCATGGTCATGCCTGGCCTGATCAATCTCGACTTTGCTGACGTTCGGACCGTTATGGCGGAAATGGGCGCAGCCATGATGGGCACTGGCGAAGCGTCTGGCGAAAAGCGCGCGCTGGATGCCGCTCAGGCTGCCATCGCTAACCCGCTGCTGGACGATATCTCCATGCGCGGTGCGAAAGGTGTTCTGATCAACATCACGGGCGGATATGACATGACGCTTTATGAGGTTGATGAAGCCGCCAATGAAATCCGTGATCAGGTTGATCCGGAAGCCAACATCATTCTCGGCTCGACCTTTGACGACAGCCTTGAAGGCAAGATGCGTGTGTCTGTTGTTGCCACCGGCATTGATGAGACGGCAAGTGTTCAGCCCGCCCAGGCGGCCACGTCCGCGCCTCAGCCGCGTCCGCAACCACAGCCTCAGCCTGAAGCACCGCGTCCACAAGCGCGTCAGGAAGCGGAACACCGCCCAACCGTCGCACCTGTTATCGAGCCGCGCGCGTCGCAGCCAGAACCGGTCCGTCCGGAGCCTGTTGCGCGTCCGGCCAATGAAACATCGCCGGCTGAGCAGCCAGGATCTGTTCCGGCACACCTCGTCTTTGGCGCAGAAAAGCGTGAAGAGCCACAACCGCAGCCGCGTCCGGCACCTCCGCCACCACGCGAAGAGGAAAAGTCTGGCGGTCTGCACAAGCTTTTCGGCTGGCGTCAGCCTTCTGGCAACGATGTTGATGCGCCTTTCGAAGATGCCGGTTTTGAAGAAGAAGAAACACGTGCTGACGATTTTGGCCGTAATGGCAAGATCATCGAAGACACAGATCTGGAAATTCCGGCCTTTTTGCGTCGGTCTGCCAGCCACTGATCCGGCGTGTTCGCTGAATTAAAAACGCCCCGGCCTGAAACCGGGGCGTTTTTTGTTGGTTGAAATTGTAACATTCGGGTCACGGATGTGATCAGAATGACAGCGTACTGCGTTTGCTTTTCTTCGCTTGTGTATCTGATTTGATGTTTGGGCGGATAAAAAATATAATTAAAACAGATGATTGTTTTGTTCCGCGCGAGGGCGCTAAGGTTTGGTTAGCAAATCGGTTACGAACGGAAACAAAGCGTGTGTTGAGATCACGGATGGCTATGGGAATCTAATAACCGACAGGAGATTCCGAGTGCAAAACGTCGCGTACCAACAAACTCTCGCCAATTCGGCCATTTGTGCCGGGGTTGGCGTCCATTCTGGCGAGCGGGCCAGGCTAACGCTGAAGCCAATGCCGGTGGATACCGGTATTGTGTTCGAGCGCATGGACGCACCTCAGAGCGAAGGTCGCATTGAGGCACGCGGCGATCTGGTTCACGATGTGCAGCTCGGCACGAAGCTTCGCAATGAGCATGGCGTGACATTGTCTACGGTTGAACACTTGCTTGCTGCGTTGTTCGGCCTCGGCATTGATAACGTTCTGATTCAGGTCGATGGTCCGGAAGTGCCGATCATGGACGGATCTTCTGAACTCTTTACCGATCTGATCCGTCAAACAGGCATTCGCCGGCAAATGACGCCCCGCAAATATCTTCGTATTCTCGAGCCGATGCATGTGGTTCAGGGCGCGAAGAAAGCCAGCCTGCTGCCGGTTGAGGGATATGGTTTCCATCTGGATGCCACGATTGACTTCGAGAGCGAGGCCATTGGTCGTCAGCGCAAGGCTCTGGAACTTACCGAATCCAGCTTTGTCCGCGAGCTCGCATTTGCCCGCACCTTTGGGATGATGGCAGAACTCAACCAGCTTCGTGCGATGGGATTGGGGCAGGGTGCCAGCATGGAAAACGCCATCGCTGTCGAAGATGATCGCATTCTCAATCCGGAGGGCCTGCGCGCCAAGGATGAATTCGTACGCCACAAGGTGCTGGACGCTGTGGGTGATCTGGCTTTGATCGGCCATCGCGTGATTGGTCGCTATGTCAGCGAACAGCCAGGCCATTCGATCAACAATATTCTGGTCCGTGAACTGCTCGCCAATCCGGACAAATGGGAACTCGAAACCCTGCCGCTGTCCCGCGCGGACGCGGCCAGAGCGCAAATGGCCGCCTGCCTCTAGGTTTCCCACCCCAGCCGTATTGGCGTCTTCGCAGCATTGAACCAGGGTCTTCGTCACCCTTGTCGGGCTTCAGGCGTTGACAGTCTCATGTATCCGCCGAACCAGGCCGTGTGAGAATTTTCGGCGAAAACTGCTAAAAATCAGCGTCTTCAGATATCTTCATGTGTGTGATCTCACGCCCGGTGCAAAATAGCACAAACCGATGCACTGGGAATCATGTGGGGAAGACGATATGGCAATCAGAAATTCAACCGATACGATCATAGCGGGCACGGCGCAGGCTGATCTGATCTTTGCGCGCGGGTCCGGCGCTGAAGCGGATACCACCGTCGAGGGTGGTGACGGCGATGACGTCATTTATGGCGATTTCGGCGAATACTTCACAAACTGGACAGTTGCCGGCGATTCCCAAATACTTGGAGGCAGCATCGGTGATGCTTTCTACTGGAGTACCGAGGAAAACCCCGATATTCTGAATTCCACCACCGTGCCCCACACCACCATTGTCGGGATAGGTCGCGGCCAGTACGATTATTACCGGGTCTATATCGCCGCAGGCGAAACCATCACCATCGATATCGACTACGGCTATCTGAGCTATGGCGGACCAACGGCTGACACTTTCGTCCGCCTGTACGACTTTAATGGAACTCAAGTCGCCTCGAACGATGACAACGCATCCAATTCTGATGGCGCGTCAGGCAGTTTTGGCACAACGAAACGCGACTCTTTCTTCACCTATACCGCAACCACATCCGATGTTTTCTACATTGGCGTTGGGGAATATGCGAACAGTGGCGATAAACCGGTGGATTCCGGCGACACCTATGTCCTGAACGTTTCACTGACCGGGTATTCGACCTCGGGCAGCCAGCCCGCAGGCGATGACATCCTGATCGGCGGCCTTGGTGATGATGTCCTTCGCGGCATGGGCGGCGACGATATTCTGGAAGGCGGTCTCGACAACGACATTATGGATGGCGGCTCAGGCGAAGACACAGCCACTTATGAAAACGCAACCGGCGCAGCCACGGTCGATCTTTCAGTTACCACATCGCAATTTGTCGGCAATGACGGCTATGACACGCTCACTAATATCGAAAATCTGATCGGTTCGGCCTTCGCTGACACGCTCACAGGCGATGGTGGTGACAATGTCATTGAGGGTGGCGCGGGCGCAGATATTCTGGATGGCGGCGCGAATGGCGCAGGCGGCGACACGCTCAGCTATGAAAACTCCAGCATCGGTGTCGACGTTGCCCTCGGCTTTACTGACCAGTTTCGCGGCGATGCAGAGGGTGACCAGATTTCCGGCTTTGAAAATCTCATCGGCTCGGCAAATAATGATTTTCGGCTGCAGGGCGATGATAATGACAACCGCATTTACGGTCGAAATGGCGTAGATGCGCTCTACGGCCTGTTAGGCCGGGATGAACTCTATGGCGAGGATGGCAATGACATACTCGACCCAGGCCTTTATAACGCCATTGGAAATTCCGCAGTCGAAGCCGGAGAAATCTATGATGGCGGCGCAAACACCGATACGCTGAGGGGCCAACTCGCTGCTGGCCAATACCCTGTACTGGATTTTCGTAACGCTACCCTGACGAACATCGAGACACTACTCTTTAGTTCTCCTTTCGCGTCGCAGACCAACGATATTGAATTTGTGATGAATGCGGCGCAATTCCAGAATGCCGGGTTTGACACCATTTTGAGCAATCGTTTTTCTGGTACGGAAAACTATACGTTCACCCTTCACATGGACGGGCTCACGACACTCGATCTGACCCCAATCGACACATCTAACTTCCAGAACGCCAATGATACCGTCCAGATCATTGGCGGCGGCGCTGACGAGTCCATTACCGGCGCGACGAATACTAAGAACGAGATCAATGCAGGTGACGGCGATGACATTGTGCAAGGCGGTGCAAGCGCTGATGTGCTCAATGGCGGCGCGAACAATGCGGGCGGCGATACGCTCAGCTATTTGAGTTCGTCCGCTGGTGTGACCGTCAACCTTGACGCTGGCACGGTCAGTGGCGGTG
This sequence comes from uncultured Hyphomonadaceae bacterium, assembly GCA_964342455.1. Lineage (GTDB taxonomy): Bacteria > Pseudomonadota > Alphaproteobacteria > Caulobacterales > Hyphomonadaceae > Ponticaulis. The sequence goes on from CAYFGB010000017.1 coordinate 62,880, forward strand.
ATGCCACAGGTGATACGATATCAAACTTCGAAAACGCCATCGGGTCTGAGCATAACGATTCATTTACGGACGATGCGACAGAGAACAATATTTTCCACGGCCTGGGTGGAGCGGATGGTTTCATAATAAATGGTGGCCGCAATGAGGTCTATGCCGGTGCTGGCGCGGACACCATTTATGCCATTACCAATCAATTTACGGCAGTCGTCGCGGGCTCGGTATTTGATGGCGGCGCTGATGATGATTTCTTTTGGGTCGAAACCTATCATACTGAGCCGCTCGACCTGCGGAACAGCTCGCTCGTCTCTCTGGAAAATCTGGTCTTCCGTTCCGAAGGCCCTGTAGGCGGATATTATCAGGGCGGGTTCACGCTCAGCATGTTCGCGACAGATTTCGTCTCTGCGGGTTTTCAGTCGGTGAATGCTAGTCGGTTTGGGTCGGATGCGTTCGAACTCGATTTATATATGGATACGCTGACAACGCTGGATTTGTCCGGTCTTCAGTTCGGCCTTCACTATGGTGATTTCAGCGGCACTTTAGGCGACCGGATCAACATCTATGGTGATGGTGATAGCGAGACCATTACAGGCAGTTCTGAAGTCGACAATATCGAAGCGGGCGGTGGCGACGACATCGTGGAAGGTGGCGCGGGAGCAGATATTCTGTCTGGCGGCACGAATGGCGCAGGCGGAGATACGCTCAGCTATGCCGGTTCGACGGCTGGCGTAGAGGTAAGCTTAAACCTGGGAACCGCCTCAGGCGGAGACGCCCAGGGCGACAGCATCTCTGGTTTCGAAAACCTTACCGGTTCGGCATTTGATGATACGCTCAACGGCACAATTGGTAGCGTGGTTCATGGCGGAGATGGTGCCGACGTCGTGCTGACCAATGAATTCGGCAGCCAGATTTTCGGCGATGCGGGCGATGACCAGATCGGCTTCAGAGTGTATGGTGGCCCTTCGAACTACCTTGGCGCTGGCAACACATTTGATGGCGGAGATGACACCGACACCTTTGTGTTCGAAACATTCTCAACCTCCTACACCGTCAACCTTGCCACCGGAAGCTTTTCTCGCACCTTTGATGGCGCATTCACAAACACCCTCCTCAATATCGAGAACATCTCTGCAGGCGATGGATTTGACACGCTCATCGGTGATACCGGCGTGAATGTCATTCGTGGAGGGGGCGGGTCAGATACACAGACCGGCAATGGCGGCAATGACACATTCGACGTCCGGATTGGTGAAGCAGACGGTGATGTCATCACCGATTTCAGTCTTGGCGATGTCATCACCACCGATCTTTCGACCTTTATAGGTACAGCGGACTTTAGCGGCGCAGGTGACGAAGTTCGCTATGAACATTCGGGTGGCGATACCCTCGTTATGTTCGACTTGAATGGCGATATGACCGCGGACGAAACCTTCACCATAAAAGGCATTCACACCCTTTACGGCACGGCGGCAGAGATCCGCACAGCGCCTTTCCGCGATTTCGGCCTCGATGGCACGTCGGATATTCTGTTCCGGCTGACGGGGGCAAATGATTATTTCTTCCGTCTGGATGATCCGGCTTCCGGTGGCGTGCCCTCGAATGAGGGCCGCAGAGGGGTTCTGTCACTGGGGCTTGCCGATCTGGATGGTGATGGCGCGCTGGATAATGTGCTGCGCCAGGCGAATGGCAATTACCGCATTCAGTATGGCGCTGACA
>CAYFGB010000018.1:0-63517 GCA_964342455.1 uncultured Hyphomonadaceae bacterium
TAACCGGGCTGCGCCACGCTCCGCCAGAGGGGCGAGTGTATAGTCCGCCCCTGAATGTGATGCAAGAACTGTTTGGTCAGGTCAGGCCGCGTCTTTGACGAGAACAGCGTCCAGACGGGCCTTTACGGAATTGAGTTCCGAGAGCAGCGATGACAAACGCGTTGTGCTCTGTTCGCTGGAGTTTACGAACACGCCGGACTCAACCACTTCATTAACGGTCTTCTGCAGACGCTGAACCGGATTGGCCGCCGGGCTTTTGAAATCGCCAGGATCAATGACTTCGCGAATGGCACCGCCAAGACGGACTTCTCCGCCAAGGACCTTTTGAACGCCCTGCTCCCGCAGAACCTTCTGAGCGCCTCGGATTGTCAGACCCTGCTCATGGACCAGAAGCTGGATAGCCCGAAGGGCGTTCATATCTTCAAGCCTGTACATGCGCCGCCCGTCCGGGCGTTTCACAGGCTTCAGGACCGAGAACTTTGTTTCCCAGAATCGCAGAACATGGGTTTGCAGGTCCAGTTCTTTTGCCGCTTCACCAATTGACCGATAGGCATTGTTTGTTTTCTGAGCTTTGCGGCTGGCGCTGGTCATTCGGCTAGTCCTTATCGTTTAAAGATTGATCCACTCGCTGCTTCAAAAGGGGTGACGGACGAAAGGCAACGACGCGGCGGGCAGAAATTTCGGCTTCCACCTTCGTCTTTGGATTTCGACCGATTCGTGCGCGCTTGTCTCGGACAACGAAGTTACCGAACCTTGCCAGCTTTACGGTCTGACCGTCCATCAGCTCATCAGAAATCAGCTCGAGCACGCGCTCAAGCAATTCACCTGAATCCTGTCGGGTCAAACCGACTTCTCTGACCAGAGAATCCATAATTTCCGATCGCGTTACGGCTTTGTCCTGCTGCACTCCCACCTCCTAAACAGCATTAACAGAAGACCAATGAAATCTTAACGAAACTCTTACAATCTGAACAAATTCGCTCCCCAGGCGAAGCCACCTCCCATGGCCTCTGTAAGGATAAGATCACCGGTTTTGACACGACCATCACTGACACCTTCGCTTAATGCGAGCGGTACAGATGCCGCTGAAGTATTTGCATGGAGCGCAACGGTCGATATTACACGAGAGTGCTCTATTTTAAGGTGTTTTGCAACGCCATCGAGGATTCTCTGATTCGCCTGATGCGGGACAAACCAATCAACGTCCTGCGCTGACACCTCAGATTTCGACAACAGGTTCTCCACGGCGGACGAAATGTTCACAATCGCATGCTTGAAAACGGCGTTCCCCTTCATGCGCAAATGGCCAACGGTCTGGGTGGAGGATGGCCCGCCGTCCACATAAAGCAGGTCATGCTGCGCGCCATCCGTGCGCAGATAATGGCCCAGCAAGCCAATCTGTTCGTTGGACGAGGTCTGATCCTTCTCCAGGACGACAGCTCCTGCTCCATCTCCGAACAGCACGCAGGTTGAACGATCAGTCCAGTCGAGGATACGCGAGAACGTTTCTGCGCCGATCACCAGCGCTTTCTGAAACTCGGAATTGCGCATCAGCGCGTCCGCCGTTGCAAGTGCAAAGATGAAGCCCGAACACACCGCCGCAACATCGAAGGCCGCGCCGCGACGAATGCCCAGCTTGTGCTGAATCACTGTTGCCGTAGCTGGGAATGTCTGGTCCGGCGTAGCCGTCGCAACGACAATAAGATCAATATCGTCAGTGGTCAGGCCAGCGTGACGCAAGGCGTTTTTTGCGGCTTCGGTTCCAAGGTCAGAGGTAAACTCGCCATCTTCAGCAATGTGGCGCTTTGTAATCCCCGAACGTGAACGGATCCATTCATCGTCTGTATCTACAATACGGGAGATGTCTTCATTCGTCAGGACCTTACCCGGCAGATAGCTGCCAATGCCTGTCACTCGGATTACTGTATTCACGCGTCTAACGCCTTTTGCATCGTATTTGTTTGTTCCTGAAGGCGTTGCAGGCTGTTGGCCACATCTTCAGAAAAATCACTTCGGGCAAGATTGCTTGCCAGTCGAACGGTCGTAGCGAACCCGGTTGCATCGGTTCCACCGTGGGATTTCAGGACCACGCCGTTCAGTCCAAGAAACACACCACCATTGACCGAACGCGGGTCCATACGGGATTTGAGTTTCCGGAGGCCGCCCATGGCCAGCAGAGCCCCCAGCTTTGAGAGCATGTTAGCGGACAACGCATCACGAACAAATCCGGAAACCAGCCTGGCGGTGCCCTCAGCTGTTTTCAGAGCAATATTGCCTGTATATCCGTCAGTGACCACGACGTCGGCCACACCCATAGAGATATCATTTCCCTCAATGAAACCAAGATAGTTCAGACCGATATCCGTGTTGCGCAGAATCTCACTGGCCATGCGAACACTATCTACGCCCTTGAGGTCTTCCGAACCGATATTCAGAAGGCCGATGCCGGGTGATTCTTTGCCATGCACCGCACGTGCATAGGCGTCACCCATGATCGCAAATTCCACCAATTGTTCGGCATCCGCCTCAACATTGGCGCCAACATCAAGCACAACACATGATCCCTCTGGCGTCGGCCAGCTGGCCGCAATGGCAGGACGGTGAACCCCATCCACCATGCGCAGGATCACCTTGGACATGGCCATGAGCGCGCCGGTATTACCCGCAGACACCGCAACAGCGGCTTCCCCGTTCTTTACCGACTCCAGCGCGTTCCACATGCTTGTGCCCTTGCCGCGCCGAAACGCCTGGCTGGGCTTCGCATCCATGGCGACCACTTTTTCTGTGTGTCGAATATCCGTTCGCGCGCGCAGGTCTGAATCCTTATCCAGAAACGGCTTCAGCTTTTCCTCATCGCCATGCACGATAAACCGCAGCTTGTTGCGCTCCTTAACGACCATGGAGAGGCCGTCCATAACGCTGTCAGGCGCGTGGTCTCCGCCCATCGCATCGACAGAAATATTCAGGATTTCATCGGATTGCATCAAACATCCTTACAGGTCTGCCGGATCGGGTTGAGCCTAACCCCATACACGCTCAGCCAGCGTGATCAACTCTCTATCACGCCATGGCCTCTGCGTCAGGCCAGCGAATTCGGCCCTTGAGCAGGTCCACGTCACTTTGGCTATCAAGGGAAGAGGCGGCGTTTTTCATATAGTCAGCGAAACTGTCGATTGCCTCAGGTGTGAAGACAATGTCGCCAATATTTCTGCGAAGAACGGCGTTCAGGGAAACCTCCCCTCCATCCAGCGCTTCATCATAGACTCTCGCCTGCCCGAGATAGGTCTCACCAAACGCGCGCATTTTCCGCCCGATGGTGAAATCACCTGCGCCCGCTTCGCGATGCCCATACTCTACAAAATCCATGAATGCCTGAAGCGTGACTTCCGCAAGTTCACGTCCCTCATCACCAGCACGTCTCAATCGCCGAAGGGTAAGAATCATATGCGTGGTCAGAACGCCCAGCCGCCCTTCCAGCGTGTCGTGGAAACCGGCCTCGCCAAAGAACCGCTCATCGCGCGATTGAGCCGAAATCGACTGCAACAAATCGCGCGCAATCTGTTTTTTCTTTCCCCGACTGCCAAACATACGTGACAAAATCATCATGAAGCTCTTCCCGGCTTGCCAAACATGGCACAGAGCCGTTAGGTCTGCGCTTGAACTTAGGAGACGACTGATGGCGCGCAAGCTTATTTTCGCCATAGCATCTGCGGCTTTGTTAACTGGCTGCATCAGCCCTAGTCGGGATTTTCAAGGCTATGTGGCCGACGATCGCAAGCCGGCTGAGGTTGAGCCTGGTGAAGATACCCGTTCCAGCGTTCTCGCTGATCTGGGCTCACCGTCAACCTCCAGCGTGTTTGACGAGAATACATGGTTTTATATCAGCGCTACTCGTGAGCGTTTCACATTCTTCCGTCCGAGCGTGGCAACCCGCGACGTCGTGGCGATTCGCTTTGGCGAAGATGATGTCGTGGAAGAAGTGCTCCACTATGATGAAGCCGATGGCCGGATCATCGACTATGCATCACGCGAGACGCCAACGCGCGGACGTGAGCTTGGATTGCTGGAGCAGATCTTCGGCAATGTCGGCCGGGTTGCTCTCCCGCAACAGGAAACCGCTCCAGGCGATATCGGACGGCAATAGCCAGCTCTGCCTGAAGGTCGTCAGGCAACCAGAATATCACACATACACAAAACCCCGACGCATCGCGCCGGGGTTTCTTGTCAGAAAACCATCTCCTTACAGATGCGCCATCACCGCCAGCATGAGAAGCGCCACGATGTTGGTAATCTTGATCATGGGGTTCACAGCCGGTCCTGAGGTGTCCTTGTAGGGGTCACCTACGGTATCGCCCGTCACCGAGGCCTTGTGTGCCTCAGAACCCTTCTCATGGGTTACACCATCCTTATCGACGAACCCGTCCTCGAAGGACTTCTTGGCATTGTCCCAGGCACCGCCGCCGGATGTCATCGAAATGGCGACAAACAGGCCAGTGACGATCACACCCAGAAGCATTGCTCCGACAGCTGAAAATGCCGCAGCCTTATCCGCTATGAGAAAAATGACGAAGAACAGAACAATCGGAGACAACACTGGCAGAAGCGAAGGGACTATCATTTCCCGGATCGCCGATCTGGTCAGAATATCGACCGCACGCCCGTAATCTGGCCGGGCTTCGAAGGTCATGATGCCCGGAATTTCCCGGAACTGACGTCGCACTTCCTCAACAACGGATTGTGCGGCCCGACCAACCGCCATCATGGACATGCCGCCAAAAAGGAATGGCAGTAGTCCGCCGAACAACAGACCAACCACGACGTAAGGATTGGAAAGCGAAAAATCGGCAACTACGCCACTCAGGAAGCTGCCTTCCGGGGCATTTGCACCGAAATACTTCAGATCCTCGGTATAGGCGGCAAACAGAACCAGCGCACCAAGTCCTGCTGATCCGATGGCATAGCCCTTGGTCACCGCTTTCGTGGTATTTCCGACAGCGTCCAGCGTGTCGGTTGTTGAGCGTACCGATTCATCAAGACCAGCCATTTCGGCGATCCCGCCAGCATTGTCAGTCACGGGACCAAACGCATCCAGCGCAACCACCATTCCTGCTAATGCCAGCATGGTGGTCGTGGCAACAGCGATGCCGAACAAGCCTGCAAAATTAAAGGTGATGATGATACCGGCAATGATGGTGAGAGCTGGCAATGCACACGACTCAAGCGAGACAGCCAGCCCCTGAATGACATTCGTGCCATGGCCCGATACAGACGCCTGGGCGACCGATCTGACCGGGCGATAGTCTGTTCCCGTATAGTATTCGGTGATCCAGACGATCAGCCCGGTAACGACGAGACCCGTAAGACCGCACATAAGAAGATCCATGCCGGAGATAACCAGCCCGGCCCCGGATGTTACGCTCGCTCCGAAGCTGCCCATCAACAGATAAATGACAAGCGCAACCCCCGCCGCAGATATGATGGCGGTCGCGATGAAGCCCTTATAGAGCGCACCCATCACATTGTTGCTCTTGCCCAGCCGTACAAAAAATGTGCCGAGGATCGATGCTATGATGCAAATGCCGCCAATGGCCAAAGGCAACATCATCATCAAAGGCGCGGCGCTACCTGCAAAGAAGATGGAGGCAAGCACCATAGTGGCCACAAGCGTCACGGCGTAGGTTTCAAAGAGGTCAGCCGCCATGCCTGCACAATCACCGACATTGTCGCCCACATTGTCTGCAATCGTAGCCGCGTTTCGGGGATCATCCTCCGGGATGCCGGCTTCAACCTTGCCGACCATGTCGCCGCCAACGTCTGCACCTTTGGTGAAGATGCCGCCACCAAGGCGCGCGAAAATGGAAATCAGCGACGCGCCAAATCCGAGCGAGACAAGCCCGTCCACGACTGTCCGGCTGGTATTCTCCAGCCCCATCGCGCCGGTCAGCACCCAGTAATACCCTGCTGTGCCAAGAAGAGCGAGACCAACCACCAGAAGACCGGTTACCGCGCCAGAGCGAAAGGCCATTTTCAGCCCAGCCGCCAACCCGCCTGTCCGGGACGCTTCGGTGGTACGCACATTGGCCTGCACCGAGACTTTCATGCCGATAAAGCCGGCCACGCCCGAGAGCACAGCTCCGATAATGAAGCCGGCGACAATGACGACATTGAATTGAAACGCGAGAAACAAGGCGATGGCGATCACGACACCGACAATCGCAATGGTTGTGTATTGTCGTTTCAGATAGGCGTCCGCGCCTTCCTGAATGGCTTTTGCAATTTCCTGCATGCGTTCGTCGCCTGCAGATGCAGCAGTAATCGATCTACTTTGTAAAAAACCATACGCGATTGCCGCAAAGGCCGCCGCGAGAACCAGGACCATTGTTAAGTCCATATCATGCCCTCCCTTAATATCGGGGCCGACTTTCACCCGGCTTCTTTTGAACGGGTAGCAGCCTCCTTATGGTAGGGCGAAGAGTGCCAAATGCTCACATGCTAGGCAAGAAAACTATTTTATTGCTATTCTTGGGATAATGCGATGTGATGCCGCGCGCGAAACCTGGCGAGACGCGCAGATCAGCTGGCAGGATCGATGAAAACCTGCTGGGAATCGACCGCCATGATCTCGACCGCGCTGACTGAGTCGGGGCCCAGCATGCCATCAAAAACCTCACTTACCAGCACCTCAAAGGCCGCTGTATCGAGCTTCATCGGAGATCCCTCAAGACCCACTGTGTTTTTGTGAGCGGCCTTTAAAAGCGCATCACGATAGACATGCGCGTTCTCTCTGACTTCCCAGTGATCATATTTCGGCGCAATCTCGATCATCGCACTGACGAACAGATAGTTCACCAGCTTACCATCGAGCTCAACGGGCAGGACAAGACCCGACATATCGATCGTGCGGTTCTTCGCCGTAGTCTCTCCGCCCGTATCACCAGCCGCGAACGCTGGCGCAGCTACGACCGGCGCCATGATGAGGCAAGTCGAAGCCAGGATAGAGGCAAGATGAGATTTCGCGCGGATCATACGGCTGAACATACCGTATCAGCATTTACAAAGGATTAGTCGAACAGACTGTGTTCCCAGCCTGCCGTTAACGATGTCACCGGCTCGCCGTCTATGCCGAGTAACAAAACACCCTCGCCTTCAACTGTCCTTCCCACCCGTGAAACCTGAAGGCCAGAGTGGGCCGCCATCGCTTCAATCGCCTTACGGTCCACCGGGTCAGTGGTAAACAGCACCTGATAATCATCACCGCCGGAGGCCAGCGCCAGGCACAATTGTTCAGTGTCCATTTCGGCGCATTCTTTCCTGGCCGCGTCCGAGATTGGCAGACTGGATAGCTGGAGATCAACCTGCAAACCGGACGTTTTCGCAAGATGCTGCGCGTCGGCAATCAGCCCATCCGAAACATCCAATGCAGCATGCCCGAACCGGGCAAGCAGATCGACAAATGCGATGGGTGGCAAAGAAGGCACGAGATAGGCCTGATTAAGGCGTTCAGCCTCTGGTGAAACCGACTTGGCACGCGACAGGCCAAGCGATGCATCCCCTATCGTTCCTGTCACCCACACATCCTGATTGATCGCCGCATCTCCCCGACGCAGCGGCCCCTCTTCCCGGACACATTCACCAAACAAGGTCAGCCCCAGAACAGCAGGCCCCTCATGCGAGGTCGTATCGCCGCCAATCAGTTCGATTCCAAATGCCTCAAGATCAGCACTCAGACCTGACACAAATGCCTCAAGCGCAGCCTGCCCATCTTCCCTGTTCCAGCAAATGTTCAGGAGCGCGAAACGAGGGAGTGCAGCTTTCGAAAAGCAGTCAGAGACGTTAACGCGGACCAGCTTCTGACCCACCGTATCCCATGGGTCGCCCACCCGGAAATGTCGCCCCTGGGCAATGGTGTCCGTGGTGACAATCAGCGACCGGTCGGTTTGCGGCATCACCGCAACATCATCTTCCAGACCAGCAGACGCCTGCGATTTCGCAAGAGGTTTCAGGTATTTCGAGATGAACTCAAATTCGTTCAAGAATCGAGAAATCCTATTGGTATGCCGTCAGGACGCACATCGCGGGCCACCTTATCGAGAACACCATTCACGAATTTCGGTTCGGAATCATCAAAGAAGGCATGCGCAATACCAACATATTCTTCGATAATGACAGCGTTCGAGAGATCAGCTCGTGTCGCAAGTTCCTGAGTAGCGCAGCGCAGTATGGCGCGCGATGTGGAATCAATTCGCTCCAGCCGCCAGTTCTTGGTGAGACGGGCCTTGATCGCGTCGTCAATCAGGGACTGCTTCTCAACAACACCATTCACAATGGCCTTGAACAGATCCGGGTCCGCATCTTCGACAGGCCGGCCATCATCATCAAGGATGCCGAGCCGGTCTTCCATGAATTCCCGGATGACCGCCTTGGCGCTCTGCGCATTGAGTTCCATCTGGTAGAGCGCCTGTACGGCTGCAAGGCGTGCGCCTGAACGGCGCGCCCGAACAACATCCGGTGGCAATTTCTGCGTTGAACTCATCCGCGAAGAAGATCCTTACGAAACTGGTGCATCGCAATCGCCGCATTGGCGGCATCAGCACCCTTGTTTTTCTGTTTACGGTCAGCTCGGGCCCAGGCCTGATCCTGATTTTCCACCGTCAGGATGCCATAACCGATCGGCAGACGTCTTTCCACCGACAAGTTCATCAGACCACGCGCCGATTCGCCGCAAACATAGTCGTAATGTGTGGTCTCGCCACGGATGACACAACCAAGCGTCACAAACGCATCATACATGTCGCTGTCAGCGGCCATGGCCACAGCTGCAGGCACCTCGAACGCGCCTGGCACTTCCTTGAGTGTGATCTCACAGCCCGCTTTCTCCAGCACCTCCATGGCACCAGCTTCAAGCTCGAGCGTGATTTTTTCGTAATAGCGCGAGGTGATGACCAGTACGCGAAGGCCCATTCTACTTATCCTTTTTCAATTGTTGCCAGCCTTCAAGACTGAGACCATAGCCCTCGATACCGGGGGCACGGGTTGGCTTGTGCGGAGAGAGAACAATCATCTTCCGAACGCCTAGATCCTTGAGGATTTGCGCGCCCTGACCGTATTCTCGTAATGGTGTTGTCGGGTCGTAGGGCATCTGACGCACAGCGCCGAGGCGCTCTGCCAGCATCTCCTTGCGCATTGTGTTCACCAGAATGAGAACGCCAGACATGTCGGACTCTGCGATGGTTTTCATCGCTGCTTCCACCAGGTGCCCGCGGCCACCCGCCTCACCCAGAACGTCATTCATGAAATCGACCCGGTGAACGCGAACCAGAACGGGCTCGTCGGCGCTGATCTTACCGTGAACAAGCGCCATATGCTCGGAGCCATCAATCGTGTTCTTGAAGACGATTGAACGGAAGCCGCCGCCATATTCGCTCTCGAACGGCACATCGATGCGGCGCTCCAGAAACCGGTCATTCCGCCGACGATAGGCAATCAGATCGGCAATCGTCCCGATTTTCAGATTGTGAAGTTGCGCGAAGGAAACGAGATCGGGCAGACGCGCCATCGTGCCGTCTTCCTTCATGATCTCACAGATCACACCAGCCGGATAAAGCCCGGCCATGCGGGAGATATCAACAGCCGCTTCCGTATGACCCGCACGCACCAGGACGCCGCCATCACGGGCAACAAGCGGGAATACGTGACCAGGCGATACAATGTCTTCATGGTGTTTGGTCGGATCGATCGCTACAGCAATGGTACGCGAGCGGTCAGCCGCAGAAATACCTGTGGTAACGCCCTCTTTCGCCTCGATAGAAACCGTGAAGGCCGTACTCATGCTCTCGCGATTGTTGCGAGTCATGGGCTCGAGATTCAGGATACCAGCGCGCTCGCCGGTCATGGCGAGGCAGATCAGGCCGCGCCCATGTGTCGCCATGAAGTTCACAGCGTCAGGTGTCGCAAATTGCGCCGGAATAATCAGATCGCCTTCATTCTCGCGATCTTCGGCATCGACCAGAATATACATCCGGCCATTGCGGGCATCTTCGATGATCTCTTCAGCCGAAGAGATAGCGTCGCTCCAGTCTTCACTCATGGTGGCCGCTTCCTTCTCTTCATCATTGGATAATACGGCACCGACGATCATCTCCCGGGTGAGACCAACGCCTTCTGAGTCCGCTGCTTTCAGCACCAGGTCGCGCGCGCTGGCGGGAAGCCCGCCCCGCTCTATCCAGTACTGGACGGTGGAGGGTGACTTGTTGATCGCACGCGCAAACGGACGTACGCCGCCAAAGGCATCAATGATCTTGTCGATACTGCTCATGAGGGAGAGATACGAGTTTTTCGTACAGCGTCAATGCTATTTGTTCGAAAACTCCATCCGGCGGGCGACATAGCGTGCCAGCATGTCCACTTCGAGATTCACCTGATCGCCTGGCGCGGACTGTCCCAGCGAGGTCACATCCCAGGTGTGCGGAATAACGGCAATCTCGAAGGTATTCGCGTCACCAACACCTGCAATGGTCAGCGAAATGCCATCAATCGTGATAGAACCTTTATAAGCGATCAGCGGCATCAGATCGTCTGGCGCTGAAATCGTGACGCGACGGCTGTCACCCTCAGGTGTGATTTTCTCAATTTTTCCAATGCCATCAACATGGCCGAACACCAGATGGCCACCCAACTCATCGCCCAGGCGCAAGGAGGGCTCCAGATTGATGCGGTCGCCTTCCGCCTTGTCGCCAAGCGTGGTCAGCGACAGTGTTTCCGGCACTGCTTCGACCACCCATTCTGGTTTTTCATCGGAAAAATCGGCGGAAACGACGGTCAGGCAAACGCCGGAATGCGCAACAGACGCACCAAGAGAGAGGTCATTCTGATCGATTTGTCCACGGACCGTCAGACGACGAACACCGTTTCTGTCCTCAAGTTTCGTGATGGTTCCAAGGTCGCGTACGAGTCCGGTAAACATTGGGCTACTCCTTTTCGTACACTTCCCATACATCGGGACCTACCGTTCGTACAGCCTTGCGCCGAAATGTGATCACGTCAGCCAGGTCGCTTATGCCCCAGCCACCCAGCGCTGGAATACCATCGCCACCAATTATCTTGGGCGCCCGGAACCAGTGCAGTTCGTCGACAAGACCGGCTTTCAGAAACGCGGCTGCGACCTGCCCGCCGCCCTCGATGAACAGGGAAGACAAGCCCTGCTTCGATAAGGCGGTCACCGCACTGTTGATATCAATATGACCGCCCGCGTCGGTCTCAACTCGCAGAACGTCTCCGCCAGCCGCCCCCAGAGCATTAACAGACGTCTCGTCCGCATCACGACCGCACACAATAAAGACCCGGCCATGACGAGCCGAGAAAATACGCGCATCTGGTGGTGTTCTGAGATGTGTATCGAGCACAATTCGATGCGGCTGATGCTCTGCCTCGACATCGTTTGCTCGTACCGTCAGCATAGGGTTATCAGCCAGAACGGTACCGATACCCGCCAGCACACCATCATGCCTGGCCCGCAATTCGTGTACGACCGCCCGGGCCTCGGGCGATGTGATCCACTGGCTATCGCCGGTGCGTGTCGCTATCCGGCCATCCAGCGTTGTCGCCAGTTTCAGGGTAATATGCATGAGGCTCGCCGCTAGTCGTCCTCGACCTTCGGCATGTCGACCTCAAGCGCGTATCGTTCAATGAAGTGGGCAAAATCGCTGGCGTCTTTGAAGTCCTTATAAACCGAGGCGTATCGCACATAAGCCACGGGATCAACTTCAGCGAGCGCCTCCATCACCATTTCACCAATCTCATTCGACTGGATCTCGGCATCCCCATTGCTTTCAATTCTGCGGACAATGCCGGAAACAAGCTGGTCGATCTGCTCGGACTCGAAAGGCCGTTTGCGCAAAGCGATCGTCAGGGATCGCACCAGCTTGTCGCGAATAAAGGGCATACGTTTGCCATCGCGTTTAACGACGGTCACTTCCCGCAATTGCACACGCTCAAAAGTCGTGAAACGCGCCCCGCAGTCTCCACAGGACCGACGCCGCCGAACAACCGTATTGTCTTCGGCGGGCCGTGAATCACGAACAGCTGTATCTTCTGAACCGCAAAACGGGCAACGCATGGTATTTAGAGCCCCGAAACGTCCGGATAAATCGGGAAATCACCTGTCAGGGCGATCACTTCTTTACGGACTTTTTCCTCAACAGATGATGTATCGCCGCCAGCGGCCAGAGCATCAACGACTTCACCAATCCACGCACCGACCTGACGGAATTCATTCTCACCAAAGCCGCGAGTCGTGCAGGCTGGCGATCCGACACGGATGCCGGACGTTACCGCAGGCGGCTCAGGATCGGCAGGAATACCGTTCTTGTTACACGTGATAAATGCACGGCCGAGGGCTTCCTCGGTGGCATTGCCCTTCACGCCTTTTGGACGCAGATCGATCAGCATGACATGGCTGTCCGTGCCGCCTGAAACCACATCCAGACCGCTATCCTGAACAGCTTTGGCCAGCGCCTTGGCGTTGTCGACAACGCGCTTGGCATACTGACGATATTCAGGCGTCAGTGCTTCGCCGAAAGCGACAGCTTTTGCCGCAATGACATGCATCAGAGGGCCGCCCTGAAGGCCAGGGAAAACAGCTGAATTGATCTTCTTGGCCAGTTTCTCGTCATTGGTCAGAACAAGGCCGCCGCGTGGACCGCGCAATGTCTTGTGCGTGGTCGTCGTAACAACGTGCGCGTACTCGCACGGGTTCGGATATTGTCCGCCAGCCACCAGGCCAGAGAAGTGTGCCATATCCACCATCAGATATGCACCTACTTCATCAGCGATTTCACGGAATGTCTTGAAATCGATGATGCGGGAATAGGCAGAACCACCTGCAATGATGACCTTTGGCTGATGCTCTTTGGCCAGATCCCGGACCTGATCATAATCGATCCGGTGCGTGTCGGCGTGCACACCATAGTGTACAGGCTCGAACCATTTGCCGGATTGATTGACTTTCGCTCCATGGGTCAGGTGACCACCTTCGGAAAGGCCCATACCAAGGAATGTATCGCCCGGCTTCATCATCGACATGAATGCCGCCTGATTCGCCTGGCTGCCAGAATGCGGTTGAACATTCGCAAACTTGCAGCTGTAGAGCTCTTTCACACGCTCAATGGCCAGCCGCTCAATCTCGTCGACATACTCGCAACCACCATAATAGCGGCGGCCAGGATAACCTTCGGCGTATTTATTCGTCAGAACCGAGCCCTGCGCAGCTTTAACGGCTTGCGAAACGATGTTTTCCGATGCAATCAGCTCAATCTTCTGGGATTGGCGCTCGGCCTCCTGCTGAACGAACCCCGCAATTTCGGGGTCGGTCTGTGTCAAAGGGGCAGAAAAAAAGTCGGACGTCTTGGAGACGACGTCAAAGGCTCCAGCCATTCATTGCTCTCCGTTCGTTGCTGACCGGTGTGTAACGAGAACACCGATTTGAGGCAAGCGGAATGACCGTGTAGAAAAACTGAGCTCAAGCAGAATTCGTTCTGCAATCTTTTGATTTTAATACTTGTATTGAACGTTCGCGTCTGTAATACGATCTTCAGTGTATAGATAACCGAGGACATGATGAATACTGAAAAAGTGTTAGAGGATTTGAAAACTGACGAAATCATGAGCATGACAACCTCTATTGTCTCTTCATTCGTCGCCAACAATCCAGTCCCATCAGATTCACTATCAGACCTTATCGTTTCAGTGCACAAGACTGTTTCGTCTCTTTGCGCACCAGAACCTGAGCAAGCGCAGGAACGTCCGAAACCTGCGGTTCCGATCAGCCGGTCCATCACCGATGATCACATTATCTGCCTTGAAGACGGCAAGAAACTTAAAATGCTGAAACGTTACTTGCGGTCACATTACGGCCTGACGCCGGAAGAGTATCGCAAGCGCTGGGGTCTGCCTGCTGACTATCCGATGGTCGCGCCAAGCTATACGAAGAAGCGTTCGGAATTCGCCAAACAGATTGGCCTTGGAAAAGCTGCCGGTCGCCGGGGCTAATCCGGAAAGCATCTCGATTTAGGAAAGCGGCGCAGACATTCTGTGCCGCTTTTTTGATTCTATTCGTCATTTTATAGTATCGAGCGTTGGGGCTTCCGCTCCAACAGCGTCACTCGGTCGATGGTCATGCGTAAAACGAAACAAAAAATTGCAGGCATTCTCCTTATGGCGGCGCTGAGTTCCCCACTCGCAAGTGCCGAACCCACTGATGAGCAAACTGAAAAGCTCGTTAAGATTGCCGGCCTGCTCGGTGAAGCGCACGCCATTCAGGTGCTGTGCAACGGCAAGGCTGATCAGTACTGGCGCAATCACATGTTCGAGCTGCTTGATCTGGAAGCGCCTTCGGACGGGAAACTCAGGACACAGCTCGTCGATGCCTTCAATGAAGCCTTCGCTGCAATGGAAACAAAGCGCACCGAATGTAACGCACAGGCAAAGTCCGAATTTGACAGCATTGCACGCGATGGATTGGAGCTCGCCGAAGACATGAACACGCTGATCTCCAATCCGGATTAAACAAGCCGCCCTTTCCTTTTCTGCCATCCGTGAAAGATTGACCCTCAGAATGACTGGGAAAGGGTCTGGTTCATGAAACATGCTCTGCGAACACTGGCGATCGTTTGCGGCCTCTGCACAACACCAATAGCAAATGCGGATGAAACGTCTTCACAGGACATTCATACCATAGGCGGTGATCGCGTTGGGCCGGGTCTCGATTTCGCCAGCCGAAGCGCGGTGATTGCTCCAAACGGAGCGGCGGCTACAGCGCATCCGTTGGCAACCCAAACCGCCATAGATATTCTTCGCCAGGGCGGTTCAGCCGTCGATGCTGCCATCGCGGCAAACGCCATGTTGGGTCTGGTTGAACCCACGGGCAATGGAATTGGCGGCGATCTGTTTGCCCTGATCTGGGACCCAGAAACTGAAACGCTTTATGGTCTAAACGCGTCTGGCCGGTCCCCCAGGGGCGCAACGCTGGCCGACATGCAGGCCGCCGCTGACGAATTCATGGAGGGCGAGGAAATTCCGCCCTACGGCGCCGCGCCAGTGACAGTGCCCGGTACCGTTGATGGCTGGTTCATGATGCATGAGAAATTCGGCAGGAAAACAATGTCGGAAAACCTCTCAAATGCGATCTATTACGCAGAAACCGGCGCACCCATTCCTCAGGTCATCTCCTATTATTGGAATTTGTCGGACAAGCGATTCAACGACATGCATGAGAGCGGCATGATCGAAGAGATCGAAAACGCCAATCAGACCTATTTCTCGCCCGCACCGCAGGAAGGATCGCTCTTCAGGAATCCGGACCTTGCCAACACGCTCCGCAAGATCGGCGAAGGTGGTCGCGATGCGTTTTACAAAGGCGAAATTGCCGAAACTATGGATGCCTATTTCAAGCGGATTGGTGGTTTTCTGAGATATGATGACTTCGCAGAGCATGAAGGCGAATGGGTCGATCCGCTCTGCGTGCCATACCGTGAAACCAAGGTCTGCGGACTGCCGCCGAATACCCAGGGCGTAGCCACCCTTCAAATGCTGCAAATGCTCGAAAATTTCCCGATGCGGGAATACGGATTCGGCTCACCAGACAGTCTCATTGCTCAGGTGGAAGCGAAGCGGTTGGCGTTTGGATATCGTGCGAAGGGATATGCCGATCCTGCCTTCTCGGACGTAGACCCAGAGTTTTTCATCCAACATCATCGCGCCAAAACTTTAGCTGAGAAAATCGATATAGATGGATCGATTCAACGCGTCAGTTCTGCGATTTCAGATGCTGAGTTTGAAATTTTGACTTCAGAATCGGACGCATGCCTATCGAAAGATTTCAGCAAGTCAGATCGAAAATCTGGATGGGTTCTGTATCCTCCCGTGTCACGCGAGTGCTTGGAAGCAATCGAGTCGACTTTTAAAGTCACGAGCAATCCAACCGGCACACTTACATTGCATTGCGAGAGGGAGGATGTTTGCGGTAGGTTGGAGGAAGAACTTCACCGACTGACGTCCGCCGACGAAAAGCTCAAGGATGGCGACACAACCTATCTGACCGTCACCGATAAAGACGGCATGATGGTCTCTCTGATCCAGTCAAACTATCGCGGCATGGGATCTGGGCTCGTTGCAGATGGGCTCGGCTTCATGTTTCAGGATCGCGGCCAGCTCTTTTCACTCGACCCGGAACACCCGAACGTTTTTGAGCCGGGTAAACGTCCCTTCCACACCATTATTCCGGGCTTTGCCTTTAAGCAGGATTTGCCGGACTGTCAGGTTCGTGCAGAACCAATGGATGAGGCCTGCCCTTATTTGCCCTGGCTGTCCTTTGGCGTGATGGGCGGCGGCATGCAGCCCCAGGGCCAGACCCAGATCATCCTCAATCTGATCGATTATGACATGGGCCTTCAGGAAGCAGGCGACGCGGCGCGGTGGCGACATGATGGCTCTTGTCAGCCCACAAATGACCTGGAGGGTGAGGCATGCGAATCCTCCACCGGTGTCGTAAAGCTCGAAAGCGGCATTCCGGAAAGCACGGCCGAAGAACTTCGCAACCGCGGTCATACAGTCGAATACTCACGCGATGGCGGTTATGGTGGCTATCAGGCCATCATGCGCGATTTTGAGAACGGCACATGGATTGCTGCCACCGAAATGCGGAAAGACGGCTCAGCTGGCGGATACTAATCCGGCCGGACCACCCGACCACCGGTCATCGGCGCTTTTGCGCCGGTGGTGCCGGGAAAGCTGATGGGTAGACCACGCTGAGATCGAACAGCCAGCAATGCAAAGGCTTCGGCTTCGATCGAATCCCCTCGCCAGCCCATATCCTCAGCGGTCATGACGGGACACGGGCAGCGCTTGCGTAACTCGGCCATCAATGCCGGATTCCGCCGCCCACCGCCGCACGCAATCACGCGCGAGACTGATTTCGGGAACAGCTTCAGCCCCAGCGCCACACCCGACGCGCTCAGCGCTGTCAGGGTGGCCGCGCCATCTTCCAGTGACAGGCCCCGCGCGAGATTTGCACTGAAATCATACCGGTCGAGCGATTTTGGCAGGGATTCTCCGAACCAGGGATTATCCAGCCACATGGCCAGAGCGCCCTCATGAACGCGTCCGGCCGTTGCATACCGGCCATCTGCATCATATCGGCCAAGCCCGTGTCCTTCGACCCATTCATCAATCGGGCCATTCGCCGGACCGCAATCAAAGCCAAGCAGCGGTTCGCCATCACTGACATATGTAAGGTTGGCCACGCCGCCAAGATTGAGAACCGCCACAGGCTCGGACACATCATGGCAAAGTGCCTGGTGATAAACAGGGGCTAGTGGCGCTCCCTGCCCGCCGGCAGCGACGTCATCAGAACGGAAGTCAAACCCGACAGGAATACCGAAAGCCTGCGCGATGGCCATCTCATCTACGATCTGAAGTGTCGCGCCTACCCGTCCCGGCGTTGGCGGACGGTGCAGAACCGTTTGCCCGTGAATTCCGGCCAGCACAGGTCGCTGCGCGACGGAACATTTTGAAACGACTTCGGAAAAAGCGTCTGAATGGGCCTTTGTCAGCACATCACAGGCCGCCCTGAACGCCCCTTCAGGGCGTTCGCCTTCCCAGTTCCATTGGATCGCAGCCTGCACGGCCTCGGCCAGAACAGACCGTTCGGCATCCGTATAGGTGCGTTCCGCAACCGGCCCAAAATCCAGCACCGCTTCCCCATCCGTCCGGATCAGAGCCGCATCAACGGCGTCCAGCGACGTGCCACTCATGAAGCCGAGCGCCCATATCGGCGAAAAAACACCATCAGCCATGTTCTATCCTGAAAACCTTCATGCTAGAGCCCCGAGCTTGTTGGAGACGAAAATGAGCGAATTCAAATCCGAATTTCTGCACACATTGCAGACGCGAGGCTACATCAAGCAAACGACCCATGAGGCGGAGCTGGACGCATACTGTTCCGAAGGTGTGCCCATGGCTTATATCGGATTCGACGCGACTGCCGAAAGTCTGCATGTCGGCTCGCTCGTCCAGATCATGCTTCTCCGCCGCCTTCAGCAGGCTGGCGGGAAGCCTGTTGTCCTTATGGGCGGCGGCACGACGAAGATCGGGGATCCAACGGATAAGGAAAAATCCCGTCCAATCCTGACAGAAGACGCCATCGCGAAGAACATTGAAGGCATCAAGAAAGCCTTCGCTCCGTTTCTCAAATTCGGTGACGGCCCCACAGACGCAATCATGGTCAACAATGCCGACTGGCTGGACAAGCTCGGCTATATCGAATTTCTGCGTGATATCGGCAAACTGTTCACCATCAACACCATGGTGAAGCAGGACACGGTTGCACGCCGGTTGCGGAACGAGCAGCCTTACACCTTCCTCGAATTCAACTACACGCTTCTCCAGGCTTACGACTTTCTTGAGTTATCGCGCCGTTATGGCTGCCGAATTCAGCTGGGCGGCTCTGACCAATGGGGAAATATCGTTGCGGGCGCGGACCTGATCCACAAGGCTGATGGCGGCCAGGGGTTTGGCATCACCTCTCCGCTGATCACAACAGCATCTGGCGGTAAAATGGGGAAAACCGCAGATGGCGCCGTCTGGCTGAATGCCGAACAGCGCACGCCCTATGAATACTGGCAGTTCTGGCGCAACACAGAGGATGCCGATGTGGGCCGTTTTCTACGGTTGTTCACAGACATCCCAATGGACGAGATTGCCCGGCTTGAAGCACTGGAAGGCGCTGAAATCAACGACGCCAAGATTGCACTGGCCGATGCCACAACAGCTATGCTGCATGGCGAACAGGCCGCGGAAGACGCCAGGGCTTCTGCTGCGAAAGTCTTCTCTGAAGGCGCGTCAGGCGATGCCCTGCCAACTTTTGACGTGGCGAAATCCGACGTCGAAGCGGGTATGCTGGTCGCGGCCGGGTTTACGGCAGCAGGTTTGACCAAGTCCAATGGTGAAGCTCGACGAAGCATCAAACAGAACGCCGCCAAAGTGAATGGTGAAGCCGTCACCAATGACAATGCGACCTTTGCCCTGTCTGATTTCGATGCCGACGGACTGCTGACGCTTTCCATGGGCAAGAAACGTCACGCGCGTCTGAAACTGGTCTGAGCATTTTACTCCGAGGGCGCGCTGTCTGGTTCGCCCTCGGTTTCCAGTTCCGGAATGTCAGCCGGGTTTTCAAATATTCTTCGAAGCACACCTGGCAGCAATCCGGACAACGGGTTCACAGATACGCGTGCCTCCTCAAATGATCCGCGAACATCATAGGTGATCGCAAAGACGCCCTCGCCATCGCGTGAAACAAACAGATCGCCAATGATCGGAATCCCGCCCAGCGCCGAGTTCATGCCAAAGCTGGGAACCAGAACGCCGTCCAGCGCAATATTGGCTCCATCATCCAGAACATGCCCGCTTGCTGTCATACCCATGGCTGGCCCCGATGCTTTCATACCATTCAGATAGAAGCCGCGATCATCAATCCGCAGCGGAATTTCGATGCTTGAAAACAGGATACCTTCGCCACTCATGACGTCGGCCAACCCCCTTAAAGAGGCCAACGACAGAATCTGAGGCAGTAAAGGTGCGTCACGCAATCTCGCCCCCGAAACAATCACCATAAGATCGGCCGGCTCACCGCCGGGTCTGAGCGTGCCTTCTGCCGTCAACCTTCCCCCGGTTACAAAGTCGGTACCAAAAATACCCTGTATGAGCTCACCCGCATTCCCGACGTCGGCGCGAATTCGACGTGTACGGTCCTCGGAACTGGTAAGCTGGATATCCATGTCACCGCCAACCGGCGTGATGCCGGTCAGGGCGAGTGATTGCAAATCCGGGCCAGCAAATTCCAGATCCAGATCAACATCGGTCAACTCAAATCCATCTCTGAGGGTCAGTCGGTCAAGGCGGGATGTGAGAACCACATCGCCAAAAACCACCGCGCCCGGATCACCCGACAAATTCATCGCATCGATAAATGGCGCACCATTGAGATAAGGGCCCGATATTTCGATATTCAGGCCGGTATCAGGCGTGCGCTCCAGACTACCCGAGACATCCATCTGCCCCTCCAGGAACAGTCGCTGCAATCTGACACGGCTCAACAGGTCGGACGAGTCGAGTTGAACGTCGCCGTCAAATTCAAACCCTTCTGATTCGAGACGGATATTTGTACGCGACCGACCATTACGGGCCCGATAGGTAAGATTGGCTTCAGCCGGTTCACCGCGTTCCTTGATCCAGCCAAGTTCGCTCAAATCGAGACGATTGGGCGTCAGATCGAAATCAACGTCCACCTCACTCAGATCACTCAGGGATTGTCCCGTGGCAGATACCGTTGTCGCAATATCACCCGATACATAAGCTCGCACCGCCAGGCCAAACCGGTTCAGCAAGTCCGGCGTAACGCTGCCTCTGGCCGAGACCTGCATACGATCTTCGGTTTCATCGAGGAATCGATCGGTCCACTCGAAGGAAATCGGCTCCTGAGCCAATTGCCCGCCACCGACGATTTCCAGAACCGAATTATCGACCACAACGGCGGCACTGGCATTTGTCAGATCGAGACCGGAAATCGCGCGTCTGAAACTAGCATTCCGAACATCGCCCGAAAAATTGAAACGCGTTTCCTCATAGCTGACATCATCCAGCAGCGGACGACGAAGGGTGAAGACACCGCGCCCGTCCCCCGTCAGAGCCTCAACATCCAGCCCGTATTGCTTCTCGAGTTGCAGCCGCGAATTGCTGAGCATTTTGATGATGTTCTGAATTTCGCCCTGACCGCTGGCCCGCACAGACATTATGCTGCCCTTGGGTTTGAACGCAGGTAGCTGCACAAGGCCGGTTTCGAGTTCCCAGCCTTCGAACATGGCGCGCGTCAGATCCAGAGAGAAGGAATTGCCCTTGAGCTGCGCGGTCCCGGAGCCGGATTTGATGTGCGGAATATCAGACAGAAAGCCGACTTCCGCATCCGCGAAAGAAAAGTCGAGCGTCAGCACTTCATCCCGCAGATAGTCTTCGCGCAAAGAATCGGGTTGAAAATCCATTTCGAACCGGGCATCAAACATCCGTCCCTGATGGACGTTTTCCGCCACCCAGTTTCGCGCGCCTTCACCCAGGCTGACCGGCCAGAAGCGCAGCACCTGTTCGGGAGAAACATTTCCGCTGGTTTGAGCGGTGACCCGGGCGCCAAAAGGCAGGTCCGTTTCGGGCCGGTCAGGATCGGCGAGATACACCTCCCCCTTTCCGGAAATCGTGGCGTCATCAATGTTGAGACGAAGGTCTGAGGCTATGAATGTCATCGCGTCCAGATCGAGCATACCATCGACTTCGACATTGCCTGCCCGCCATGGCGCTTCAAAGTATGGCCGGAAGTCAGCCCCGACATCCGGCAGGCTCAGTGTGACCGGATGCGCCCGGCGCAGGGGCGATTCGATCCAGTCATTTGCATCTGGCATCTGGATCAGCGCGCTGCCCTGAAGCGGGCCGATATCAAATGCGCGGGCATCAATTTCAAACTGATTGCCGCGAACATCATAAAGCAGAGAAATGTCATTCTGCCCCAGCTCGAGTGCCTGATCTGCAACATTCAGCGTGCCGGACAGCGCGTTCACACTGGCTGTCAGCAATGCAATACCGCTCGCATCAGCATCAAACTGGATCACAATATCGGAAAGCACCCGACCAGACACATCAACCGGCAGCCAGTCGAGCAATGGGAAATCCGGCAAGGATTGTTGAAGGAAAGCGATCCGGGTGGAAAAGCTGCGATTTTCCAGATTGAGTTCGGCATCCATCTCCGCCGTCTCTGGCGCGCCCTCACCGAATACCTGACCTGCTGCAGAGATCTGAACCGAGCTGTCTTCGCGTTCTACATCCAGCGTCGCCCGCTCCAGCGACCATTCCACGTCCAGCCCCTCATCAATCAGGTAAACCGTGAAGTCGCGCAGACGCACACGGTCGAGTTCACGGATGGCCTCAGACTGTGAGATATTGTCGATAATGTTCAGAATGCTTTGTTCGACATACTGGACTGGGGTCGAGGCTTCATGGTGCTGCACCGGGTAGACAGGCGGAATCACGTGATCGGCAATGCTGATCTGCCCCTCTGCCGTTCGCAGAATGACGAGCTCGCCCGTCTCCAGAATAAGTTCGGACAATTTGAAATCACCCGACAGCGACGCGATTGCGTTAATGCCAATCACAGCCTGCTCGGCAGTCACGACATTCTCGCCCTGCTCGCCATAAAGGCGGACGTCGTCAGCCTGTATCTGAAACCGGCTTTCCTCGCTCAGCCACAGGAGTCTCAACTCGCCGATTTCGACTTGCCGCCCCTCTCTAGCACGCTCAATTGCGGCCTCGACGTCGGCTTTCAGAAAGCCGAGATCGGTCGGACCGGACAGCAAGCGCCAGGCCAGCAAACCGAACAGCATGCCGACCAGCAGAACAGCGCCTGTCAGGAATTCGAGAAGTATGATGCCAGTGGTCTGACGCACGAAAACTGAACTCTCTTTCTTTTTCTTGATCGCGCTGTGTGTGCATCTATCTGGATAAGGCGTTCGTCAACCGCGTCCAGCCCGCTGACTGACATGACTTACAAGGAGCCTGCAATGGAAACCGGCGATACTTTTCCTGAATTTGATCTTCCAACAAATGGTGGCGGCTCGCTTAGCTTGTCAGATCTATCTGGAAAATGGGCCGTAATCTATTTCTATCCGAAAGATCTTACACCAGGCTGTACCACGGAAGCGATTAACTTTTCAGACATGAAAGACGAGTTTGAAAAGCTCGGTGCCGTGATCATTGGTGTCTCGAAAGATTCGCCTAAACGCCATGACAAATTTGTCGAAAAGCACGAGCTGGGAATCACACTTCTCTCCGATGAAGATGGCGAACTTTGTGAAGCCTGCGGGGTTTGGGTTCTGAAAAAATTGTACGGCCGGGAATATATGGGCATTGAACGGTCAACATTTCTGGTCGCCCCCGACGGAACCGTGCGGCATATCTGGCCCAAGGTTAAAGTAAAAGACCATGCCCAATCAGTGTTCGAAGTGCTGAAGTCGGAAACAGATCAGAACAAAGATTAGGCTTAATGTCTGATTTACGCGTCTGTCCTAAAATAACAGACAATTAAGCGATTTTGGGCTTCGCGGCTTGGAACTTTTCGTCTAGTGTCCCACCAGTGGTGAGAAGAGGCGATCTGGGGCGCAGCTTCTCGTACAAAGTATTGGGCGGCGTACATGAAGAACATGCAGAATAAGGCGAAGTCCTGGTTTGAACGGACTTTTCCTGAAAGGCAGATTTATCACCGTAGCGGCGGTACTGTCAGGTATATTTCGATCACACCGACACAGCAGGTTTTAGCTGCAACCGGTGTTGCTCTGGCCGCCGGATGGTGCGCGTTCGCTACGATCAGCGTGATCGCACAAGGCCCCAAACTCTCCGCCCACTCCGATGCGCTCGACCGAAATGAAGCCAAATGGCAAAGATGGGTCAGCGAAACGAACGCTCGGGCTGCCACGGCCCAATCCCTTCTCGAAGAACGCACCGAAGCTTTCCAGCGCGCGACAATGGAATTCGAACAGCGCCATGAAACGCTGAAACTCCTCCTCACCGCGCTCAAATCCCCTGAAACAATCGAAACAGCCAGCCTTCGCGGCAATAGCGGCAAGCTCCTCATGCAGGCAAGCATTGACGAAGCGGCCCCACGCCAGTCGCGGACTACACCTGTCGCGACCGCATCGCTCGAAGTTGCCGGTTTCCGCGCCAATATTGATCAGCTGCGCCGTGAACAGACAACTTTCCTGGATGAAGCCGAAGAGCTCGCCGTAGATCGGAGCGAACAGGCTCGAGGCGTTCTTCAGCTCACCGGTCTGGGTATTGGCCGGTTTGAAGAACAAAGAGAGCTGGGCGGCCCATTGGTGGAAATCGCTCAGATGACCGGCGACAACGCTGTCAGCCTTGATGACGTAAAATTCGCTGAGCGTGTCACTCAGGTTGCCGCGCGCCTCGAGGAAGCAAAATTCTACCAGGATGTGGTCGAAGCCCTGCCTTTGGGCGAACCAATCGGTGTTCCATTCCGTGAAACCTCCGGATACGGCCTGCGTTCAGATCCATTCACACGCCGCCCTGCTTTCCATGCTGGCATGGATATGGCGGCTTACTGGAATGCACAGATCGTTGCGGCTGGCCCCGGCGTCGTAACATATGCTGGCCCGCGCAGCGGTTATGGCAGGCTTGTTGAAGTCGATCATGGGTACGGGTTCAAAACGCGCTATGGTCACCTCTCAAGAGTTGACGTAAAGACAGGTGATGAGATTACCATGGGCGACATTGTTGGCCGCATGGGATCTACAGGACGCAGCACCGGGCCACACCTTCATTATGAAGTCTGGTTCCGTGGCAAAACTTACAATCCCGTGAAATTTTTAAGGGCAGGACAACATGTTCACGAAGGGTAAGCCAGAAGGCAACTCACCAAATACGCCACTTTCTTCACCGCAAAAGCCTGCTCCGGGAGAACCGCTGCGTACTGCGGCGACCCGTCCGGCAGCCAAAGCTGCGCCTTCGCTTTTCAGCGAAGACATGAAAGTGAAAGGCTCAATCGTCTCCGAAGGCGAGATTCAGATTGATGGCAAGATTGAAGGCGATGTCCGCGCAAGCGCACTCACCGTTGGCGACAATGGCGTCATCGAAGGTGAAGTAATCGCAGAGACGGTTGTCGTTCGCGGCACAGTTAAAGGATCGGTCCGTGGTCGCAAGGTGCAGCTGGCATCGTCTGCAAAAGTCCAGGGCGACATCACACACTCTTCTCTCTCCATCGAAGCCAATGCGGTTTTCGAAGGTCAGGTGAAGCATTCTGACGACCCGCTGAAAGACGCGCCGAAACCGGCTGCACCTGTCATGAACAGCTAGTCTGATTTTTACAACCAGACAAAAAAGCCGCCCACTGGGCGGCTTTTTTTATATGCGGTATGCGCCTTAGTCTTCGGCGGTTTCAACCGGCTCAAGACTGTGAGAGAGCGCGGCGGCGAGAAACGCATCCAGATCGCCATCCAGAACGCCCTGGGTGTCCGACGTTTCCACACTGGTCCGCAAATCCTTCACCATCTGATATGGCTGAAGCACGTAAGACCGAATCTGATGTCCCCAGCCAATATCTGACTTGGTGCTTTCCACGGCCTGGCTCGCTTCCTGACGCTTTTGCAGCTCCAGTTCATAAAGACGGGCTCGCAGCATGTCCCAGGCTGTTGCCCGGTTCTGGTGCTGCGATCGACCGTTCTGACAAGCCACCACAATACCGGTCGGTTCGTGCGTCAGCCTGACCGCCGAGTCAGTCTTGTTGACGTGCTGACCACCTGCCCCGCTCGACCGGTAGGTGTCTGTGCGTACATCCTTTTCATTGATCTCGACTTCGATACTGTCATCAATCACGGGATAAACCCAGATGCTGGCAAAACTAGTGTGTCGGCGGGCATTGGAGTCGAATGGCGAAATACGCACCAGCCGGTGTACGCCGCTTTCGCTCTTCAGCCAGCCATAGGCGTTCTCGCCCTTGATCTGAAGCGTGGCTGATTTGATACCGGCTTCATCGCCGACATGCTCCTCGACTTCCTCGATCTTCATGTCGTGCGCGTTTGCCCACCGGACATACATCCGGCGCAGCATTCCAGCCCAATCCTGGCTTTCCGTACCGCCCGCGCCTGCGTGAATCTCGACATAGCAATCATTGCCATCAGCTTCGCCGGATAAGAGCGCTTCAAGTTCAGCGCGTTCTGCGCGGTCGACAGCGCGTTTCAGCAGGTCGAGAACCTCTCCAGCGATCGAGTCATCGCCTTCTTCCTGTCCAAGCTCATAAAGCTCTTCTGCGTCAGACAGGTCCTGTTCGAGCGACTGGATTGCCTCAATCTGATCCGCCAGTTTCTGGCGTTCCCGCATCAGTTTTTGCGCTTCCTGAGCATCGTCCCAGAAATCGGGCCGTTCAGAGAGCGCAGTCAGTTCATCAAATCTTTTCTGGGCACGATCCCAGTCAAAGACGCCTCCTCAGCAGTTCAACCGACTGCTTGATTCGTTCCGAAATGGATTGCATTTCAGGCGTCATGCCTGACCTCCGTGATTATTATCTCGAAAATTTGCCGAGCCCGTTCGTCTAGAAAGTATGCCGGGCCTAGTAAAGGCCGTCTTCAAAGTCTTCCTCAACCGGCTCGTCTTCAGGTGTGGTTGGATACTGCGAGTCCGTCTCGCCATAGCCCGGTATGGTGGTATCGGCGAAAGGATCCTCATAACCGGTAGAAGATGCCCCTGAAGAGCCGGAACCGCCGCCGAACAGATCAAAGTCGTCATCATCAAAGCCATCATCGAAACCAGGCTCTGTGCCCTTCCGGAACGCCTCCTGAATGATCTGTCCTGTCGATGGGCCAGGCAGCTCACCCGTTCTCGCATCAATGTTCACAAAGCGAATGCCACTCGGTGCACGCAATGGCAGAGCGTCATAACCTTTCAGCGCTTCATTCATGAAGTCACCAAAGATTGGCGCCGCCACGCGGCCACCGGATTCTGCATTGCCCAGTGATTTCGGTTCGTCGAAGCCGACATAGACCCCAACCACCAGGTCAGGCGAGAATCCCATGAACCAGGCATCGATATAGTCATTCGTGGTGCCGGTTTTGCCGCCAACCACATGTCCGCAAATTGCAGGCGCATCGGCCATTTGCTCATCGGTCAGGTCTGCGCCGCGTGGACAGTCCCGGCGCAAACCGGCTGCGGTTCCGCGCTCAACAACGCCTTGCAGCATATAAGCCGTCTGGAATGCGATGATCGGGTCAATCACCTGCTCTCGCGTATCAGGGAGCAGTTTGGGTTTCTGGCCTGTGTATTCTTCAGAACAGCCGACACACTCACGATCATCGAAGCGATAGAGCGTTTGTCCGTTGCGGTCCTGAACGCGGTCAAACAGGGTTGGATTTACCTTTTTGCCGCCATTGACGAAAATTGCATAGGCTTGCGCCATATCCCATACAGAGACTTCGCCCGCGCCCAGCGCCATGGAGAGGAATGGCGGCAGGTCTTCGTAGAGACCAATGCGCTTTCCGAAGTCAGACACATGTTCCATGCCAATGTCATTGGCGAGACGAACCGTCATTGCGTTTCTGGATTTTTCGAGACCCAGACGCATGGTGCTCATCCCGTAGAAACGGCCGCTGGTATAGTTGGTCGGCTTGTAACACTGATCCTTCACCCGCGTGTAATCACATTGAACGAAAGGCGCATCCAGGATTTTGCTCGCTGGTGTGTAGGCCGGTTTCATTGTGCGCGGATCACCCATTTCCATGGCTGATGCATAGACAAATGGTTTGAATGAGGAGCCCGGCTGACGTTCTGCCTGGGTCGCCCTATTGAACTGGTTTTTCCAGAAGGAATAGCCGCCAGCCATGGCCAGAATCCGTCCGGTGTGCGGGTCGAGCGCAAGCAATGCCCCTTCCACTTCCGGGATTTGACCGAGCGCAGCATCGCCCACCGGCTCGCTAATGGGCTCAACAGGCTCTTCTTCCGCCTCAGTGGTCGTTTCCTTGATTTCGACAGGATCGCCAGCAGGATTGGGTTCGTCCGCGCCTTCAGGCATTTTCTCTTCGCGCTCAACGCCAACCATGACCACGTCGCCGGGTTTCAGACCGCGTGCGCCGTCGTCTGACCGATAGGTGCGAGACCATTCGACATCGTCGGATTGAAGGTCAATTTCGAAGCCGTCGGTCAGAAGCAGACGAACATCGCCCGAACTCGCGCTGAGCACCATGGCCGCTTCACGCGTGCCATATCCGCCCGGAAGCTCAACTGCGTTCAGCGCTTCGAGTTTTCCTTCTCCTGGCTCGATGGTTGTGAGCGGGCCGCGATAGCCTTTGCGTCGGTCATATGTTTCCAGCCCGGCACGCAGGGCATCCTGCGCCGCAATCTGAAGCCTTGTGTCGAGTGTTGAACGGATGGAGAGACCGTCTGCTTTGAGGACTTCCTCGCCGACGCGTTCTGCCAGATCCCGGCGAAGCTCTTCAACAAAGTAGGTCGCCGCGGCATATTCCTCGCCCTTGAGGCGTTCGCTGGTAACCAGTGGGCGCGCGCGGGCTTCTTCCATGGTTTCTCTGGAAATGTAGCCGTTGACGGCCATCCGTCCGAGCACCCAGTCACGACGGATCTTTGACCGTTCGGGTTTGCGGAACGGGTTCACATCACCCGGTCGCTGCGCCATCGCCGCCAGCACGGCAGCTTCTTCAATGCTGAGCTCGGGCAGCGATTTATTGAAATAATTCAGCGACGCAGACGCGACTCCATAAGATGATCCACCAAGATAGATCTCGTTCATATAGAGCTCGATGATATCTTCCTTGCTGAACACCTTTTCCATACGCTTGGAAAGGATGGCTTCGCGGATTTTCCGGGTCACCTGCTGCGAGCTGTCGAGTAGCAGCATGTTCTTGGCCACCTGCTGGGTGATGGTCGAACCACCCTGCAGATTCCCGCCCGCGCCGGTCGCAATATTCTTGACGTTACGCAGCCCGGCACGCGCCATACCGAAATAGTCGATCCCGCCATGTTCAAAGAACGCCTTGTCCTCGGCGGAGACAAACGCATGGATCAGGTGATCCGGCATACCTTCATAAGGCACGAAAACGCGATGCTCGCTGGCGAATTCGGCAATCAGCTTGCCGTCGCCTGCGTGAACGCGCGTGGTCACGGCGGGCTGGTATTCGGCCAGCACTTTAACCGATGGCAAGTCACGGCTGAGCGACTGAACATAGGCCATCACGACAATGGTCATGAGAAGCCCCAGCACACCAATGCCTATCAGCAACCACCGAAAGACGGGGCCTACAAAAAAACGCCCGGTCGCACCGGCAGCGCGCTGGAAAATCGAAGGATCAGCGGTCGTGTTCGTCATGGGCTCGCATCGTCTGGAAACATCAGCAAAGCGGAATCGCTTGGAATTTGGGTCATTCTATGACCGATAAGAGCCCTCGGCTAGGCACAGTTTCATTAAGTCCGATTCAGTTAGCCGCGCGACGCCACCTGATATCGTGAATGCAAAGCCGGATGCGTTTCGAAATACTTATCGATCGCGGCTTCAACGGCCTTCATGGACCGCTCAATGCCGGTCGATGACAGAAGACGTTCCTCATCCTTCTCATTGGTCAGAAAGCCAACTT
The DNA here is from genome assembly GCA_964342455.1 of uncultured Hyphomonadaceae bacterium. GTDB lineage: Bacteria > Pseudomonadota > Alphaproteobacteria > Caulobacterales > Hyphomonadaceae > Ponticaulis. Next base: position 29,238 of record CAYFGB010000018.1, read on the forward strand.
CGAGCAACACAGCCGGAACATTCGCCGACAACAATACATGATAGTTTGCGCGACGATGCGTGTTGCGCAGCACGGGGCCTGCCTTGGCGAGTTCAGGAATAAGCACTTCGGCAAACTCAGCGGAATGGTTCTGTGCCTCGCGCTTCATGAGTGACATCAATATGTCTTCGACCTCCTCATCGGGCGGATCATCATGGATGGCATGGACCTCGAGCGGCACGCCCCAGCTTTCCTCGCGTATCTTTGAATCAAGACGACGACTGCCCTTTTCTGACAGCGTATAAACCGACGCCCCCTGAACGCTTCTGTTACCGGCGGCGTCAGCGTGGATTGAGATGAACAGATCGGCATCTGCTTCACGGGCGATGCGGATACGCTCGTCATGATCAATATAAACATCGGTCTCCCGCGTCATGATCACATCGTAATTCTTGCTGGCCACCAGAATATCGCGCAGACGAATGGCTGCGCGCAGGCTGATGTCTTTTTCATGTGTTTTCTTTTTCACACCGATTGCACCGGGATCACCGCCACCATGACCGGCATCAATCACAACAACCGGTCGCTGATTGAGAACCACCGCCGGCGTGACAGGCAGTGGTGCAGCGTCTTGCTGCGCAGCCGGACGCGGCACCAGATCAACCGGGGTTCCGGCCGGCGCACGCTGTTGAACCACACTCTGACTGGATGGTGCGGCGAGCTGCGGCTTGAGCGCCCGAAATGTCTCCAGATCGGTTGTCTTGAAATCTATCACCATCCGCCAGTGATCATTGGCAGACCCGGGCGGCACTGAAAATGCGCTGTCGACAATCAGGGGTGTGTCCAGATCGAGCACCAGTCTTGAGACATCTGGCTTGAAATGCGCATAGCGATATCGCTGGATATCGCCGACGCCACTACCCTCGCCCTTGGAATCTTCGCCGTGCGGCAGCGACCAGACCACGCGCTCAAAATCCAGAACATAGCGAAGTCCGCCCTCAACAAAGGCCGTCTCAGAATAATCGAGTTCACGGCTGGCAAATATGACCAGCCTGGTTGTGCCATACCCGTCATATCCGACCCGCACGTCATGCACGACAGGTCCCGCTTGAGCCGGACCCGCGAAAATTGTGGAGATGGAAACCAACAACAGGGACAGCGCCGCCAGCAGGGACGCGAGAATTCTGTTCATCACCCGAATTACCTCTTCGCACCAGCAGATAGCATACCTTACCAAGGTTAACGTCACATTTACGAACATTAACCCCGATCAATAAATTCATGCTTCGTCTTTTTGCTTTATTTTTCTGTAGAGTTTAGGCAGTGTATCTATTGCTCTGACAAAAATGCAGAGTCGGAAATGAATTGCGCGGTTGGGAAGGCCATGATCCACCACCGCGATTTCGAAAGAAGAGTTTGGGAATCGGTACTGATGGCAACGCTATCCATAATGACATGGACCTCGCCTCACGCCGTCCGCAAATCCTATCTCAACAGTTCACACAACCGGGCTGACCGCAAGCCGTCGCATACCGACGCGCGGAGACCCAGCCTGTGCAGCAGGATTATATTGAATGACGAAAATGATGTTGATCGACGCGGTCCACCCGGAGGAAGTCCGGGTTGCCGTGGTCGATAGAGGACAAGTCGACGACTTTGATTTCGAGAGTGCCAAGAGACAACAACTAAGAGGTAACATATACCTCGCCAAAATTACCCGGGTAGAACCATCGCTGCAGGCGGCATTTGTCGATTTCGGCGGCAACCGTCACGGTTTTCTAGCGTTCAGCGAAATTCACCCGGACTATTATCAACTGCCGCAGTCCGATCGCGAAGCCCTGCTTGCCGAGGCCGCTCAGTCCGGACCAGGACCAGACGTCGATGATGACGAGGATTCAGACGATGATGATCGTGAATCCCGCTCACGCGCGCCGTCCCCTTCGCAGAAGAAATACAAAATTCAGGAAGTCATTCGCCGCCGCCAGATCATGCTGGTTCAGGCGGTCAAGGAAGAGCGTGGCACCAAAGGCGCTGCCCTGACGACCTATTTGTCGCTCGCCGGGCGTTACTGCGTTCTGATGCCGAACACCCCAAGCGGTGGCGGCATTTCGCGCAAAATCACCAACGCCGCAGACCGTAAGCGTCTGAAGACGATCGTTGCTGAGCTGAACGTACCTGAAGGCATGGGTCTGATCGTCCGGACGGCCGGTGCAAAGCGGACAAAAACCGAGATCAAGCGTGATTTCGATTATCTGATCCGTTTGTGGAGCAAAATCCGTGAACTGACGCTGTCATCTGTTGCGCCGTGCCTGATCAATCAGGAAGCCGGACTGGTTCACCGCGCGATGCGCGATCTTTACGACAAGGATATCGAACAGGTCGTTGTTGATGGCGAGAACGCCTATCGCGAAGCAAAAGATCTCGCAAAAATGCTCATGCCGAGCCACGCCAAGAAGATCAGGCAACACAAGGCAGATTCGCCTGTGTTCTCCGATTATGGTGTCGAAACCCAGCTCGACAATATTTTCTCTCCTGTCGTGAACCTGAAATCCGGCGGCTATCTGGTGATCCACCAGACCGAGGCGTTGGTGGCCATTGACGTCAACTCCGGCAAATCGACCCGCGAACGCAATATCGAACAAACGGCGCTGAGAACCAATTTGGAAGCGGCTGAAGAAGCCTGTCGCCAGATGCGCCTTCGCGACCTTGCCGGCCTGGTTGTGATCGACTTCATTGATATGGAGGAGAGCAAGAACAATCGCGCCGTCGAACGCAAGATGAAGGACTGTCTGAAATACGACAGGGCGCGCGTGCAGAACGCCAAGATTTCCATGTTTGGCCTGATGGAAATTTCACGTCAGCGCCGACGCGCAGGCGTGCTCGATTCCAGTTCTGACCCTTGTGAACACTGTCATGGCACAGGTCATGTCCGGTCAGTCGAGTCATCTGCTCTCCACCTGCTCCGCGCAATTGAAAACCGCTGTGCCGGTCTCGATGGCGGCAAGGTGGAAGCGCAGGCACCGACCGAAGTGATTCTGTTCCTGCTGAATGAAAAGCGGCGGAACCTTTCTGAACTTGAGGCACGTCACAATCTGAACCTTCAGATTGCGGCCCGGTCAGACCTTCTGAATGGCGACTTCGAAATTCGGGTTGAAAACGCTGACGGGAAGATCGTCGAAGCGCCGAAACCGATTCCGTACAAACAACGTCCTCGCCCACCGGAACCGGAGGATGACGATGTCGAAACGGAGAACATCCAGGAGAAATCCGGAAATTCACGCCGCCGCCGCCGTGGTTCGCGCTCTGACAAACCATCATCTGACCTGAGCGTGCTGGACGATCCAACAGAAACAGATGAGTCCGACAATAATGGCCCTGTCGACCTGGTCTCCGACAAGGATGATTCAGGTGATGAAGGCGGCTCAAGAAAACGTCGCCGTCGCGGTCGTCGCGGTGGCCGCCGCCGCCGTCGTGACAACACGCCGAACATTGTTGAACTGAATGATGAAACGGTAACAGAAGACGGCGGAGCCGTCCTGGATGCGACCGCTTCAGATGTTGTCAGCCTGCTTGGCGAGGATGCCGAGATCAAGGCCACGCCGATTGCGGTTGAGCCGGAAGAAACCGCTCCGACTGAGTCTGCCGATCAGGCTGTGCCGGAGACACCTTCTGACTCTGAAGAGGAAGGTGCCGTCGAAATCGACCTGTCGACTGAAACTGTGTCCGAAAGTCCTGAAATTGACGTGATCGCTATCGATGAGGCTGGCACCACTGAAGAGCCGGAAGCAGCTGTTCCTGCAGCCGCACCAGAAGCTGAGGAGGTCGCTCCAGTTGAGCCGGTGGCTGCTGAAACAGTCGAAGCAGAAACGGCCACCGCTGAAGCTGAGGCTGAAACCGAAGCAGAACCTGAAGAATTGCCGGAAACAGAGAAGCCCAAAACCATCAAACGCGGCTGGTGGCAGAAGCGTAGCGCGGGCTGACCTCACGGATATTTAATCCATATCGCAGGTGCGTGACAGTAAATCGTCTCGCACCTGCGTTCAATTTATGCTTATTTGTATCAGGGGGCGGACGTAGGGAGTTATTTTGTGTTTTTGAAACCTGCCGTCCAATTCGTTGTTACCTGTCTGGCACTGATGACCACCGGTGTCGCAACCGCCCATGCTCAGGGTCTCATCCGCGATGCTGAGATCGAAGCATATCTGCGCGATTACTCTGATCCGATCATGGAAGCCGCGGGACTGAATCCACACGAAATCAACATTCACATCGTCAATGACGATTCCCTGAATGCCTTCGTCACCGATTCCAACAATATGTATCTTCATACCGGCCTGATCACCGCCGCGAAATCTCCGTCACAATTGATCGGCGTCATCGCACACGAGACCGGCCATATTGAGGGACGCCACCCGGCGAGACGTGCGGAAGACATCCGCGTTGCCGGACGCCCTGCACTCTTGTCAATTGGTCTTGGTATTTTGGCGATTGCGGCCGGTGCCGGTGATGCCGGTGCTGCGCTGATCGCGAGTTCACAACAATTTGGCTATCTGAATTTCGCTCAGCACTCGCGCGTCGTGGAGGCCAGCGCCGATCAGGCCGCTTTGCGTTATATGAAGGAAACCGGACGTTCTCCGCGTGGTCTGCTCGAATTCTTCGAAGAATTTCGTGATTATGAACTGGCGAACAATCAGGAGCGCTACAAATTCTTCCGGACCCACCCTTTGTCGTCAGACCGTATCGAAGCACTGAGAACCGGCATTGAAAAGTCTGGTCTGACCGATGTTCCCGATTCCGCAGAAGATATCGAAAAACTGGAGCGGATGAAGGCCAAGCTGATCGGCTTTCTTTCCTATCAGCGTGAAGTTGATGCCCGATATCCGAAATCGGACAATTCAATACCGGCGCGCTATGCCCGTGCGATTTCGGCCCTACAAAACAATTTCACCGCGACAGCTATTGCCGAAACCGAGTCGCTGGTAGCCGAGGAACCTGAAAACCCTTATTTTCATGAGCTCCTTGCACAGATTTACTATGAAAGCGGCATGATTTCTGAAGCTGTCGAACCAAACCGGAAGGCCTTGGCCCACGAACCGCAACAGCCCCTCTTCATGCTGAACCTCGCTGTGTCGCTGGCCGACCGTGGGCAGGAAGGGGATCTTGAAGAAGCGGCTGATCTGCTTTCCATCGCCACGGTGCGGGAACCAGCAAACGCCTTCGCCTGGTACAAGCTTTCCGTGGTTCGCGAACAACAGGGGCGCAGGGGCGAAGCTATGCTGGCGACGGCAGAGCAGGCTTTCAATCTGAATAATTGTGAGCGGGCACTGAACTTCTCAGTACGGGCAGCACGCGAACTTAAACGAGACAGCGGCGCGTATATCCGAGCATCAGATATTACGAAAATTTGCAGTCTTGATATTCAAATGAATGGCCGTCGCGGCTAGACCTGTGCAAATCAGCCAATACCGAGGTACACATGTTTCATCGTCCAGCCATTCTTTCCTTGTCTGCCATGCTGTCCATCGCTCTGGCTGCCTGCAATCAGAATGCTGAAAGCGCACCATCAGAAACGGCAAGCAGTGTCCCTTCTACAGCCCAGAGCCGGGAAGACGTTGAAAAGATCATTCGGGCGTACATGCTCGAAAATCCAGAAATCATCATTGAAGCACTCGACGTACTGGCTGATCGCGAAACCATAGAAATCAGCAAGGATCTGGCATCAGACCCGCGGGATCCACGCATCGGAGCAGACGATGCGCCTGTGACGATTGTTGAATTTTTCGACTATAATTGCGGATACTGCAAATCATCCCTGGACTGGGTCATGGAGCAGGCTGACTCGGGAAATGTGCAGGTCATCATGAAAGAACTGCCTATCCTGTCCGAACAGTCACGACAGGCAGCCTTTGCAGCCGTCGCGGCCAAGAAGCAGGGAAAATACCTCGAGCTTCACCAGAAAATGATGCGTCAGGCCGGCAATACGTTGACCGATGAGCGGATTGAGGAACTGGCCAGGGAAATTGGCCTGAATGTCACCCGTCTGCGCAAGGATATGGAATCGGCAGAAACCCTTGATTATATTCAGGATGTTCGTGACGAGGCTCGCAAGTACGGTGCGAACGCCACTCCGGCATTCTTTGTGAATGGTGAGCTTATTTCAGGGTTCAACAAGCCGAGACTTGAGAGCCGGATTGCTGAAATTGTTGCCGACAACTAGGCTCGGCTAAGCTCAACAATCGTATTGTTTGCCGGCATATCCAGTACGCGTTTCAGGCTCAGCCCATTTTTCCCGGCCTCTGGGATAAGGTCGAGTTCCAGATCCCGAACGCCCCAGCTGGGGTCACGCTGTTTCAGGCTGACATCAAAACTTGCATTGCCTTCGGCGTGGAACACGCCGTTCCGTCGGAACGGTCCGTAGAAAACAACATGTCCTGCTGGCGTCAGTATGTCAGGTGCATGGCTCAGAATGCCTTTCATCACCTCGACTGGCGAAATATGGATGACATTCGCACAGTAAATCAGGTCGAACCCTGATAGCGGTTCCGCCCAGTCCGGCTTGAGAATATTGATCTCCCGCACATCCATGCGATCTTGGAGGTTTTCGTGAACCGCCCAAGCCCTGCAACTCTGTCTGGACGCAGTGTCAGGGTCGGATGCGGTCCAGCTCAGCCCCGGATACGCCTTCAACAACGCAACAGCATGTTCGCCAGTGCCCGAGCCGATTTCCAGAACGCGGCCTTCAGTGAGTCCCAGCGTCTCGAAAGCATCCACAATCGGTTGTCGATTTCGGGCCGAAGACGGTGAGAACAGGCGGCCCGCTTCGGCTTCTCGTTTTTCCAGTGCTATTTCTTTTTTTTCAGCCATGGATCAGGTCTCGGTTTCAATGGCATCACAGACAAACGTCTCATTCTGACGGCAAAGTTTCATGGCGGTTCTGATCCAACCCTCAAGCGTTTTGACTCGGGTATAAAACGCCCGATCAAATGGTGGACAGGAATCACTTGTCACCGATGACAACACGCCCACGACGCGGGGATGGCCATCATTCTCAACGTAGAGCGGGCCCCCGCTATCGCCCACACAGGGGGCGAATTCGCCTTTGTTGTCGCCCAGAATGAACGTCTCGCCAATCGTAGTAATCGTAAGATCACCCCCTTGCAAAAATCGGTTCCGTCCGTTTTTTCCCCAGCCGGCGAAATAGGCTTGTTGGTAGACTTCTTTAGGCAAAGGTGCAGCGCCTGAATCGAGGGTTGCGGTTTTGACGCTCCCGAGCCCCGAAACGTCGCTGACATGCACCAACGCGATATCATCGTCGAACTTGCCTGTCTCGGAATACCATGCCGCATGACAGATCGCCCCTGTGACGGGTACGATCTTCGTTTCGGGCTGCATGACATCCTCGCCAGGGTCGATAATCACCATATCGATCACCTTGGCCGCCATGCCCCGCATTCGAATACAGTGCGCAGCGGTGAGAAACCAATGTTCGGAAATGCGCGTGCCCGCGCAATGGTGACGCTGAGACCCGCTCGCCGACAGAATCTGTTCAATTTTCACCAGTCCCGGCATCTTTTGCAGGTCAGGATAGGGACGTTCGGCCTGTCTTGCCTGAGTTGCTGGCCCAAACGGGGTCCTCGCCTCCCAGACAGGTGGCTGGAGATCAAATGAAGGATTGCGAGAAAAGCATGGCTTGATCGCGTTGATGGCCAGTACGGACTGAAACACACGCTCGGGTGTTGTCGCCGCATCAGCCAAAGGCTTTTCGACCATGCCAATAGCGTCATCGATTTTCGGCCGGAACTGTGGATGCCTGTCGAGATAGAAAGAAGCGACGCTACCTGCAACCACGCCGAGCACCAGTACAAACAGGTACCGCATTCGTTTCAGCCTTCCTACTGTTCGCGTCTATGTCGAGAGTCGGTTGTTATGCCGCGAAACGCAACAGGCAATCGGTTTGATCGAGCACTCAACTGTCACTTTCCGAAGCGAAGTGCTCATCGAATTCCGTGATCGGTCTCTGATCCTTTGGCCGACGCGTGAGGTAATCGGCATATTTATCCAGCAGGTCTGTTCCCCCAAAAGCGATCTTCTGTCCCTTATGGATCACACAAATCTTGTTGCAGGTACGCTTCAGAAGCCCTGCCTTATGACTGGCCAGCACCAGAATGCTGCTCCGCTCCAGTGTTGTTTTCAGTCGTTCCTGAGCCCGTTTTGCGAACCTGGCATCACCCGCACCAATCCACTCATCCATCAGAATGATATCGGCATCGACAGCGGTGGTAATCGCAAAACCAAGCCGGGCCCGCATACCTGCCGAATAGGTCGACATGGGCATGTCTATAAAAGCGCCAAGCTCAGAAAATTCGATGATGTCATCGACTTTCTTTTCGATGGTTTTCTGCGGAATACACATCATCAGCGCGCGCCGGGGAATATTTTCCCGCCCCGTAAGCGTCTGATCAAATCCGTATGTTGTCGACATGAGCGAGGCGATCTGCCCCACAATACGCACATTGCCTCGCGTTGGCTCCAGCGTGCCGGACAGCACCTGTAATAGCGTTGTCTTGCCGGATCCATTGTGGCCTACCAGACCAACCCGGTCTCCCTCTTCGAGATTCATTGAGATGCCATCAAGAGCCGCGGCGACATAACGTTTGCCGATTTTTCTGAAATTTGCGCCAGTCGACCCGGAATCAATTTTGGACACGGCCTCATTGGTTGCCTTCACAGCCCGGTTGTGGACAAGAAAGTCCACGCCCACATCATTCAATTCGATCCTGGCACTCAAACCCCAACTCCCAAAATACTAGTTTCCATCGGATGGCTGGCCGATGTCTCTGGCCTTCTGTAATATCCGTTCAGCGCTATTGTGAACATCCCGCCCCGCACGTACGCGCTGGCGGAGTTCAACGTCTCTCCTTGGGCCTGCTTTCAACATCGCAACGGCCCTATGGCCCATGTCAACGACATTCATGTTCGGTACAAGCTCACCGGCACGATATTTTCGGATAAACTCAGGCGCGCCACCGTTTTCATCAAAGGACAGCGTGGGTTTGCCCGCCGCCGCCATCTCCATCACGACGCGCGGATTTGGATCCTCTCGGGATGTCATCAGGAGAAGATCTGCGCGCGCATAGACCGGCCTAAGATCCGGGCGCTCGTCTGCAAGCTTAATCCGGTCAGCCAAACCGCACTCGGCGACGCGCCGTCTCAGAACGCTGACGAGTGTGCCGCCTTCAGCTCTGCCGAACCAGCGACACTGGATACTCTCGCTTTGATCACACGATTTTAGTGCTGCTATGCAAGCTTCCACAAACAAATCGGTACCTTTGCGATCACAAACCGTCCCAACACCAATGATAAGTCGATCTGAGGGCATGATTTCGAGCGCAGCATCAATATCGGACTGATCATGGCTTGCAGGATCGTCTGCACGATCAAAGTTCATGGCAGGCTCTTCGATCGATATTCTGGCGGGAGCAACACCCAGCGCCACTAGGGCATCGCGAACGGGCGCTGACGCCGCCAGAAACAGATCTGTTCGCTCAAGGAATATATGCTGCCGCCGTTTGTCCAGCGCGTTGAGAACATCCCCCATTTCCCGGACATGGGTCACAATAGGGATATTCATGGCAAGAAGTGGCTCGACCAGATCACCGCAATGGCTTGTGTTGACGTAAATCCAGTCTGGCTGCCATTTCCGGATCGCCTTCAGCCAAGCGCCCCGCCTGTCGCAATCAGCCTGCGTCAGGCAGAACGGTCTTTCGGGGTTCCGCTGGCATTTCAAGGCCATGATCGGATCGTACCGTCTTGCGGTTCGCACTATATCCTGCGGAGACAATTCAAAAGGCGGGCGACGCATCACGTAACAGGGCGCGATCTGCTCGTAGTCCGCCTCAAGTGGGCCACCTCGACGCAATCCGAACCGGATACCGTGACCAGACGCCTGAAAGGCCTCCGCCATTTGTAGCAGGCTTATCGGTGCGCCAGTGCGTTCCGCGACATGTCCGATCATCAATATTCGCATAACTCACGCCTTTCTGTGAGCGCGACTCACAAATGCACAATAACCCATCAAGCCAAACAGGATGCTGCCCTTTTTTCTGACCAGATTGACAAACCTTCAAACAGGCTTTGCGAGCTCGTTTAAGGGTCTTGCCGCCAGTGCTGCGTTGCGATAACAACCCGCTCAAGGGTGTTGCGTAAAGTGGGGTGGTTGTGAAAATTGCAATGATACCTGCCCGGATGGGCTCTCAGAGGCTGAAGAAGAAGAATCTCATTCCTCTGAATGGCATTCCGCTTATTCAACGGGCCGTCCGTCGCTGCCAGGATGCTGGCGTTTTCGATCGGGTGATCATCAATTCCGAAAACATTGAATTCAAGGAACACGCCGAAGCTGTTGGCGGTGAATTCTATCAACGCCCTGAACATTTGGGGAATTCGGTAGCCACCTCGGAAGACTTCATTGAAGACTTCCTCGAGAAGAATGAATGCGACCGTCTTTACCAGGTCCACTCGATTTCTCCGCTTTGCTCATCTGAACTCATCCGTGAATTCGTTGAATTCACAGAGAATTCTGACTACGACACTGTACTGAGCTGCGTTGAAGAACAGATCGAATGTGCCCTGGATGGCAAGCCGATCAATTTCACGCTCGACGAAAAGACAAACTCGCAAGAGCTGACGCCGGTTCAACGGATCACCTGGACATTGTCTGCCTGGCGCGCACCGCTTTTTCTTGAGGCCAAGAAATCCGGCAAGTGCGCGACATATTCAGGAAATGTCGGCATCAAATCTCTGGACCGCTGGTCCGGGCACATCATCAAACGTCAGGAAGACATGGACATCGCTGAAGCAATGCTCGCCTTCCTTGGCGACGGGCCGAAATACGGCGCGTAAGACAGGTTTCATGGGGACACACGTTCCAAACATAACGGAGCAGTAAAATGGCAGCAGGAACTGGTATTTCAGACGTCAATCCATCAGAATTTCTGACAGATTATTTCGGTCGTCTGGCTGAGTTCACCAAACTCGACGAGCAACGCATCGCCGAGATCACGAAAGTGCGCGATCTTTGGGCAGAAGCTGACGCCAAGGGTGGCAAGGTTATCTTTATCGGTAATGGTGGTTCCGCCGGTATCGCGTCGCACCTCGCAATCGACCTTGGCAAAAATGGCGGCATTCCTGCTGCCTGCTTCAACGATGGCGCACAGATCACCTGTCTTGCAAACGACTATGGCTTTGAAAACTGGATCGCTCATGCGGTTCGCATTCAGGGCAAACCAGAAGACACGCTCGTTGCGATTTCATCTTCAGGCTCGTCTCGCAACGTTCTGAACGCTGTGGACCAGGCCAAGGCGATGGGTATGTCCGTTTCCACATGTACCGCCATGAGCCCGGACAACCCGCTTCGCCAGATGGGTGACGTAAACCTTTGGGCCGACAGCCGCGCCTACAACATCATCGAAACGGTTCACCAGTTCTGGATGATGTCGGTGATCGATCTGGTTATCGGTCAGGCTGAGTACCCGCCGAACTGATCCACCTCCGCACAAGACATTCGCTCCGATCGGAGAAACCATTTTGAGCAAATTCAAATTTGGAATCGTTGGATACGGCAAGATGGGCCGTATCCGGCACAACACGCTTCTGGATCACGCCGATACAACGCTCGTTGCGGCGTCTGATCCCTACTCCGATCTGAGCGATTGCGACTTCCAGACCTTCAGGGACTGGAAGGACATGCTGGAACTCGACCTTGATGCCGTCATTGTCTGCTCCACCAATGAGCAGATTCCGGATGCCATCTGCACTGCGCTTGACAAGGGCATGCATGTTTTCAGCGAGAAGCCGCCCGGCCGAAACGTTGCAGACATTGAAGCAATCTGTGCCGCTGAGGCCCGCAATCCCGGCAAGCATCTGAAATTCGGTTTCAACCATCGCTACCACGCCTCTGTCATGGAAGCTCGGAAGATCATTGAGACAGGTGAGCTGGGTGAAATTCTGTGGCTGCGGGGCGTTTACGGCAAAGCCGGTGGATCGAACTACGAAAAGCAATGGCGCAACGAATTCTCCAAATCCGGCGGTGGTATCCTGATTGATCAGGGTATCCACATGATCGACCTGTTCCACTATATGTGCGGCGAGTTTGAAGACGTCGTGTCCATGATTGGAAAATCCTACTGGAAGAACGTCGCCGTAGAAGACAATGCTTTTGCCATCATGCGAAACAATGCAGGTCAGATGGCGTCACTGCACTCTTCGGCTACGCAATGGCGCCACACGTTCAAGCTTGAGATCATGATGGAGAAGGGTTTCCTCGATCTGTCAGGTATCCTCTCCAACTCCATGAGCTACGCACCTGAAAAACTGATCGTTTCGACGGTCGAGCTCGATTCAACGGGTTGCCCGAAAGAAAATCCATCTGAAACCACGACGACGTTTAATGGGGACAAATCGTGGGAAATGGAGATGGACGAATTCATGTCCGCGCTTCGCGGTGAAGGTGAAATCCACACCGGAACGTCAGCCCATGCGCTGGCCGCCATGAAGGCTGTCCATCGCGTTTATGACGCCGATCCGAAATGGACGATGCCAACCGAATAATTCGGATCATCGTTTCACAAAACAAAGAGCCCGGCGATTTCGCCGGGCTCTTTGTTTTTTGGCCTGTTTTACACGATCTCAGCGTTTCAGAAGCGTCGCGATACAGGTCATCAGATGATAAAATGTACTGGCCGGTGAGGTGTCAGACAGCAACTCGCCATCATAGCTCAGCTGATCCTTCCAATACCCGGTCTCTTCGCCATCAAACGTCAGATAATGTTTGCGTACGCGGTGAAGCATATCGAAGGCGCGATCATCATTATGCGCGCTGCCCACTGTCAGCTTCCAGCGAATATACTCGGTTTGCGGCCAGAGACGACTGGTCGGCGTATCCAATGGATAGCCATTAATCCCGATATGGTCGAGTTGCAGACCCGTTGAACTTGAACGTCCATAAGCCTCGACAAACGCGTTCATTGTGGCTTTGGTTTCGAGCTTGATACCTGTTTGCCGGGTGTAGTTGTCCAGCAGATAGGACCATTCACAAAGATGGCCTGGCTCGAGTGCCAGCAGCGTTTCAGGTACATCTTCCGGCAAAGATTTCAGATCATCACTGAAATGCTCTCTCAGAAGACCCGCTTTGCGGAAGTGCTTTTCGAAAAGGTCAGACATGCTGGTCGCAAGTCCTTCCATGCGGTCATTCCCATGAAGCTCCATCCAGGCCAACGCCGCCTCAAGCAGATGCATATGCGGGTTGGCGCGACGCGGGCTGCCATTCGCCGGCATGGTTTCAACAAAACCGCCAGCTGGGTGAGCCATGTCCTGTTCAAGGAAGTCCAACACCTCAAACGCCAGATCTTTATGTTTTGGGTCCCCGGTGACCTGGTAGACATAAGCCAGCGCAAAAAGAATGAAGGCATGATCATAAGTGTCGAAATGGCTTTCCAGAACACTGCCATCACGCGCCAGAGTATGAACAAAGCGACCCTTACCCTTATAGGCATGATCAAGCATGAACTGGAGCGGCACCTGCATCGCGTCTTCCGCGCCGTCCCAGCCAAGCAGCGCAGCATGCGCAAAAACGTAGGCCTGGCGGGCTTGCACGCGGGTCCGTTTAACGAGGTCAGGTAGTGGCTGGCCGTTCATATCCAACGCTTCGAAGACGCCACCACATTCCGTGTCAGCGCCGAAACGCGCCCAATAAGGCAGCGCCTTCTGCATGAGCCAGTCTTCGGCCCAATTCTGCGCGATCGAGATGTTGGTTTTTTTCTGGTTCGGGTGGTCTTCCGCTGCTGGGTGATCTGTGTCCTTCAGATGCGTGTGGATTTTCTTGACATCCTGCACCTGGTCGAGCGGGCAGATCAGCACAGCATCCGCTGTGTCGATCACGGCCATATCCTTAAGGCCGATGGTCGCCACAACCCTGTCGCCGGACGTGCGGATCAGACAATGTTCAGTGTTGTGCAGAACCACATGTCCGTCGGTTACGTTGCCATTTTCGTCTTTCTTGCCGATCTCATGAAGGGCGGACCAACTGCCCACGTCACTCCAATTGATATCCGCAGGCACCATGCAGGCTTTCTGCGTGTGCTCCATGACGGCGAAATCGATGGATTTTTTTGGAATAATTTCGAAATCGCCCTTTCGGAACGCCACCCGTTCAGGGCGCCCGTCATCCCGGCGCCGGATAGCCGTCTCGAACGCTTCGTGTGATTTCTCGGCGATTTCGGGCTCAAAAGCGGTCAGTTCAGACAGGAAAACTTCTGGCGTGAACGCGAACATACCTGAGTTCCAGGCATATTCACCACTGGCCAGATATTCCTTGGCTTTCTCAAGCGGTGGTTTCTCAACGAATTCCGCCACCATATAGCTTTCAAGACCGTCGAGTTTGGTTTCGTTCCGGCGGATATAGCCAAAGCCGGTTTCAGGCGCGTCAGGCACGATACCGAGTGTAGAAATCAATCCATGGAGCGCGGAAGCGCTGGCTTCGCTAATCGCTTTGTGGAAGGCAGCGATGTCGCCGATATGGTGGTCCGCAGGCAGAAGAAGCAAGACGGTCTGCTCTCCCAGCTCCTCGCCTTTGCCTTTTGCCCAATGGGCGGCAACGGCGGATGCGGCGGCTGTATCGCGCCCCATTGGCTCAATCAGCAAAGCCGAAAGCGGAACGTCTTCCAGCTCCATCTGATGCTCTATTTCGTCCGCGTAAGCTGCACCGCAAATCAAAACGGGCGGCTCACAATCGGGATGAGAAACAAGGCGATGCACGGTATCAGCGAGCAATGATCGTTCACCGATCAGCTTTTGTAATTGCTTCGGAGACCGACTTCTCGAAACAGGCCACAACCGTGTCCCTGACCCACCACACAAAATGCCAGGAATGATGCGCATCCTGGTTCCCCTTCTCTCGCCCTTTGAGCAGACGCCCAACAAACAGGTTCTCGCAGGAACAATCAACCAGTTTTGGATGTAATTTTGGTTTCAGAGCGCAAAGGTCTGACATCTGGCTTGCGACTGGACATTCTGAATGGATTCCAGGTCATGGATTGGGCAAGCTTCCAGAGTGAAACCTTCCTGTTTTTACGAAAACTTTTCCGGCTCTTTCGGAAATTCCACGCATCGGCCAGGCCAAGCTTCAAACCCTTCCAGACATAGCGGCCAAAGGGTTTTCTCGCATACCACACCAACAGGTAGAGCGTTAGCAAAGCATGCATCGGCAAGGTCAGAATCAGGAGGAGTGCGGGCATGTTTCCGACATAGGTCCAGACACGGTTTCGCGCGCCGTGCACCACCGAAAACTCGCTTTTCTCACCTGAGAGCCCGCCCCCTTTATGGTGCACAACAGCATGCGGCAGAAACAGGCAATGTTCGCCAAGCATTCGAAGCCGGAAGGCAAGCTCGACATCTTCCATGTAGCAGAAGAAGCGCTCCTCAAAACCGCCGACTTCCATAAACACATCACGCCGGTAAGCTGCGCTGGCGCCGCATGGGCTGAAACACTCGCCCAATGCCGGGCGGGTAGAATCTGGCTGCAGATAACCGCCCCGCCAGGCAAAGCCATAGACGGTATAGCTGTCCCCTGCCCCATCCATTTGCGTCGGATCATCCATGCGCAACTGGGTTGAGGCAAACATGGCGGTGTCGGGATAATCGTGGATGGCCTTGTTCAGCACCTCCAGCCAGTCGGGTTCAGCCGTCGCATCGCAGTTCAGCAGCACAATCCATTCCCCGGCCGCACGCCGCGCGGCAATGTTGTTGCCTTCCGCAAATCCGGTATTGCGTCCCGCCATGATCACCTGGGCGTTGTCGTGTCGGGACAAATCCAGAAGCTCCATGGAGGTATCGCTGGAATCATTGTCGACGATCCAGGTTTCGAAATTTCGGAATGTCTGATGCTCGAGGGAATCCACAGCCATCTGCAGATAATCCCCGCCATTATAATTCACGATAATGACTGAAAAGAATGGCGTTTCCACCATCAAGGCTCCCTCTTTGCTCCCATCTAGGCGATGGGGGCATTCGCCGTCCAGACCGCGCCGCCTTGAAACATGAATTCCGCAAGGACTGCTTAGTCTGATTTTAGATGAATCATGGTTTATCCCCTATCAGGCGAACCGTGAGAGGCAATCGATCATGACCTATCTTGAAGAACTTCATTCCGCAGTGGTCGAAAGCATCAATCGCAATGGCCCGATGCTCGGCAAGGAACTGGTCGAACACCATTCTGATCGAAACTATCTTCAGCTCTGGCAAGCCTGCTTCACCTGCGATGAGATCCTGATTTCGCATTTTTCAAGATATTATCTGCGCTACGATATCACGCGCGAAGATTCGATCCGGCTCAGCCCATCCATTCTGCGCGACTTTCTCTCTTTCACCCTGTTTTCAACACCCGGACAGCGAGAGCGTGTGATTGATCGACAAGTTACTCTGTCCAATCATCATCGGGTCGTCTCGATGGAGAAAACACAGATCGCCAGAAACATTCTGCGCCAGATCATGCGAAAAATTCCACGCGACGAGCACCATTTGATGTGCGCGTTTCTTGCCGGCGACATCGCCTATTTCCTGGCCCACCGCGAGCCGCGCGAAGTTGCCGCGATTGGCGAGATGGTCAATGGATCTGACATCGACATTATCATCGTACATGACGGTTTAAGTGATGCGTCTATTGCCTTGATTGATCAGGAAATGATGTCGTTCAAGAATTATTATCTGCGGCATCCGCAATACCGCGAAGAGGTC
Source organism: uncultured Hyphomonadaceae bacterium (assembly GCA_964342455.1). GTDB lineage: Bacteria > Pseudomonadota > Alphaproteobacteria > Caulobacterales > Hyphomonadaceae > Ponticaulis. Next base: position 46,005 of record CAYFGB010000018.1, read on the forward strand.
GATTACATCTGCAAGAGCAAGGAAACCATGTTCGACCAGCTCGCCTATCAGAATATCGATCAGAAGATTGCCAGCAAGATTGCCTATGAGGCCATTTCACTTGCAGGCTCGGTCGAGCTGTTTGCCGAAATCAAGAATCAGGTCGATGCTGCAGGCACGAAAGATCTCATTGAGCGCGATTTCCTCTATGGCCTTGAAGAGCGCAAACAGGCCATGCGTACCCTGCTCTCAACCGACGCCTCCCAGATCGACAAGAATACCGAGTCGCTCTTTTTCTTCAGTCAGGAACGGGTCGAATTTAAATAAGGGTCAGGACACGCCAATCCTGAGCAAGTCGTGCATGTGAATGAAGCCAATCGGCTTGCCATTCTCGACCACGAAGATCTGCGTGAGTTTTCGCTGACCACCCGTCATCAGGCGCAGCACATTGGCAGCCAGTTCATCTCCCTCAATGGAGAGTGGATTGGCGGTCATGATCTCATCGACTGATTTCGACGGTAGATCAGCCGTCAGGTGCCGACGCAAATCACCATCGGTGATGATCCCTGCAAGAGCGCCTTCATCCGTTACTATGCCAACACAGCCAAATTGCTTGGCGCTCATCTCGGCAACGGCGTCCGGAACGGATGTACCCAAAGGCACGAGCGGCAAGGCGTCCCCGGTGTGCATGATCTCGTGAGCGCCCGTCAGCGCCGCACCAAGTGATCCTCCCGGATGATATCGCTTGAAATCTTCCGCCGTGAAGCCGCGTTCTTCAATCAGAGCCACTGCCAAGGCATCACCTAGCGCCATCATCAGTGTTGTGGATGTGGTTGGCGCGCGCGTCTCGCCACAGGCTTCTTTCGCGTTCGGCACTTTCAGCAGATGATCGCTGGCACGCCCCAGCGCACTATCCGCTTCCATCGTCATACCAATCAGCGGGACAGAGAACCGGCGACAATAGGCGATCAGATCGGAAAGTTCTTTCGTTTCGCCGGATTTCGACAATGCCAGCACAGCGTCCATCGTGGAAATCATGCCCAGATCGCCATGACTGGCCTCAGAGGGATGTACGAAATAGGCTTGCGTGCCCGTCGATGCGAGCGTCGCGGCGATTTTACGCGCGACATGGCCTGATTTGCCCACACCCACACACGCCAGTCGTCCCTCAAGACCAGCGATCAGCCGGACAACTGAGACGGCCTCGTCCCCCAGGCTCTCCTCAAGCTGGTTCAGTCCATCGACTTCGAGCTGAATGGTCCGGCGCAGAGCGGACAGAATGCGATCATTATTGTCTGTCATGGTTTCGGTATTAAGAGGCATTTCCGTCAGATGGAAAGGATATCCTTCGGCGCAAGGTTCCAGCAAAGAGGTTCGAACGTGCCATTTCGAAGCTCTGCCATGCCCAGATGCCCGGTTTTCACCTTTCCCGGCGGTGGATTCTTCTGCCCGGCATAAAGCGCAGCATGATAGAAACGGAGTATTCCGTTCGAGGTGACGATCAGCACATTGTCAGCCTCGGCAGAGTCTGCCCTGACGCTCTCCAAAACAGCAAGCGCATTTGTTCGTAGCGTCTCTTCCGTCGGCGACCAGTCCGCCTTCGGGGGACGCACCGAATGCTCACGCCAGTCATGGATCGCGTCTTTGCCATACATCGCTACGATCTCATCGTCAGACTTGCCACCCCAGGCCCCGTAATCAATCTCGGTCAGACGGTCATCTATTTCGACCGTGCCTGAAAAACCCGTTTGTTCGGCAATAATGTCAGCGCCCAAACGTGTCCGCTTGAGCGGGCCTGCAATGATCCGGCTTGGCGCCAGATCTGCAGAGATCAGCGCGCCAGCCAGCTCCCGTGCCTGTTCCAGGCCGCGCTCGACGAGCGGATAATCTTCGCGCGCGCCCACCCATACTGGCGTATCGCCCGGACCGAATGTGTTGCCATGCCGCGCCAGTATCAACTTCATGCGATATCGCCTGCCTTCTGTGTGTCGAGATGTTCGAGCAGAGCCTGATAATTCGCCCGGCGCCCCACATCGACCCATTTGTCTTCAATGGCCACTGCCGAGACGTGCTCGCCATCATTGATCAGTCGCTGGATAAAATCGGGCATATCGATCACTTCGCCATGTTTCATCCTGCCCAGCGCATCAGGCGAAAGCGCATACATGCCTGCGCTGATCGTGATGGATTGGGTCGGCTTCTCTTCGACACCAACGACACGCGCCCCGACCTGTTCGATCACGCCATAGGGAACTTCGAAAACGGCCTCACGCGTACACATTGTCAGCAAGGCACCTGTTGTTTCATGTGATGCCAGAACGCGCCGGTAATCCAGATCCGTAATCAGATCAGAGTTGGCAACAATCAGTGGTGTGTCTGGCACCGGATTGAGCAGAGAAAGCCCTCCGGCCGTTCCAAGCGGCTCGGGCTCTTCGATATAGCCAATCTCGACCCCCCATTGCGCGCCGTCTTTGAAATGGTCAGCAATCTGATTGGCCATATGGCGCACGGAAAACTGGAACTTGCCAAACCCCTGCCGGATCATCTGACACATGATGTGCTCAAGCATTGGCCTGCCCGCAATCGGGACGAGCGGCTTGGGCAGGTCACGCGTCAGCGGCAACATGCGCGACCCCAGACCGCCTGCCATGATGACAACAAGTTCGTCGCGGGGCGGACCTTCCAGCATAGTGCCTTCGGTTTGAGCCAGAATGTCAGCGATATCGAGCTCTTCACCCTGAACGCGGTAAGACATTTTGGGGTCGTTCTTCAACATGAACAGAACTTTCCGGGTAAACGCTGGCTCCGCAGACCTTTTGGTATGAGCCTTCCGTGTTCGCAAGAGCGTGACGACAATTTATCGATCTGCTTTATGTAGAATGCGAACACATCGTGCAGCCTGCGGAAGATGAGGAAGGTCTGAGAAATGATCGAATGTCCGGATCACATTGCAACGGGTCGGCAAACATCTCTGTTTCAGGCAGACATGGCCCATCATGCACGCGCGCTGGAGATCGGCCTGACCGGTAAGCGCGTCTGCATCATTGGTGGTGGCGGCTCGATCGGCGCAGCAACGCTCCACTTGCTCGGCCAATACGATATTGGTGAGCTGGTCATTCTCGATCACAATGAGAATGCGCTGGCAGCGCTGGCGAGGCAATTTCAGTCGGCGCCAGAAAAACCCCGTGCCAGAACCATAACCTATTTACCGATCGATTTCGGATCCCCCATTGCGGAGATTTATTTCCAGAGCAGCGGTACGTTTGATCTGGTCCTGAACTTCGCCGCCCTGAAGCATGTGCGGACCGAACGCGATGCGTTCTCTGCGCTGGCCCTGATCGACACGAACATCATCAAGCAAGCCAGATTGCTTCGCGTGCTGACGCAGACCAGCCCGAAGGCCCGTTATTTTTCTGTTTCCACCGACAAGGCCGCCAATCCTGTTTCATTCATGGGCGCGAGCAAGCGCGCCATGGAACACGTCCTGTTCGGATCGCAGTCGTCGGAAAATTTCCGTGGCAAAGTCACGTCTGCTCGCTTTGCCAATGTCGCCTATTCGAACGGATCGCTCCTCCAGAGCTTCGCGGATCGGCTCTCGGCACAAGTTCCGCTTGCAGCTCCCGTCGGCATTTCCCGCTTTTTCGTCAGCCATCAGGAAGCCGGTGAATTATGCCTTTTATCCAGCGTGCTTGGAGATGATGGAGCCACATACATCCCCAAACTTGATCCGGCTGACAATCTCGTCGCCATGGAAGATGTGGCCAGGCAGTTTCTGAACGCAAATGGCTATGAACCGGATGTCTTCACACTCGATGAGGCAGACGACGCGAAAGCCGCTCTCGAAGAGCTTTCAAAAGCCGGCAAATGGCCGCTCATCCTGACCCCCGCAGATACGGCAGGTGAAAAACCCTATGAGGAATTTGTCAGCGCAGGTGAAACGGCCAGTCTTAGCGCTTTTCACGAGCTATACGCCATTCCCTACCGTTCCAATCTGACCACATCCGAAGTCGAAGCCAGCATTGAACGGTTTGAAGCGCTGATGACTGGCCAGGATGACCGGCCAGTGACCCTGGACCTTCTGAAATCGGAATTATCCGATCTGGTGGAAGGCTTCGATGCGTCGCACCGGGCGTCTGCCAAGCGACTGGATGACAGGATTTAGCCAATCATGCCGATCAGCCATTAAAGCTACGAACGGCTTCGATAACCTGATCCTGCTCTACCTCTGAGAGGTAGGGATGCATCGGCAGCGCCAGCACCGTTGCTGCCTTCGCTTCCGTTACCGGAAGACCATCAGGCCCCTGTGGGAAGTTCTGATACGCGCCATTCACATGCATTGGCACTGGATAGTAGACCGCAGATGGCACGCCAGCGGCCTTGAGATGCGCCTGCAGGCCATCGCGATTTTCATGTTCGATGACATATTGCGCCCAGGTCGAGACAACCCCATCCATGACCGCGGGCACGGCTGAAACGTGATCCTTCAAGCCCTCAGCGTATCGGGCGGCCACCTTGTTTCGCAGGACAATCTCGTCGGCAAAGATGTTCAGCTTTTCGATCAGAATTGCCGCCTGGATCGTATCCAGACGAGAGTTCATGCCAATTCGCATGTTGAAATATTTCGGATCATGTTCGAATTCGACGCCAGCCAGATCAGATTTCGTGACCTTGCCGTGAACCCGGATGCTGTCGATTATCTCGGCCAGCTGATCATCATTCGTCACAACGGCCCCGCCATCACCATAACAGCCCAGCGGCTTGGCCGGGAAAAAGCTGGTGGTGGCCACATCCACGAAATTGGAAGGGTGCTGGTCATTGATTGTCGTGCCGAACCCTTGCGCACTGTCTGCAATCAGTTTCAGCCCGTGCCTGTCGGCAATTTCCTTGATCTTCGGATAGTCAGCGCTTTGCCCGAACAGATCGACCGCAATGATCACCTTTGGTGTCAGCTTGCCTTCCGCTTTAACGGCCTCAATGGCGCGCTCAAGATGGGCTGGATCTATGTTGAAGGTATCAGGCAGAATATCGACAAAAACGGGTGTCGCCCCGAGCCATGGAATAACCTCAGCGGTCGCGCAGAACGTAAAACTCGGACCGAAGACAGCGTCGCCTGGCTGGATGTTCCAGGCCATTAGCGGCAGGGCCAGCGCCTCGGTACCGTTGGCGCACCCAAGCGCGTGTTTTGCGCCTGAAAAGCTGGCCAACTGAGCCTCAAACTCACGAACTTCAGGTCCCATGACATACATGCCGTGAGACAGCACTTTCGCAATTGCGGCGTCGACTTCGCTGGCGATACGGGCGCGCTGGGCGTGTAGGTCGATGAACTGCATGTGAGACTCCTGATACTGACAGTCATTTCCCTCTATCCGCACATGGAAGCTGTTTCCATGCACATCGCATTTCCAAGTGTTTCAGAGGGTTTAAAGCCCGTGGTAATCGCGAAACCAGCGGGTAAAGCGGGGCAAGCCATCTTCCAGACGTGTTTCCGGCTTGAAACCAAAGTCACGCTGGATCGCTGAAATATCGGCATAGGTCAGCGTTACATCACCGGCCTGCATGGGAAGAAACGTTTTCTCGGCCTTGCGGCCAAGCGCGTCTTCGAGAATTTCGATCATCCGCATCAGTTCGACCGGACGATTATTGCCGATATTGTAGATTTTGTGAGGCGGTTCGCCCTCATCGAAGGCAACAGTTCCCGTGGCTGTGGCCACCACACCTGCGATGATATCATCAATATAGGTGAAATCGCGCCTCATGCGGCCTTCATTGAAAACGTTGATGGGCTCACCCTTCAAAATCTTCTCGGTGAACAGCCAATACGCCATATCCGGACGCCCCCAGGCGCCATAGACGGTGAAGAATCGCAGCCCGATTTGCGGCAGTCCAAACAATGACGCGTAACTCGCAGCCATCAATTCATCAGCAGCCTTGGTCGCGGCATAGAGCGATTTGGGTTTGTTGACCTGCATGCTCTCATGAAATGGCGGCTCATGACCTTCGCCATAAACCGAGCTGGACGAGGCGTAGACCAGTCGTTGCAGCTTTGGCGCATTGCGACAGAACTCCAGCACCGACATCTGCCCGACAAGATTCGACCGCACATAATCAAATGGATTGTCGAGAGAGTTTCGGACGCCAGCCTGCGCGGCCAGATGAACAAACACCTCAACATCATGGCGGCTTGGCAGGTCAGCCAGCATTTCGTGATCAGCCAGATCGAGCGACTGAAACGTAAAGCCTTTCGCGCCCATGATCCGGTCGATGCGGGCAAGTTTGAGATCCGGCGAGTAATAGGTATTGAGATTATCAAGACCGACAACTTCATGCCCCTGTTCGAGCAAAGCCTCACACAAATGATAGCCTATGAAACCGGCTGCACCTGTAACAATAAACTTCATAAGTCAGATCGGCTCCGCTAGAACGACGAATAATCGCTGGGCTGGTCGCCTGTCCTAACGAATTCGCACGGAACTTCCTAGGTCTAATCACTTAACGAATGGTCGCACAGTGTAGAACCGGTTCTGAGTTTACGAATTTCAGATGGAAAATGGCCTGGCAGGGGCAGAGAGACTCGAACTCCCGACCCTCGGTTTTGGAGACCGATGCTCTACCAACTGAGCTATACCCCTAGGCCGAAGGGTGCTGTTAATCTGAAACGGCGCGATGCGCAAGGGAAACGAGACATGTTCACTCAGAAAACCTGCATCACAAAAACAGTCACCAAGGCATCATTTTCATGACACTGGCCTAATACTCCGGGCAAAACAAAGGCTGGCGCATTCAGCCATGGCTCAAGACGAGGCTGACAATCTTCATTTCATGGTGAAACACATCATGAAAACCGGAGCGGTTTCCCTCGCATTGGCAGCGGCCACCCTCCTCACCCCGGCAGCTTTGGCTGACTCAAAATCGAACTGGTCTGGCGGCGCGAATGCCTCGGGCCACAACGCATCAGGCCCGAAAGACGTCCGAGGCGGCTTTGGTGACAAAAAAGTGTATAGCGGCCAAGGCAGCTATTCCAGGCAGAAAGACTATGGTGGTTCGTCCGGATCGTCGCGTTTCGGACACAAACATTCATATCAATCTCATGGCCAACACGATCGGCCCGGTTATGGATATGGCGAACCTCCTGGCCATGTGTCCCAGTTCATCGCCTATGACATTCGCAAGGCGGCTGCCGCAGAATGCAGCGATGCAATCAAGCACAAAACCGACAGGGCTTTTCCGGGGCCGTTTGGATCAACCCGCTATCTCGGGACACCAGATATCAAGAGGCTGGCGCCGGGCATGTTGCGGGTCGAATCGCCCGTAACGGTTCAGGGGCGCTGGACCAGCATGACCGTTCCATCAGCTTGCACATTGCGCTTCGGCAAGGTGGTCGATCTTGATTATGATCCACAGGAGGTTCGGGAACGCATGATGCGGCAACGAATTGGTTGGTGGTATGGCGGCTGGGGTCACCGGGGGCACTGAGCAGACAAGACAAACACTGAAAGGTAATTGGCCCGCATTCTGCCCTGAATGCGGGTCGCTATTTAAGGCCAGGCCGTCAGCGCCTGCAATTCTTTCATTCACCAGCCGATTCAAGGCCTACGTAAGGCGATGGCTTGCCAATTGGCGCATTGGCATTATTCAGTGTCTTGAATCCAGTTTTAGTGAATTAGGGGCCCGACATGCAGGACATTCTAGAAGCCTTGGAAGCAAAGCGCGAACAAGCCCGCCTCGGCGGTGGACAGAAACGCATTGAGCGCCAGCATGAAAAGGGCAAGCTGACAGCCCGCGAACGTATCAACATGCTGCTCGACGAAGATTCCTTCGAAGAATGGGACATGTTCGTTGAGCATACCTGCAATGATTTCGGAATGCAGGATCAGAAAACCCCGGGTGACGGCGTCGTCACTGGCTGGGGCACCATCAATGGCCGCCTCGTCTACGTATTTTCAAAAGACTTCACCGTCTTCGGTGGTTCGCTTTCGAAAGCCCACGCGTCGAAAATCGTCAAGGTTCAGAAAGCTGCCGTGAAAAATGGTGCGCCGGTTATCGGTCTCTTCGATGCTGGTGGCGCGCGTATCCAAGAAGGCGTAGACAGTCTTGCAGGCTATGCCGACATCTTCATGGAAAACGTTCTGTCCTCAGGCGTGATTCCGCAGATTTCTGTGATTATGGGTCCATGCGCCGGTGGTGACGTTTACTCACCCGCCATGACCGACTTCATCTTCATGGTGAAAGACACCTCTTACATGTACGTCACCGGCCCGGACGTCGTGAAAACGGTGACCAACGAAAATGTCAGCCACGAAGATCTCGGTGGCGCGCGTGTACACGCTTCCAAATCCGGCGTTGTTGACGGCGCGTTTGAGAACGACATTGAAGCGCTGACGCAAATTCGTCGGCTCGTCGATTTTCTGCCGCTCTCCAATCGCGAACCTTCGCCAACCCGACCTAGCTTTGACGAAGTTGAACGCATTGATCGCTCGCTCGACACGCTGGTACCGGACAATCCGAACCAGCCTTATGACATGCGCGAACTGATCGAGAAGACAGCCGATGAAGGCGACTTCTTTGAGATTGCCAAGGATTTCGGTGCAAACATTCTCACAGGTTTCGGCCGTATTGAGGGGCAGACTGTCGGCTTCGTCGCCAACCAGCCAATGAGCCTTGCAGGCGTTCTCGATATCGACGCGTCCCGCAAAGCTGCGCGTTTCGTCCGCTTCTGCGACTGTTTCAATATTCCAATCGTTACATTCGTCGACGTTCCTGGCTTCATGCCTGGCACCAAGCAGGAGTATGGCGGCCTCATCAAGCACGGCGCGAAACTGTTATTCGCTTACGCAGAAGCAACTGTACCTAAAGTGACGATCATCACTCGCAAGGCCTATGGCGGCGCATATGACGTGATGAGTTCAAAACACCTGCGCGGCGACGTGAACTATGCGTGGCCGAAAGCTGAAATCGCCGTGATGGGTGCGAAAGGTGCTGTTGAGATCATCTTCCGGTCCGATCTTGGCGATGACGAAAAGATCGCCGCGAAGACGAAGGAATATGAAGACAACTTTGCCAACCCGTTCGTCGCGGCTCGCAAAGGCTATATCGATGATATCATCATGCCGCATTCGACCCGCCGCCGGATCGCGCGGGCTTTGCGCCAGCTGAAAACCAAAAAAGTCGAGAACCCGGCCAAGAAGCACGACAACATTCCGCTCTAAGTGGAATTCGTGTCTCGCTTTCGCCCATTTCGGGCTACATGACATCAAAAGGCTGGCTCACTTCAAACCGTGGGCCAGCCTTGCGACGACATGGGACTGACCAGGAGAACAGGAATGCGCAAACTAATTCTAACCACCTCACTCGCCCTGGTGCTCGCCGCTTGCGGTGGTGGCGGTGATGACGCCGACACAGCAAACTCGGAGTCCGGCTCCACCATTGAAAACACGCTCGACAGCGCGCGTGAAACAACCAGTGACGTTGTTGCAGCCGGTGAAGACGCCGCCTCAGATGCGTCGGAAGCTGTTGGCAATATTGCCAATGACGTCGCTGAGGCCAGCGACAACACGCTGGATGCCGCAGGCGACGCCGCTGGCGAACTCCGGGACGATGCTGAGAAGCTGGCCGCCGAGGCAACCGAAGCGGCAAAGAAGGCTGCTAGTGACGTTTCGACAGCCACCGATAACGCCGTGAATGCCGCGAAAGATGCACTGAACGATGCTGAAAGCGAGGATGTTACGCTCGCTAGCCTGCCAGAGCCCTATGCATCAGCTGACTTGTCCAAGGGACAATCAGTGTTCCGCCAGTGTGCCACCTGCCATCTCGTGGATGATAGCGGCAAGCATCGCGTGGGACCGAACCTTTATGGCGTGATCAACGCCGAAGCCGGCCATGCGGAAGGGTTCAACTACTCAAAGGCTATGCTCGAATCTGGTGTCGTCTGGACGCCTGAAAATATCGATGCGTACCTCGAATCACCGCGGTCATACATTAAGGGCAATCGCATGAGCTTTGCAGGCCTTCGCCGCGATACTGATCGGGTTGCCGTGATTGCTTATCTGATGACCGAAGGTGGTCTGGCCGAAACCGAATAGCGTTTCTTACACCCGAACAAACGGTAAAAAGACAAAGCCCTCTGCTCATCGCGGAGGGCTTTGTTCTCTTGGCTACGTCCCAACCCCCGTCAGGCGTTCTTGTTGACCCGGCGCCAGAACATCATGAATTCCTGCGCTGATTGCTGGTCTTGAAATATCACGGCCTTGCGGCGAAATTCACCGCAACGATCCGCCTTGATCATGATGTCTGGGGCGTCATCCGGCACCAGCCCGCGATCTGATCGTTGAACCTTTTTCATAGCAAACTTATCAATGGCTTCGAAAAGCCTCGTCTCGCTTGCTGTGTCTGCGACGTCTATACGTACAACTACGTCGGTCATGTCATCCACCCATTCCCGCCTGGTAGGAGAATGGTGTCGCATTGTGAACGGTTGCTCAACGAATTTATGTCGAGACGACCATACTTTCAGATAAATTGTCGCTTGCCTTAGTCAGATTTAGGCAAAACCGGTCACTTTTTGGTCACGAAACTGTAATGTTTCAGCCCATCGACTTAGGATCCGCCATGATTCCATGAAGCACGATATTCAGATGTGTCTCCGCAAGATCTTCGAGACGGGACATCTCGTCAGGCTCCATGAAAAAGCGCCAGGCACTGGTCGCCAGCACACCGCCAAGAATCGAATGCGGTGCCAGATCGACCGGAATATCGCGGAATTCGCCTGTTTCCTGCCCCCGTTTCAGGGTCTCGATTATCACGCCCCTCGCCCGGTTGATCACCGTTTCAGCGTAAATCGTCCGGATTTCGGGAAACTGATCCCCCTCTGAGAGGACGAGCCTGATCAGATCACGCCGGTCATTCTTGAGAATGCCCTGATAAAACGTCTGCACCTGCAGCTTGAGCAGATCGACCGCAGACCCCTGATGTCCAGCTCTGAGGCTTTCCACCTCGTTCACAATTGGCAGTATTTTCCGCCGCAACATATCCTGGAAGAGCGCTGTCTTGCTCTCATAGTAGAGATAGACCGTCCCCTTCCCCATGCCCGCCTCGGCCGCAATGTCTTCAATCTTCGTACGCGAGAAGCCATCACGTGCGAACACCTCGAGTGCAGCATCTACAAGCGCCTGGCGACGCGCCTCTTTCTGGTCGGCACCATCATTGGAGCGGCTGACGTGTTCGACGGGCTCAGGCATGATTGGCCGCCCCTTCCTCACGCTCCTCCGAATCGGACTCGTCGTCGGTTTTACTGCCGAGCAGAGCACGTAAATCATCAACAATTACCGCCACCGCAGGCGTGACGAAGATCACGATAAGGCTTGAAATCAGAATGCCAAAGCCAAGACTGACACCCATGGGAATGAGAAATTTCGCCTGAGGGCTGGTTTCGAACAGCAGCGGACCAAGCCCCAACGCCGTTGTCAGTGTTGTCAGTATGATAGGGCGGAATCTGCGCGCCGCCGCTTCGCTGGCTGACGTGATCGGGTCCGCGCCTTCCTCGCGCCATTTATTGTAGAGATCGACCAGAACCACCGAAGCGTTTACGGCCACACCGGAAAGCGCAATCACACCGAATATGGATGGGAACGACATGGTATAGCCGAGAAAGGCGTGCCCAAGTACCGCGCCTGCAAAGCCAAGCGGTATGGATACGAGAATGGCAATCGGCTGCAAATAGGAGCGCAACTGTGTTGCCACCAAAGCGTAAATCACCAGAATCACGATCATGAAGGCCTGCTGCAGAGACGCCAGGTCTTCAGCCTGAGTTCTCGACGCCCCACCGATATCCCAGCGCAGACCGGGGAATTGGGCTTCCAGTTCCGGCATGATCTCGTCCTGGATCAAAGCGTTGGCGTTATTGGGTGTGTTCAGCGCCTCATCCACATCGGCCGTCACGGTGACGACGCGTCGTCCATCAATCCGATTGATGGACGAGAAACCGCGTGTCTCATCGAGTGTTGCAACGGTGAACAACGGCACGCTGGAACCGTCCGGCAATCTGACCCGGAAATCCTGCAATACGGAGAGGCTCTGACGCGCTTCGTTCGGATAGCGCACGAAAACCTTCACTTCTTCGCGTCCGCGCTGGATTCGCTGGACCTCTTCACCGAAGAAGGCCTGCCGCACCTGCCCGGCAATCATTCGTGGGGTGAGGCCCGCCGCCTGTCCTGCCTTGGTCAACCGGAACACCAGCTCACGCTTGCCGAGATCGAACGTATCGTCGATCTGATTCACACCGGTGATACGCTCAAGACGTTCTTTGAGCGCATCAGATGCCGCGACAAGTTGCGTGTCATCCTGATGGGCGAGTTCATATTCAATATCATTGCCAAACGCGCCAAGCGTGGCACTGAACGTCATGCGTTCAACACCTTCGATTTCGCCGATATTGTCCCGCCAGGCGCGCTCAATATCGAGGGCAGACAGGCTGCGCTTTGGACCAAATGGAACAAGCTCCACCTGAATACTGCCCTGATTTTCAGCCGTAGACATGCTGTCACCGGCAAACGGATTGGTGCCACCGGCTCTTTGCCCGCCGATTGTGACAGCGACAGACAGGAAAAGATCGTCGCCGCGCGTTTCCTTCGCCTCACGACCGACATCTTCCAATGCCTGAACCATTCGATTGACGACTTCTTCTGTCCGGTCAAATGGCGTGCCTTGCGGCAGCTCGACGGTTGCAGAAATGTCATTCCCTTCCAGCTGCGGCGCGAAAATAAAGCGCACCAGCCCTGTCTGAAGCAGGCCCGCGCATACAATGAAAAAAGCGATCGCAGCACCGAGCGTCGCATATCGAAACCGAACGCAAAACCGAACCGATCGAAGAATGACGGTGCGTGAGAGCCAGAAGAACAGGCTGGAAACCCCTTTCTGGAGCAGCGCCAGCGGACCACGCGACCAGGTTCCCTCATGACTGAGGTGCGATGGCAGGATCAGAAAGGCTTCAACAAGCGAAATGATCAGAACGGAGATTACGACGATGGGGATCGAGCTCACCATGTCGCCGAAAATACCGCCGACCATCAGCAAGGGGGCAAAGGCGGCAATAGTGGTCATGACACCCACAAACACCGGGCTCCGAACGCCTTTTACGCCTGCAAGGGCCGCAGCGACGCCCTTCTTTCCACTCTCACGTTCTGAATCAATATTCTCACCGATCACGATGGCATCATCGACGACCAGTCCCAGGACAACGATCAACGCGAAGAGCGAGACCATGGTGATCGTCACACCGAGCGCGCCGAAAATCAGTGATCCGCCCAGGAAGGATGTGACAATACCGATACTGACCCATGTCGCCAGCTTCAGATCAAGCATCAGCACAAGGAAGAGGAAAACGAGAGCGAACCCGAACAAGGCATTGCGTACGAGAAGGTTGATCCGCTCTTCCAAAATGCTGGTCTGGTCCTGAAACTCCATGATCTCTATGCCTTGCGGTGCCACATAGGTTTCCAGATAGGAATCAACCGCGGCTTTGACCTCCAGCACGTCTTCAGCTTCCGCGCGCTCGACCTCGACAAAGATCGCAGGGTGCCCGTTGAAGAAATTCTTAAGTCGTTCGCGTGTGAAGCCATCGCGGATTTCAGCGACATCGGAAAGCAGGATTTGCGAGCCATCAGCAGCCGTACGGACAACAATATCCCGAAATTCCGGCCCCGCTTCGCGCTTCTCGCTCGTGCGCAGCAGGATTTCCCCGCTGTCCGTGATGATAGAACCACCCGCAAGATCAAGCGAAGTAGACCGCACAGCGTCGGCTACTTCTGAGAAGGACAAGCCATAACGGCGCAGCGTTTCTTCACTGACTTCGATTGAAATCTCATAATTCCGGTCGCCGGAAAGCGCGACCAGAGAAATGTCCGGCTGGCTCAGAAGGTCACGTTCCAGTCGCTCGGCAGCGTGCCTGAGCTCGAGTTCAGAGACTTCACCGGTGACCACAAGTGTCACGACCCCGCTCGTCGGTTTAGGCGCGATAACGATAGGACGTTCCGCATTTTCAGGCGGGAAGTCGATCAATTGCTCGACTGCAGACTGGATGTCTTCCTTGACGATCTGCTCGTCGACAAAATCCTTCAGCTCGACCGTGACAACACCAAGGTTTTCCGACGCTCGTGACTGAACACGTTTTACACCGTCAATGCCGAGCACGGCTTCTTCAACACGTCGGGTGATCCCCTCTTCGACCTCGGCGGGTGTCGCACCGGGATATGGCACCGTGACCGTCACAATACCCGGTGAGATCGTCGGGAAGACCTGCGCCTTGAGGTTCGATCCGAATACAAATCCACCAACCAGAAGAATCAGCATCAACAGATTGGCCGCAACCGGATTTCGAATGAACTGGCCGACCAGCCCGCTATTCGGGATCGACGTTTCCTTCTTGCTCATTGTCCGGCCTCATTTCGGGTCGTGACCTGCTGACCTTCATGCGCATTGCTCGGCGGCATAACCACCAGACCATCGGCAACATGGAAGCGTCGGACAATCAGATGCGTTTCGGTTTCGCCAATCTGGGTCACCTGTCTTGGTGCCAGGCGTCCTTCTACAACAACCCACACCTCCTCACGTCGACTATAGGCTGTTTTGGGAATGCGAAGGGCGTCGGTCACCGAATCGCCTTCAACCGTGACAGTGACGAAATCGTCCACGGTCAGCGTTTCGGGCTCATCAGGACGAACGAACACCGTCGCAAGGCGTGTCCGGCCATCAAGCGATGCATCTTTCCGAACGATCTCGCCGGTCATCAGGAAAGGTGAACCGACCGTTTCAGAGATGGCGACCTCTCGGGAAACGATTGGAGAGAGGATTTCGAGCTCTTCCTGAGACACCGGCACCGAAATTTCCAGCGCCTCGATCGGGAAACCGGAACCGACCGACTGATTCGGCGCAACCACCTGTCCGACACTCAGTGTTGTCGAGAGGATTCGCATGTCTGCCGGAGCCGTGACACGGGTTCGGCTTAGTGCGAGCTCTGCCTGCTTTTTGGAAGCCTGAGCGGCCTGCAGACGCGCCTTGGCTGCAGCCAGCTGCGGCTTTCGGGCGGCCAGGTCAGTTATTTGTTCATTCGGATAGAGCGCGTTCCACTCATCAATGGCGAGATCTGTTTCCGCTTCAAGCTGTTGAAGAGAGGAATTGGCCGCCGCGATTTCGGCCTCCGCCGCTTCAACATTGAGAAGGAAATCATCGGGATCGATCCGAAACAGCAGATCGCCTTTCGACACCATGCCGCCTGGCTTGAAGGCGTCTGACACAAAGATCACACGTCCACCGACCTGGGCTGCGATATTGGTGGAAGCCTGGGCCTTGACCACGCCGTTCAGTTCAACCTTGGGCGCGTAAGTTTCCGGTCTCGGCGAAACAATGCTGACCGCAATCACTTCATCGCCCATAATGTCGCCGGAAATAGGCTGACGTTCATCCTGGATATTGCCGAGCGCGGCAACCATCAGAAACGCTACCGCCAGCACCCCGATAACGAAGACAAGCTGAAGTGCGCCAACCAACCAGCCAGAGCGTAGAAATTTCACGGCATCACCCCTAGAAAATTAATGACTGACCGGTCAGTCATGATGCGCCGCAATATAGATGTCTTCTGTGAAGTTTCAATGAAACAAATGAAAATCGGTGATTTCAGGCACCAGCAAGGCAAAGGATCATGGCCAGGCACTTGCCTGCGTACCGCAATGCGAAACGATCCACCATTGCGATACGTAAAACAGGTTAACCGGGAAATAGCCAGTTTCTAGAAAGCGCGACGGACACCTGCCCAAATCAGGCTGCCCACCATAGCAATCATCCCAAAGAGTGCCGCATAACATCCGGCGCAATGGATAATCGCTGAACCGCCTGTTTCCAGCATCATGGTCTGACCGGAACAGAGCGGAATCGACAGTGCCTCCCCCGCTTCATGGCAGGAGCGGACACCCAGTCCGGCAAGGGTTGTGAGGGATGCAAGACCGAAAAGGCCAGATGGTCGACCAAGCCTGGTAATGTTTTGGATCATTTCAGTTTCCCCTGAAGGTTTCGAATTCTGTCTAGCATAATTTCCGTACAAATCGTGGGGCCAAATAGTCGCATTCCTTTTGTGACAAATACGTGTGAATGCCTGTTTCATTCTCGAGTCAAACTCAGAGGGGCATTATGGCAAACGCAACGCTTAAACCATCGCGTGTCGATTTCAGCGTGCTGAGTGTTGGTATTACCGTGGGCGTCTTCACGCTCCTGGCAATGCTGATCATGGCAATGACATCGGATCGCTTTATGAGCATTCACGCTCCCATCGGGGTCGCCCTGGGCGTGATTGCTATCGCTGCTATCTGCTTTTGGGCAGCTAGCGTCAAAAGAACTTTCATTTTCGAACCCACCGAATACGAGGACACGCTCGTCAAGTGGGGGGTCGGCGTCTCCATGTTCTGGGGTGTCGTCGGTATTCTGGTTGGCGTTGTCATCGCGCTTCAGCTTACCTTTCCGAGCGTTCTCTACTTTTCGGATTATGGATTCCTGAATTTCGGTCGGCTTCGTCCACTGCACACGTCTGCCGTGATCTTTGCATTCGGTGGTAACGTGCTTCTGGCAACCTCGTTCCACGTTGTTCAGCGCACATGCCGGACACGTCTGGCGGGTGGTCTGTGGCCATGGTTCGTTTTCTGGGGTTATCAGGTCTTCATCGTCCTGGCGGCAACCGGTTACCTGATGGGCGCCACACAGGGCCGCGAGTATGCGGAACCTGAATGGTATGTCGATCTGTGGCTGACCGTCGTCTGGGTCGCTTATCTGCTGGTTTTCCTCGGCACGATCTGGAAGCGGAAAGAGCAACATATCTATGTTGCCAACTGGTTCTACCTGGCCTTCATCGTCACGATTGCGATGCTCCACATCGTCAACAATCTGGCAATCCCGGTCAGCCTGGTCGGCGCGAAATCCTACTCGGCCTTTGCCGGCGTTCAGGACGCACTGACCCAGTGGTGGTATGGACACAATGCTGTGGGCTTCTTCCTGACAGCTGGCTTCCTCGCCATCATGTATTACTACATCCCGAAACGCGCTGAACGGCCGGTCTTCTCTTACCGTCTGTCCATTGTGCACTTCTGGGCGCTGATCTTCATCTATATCTGGGCAGGTCCACACCATCTGCACTACACGGCTCTGCCACAATGGGCGCAGACGCTGGGCATGACCTTCTCGATCATGCTGTGGATGCCAAGCTGGGGTGGTATGATCAACGGCCTGATGACACTGGCAGGTGCCTGGGACAAACTGCGCACCGATCCTGTCATCCGGATGATGGTTGTCTCGCTCGCCTTTTACGGCATGTCGACCTTTGAAGGCCCGCTCATGTCTGTCCGCGCAGTGAACTCTCTGTCTCACTACACAGACTGGACAATCGGCCACGTACACTCCGGTGCACTGGGCTGGGTTGGCTTCATCTCCTTCGGTGCGCTCTACTGTCTCGCACAGTGGATGTGGAAACGTGATCGCATGTACTCGAATTCTCTCAT
>CAYFGB010000019.1:0-49864 GCA_964342455.1 uncultured Hyphomonadaceae bacterium
CGCAACCTTGCCAAGGTTGATGTCGTGAGTTCGAATCTCATCGCCCGCTCCATTTTCTCCAGCCAGTAAGTTTCGATCTGATTGATCTGCATTCAACGGCAGGTAGCCTTAAGGAAATGGACATTTATCTTACGGGATGAACAATCCTTTGTTCGACCCGAATTGGGCTGTGCGTGGTTCTTGGTAGGCGTGCCGTTCTGTGCCAATTAAGCAGGATGAGCGACCAGAATAGCAATCACCCTCTGAATGCTGACGGTTCAGCTGAATCCCAGCCGCCAGGTTACAGCCCGGCTGAGGCGGTGACAGCGCTCGAGCTGTTCGAAAAGAACTATGAGGAATTGATCGATATTGCGCGGCGTCTCCGTCGCCAGCGCAGCCGCTCCGAAACGCTGAACACCACCGCGCTGGTTCACGAGGCCTTTCTGCGCCTGAAACCGGACGGCGTCTTTTCTGATGAGCAACATTTCTTCAGTTCGGTCGCGCTCGCTGTGCGCCATGCTCTGGTCGACCATGCCCGAAAAGGTGGTCAGCATTCGACACCCGAAGCCATTGGTGACGAAATTGTCGAAGCCTGTGATGACAATTCAGAGGGACCGGAGCTGAGCCGCGAGGATATTCTGGCTGTTCGTCAGGGGCTGGAGTTTGTCGCCGCACACGACCCGAGATTGGTAAAAGTCATCGACTACCGTTACTTTGTGGGCCTCACGGTTGAGGAAACGGCGATCACACTCGGCATGAATGAAAAAACGGTGCGTCGCGACTGGGTGAAGGCGCGTGCGCTTCTGAGAGCTCACCTGGCAGAGACCCAGACAGTCCTCTCCTCCGGCACCCGTGCGCATTTCATGCGCTGATGTGATTTAGCTCATCTTTCGGGCCTCAAACGTTTTGAATTTCAAGGACATAATGTAAACTCCACTATCTGGGTCGCATGATTGTGGCGGCTGGATTCCGGGGATGTCCATGCAGATCGAAAACTGGGAACGCGTGAGCCGTCTGTTTGACGATGCCATGGCGCGTCCGGCCGATACGCGGGAAGCTTTCATCACGCGACAGGCCGATAATGATCAACAGGCTGAGCAGGTTTTGCGTCTCGTCCGGGCCGCAGAACACGAAACGGGCTTTCTTGCGACATCAGAAAATGGCGCGCCCGTCTCACGCGCGCCGCTTGCGCAGGGAACGCGTCTGGGGAATTGGCAGATTAAAGACCGGATCGGTGCGGGCGGAATGGGCGAGGTGTATCTCGTCAAACGGGCGGATGGGCTTTATGATCAGATTGCAGCCTTAAAACTGATTGCTTCGAGTGACCCGAATGTCCGGGATCGATTTGCCACTGAGCGTCAGGTGCTTGCCAATCTTGAGCACCCGGGGATTGGTCGTCTGATTGATGGCGGTGTTGCGGAGGATGGTCGCCCGTTTTTTGTGATGGAGCATGTCGACGGTATCCCGATCGATGCCTATGTTTCACAGCACAAATTAAGCCAGCATCAGACGCTGGAATTGTTTCTCACAGTCTGTGAAGCGCTCGCCCACGCACATGGCCGTTTCGTTTTGCACCGGGATATCAAACCGGGCAATATTCTGGTCAGCGAAGATGGCCATGCCCGATTGATCGATTTTGGCGTTGCGGCGCTCATCACGGATGAGATCGATGATCTGAGCGCGCCCATGACGCTTCGTTACGCAGCACCTGAGCAACTGAGCGGCCAGGTCGTATCCGTGGCGACCGATGTCTTCGGGCTGGGCGCGACCCTGCATGAATTGCTGACCGGGCACCACCCGACCCGTCAGGGTTATGGCGTCCAGCTCGACGCCGATCATCTGCCGCGGCAGCTTCAGGCCATTCTTACAAAGGCGCTGGCGGACAAGCCCGCGGATCGATATGGCTCAACAAGTGCGCTTTGTTCAGACATCGAGAATTATCTGCACCACCGCCCGGTTGAGGCCGTGCCTGCAAGCGGGGCTTACCGATTGGGGCTATTCCTGCGTCGGAACGCGCTGGGAACAGCTGCGGTCGCTGCGGTCATCCTCGCGCTCGGGATCGGTCTTGCCGGCACAATCTGGCAGGCAGACCGGGCGCGCGCCGAACGCGATACAGCGTTTGCCCAGCGTGACCGTCTGGAAGCCATGCAGCAGGCCGCCTTTCTGCTTCTTGCTGAAACAGGCGATCTTCGGGACAATGAAACCACCCAGGATGTTGTCGCCCGGTCCGCCGAACGCATTCTTAAAGAGTTCGAGGAAAATCCTGAGGACGCTGCGCCGACGCTGCATATGTATGGTGAGCTGTTTTTCCTGATGAATGACTATCCGGCCGCTGAGCCGCTTCTCAGGGCGGTCGCTGATATGGATGCAGCGTTGATTGGCGAAGAGCTCAAGGCGCGCGCCCAGATCGATCTGGCCAGCGTCCTGATCCGCAGCGGAGACCCGGACGAGGCGCGCACGTATTTCGCACCGGGGAAAGCATTCTTCGCGGAAAACGCCGAAACCTATCCCGACGAACATCTAGACAATGTCTTTCTTGAGACACAATTCCTGAACGAAGCAGGAAAAACAGAAGAAGCCCTTGCTCTTCTGGAAGAAACCCTGCCCCGGCGAATGGCCTATTCCGGCCGTAATACGATGGACACCGCTCAATTCTATACAAATATCGGCGTGGCGCGCATGCGAACCGGGGACCTGCCTGGCGCAATCGAGGCCAGCGAAAATGCGCGCGATATTTTCAGGGCTCTGGACCGGCTGGAATCGCCCGACGGGCTGAACACTATGAACAATCTGGCCTCGCTTTATCATGTTACGGGACAGACCGAATTGGCCGATGCGGCTTATTCTGAAACGCTGGACATGCGCCGAAGTCTGTTTGGCGGATCGGCCGCCACAGCTGTTCTTATGTCGAACTATGCCAAGCTTCGGCTCGCCAATGGCGATTCAGACGGGGCCATGGCATTGCTGGCGGAGGCGGTTCCTATGGCTGACCGCTATGCAGGGCCAGACAGCCCACCGGCATTTGCTGCGCGGTTTGGTCAGGTGGAGGCCTTGATCCTTTCTGATGATCTGGCGGCTGCCCGGACGCTTCTCGAAGAGACCGAAGAGAAGATCGAGGCCAATGCCATGTGGTCAAGTCCCTATGGCGGTATGCAGCATCTCTACTCCGGTCAGTTGCAGGTCGCGGAAGGCAAGAGGCAACAGGCGATGGCTGCGCTCGACAAGGCACAGGCGACCTTCGAGGCCATTGGTCCTGCAGCTGCCCGCTATCTTGCCAAAGTCGAAGCGATCCGGGAAACACTCTAAGCGATGAACGGCGGTGTCGCTTCGACTGACGAATTCGCAGTTACTCCGAAGCGAAACCCGATGACCTCACTCTCCTCCTGCGGGATAATATCGGCAAAGTCGGCAGAAAAGCAGCTTCCGTCCAAAAAAATCTGAAAAATCATGTCCGGTTTTCCCGAGGCTGATCGTGACTCCCTGTGTAGGCGGAATTTTCAGTGGAGGATGGGACATGCAAAAAGCCGGACAGTTGTTGATCAGCGCATTTTGTGTGTTGTCACTGGCTCCTGCGGCCACAGCGCAGAGCGTGGTGGTCGACGCAACCGCAACCGTTGAAGCGGCAGAACCTGCCGGCAGTCTCACGACAATCGAAAATCTGAGCTTCGGGAACGTAAAAATCCCCCGAAGCGAAACGGTTGGATGCATGTACGCGCTGCAGACGAGTGATGCCGGTGTGGCGTTTGATGGCGCGACGGGTCTTGAACGGCCGCAAGTCAGCCTGAGCGCTGCGATCACCAGCAATGTCTATGATGCGACGCCTTCAGGCGAGGGTTACCTGCTGACAGATACAGTCGGGCAGGGATGCCAGTTCGATGATGGATACTCACCTGGCATTGTGCGCATCTCGTGTGAGGAAGATCAGTCCTTTGAAATTTCTGTCAGCGCGACGACGGATGCCGGCGCTGCTTATGCGGGCCTTGATTTCTACGTTCCAGGTCAGGAACGCCCCGGTGCGGTCGTCTCGTGCCAGGCATCAGATGGTAACGATCTGTCCATGTATGTCGGCGGCATGCTTTATGTACCAGGCACGGCGGAACCTTATACCGGTACGGTCGGCACATACACAATCGACGCCAGTTTCGAGTAGGCGCATGGGTGGGGGATCGCTCATACGCCGGCTGATATCGATCGGCGCTTTACTGACTTTCGGCTGGGGACAGGCATTCGCCGCAGAGGGCGATGTCATTGCGGCCGCTGAGTTGGTAACGCCGATTGATATCGTCGGAATTGGTGACCTGAATTTCGGCACACTTGCCGTGCCGCGCACTGTCAGTTGCACCTATGATGTTGCGGCGAACGGCGCGGCCAGTTCCAGCGGCGGTGCAGAATGTCAGTTTCTCTCCGGTCAGCCGCTGCAGGCCGAATTCAGTGTTGCCTGCGGCGCTGATGAGCTCGTCACCTATGAGGTGATCTACTCCAGTTCTTCGCCTTCTGGCGTCACCTTCGGCGCGCCCTCAAACCCGATGAGCATTGATGGGTTTGGCGCGGGCTCAGCGTTACAGACTCAGGCCTGCGACTCCGATGGCCTCTCAGATGTAAATGCCGGCGGTCGCCTGACCGTTACACCTTCCGCCCCAGATACCTTCTCCGGACAGGTGGGAACCATCCGTCTGGAAGCACAGTATGAATAGGAAAGCACAAGTCATGATCCGTAAGACACGTCCGAAACGCATAGCGTTGCTTTCGGTTATGACAGTCCTGATGGGCGGTGCTGCAATCGCGCAAAGTGGGCCCAACGCTGTGGTTGATGCGGTTGCTTCGCCGGTGATAACGCAGCCGCCGCTTGCGCTGACCGCCGTGCAGTCGCTTTCCTTCGGAACCGTCAATATTCCGAACGGCACGGAGACCGGTCACAAATGCGCGTACGAGACCCGGATCGTCTCCACCGTGCTTTATGAGCTTGATGAGAACGGCTCTGCGGTGACCGCGTCGACGCCCAACGCATCCGGCTGTGACTGGGGCAACACCGGAACACCCGATATCCAAAACGGACTGGTCAGTGTTGTCTGCAACTCTGCGAGTGTCGTCGACTTTGCCGGTGAGTGGATAACAGGCGCTGCCACGGGCATTGAGCTCAAGCGCCCCAACTCTGCGGGCTTGAGAGCCTATCAGTCAGGTACAGAAACGGCCATCGCCAATGGTGCCATGAACGGAACGCTCAGAGCGACATGCCCTGTGAGTGGTGAGATGGATATCGCCGTCGGCGGACGGATCGAAATGACGGATGAAGTGGTCGCCAGCGCGAATATCAGCGTCGGCACGATCACGCTCGATGCAACATATTAAAGGGGACAATATCATGAGAAAGACCAGTTTGATTGTCCTGTTGGCGGCCGGAATCATGGGCGCTGCACAGGCTCAGGATTCTGCCACAGTAGATGCGCTTGCGACACTGGAATCCACAGCGCCGCCGCTAAGCCTTGCCGGTGAAACCGCGTTGAGCTTCGGTTCGGTCAACATCCCGAATGGCACCGAAGAAGGACATACCTGCGGTTATCAGGTGAACGTCTCATACGCAGAACCGGGAACGGGGCTAATGGAGTACACCGAAGCGGGATATATCACTGACACCTCCGTCCCAACGCCGTCCGGATGCGACTGGGGGGCAACCGGCACGCCGACCGCTTCGTATGGTTCTTTCGCGGTCGCGTGCAATCCGGCGAGCAGCATTGATTTTGGCGCGAGCTGGACAAGCGGCGCAGCAACCGATGTGACACTGGAAGAGCCGCCCAGCACCTCTATGCGAGCCTTTCAGTCTGGGACCTACACTATAATCAGTTCCGGTTCGTCCGGGTCCATGACCACAACCTGCCCCGAGTCGGGAATTCTGGATGTGGCCGTTGGCGGGCGCGTCATTATTGGAACCGGTGCAAGTGCCGGCTCTGACGTAACGGTCGGTACCATCACACTCGACGCCAGCTATTGAGGGAAAACTCAGATGACAACGCGAATTCTTTGCGCGGCAGCGCTTTCTCTGGCGGCGGTTACCTATCCTGCCGCGAGCCTTGCTCAGACAGGTGATCTGGACGCGATCGCGACGATCACGAAACTTGAAGCGCCCCTCGAGACACAAATCGTCGAGAATGTGGATTTTGGAGAGGTGAACAAACCCAACGGCGCGCGGCCAGGGGCGAAATGTCGGTATCAGATTGGTGCCTCGGCAGCACGCAACGGCGAATCCCGGGCCGAAGAGCTGGATTTGAGCGGCCAGGTCGTCGATGCAGCCCTGCCAACGCCATCCATGTGTGGCTGGGGCACAGGCGATGAACCCGACTCCTTCCCGACAGGGGTCGTCGCGGTCTATTGCGAAGCCGGGCTGGACGTTCAGATGGATGCAAGCTTCACCCCTGCCGGGGTCGCCGGGGTGGGTTTCAGTCGCCCGTCTGGCCTGAAAAGTCTCGGCTATTTCGACCCGGATGCGCAGACTCTCATCAACGACACTTTTGGCACCAGCCTGACCACAACTTGCCGCGAGTTTAGTGATACGGCTGGTGCGCTGGGTGTACTCGTCGGCGCGCAGATCATCCTCGATGAAAGTGCCGCAGAGACTGTGAACAACATCGCGGTCGGTACGATCACGCTCGAGTTTTCTTACTAGGGGGTACCTGGCATGAAACCCGTCTCCGCTCTCATTTCGGCACTGGCTCTGACCGGATTTGCGACTGCGGCCGCTCAGGACACGGTCAACGTGCCCTTGTCGGTTGATATTCTGAACCCCGGTGATCTGGTCTCGCTGCAAGTGACCCGAGACGGCGACCTTGGCCAGATCGCCCGGTCTGCCACTACCGTCTGTAATTACAGATACCGAAATGGTGTTCTGATGATTGAGGACGGAACCACTGGCGAAAGTGTTCCGGCGCCGGGCGCGACCTCGGCCGGTTGCGCGCAGTTCGGGACGACGACCCGCCCTATACTCGAATTGAGTTGTCCGCCTGGCATGAATGTCCAGTTGGAAGTTGGCTATGATTTGTCGCTCGCAAATACGTCCTTTGGTGCGAACAGCGTATTCTTCGACGGAAGCTGGGTGTCGGGAACGCCCGGCAGCCATATCGGATATGACTTTGTGCTTTCCTGCCCATCCGGCGCGAATGCAGGCGTGAACACCTTCCCGCTCGAATTGGGCGTTGAAGGCAGTGTCGATTTTTACGGTGACGTTCCCTCAGGCGAGCGAGATGTCAACATTCCAATCAATATCGTTTTTGAGTGAGAGCGATCATGAAACTTTTTAATAATCTATCGTCCTGCGCTCTGGCGCTGATCTTTGGCGGTGCAGCGGCCGCGCAAACGACCGTCGATATTCCGATTTCAGCCGACATCATTGTTCCAACTCTGTCTCTCGAAGTTGAAGTTCTGCAGGGTGCAAATTTGGGTTCGGTGGCGCGGTCGAGTGAGGCCAGGTGCACCTATCGTGTCCGCTCAGATGGAGAGCCGGCAGAATGGTTGGAAGCTCTGGATGCCAGCGGTGGAGATTTCAACGCTGGTAACACTTTTGGGAAGCTGGGATGCGGCTCCATTGGCACAGGTCAACTTGCGAAGCTCCGACTGTCGTGCGTGACGGGTACAGCAGTCGAACTGGCCCACAGGGGTACGACATATGTCGACGAGTATACGGATGCGAGCCTTGGAGAGATATCTGCGGAAGGCGTGACCAGTGAGGGTTACTGGCAAGGAGCTGAGTACATCACATTCATGCCTTGCACGTCATCGGATGGTGGGCTGATTTCCGTGATGGAGCTGAGTGCAGAAGCATATCTCGTACTGCATCGCCACCACAGCCCCACAGAACAAAGGCTGGACATCAGCATGCCGCTGGAAGTTCGCTATTAATTCAAGGGAATAACAATGAAAACGACCCCAATTCTCGGACTGGCGACAGCCGCCTTTTTCGGCCTCTCTGCTCAGGCACAGACAACAGCAGATCTTGGCGCTTCTGCGCAGATTATTGCCCCACCGCAACCGGCAAGTATCGCTGTCATTCGCAACGCAACATTTGGCAGAGTGGCGCAAGCCCCCATTGAGCAATGTTGGTATCAGTTCGATCCGCAAACCGGTGCGCTCTCGACCTGGTCCTACGGCACCAGCACCGGATATGATTCGAGTCTTGGATTTAATGAAGATGGATGTGGTCGCGAATCTCTATCACCAGAAGCCCCGATCATCTCACTCTCGTGCCAGTCAGGAACAGTATTTCTCCTCAACGCAGAGCAGCAAAACCTTGGTCCGGCCAGCTTTTCGCTTGGATACGGCGCAGAGATGTCCGGCTCCGGTGACATAGCGCTATCCGATCCAGAGACGACGAGCGGACTGACCCAATATAGCGTAAACTGTGGTGGAAGCGGGACTGTTGAGTCCGATTTCATGTTCGGGGCGACACTTACCGTTGAGCCAAATCCCAAGCCAGAACCAGGGGCCATAGAGGCGACCATTCCACTCGAGATCATCTTCGAATAATGCACGCGCGCCTGCTCTTCTGCTTGTTGGTCTGCGCCTTGCCCGTGCCATTTGCCTCCGCTCAGACGGTAATCGCGCCCTTGCGGGCTGAAATCGTCTCGCCAGCGGAGATCACCACCACCGCTGTGGAGGCACAGGAAGGCAGTTTTGGTCGGATTGGCGTGCCGAAAACCGGTTTTTGTGCCTATGGGTTCGATGCGCGCGGCGGGGTCAAAGTGACCGATTCCACCGGATCTTATGGTCCGGGTGAGGCAACACCTGATGGCTGTTTCGCTCCGGATGAAGCCAGACCGGCTGCCTTCGAAATCCTGTGCGCGAAAGGCGATACGCTGGAGATGAAGATCAATGCCCGATCCGATATAGACGGCGTCGAAATCGAAACCGCTGATGTCGTTGTTGAGGGCGGCAAGCTTGAACAGTCCGGTGACCGGTTTCGCCTGACCTGCACATCAGAGGACGGCAAAGCCATCATCAAGGCGGGTACCAGCTTTACCCTCTCTCCGTCGGCGAAAACGGGCGATGGGACGCTGGGTGCGCTCGAGCTAGATACAGAATACTGATTTTGAAGGAATTTCCCATGAAACGCTTTCTGACAACTTCGCTTCTGGCCTTGACCCTGTCGGCGCCGGTTCTGGCCCAGACAGATGTTTTGTCCATCGACGGGCCAAGTAAATTTGATGCAGTCCCTGCAGAAGCCGTCTCGCCGTTCGGTGGGCTGTCCCTTACCCCGACGCGGCTGGTTCTGGAGCCTGGCAAAACGCTCGGCCAGGTCACGTTATACAACTCCGGCGGAGAAACGGTGACATACCGTGTCGAGGATGTGGAGCTGGAGGCGATGCCTCAGGGCGGATATTCCGCGCTGGAAGACGGCGCTGAAACGCCTGAATGGGCGGCGTCTCGTTATCTTCGCTATGCACCGCGTCAGGTGACACTCGGCGCTGGTGAGCGTCAGGTCGTCAAGGTTATTTCACGCGCACCGCGTGATCTGCCGGCTGGTGAATTCCGCTCGCATCTGCGTTTTTCCTCCATCCCGACCGTTGCACCGGTCGATGAAACGGAAACCAGCGACGATCAGACCGAAGACAATACGGTTGAAGTAAAAGTCGGCCTTGAATACCGCATAACCATTCCGGTCATCCTTCGTACTGGCCAGGGCACGAGCGGCACGGAAATTCAGTCTGCGAGCCTGGAAGCCAACCCCGATTCAGAAGGCAGCACGGTGAAGGTGACCCTGGCCAAAACGGGTAACTGGGCGGATCATGGTACGCTTCGCGCGCTTGATGCATCTGGTGAAGAAGTCGGCCTTCTGCGCGGCGTGTCCGTTTTGCCGCCACTCGAAAGCCGCATTGTCAGCATTCCGGTGAAATCCGGCGCGAGCCCGGTGAAAGTTATCTTCGAAAAGAATGACAAGGCGGGCGACGTCATCGCCTCCTCTGACATCGGCTAATGCCGGGCTGACGCGTGAATGAGAGTGAAGCGGGACATAAGTAGACTTATGAAAAGGCTGTTGATTGCGCCTCTTCTCGTTCCGCTTTCGCTTGCTGCGTCGGGGCCTGCTCAGGCGCAACCGCTTTACCTGACTGAAGCGCAGGAGATGGACTTGCGCATTGTCGAAGTGCGCCTGCGCAAGCGAGCGGTGCTGACCAATGACATGATCGCCTATGGCGATGATGGTGACATTCTGCTCCCCTTGTCAGAAACCGTATTCGCACTCGGCTTTCCAATTGACGTGAATGTCGAGGCCGGCACGGCCGAGGGGTGGTTTCTGCGCGAAACGCAGAATTTTTCTCTCAATGTTGCAGCTGGTGACGTCTACATTGCGGGCACTGCGCTCACCTTTCGGCCCGAAGAGATCCGGACTGATGGTGGGGATCTTTATGTACCGCTTGGGCTGCTATCTTCCTGGTTCGAATTGAATTCTGAGTGGAATGGCCAGACACAAACCGTCAATTTTGAACCTGACTATCTTCTTATCGCCGAGGAACAGGCCCAGCGCCTGAGGCGGTCACCGGGCAGCCGTTCACGCGGGCCGAGACTGGACGTTCAGGCGCTGGATCAGATCGACGCGCCCTACGGCTGGATTGGCTATCCGCATGGCAGCGCTGATCTCAGCCTGAATACCCAGTCAGGAGAGACCAGCAGCACCGTCGGTCAGGCGAATCTGGCTCTGACCGGCGATCTGCTGAAAATGACGGGCGAGCTGTTTGTGACGGGCACAACGGAAGGGCAGAAAAATGCCCGCCTGACTCTGGGCCGCACGGATGCCAGCGGCAATCTCTTCTCCCCGCTACTTGGCGACTATGGCGCGACACGGTTTCGGATGGGAGATATTTCAACGGTTAACCATCCCATTCTGGAAAGCGGCGGGTCAGGGCTTGGCTTTACAATCGCCCGGTCCCCATTGCGACAGGGGGGCGATTTTGACACGACACGCCTGGAAGGCGATGCGTTTCCGGGATGGCAGGCCGAGCTTTATCGTGATGGACAGCTCCTCGGTGTGCTGACCATCCCCGAAAGCGGGCGGTATCTTTTTGATGACGTGCCGCTGACATTTGGTGTGAACCGGTTTCGTATCGAACTTTATGGGCCATCTGGCGAGCGTCGCACGATTGATCGGCCGGTGGATATTTCGAACAACTTCATCCGACGCGGCGATGTCCAATACACGGTGGAGTTTGCATCGCTCGGACGAGGTATTTTCACCAACAGGCAGGATCGCGCCGAACTCGACTTTGAAGACGATGAAGAGGCATTGCCGCAAACCGACAGTCTGGGTCAGCTTAATGACGGTTATGTCGGCTATGGCGAACTGGCTTTTGGCCTAACCAACGCCATCTCCGGTGCCGCAGGTGTACAGCTTCGCGGTCAGGAAGAGGGCGAGGACACTCAAACCGGTTTCGTGTCGCTGGCCCGCCGGGGTGGCGCAGCCATTATGACTGGTGATCTAGCTGTTGATGATCAGGGTGAAAGCGCTGTCCGGCTCGGTTATTCAACTGAAATTCGTGGCGTTTCCATTTCCGCCATTGCTGAAAACCGAAGTGACCGTTTCGGCCAGACTGACACAGACACCGAGACGGGCGCCAACGTTGTCAGCCGGGCGAATCTGCGCCTTGATGGCCGGTTTCTTCCTCCGGGTTTATCGCGCGAAGCTGGCTGGTCAGTGTCGGCATCTGGCAGCGAGCGTGCAGATGGCACAACCAGCCTGTCGGCTCAGGGACGACTTTCTGGCCAGATTCGTGGTCTGTCGGTTAGCCAGAATCTCGACTGGCGGTCTGATGAAACACTGAATTCAGGTCGCACGGAAACCGCAACGTCATCGCTGAATGTGTCTGGCATGCTAGGGCTATACCGCGTCCGCGGCGGGTTTGACTTGAATATCCGGCCAGACCTGGAAGCACGATCTGGTCAGGTTGAGGTTTCGCGCCGGTATGGCGACTGGTTTGGCCGTGTACGTTATTCGCAAGAGTTTGAGGACAGCACTCAAACGCTCGGGTTTGGTCTGACCCGTGATTTCAATGGCATTCGACTGGGTGCCGACCTTCGCCACACACTGGATGATTCATCGACGTCGGCGCTGGTCTCACTCAGTTTCGACTTTGACCGCCATCCGAACGGAAATGGTTTAAGGATCGGACGAAATGCCCGCTCAGACAGAGGTGTAGCCCGTATTCGGGTCTATGAGGATGTCGATCTTGACGGTCAATACACAGCGCACAAAGATCGTATTGTTGAAAATGCGGCCGTGATTGTTGAGCCCCGGGCGAGGCTTGTCGCAAACGACCGGATTGTATTGCTGGATGACCTTTCAATCGATCAGCTGGTTGGTGTGAAGGTGGATAAAGATCAGCTGCAGGATCCATATCTGGTCCCGGCCAGTGAAGGCGTCAGTTTCACCCCGCGTCCGGCGGGCGCTGTTCGGGTCGATCTTCCGGTCGTGATGAGCGGCGAGGTCGAGCTTGCCTTGAAGGATGAGGCGGGCAATCCGCGTGAAGGGGTGATCGCCGAGTTGAAGCCCTGCGGAGACGACACCACATCCTTCCGCGAACGATCCGCCTATGATGGCTATGTCTTTTTCCAGTTCATTAAGCCTGGATGCTATAATCTCTCCGTTCCCGGAGAGACGGACCAGCGCGTGATCGTGACACCTGGCGATGTCATCCGCCCTTATCGTCAAGTCGATTGAGATGAAGGACATGCCCGCCATTAGAGGCAAGGCATGTCCATGCTGGCTTCAAATCAGGCGCGGAGCGTTGCGCCGACTTTTCCGGCTGCTGCAATGACCTTCTGACCAATGGCATCAATCTGCTCATCTGTCAGAGTTTCCGTATCGGGCTGGATTGTCACCTCAATCGCGAGAGATTTCTGCCCGTCTTCCACGCCGCGGCCTGTGTAGACGTCAAAGAGGTCAACGCTGGCGATGAGTTTCTTCTCTGCGCCCTGAACGGCTTTGAGAAGTTCTCCCGCCACGAAATTTTCCTCAACCGTGAAGGCAAAGTCCCGGCGGACCGGCGTCAAATCCAGCTTTTCGAGCACAGGCCGGGTCTTCACGCCTTTGGCGCGCGGCTGTGGCAGGGCATCAACATTCAGTTCGAACGCGATCAGGCGTCCGTCTATGCCCATTTTGCGCAGCACGCCTGGATGGATTTCACCAAACTCGGCGAGCACATTCTTCGGGCCAAGGCGCAGGGTCGCTGACAGTCCCGGGTGCCAGTAAGGGCTGACCGGCTCCATCACCATCAGACGCGACGCATCCTGACCGAGCGCGTCCAGAAGCGCGAACAGGTCACCCTTGGCATCGAAAATATCATAGGCTTTCTGCTTGCCATCCCAATGGCGCAGGGTTTCCGGACGAACCAGCGCAGAGAGATAGCGGCGCTGATCCTTTGGGCCATCGCCCAGATAAATCGGTCCGGCCTCGAACAGGCGGATATTACGCTGACTGAAATCGGCATTGCGCTGCGCAGCCTTGATCAGGTTAGGCAGGGCGCTCGGACGCATCCAGCCCAGATCACTGGCCACAGGGTTGGCGATCTCCAGCTCGGCTTTCGCGCCGCCAAACAGCTCGGCCTCTTCATGGGAGACGAAACTCCAGGTGACGGTCTCAAGGAAGCCGCGCGCGGCCAGAACACGGCGGCCGGTGCGGATACGACGTTGCGCTTCGGTGAGTACCTGCCCGACGCCGCCTTCAGGCGGTGGCAAAGACGTGGTTGGCAGGCTGTCATAGCCCTTGATGCGGATGATTTCTTCTACAATATCAGCCGACTGATGAATATCATGCCGCCAGCTTGGCGTGTTGAGATACCAGGCCTCGCCAGTGTCTTCGGCGTCGAAGCCCAGATCCTTGATGATCTTGCGTAGCTCGGACGTTTTGAGCTCGACGCCTGTCAGGCGTTTGAGATCGCCAACATAGAACTGGACTGGAGCCGAACGAGATGGCACCGCGCCTGCGATCGAAAGCTCGGATGGCTTGCCGCCGCAGGTCTCAACGATCAGCTGTGTGGCCAAGTCGATACCTTCAACGCAGCTGGCCGGGTCAATGCCGCGTTCAAAGCGGTAACGCGCATCGGAGATGATGCCTGTTGTGCGGCCCGTACGGGCGGTTCGGTCCGGGTCGAAATAGGCAGATTCAAGGAAAATGTCGGTTGTGTCCGCAGACACGGCTGTCGACTCGCCACCCATGACGCCGCCAAGTCCGATCATACCGGACTCGTCTGCAATGACGCACATATCTTCTGTGGCTTCATATTCCTTGCCATCGAGGGCCAGGAATTTATCGCCGGGTTTACCCAGACGCGCGACAACTTTGCCTTTCAGTTTGGCGAGGTCGTAAGCGTGCAGCGGGCGACAGCGATCAAGCGAGATATAGTTGGTGACATCCACCAGCATGTTTTTCGGATTGTTGCCGACAGCTTTCAGGCGAGCCTGCATCCAGGCAGGTGATGGGCCATTCTTCACGCCACGGATCACGCGGCCGACGAAAACCGGGCACGCCTCGGGATTTTCCGTGTCGAATGCGACCGGGCAGGGCTCGTCACCGGAAACGGATTTGACCGGCATGGGATTGAACTTGCCATATCCGGCGGTTGCCAGATCGCGGGCAATACCAAGCACGCCCAGCCAGTCCGGGCGGTTCGGCGTGACTTCAAAATCGATCACCGCATCATCAAGACCAAGGGCTTCGGCAATCGGCTGGCCAACCCTGAACTTGCCTTCAAGGTCCATAATGCCGTCATGATCATCCCCAAGGCCCAGCTCGCTGGCCGAACACATCATGCCGTGGCTTTCCACGCCGCGGATCTTGCGCGGCTTCTTGTCGAGATTGAAATCAAGGCCCGGGATGTAAGCGCCAAGAGGCGCGTAGGCGACCCACATGTCAGCATGCACATTTGGTGCACCGCAGACGATCTGAAGCTCGCCATCCTTTGTGTCCACCTTGCAGACATTCAGCTTGTCCGCGTCGGGATGCTTCTCGAAGGATTTCACGTAACCGATTGTGAAAGCCGACAGCGCATCGGCCGGGTTCTCAACGCTTTCAACTTCCAGACCAGCATTGGTCATGGCGTTGATCAATTCGTCCAGGCTGCCTTTGACGGCGAGATGGTCCTGAAGCCAGGAAACAGTGAACTTCATTGTTGTGCCTCTTTGGACTCGGTGGTTTCCACAGCGGGCAAAAGCGCCATCGCCGCAGATTCCAGGTTTTCACAGGAACTGATCTCCGTTGGCCGCGGATACGACGCCATGGTGGTGGAGACCCAGCAATCACTCAGAATGGAGCAATAACAAACAAAGACTTCAGCGTTCGCGCGTTCGCCAAGTGCGATGCGGCGGACTTCACTGTTGAACTCGTTTTGCATGTCTTCATCGCCTTCCCAGTACGCGCCAACAGGTGTCAGCGAGGCACCGGGGCGAAGGACACGACCTTTCAGCGCCCAGTCCGACCAATTAGGTTCGCCAATGCGTTGGCGGGCGTCTTCATCAATGTAATAGTTCACCATGTCGCGAAACGATGTGTCATCTTCATCCCCGGGAATGGCGATCAGATACTCGTCGATCAGTGCGGGGCCAACGCCGGCATTTTCAACACGGAATTCGTACATCGCGCCGCGCTCGGTCAGCGAGGTTTCGTGGATCAGTTGCACGATCGGCCAGACATCGGCTTTTTCCTGACTGCGCATGACGCGCGCCTGGTCCCAGGCAATGTAAACGGCGGCAATACTCGAGATTACGGCGCAGACCGCGATCAGCATTTCAGCTTTGCTTCCATTTCCCATTTTATCCCCCTACAGCGTCTGCCCGGCGCGTTCGGCTTCTACATGCGCACCAGCGTTCTCTGCGAATCCTGCGTCCAGTATCTCGACAAGCCGGAACGTTTCAAAAACCACGGGCATGGTTTCCGAGAAACCGCCATTCCGGCTGAAATACTCGCGATGTGCGTCTCGCCAGTAATCAAAACTCAGATCGCCCTCACCCTCCAGGCGAGCCTGCTCTGGCGTGATATCGCAGAAAGGCAGATGCTCAGACGTCTCGATTTCAAGAATGGCGACCGGTTTTCCTTTACCATCCACCAGTACGCCTCGCTCGCCGGGCGGCGACCAGGCATCCTGAGACAGCGCAGAGCAAGTTGCCGTTTTGACGCCAGCCACTATCAGCGCGGCCAGGCGATCGGCTAATGCGGGCGAATCTCCGAACGGCCATTCTGGTAAGTCAGCAATATTGCGGACTGCATTCACGACAGGCCTCCGGAAAGGCTCGGAAGAAGCCATGGCTGGAAGCCATAATGACGGATCCAGCGAACATCGCTCTCAAAGTAAGGGCGCAGGTCCGGCATGCCGTATTTCAGCATGGCGAGGCGGTCCACACCCATGCCGAAGGCGAAGCCCTGATACTCATCCGGGTCGAGGCCACAATTGCGCAGAACGTTTGGATGCACCATGCCGCAGCCCAGCACTTCCAGCCAGTCTTCGCCCTGACCGATGCGCACATTGCCACCTGACCGGTCACATTTCACATCCATCTCGGCGGAAGGCTCGGTGAAGGGGAAGAAGTGCGGCCGGAACCGGCTAACGACTTCATCAACCTCGAAAAAGGCTTTTACGAAGTCGACAAGGCATCCCTTCAAATGACCCATATGGGTGGTCTTGTCGATGACCAGTCCCTCAACCTGGTGGAACATCGGGGTATGCGTCGCGTCCCAGTCATTGCGGTAGACGCGCCCTGGAATAATCACCCGGATAGGCGGCTTTTCATTCATCATGGTGCGCACCTGAACAGGCGAGGTGTGCGTGCGCAAAACCTTGCGATTGCCTTCGGCGTCCGGTGTCATGAAGAAGGTGTCGTGCTCCTCCCGGGCCGGGTGGCCAGGCGGGAAGTTCAGCGCCGTGAAATTATGGAAATCGTCTTCAATGTCCGGGCCTTCAGCAACGGCAAAGCCCATCGCACCGAAGATTTCCTCGATCTCCTCAAACACCTGCATGACCGGGTGCAGCGCACCTGTCGACCAGTTAGACGGCGGCAGGGTGAGATCGGCCTTTTCGCTCGCAAGCTGAAGCTCAAGCGCGGCATCCTCAAGCGTGATCTTGCGCGCTTCAATGGCGTCGTTGAGACGCGTTTTCAGCATGTTCAGCTTTGGCCCCATCTCCTTTTTCGCTTCAGGAGTCATCCGGCCCAGCGTCTTCATCAGAGCGGACACGCGCCCCTTCTTGCCAAGTTCGGCCACGCGCACCCTGTCCAGCGCTTTCAGATCCTCTGCGCCCTCAATGGCTTCCAGGACTTCCGATTCAATGGTTTCGATTTCAGACATGCCGTAATTGCTTTCGCTGGTAAGTTCGAATTGCCGGGGTCTTCTTACAGAGCCTCTTTGTGCATTGCCAGAGAGAGTTTCTCATACGCAAACGACCGCTGCGCTCGTCGCAACGGTCGTTTCAGAGGAACAGGCCTGTGATCTGGCAGATTAAGCGGCCAGAGCGGCCTTGGCCTGTTCCAGAACAGCTTTAAACGCAGCAGGTTCATTGATGGCGAGATCGGAGAGAACCTTACGGTCCATGTCGATGCCAGCCTTGTGAACGCCATCCATGAAGCGTGAATAGGTCATGGAGTCATCAAGCTCACGGACCGCAGCGTTCAGACGCTGAATCCAGAGCGAACGGAATGTGCGCTTCTTTTGTTTCCGGCCAACATAGGCGTAAAGACCGGCCTTCTCGACAGCTGCATTCGCTGTGCGGAAGGTATTTTTGCGGCGACCATAGTAACCTTTGGCAGCCTTGAGGACTTTTTTGTGACGGGCGTGTGCCGGCACCTTGTTACGTGAACGAGCCATAGTGCAGTATCCTTGTCAGCTATGCGTTATTTATCGCCGTATGGAAGCCATTTGTTCTTCACCTTGTCGGCGTCTGCCTTGGCGAGAACGGAGGTTCCACGGTTGGTGCGGATATATTTCGCATTGTGGCTGATCAGGCGGTGACGCTTGCCGGCTACGCCGTGCTTCACCTTGCCATTGGCTGTGATCTTGAACCGCTTTGCAGCGGCCTTTTTCGTCTTCATCTTGGGCATTTTCGTCTCCTGCGCATGGCGCGTTAGATATATGCTTCTGGAGGCAATGCCTTGCGCCTCTTCAAAGCGAAAGCGCGCTTATACGCCCCTCGACAGATTTTTCAAGTCTAAAGAGGAGCGGATAAGCGCGCCAGTCTTGCCCCAGGGGAGGAGGGCTCGGATTGGGTCAGGCGTCTTCCAGTTCGTCGCGTGTGACCGAGCGAACATAGTCCGTAAACGCGTTGATGGCTGCGATACGAGACTCGACATCGTCGGTTTCGGCGGATTTGACTTCAGACAGCATGTGATCGGCGGCGGTTTTGATCCTGTCCATTTTTTCTCTGGATACGGGGGACTGATCTTGCATCGGTTTTTCCCTGAGTTTCTTCTCTGTTTCGCTGGCTGGGAGGTCGGGTCTGATTTCGAACAGAACGGTGTCGTAGATGCCGGTCTGATTGCGCGTCTGGGCGAGGATGTGCGGACCCGCTTCAATCATGATCAGTTGAGCTTCACCCTCGGCATCATCAAAGCCGTGCGGCTCGCCCATGGGACGTGTTGGCCAAACGGCAGAAATCCGCTCAATGAAGGCGGTATCGGACAGCGCGGTGAAGCCGGTAATGCCACGTTCGACGGCAAATTCCATCAGCCCGACGATAAGCGGACGCTGAACCTCGGCGATCTCACCAGCATGTCTGCGGCGGGCGTGCGGGGCAACCATCCAGCGGCCAAGATCCCAGATATCATCCTGGCGCGGTGCCGGTTCAGAAAGATAGCGCGGCAGCTTATCCGCGACGAGATATGGTCCGGTCGTTGGGTTCAGGCGAAATGTGGACAGGATTTTGCCAAAACGATCGAGGTTCATGAGGTAAACGGCATTCTCATCATCGAATTCGTCGGTTTCCCGACCGTCGCTCGAAGTGAGGTTGGTCCACCCCCGCTGCACGACATAGAAATCGTGACGCATACGGAACATCTCGTCGAGTTGGCGTGCATAGAGATGCTGGTTGTTGGCAGTAACGACGTGAATCACGGAAGTCATCCCTGTTGGCAGGCAAAAAAGCAAACAATACAGGGGCTGCACTCAATGTGTTTCCCCCGGGACTAATGCTATCAGCCGGTCGCCAAAGGGCTATTGCGTAATACTACCCAAAAATACTCCCCTAGGGGATGAATCTAAACGGAATTTCGATTGGATGGTTTGATCGGGTCTGATGATATTTGTGCAGTTACACACGGCTCAGCCTTATCAGATCAACAGCAAGGACAATCGCATATCGAGACGTTGTCAGAACGCCTGATCGTCTTCGCCGATAATGCCATTCAGCATGGAGCGGCCACCATCCAACTCAAATCCGCGTCCGGTGATGAAGCGGGCCTGTGGCGATGCGAGGAAGAATACCATATCGGCAATTTCTGTCGCCCGAGCCGCCCGGCCCAGCGGTGTCCGGGTTTTCAGCCATGGCTCAGTTGTTTCAGTGTGTGGACGAACCGAGACGACCGCGTTCGAGCGGATTTTGTGAGGTGCCAGTTCGATAGCGAGTGCTCGCGTTGTGGCCAGTATTGCGCCCTGCGCCGTCGAGACGGCCAGTTCACCCGGATCTGATGAAACGGCTGCGCGGCTCAGCACGGTCACGAAGGATTTGTCGTGCCGTGGACGTTCGGTTTGTTCGTTTTCCCATTCGGCTTCCCGGACCATTTCTTCGGAAAACACCTTGGCTGCGAGAAGAGACGAGAGTGCGCCCTTCTCAAACAGATTGCTCATGAATTCCTTGGACATATCCTGCAGCGCGCGCCCTTCAGGCAGCGGAGGAATGGAAACAACGGCGTCAACACCATCAAATTGTTCAATGGTGCCGGCGAGTGCGTTTTTCAGGCCGAGGCGTGTGTGCTGGTCCTCGTGCAGATACTGGCAGAGGTCACCAAGATCCTTCTCGGCGCGTTCGAGGGTTTTGTGATCACAGTCCACGACCATGACCGACCAGTCGGCTTCAGCAAATTTGCGGGCGCAGGCCAGTCCGACAGACTGCCCAACTCCAAGCATCACCATGCATGGCGCTCTCATGGAGGTCCCTTCTTTCAATCCTGCCAGCTACCGCCTAGTCATGATGAAAGGGGGAGGTCAAGTCTGGCGTGCCGCATTCGACCAGCATGCTGGCCGAAGCGGCTGATATGCCTGATTATTGCGTGAGGCCTGTCTGCAGAGAGCGGATCTCTTCCTTCAGTTTCAGCTTTTCACGTTTGAGTTTTGAAAGCCTGAGCGTATCCGCTGCCGGTCTTCGTTGTTCCTCCTGGAGCACTTCGTCGATCTTGCGGTGACGAGAGGTAAGTTCCTGCAGATGATTTTCTAAACTCATCGCTTTGCTCCTTCTTTTTATGGAAAGGGAGTGTGCCATGAATTTGCGTTGACGTCACGTCTTTGTAACAAATCCTGAAGTGATCTTAATGCCCGGTAAAAAGGCCCTACTCGTGAAAAGGGCTTTAACTTTCCACAAAAATTTGTTAACAGGACGGCCTTGGTTTTCTTGGGAAATACACCGATGGACGGAATGGATTTCGGGTTTGATGAGGGGCAGCGTGAGCTGGCTCGCCGCCTTTCCGAACTGGAGAGCGAGCATCGCAGTCTCGATCAGGTTGTTTCTCAATTGCACATTGAAGGTGCAGACATGCTCAGGATTCAGCGCCTGAAGCGTCACAAGCTCCAGCTTCGCGATGAAATCAGCCGGATTCGCAATCAACTCTATCCGAATATCATTGCCTGATCGCTCACACACCTTTCGGAAATCGCTTAAATTGCAGGCCATGCGGCCATTTTTCACAATGTGGTCGCATTTGCGCGCTTGAAGCATCGGCGCGGCATGTTTGCTGCATGGATCGCCTGACGGCTTAACAGGAGGCAGGAAGCGGCAAATGTTTGCACGGAAAGATTCCGATCCCATCCATGGAACACTTGGATTTCGCAGCGCGGTTATTGCGAGCCTTGTTCTGTCCATGGTGTCGTTCCTCACCACCTGGAGCGGCTTGCGCGCCGCTGATCCTGTCCAGCAGAGAATAGCTGCGGGTGAAAGCCTTGAAGGTATTGGGTTCTGGGAAGGCGCGGAAAGTCTGGCAATCACGCTCGGGCTGGCGTTCGGCATTCAGGCGCTCATGCTGGCACTGGCCTGGGTGGCCAGTCGGCTGATCATGGTGGAAACGCGCAAAAGCTGGGGGCTGATCGGCGCCATTTTCCTCGGCTATTTTGCAGCGACCTCAATCTCCGTCACATTTTCCTACATCGACCTGTTTGATCGCATGTTCAATGAACAGAAGAGTGACTGGTCGTCTCAGACAATTCGCGAGCGTGGAGACGTGCTGGTCGAAGAACTGGTCGAGGACCTTGAGCAGGAAGAGCGTAAGGTGCGTTCAGACTTCGCATCTCAGCAGGCGAGTTTCCAGGCACAGATCAACATGCTGTCAGATGCGTCCAGCGCCCAGCGTGCGGCTATTCTGGCAGAACTTGATGCGCGCCGGGCCGAGCTGCGCGATTACAGAAGCCAGATCGGATCGGAGCGCGCCGAAGCCCGACGTGCTGCTGTCAGCCGCGACACACGGATTCAGCAACTCGAAGACAGCGTGTCTGAATTTGAAACGCAGGTTACCCAGCTCAAACGAGAGCAGGCAGAAATCCAGGATCGCGTCAGCAAGCTGCAGACGGAAAGCCGTGCAAAAGCGGATGAGAAACTGCTTGAAGAACGCGGGGCGCAGGAGAGTGGTCAGGTTGGTCGCGGCCCGGTCTGGCGGGAGCTGGATCGTGAGCACGACATCATCAAGGCCAACCTTGAGGTCGCTGAAAACCGTCTGGAGCGGGTCACACGCGAGCTCGATAATGCGGACGAAGCCTTGTTATCCGGTCGCGAACAGCTGGCCATTGTCCGCTCTTCTGACAATAGCGAAGAGGTCGACGCTGCATTGAACGCCGAAAATGATGTCCGCGTGGCCTTCCTTCAGGCGGAAATCGACGCGCTGAAAGCCCAGGCTGATGCCCTTGATCTGCCGATTGTGGATTTCGGAACTGATCGGATCACGGAGCGCCAGATCAATCAGATTGAATCAGCCTGTACCCAGATCAAAAGCGAGCTGATCGCCGCACAATCTTCAAATACGGCTGAAGCCAGCCCGGCTCTGGATGAGTTTGATCCGTCTAGCATTGATTGTACGTCGGGAGGCGCATTCGACACGGCACGCAATCTGTTTTCACTTCAGGACAGCATTGAGAATGTAAAGACGAAATGCCGCGCGAATGACAGTGAGGACTATGCCACAGCAAGCGGCACCGAGCTTCTGTCCTATATCCGCGGTACCTGTATCAACGAGTCGGCGCTCTCTGCACGGGCGAAACAGGCTTATCTGGAAGATCTGCGCCGGGTCGCACGAACCCGGGACCCGGATGCCGCTCCCATCGCTTACGCGTTTGTGGCCCTTCAGGACCGTGAACCTCAGGCGATCTTCTCCCTGCTTCTGGCAATGGCTGCTGACTTGCTGATCCTGATTGTCTCTCTGTTTGGCAATGCGGGGCATCAGCATTTCAGACCCGTGCCGCAAGAGACAGAACCTCCGTCGCGACGTCGGGAGCCAGCTCTTTTCTCCGAGGATTGACCCTCAAACATGATCGCCCTTCGCCCTGTCGCGAATGACAGGCTGTTTCCTTCCGGGAAATTCGTCTAACGTTTCCGGCGGAGGGTTCGACTATGGGTGTAAGGGCGAGACTTTATCGTGCTTTGGAGCCGAAAACGGCCGATGGCGAAAAGCTGTCGACGGTCAATCGCATTCTCGTTTTCCTGGTCCTTTCCAGCTTTGTGCTTCTGGCGCTGGAAACGGAGCCGAGCCTGGGGGAATCGGGCCACAATATTCTGCGCATTCTGAACCTGTGCCTGGTCATCATATTTGCGATTGAATACGCCATCCGTATCTGGGCGGCGGGCGAGGACCCCCGATACCGGGGCGTTAAGGGCCGGTTGCGCTATGCTGTCAGCTTTTATGCGATTGCTGACCTTGCAGCCTTCCTGCCCGAGCTTGTGCTCATGTTGATCGCTGGTGACAATATCGATCCGCGAACCCTGGCGGTTCTCAAAGCCTTCCGACTGTTTCGCCTCTTCAAACTGGCGCGCTATGTGCCCGCTTTCGATCTGCTGGGAAAAGCCATGGAAAAGGCGGGCAGTCAGCTCTTTACCAGTTTTCTTCTGGCCGTGGCACTTGTCTATATATCTGCCATCCTTCTTTACCTGATTGAAGGCCAGCATCAGCCAGACGCCTTTGGGTCCATCCCGCGAGCGATCTGGTGGGCCATCGCAACGCTGACCACGGTGGGCTATGGCGATGTCTACCCCATAACGCCCATGGGGCGCGCTGCGGCCTCTGTGATAGCGCTTGCAGGCATTGGCGTTGTGGCCTTACCTGCCGGCGTATTCGCGAGCGCGTTTTCGGATGTGATTCGCGAAGAATCTGCCAGAAAGAAAGAAGAGCGTGCTCGTCGATCCATCATGTCGTCGGGCGATCATAAGCCAGAAGATACCGGGCGCTGACTGAGACAGCTGGCCGGGAAACGGAACTCAGAAGATCATAGGGGACAGCATGTCTTTCGACATCAGCCAGCAAAGACACTGCAAGATCGTTGCAACCGTCGGCCCATCAAGCAATTCGCCAGACAAGCTGGCCTTGCTGGCGCGGATCGGCGTGAATGTGTTCCGCATCAATTTCAGCCATGGCGACCGTGAAGATCACCGGAAGGTTATCGCAGCCATTCGGACCATGGAAAAGATGCTTGACCGTCCCGTTGCTGTCCTGGCCGATCTTCAGGGGCCGAAAATCCGGGTTGGCAAACTCAAGGATGGCGAGATGGGGCTTCCCTGGGGCGAAGTGATGACGCTGGTCTGTACGGACACCCAGCCCGACGACGAAAACGCCATTCCTGTGCCCCACCCCGAAATTTTCGAGGTCAGTCAGCCGGGCGACACGCTCTTGTTCGATGATGGACGTCTCGCTGTGGAGATTCTTGAGGTGTCAGAGACTGAAGCGAAAGCCAAAGTCACCGTACCTGGCACCCTGAAAGACAAAAAGGGCGTCAACGTACCGGACCGTCGCCTGAATATCTCTGCCGTAACCGAAAAAGACCGCGCTGACATGAAAGTCGCGCTGGAAGCCGGGGCTGATTTTATCGCGCTCAGCTTTGTCCAGCATCCGGATGATATCGCAGAGGCGCGTGCCCTCGCTGAAGGGGATATCCGCATTCTGGCGAAGATCGAAAAGCCAAGCGCGCTTGAACATCTTGATGAAATCATTTCTGCGGCTGATGCGGTGATGGTGGCGCGCGGTGATCTGGGTGTGGAATTGCCGCCCGAGCAGGTGCCGGTACACCAGCGCCGCATTGTGCGCACGGCCCGCAAGTATGGACGACCGGTGGTGGTTGCCACACAGATGCTCGAAAGCATGATCGACTCGCCAACGCCGACGCGCGCCGAAGCGTCAGATGTTGCGACTGCCGTCTATCAGGGTGCAGATGCCGTTATGCTGAGCGCCGAAAGCGCTGTGGGTCGTCATCCGCAAACCGTTGTGGCCATCATGGATCGTATCATCAAGGCCATTGAACAGGCGCCGGACTATCGGACGGCCATGTCGCAGTACGAAGCGGAGCCAACCGACACGACCGCAGATGCCATCTGTTATGCGGCGGCAGACATTGCAGATACGCTCTCCTGCAAGGCTATTCTGGCGTTCACCTCGACTGGCTCAACGGTGAAACGCCTGTCCCGCACACGCCCGGCAGCCCCCATCGTCATGTTGACCGAGCATATTGCCACGGCGCGTCGCGGGTCGCTCTATTGGGGGGTCACCCCCATTCTGCAAACCGATATACACAGCCATGAAGACATGATGACCACCAGCAAGACGATTGCGTCCCAGCTGGGCGTACCGGATGAAGAGCGTGTCGTGATCACGGCCGGATTCCCGTTCGGGCGTCCAGGAAAGACCAATCTGGTTCAGGTCACGCGCGTCAATTCGGACGTTTCTGACGACTCATGACGCCTGAATATCTGGTTGGATTGTTCCTGCTGGCGTCCAGTCTTGCCTGGACGCCGGGGCCGAACAATGCCTTGCTGGCCTCCTCGGGAGCAAGGTTTGGTTACAGGCCGACCCTGCCGCATATTCTTGGCGTGGTGATCGGCTTCCCACTGATGCAGTTTGTGCTCTGGATGGGACTTGGCAGTGTGTTCCTCGCCTTTCCGATTCTGCGCGAATTGTTGCGCTTTGGCGGCGCGGCCATGCTGTTATGGATCGGATGGCAGATCGCGACGGCCCCTTACGTCGAAAACGCAGCGGACGCAGCAGAGGCCGGTAAGCCATGGACCTTCCTGCAGGGATTTGCCTTTCAATGGATCAACCCGAAGGCTTGGGTGATGGTGATCAGCCTTGCAGGCAATTTACCGGAAACCAGCCCGTTCTGGCTCTCGCCATTCCTGGGCAGTCTGGTTTTCTTTCTGGCCGGAGTGTTCAGTGCAAACGGTTGGGCGCTAATCGGCACCGCGCTTCAGCGTGCGATTCACACGCCGCTGAGATTCCGGATTTTCAGTCTGGTAATGGCGGGCCTGATTGTGCTGACCGTCATAGGCATTCTGGCAGCCGATCTGTCAGCGTGAGCGATCAGGCAGGAAGGTTCCAGCCAAACGCATTACCGGAAAGGATCACGACATTGCCTGTCAGCCCATCATCCCGGATCTTCCGCTTGGCCGCTTCCAGCGCGCCGCCCGTGGCCTGACCGACAGTGAACCCCTTCGCCAGCAGGTCCTGTTTCCAGACCGGGACGCCGGTTGAGTAGGATGTCTGCACTTCGCGAATGGCCGGGTCTGCCTTGAATTTCTCGGCATAATACGACTTCACATAGCCGTCCTTCCAGGTGCCAACAAAGCTTCCGGTCGGGTCCTTGGTTTGCGTGATCGCGTAGAATTGCAGGTCATGACCGATTGCATCGACATGCATTTTCATACCGGCAAGGTTCGCGCCTGAACCAAGATTGGTGAAAATGGCGCTCACCTTGTCGTCCAGCGTTTCAAGAATTTCCTTTGCCGTGCCCTGGTGCTGGTCAGCGGCGGCCATATTGTTCATCTGGTCGGTGAAAATGTATTTCTCCGGACAATCGGCATACAGGCATTTGCAGTGTTCGTGCCCGGCCGCATTGTTTGTGCCATGCAGGATCAGTTCGGCACCGACATAATCAAAATAGCTTTTATAGCTGGTCTCAATGGTTTCCCGGGTGACGATATTCACCTTCATGCCAAGAACGGCGCCCCACATGGCGAGGGCCGAGGCATAACTTCCTGATGAGGTGTCGATGAACTCCTTGCCCGGGTGCAACATATCCCGAGCTTCCAGGTCGTTCAGAATACCGATGACATGGCGGTCTTTCAGTGAGCCTGACGGGTTCTGGCCTTCAAGTTTCAGCCAGATGGTTGCGCCTTCATGATCGCCCCATTTGACAAGCGGGGTATTGCCCACGCGGGCGACGAGCTGCTGGTACGGCTCATTGTTGGAAAGCACGATGTAAACTCCACTCAATCCAGGAGACCGGGATACCGGCAGACAGGCGAACACGAATGTGTGATCTGGACGCTTCCCTTAGACCGGTGCGCCGCGGCAATTCAAGACCGCAATAAGCATTGCGGCTCAGTTCTTGTCAGATTGACGGTTTGTTCCTGAAAAAGATTCAGTCAGACAGCGTAATGCTCATGAATTTGACAGCCGGAATCTCCAGCAATGGATTGGCCTCGACATCCGACCCTTCCTCGGGAATCACATTTGCAAACAAAGGCATGATCGCGGCGCGCACTTCGCTTGCGGTTTC
Organism: uncultured Hyphomonadaceae bacterium; assembly: GCA_964342455.1. Taxonomy (GTDB): domain Bacteria; phylum Pseudomonadota; class Alphaproteobacteria; order Caulobacterales; family Hyphomonadaceae; genus Ponticaulis. Next base: position 26,894 of record CAYFGB010000019.1, read on the forward strand.
GCCCGCCGGAATATCGCCTGAAATCAGGATACGCACACCCATGTCCGGCGTGGCGCTTTCGAGCACATAGCCATGGGAGTCGACCATCTCGGTCAGACGCTCCTCGATCACCTCAAACACGGCGGAGGACGGCTCCTCGGTCGCAAACTCGATCTCGATCATGGCGCGTTGATAGGGTTTGAACCGTTCGATCGCCTGTGACAGCTCGTTTCGCGCCTTACGGAAGTCTGAGATATTCTTACGAACCGCTTTAGGCTGTTCGTCCGTCGTCAGGGTCTGCAGATAGTCGTTCAGTCGTTCTTGGTGCGCAGCCAGACGTGTTTCGGCATCTGTCAGAGTGGAAGCGTATCGTGTTTCGGCTTCCAGAAGGGCTTTGTCAGCATCTGCGAGCTTTGCGACATCGCGCTGAATATCGTCTGCGATGGAGGCAGCAAACGCAGAGGCTTCACGGCGTGCGCCAGCGGTTTCGCGATTGCCCTCACCGGCGAGAATATCCCTTGCGGCTGATTTCAAAAGCTCCGACGCAAGACGGACATGGCCCGTCAGTGTGGCCGTACGGGAGACCAGTTCGCCGGCCGGGTCTTTCGCACTCTGAGTATCTTCAGATGTGTGTTCAGTGTCGGTTGGGTCGGCGGCCAGGCTGGTCGGCGCAGACAAGCCCAGGAAAACAGCGAAAAGTCCGGAGCGAAAGAGAGCCTTGTGCATGGTTTTGCGGTCCTCACGATTGTCTTTGGTTCGGCAGATACATATCTCGCTTGGCGAGGTTAAACCGCAGTGATACATGGCGTAGATGATTGACCAAAGCCTTATTCGCAATTTCTCCATCGTCGCCCATATCGACCACGGAAAATCAACCCTTGCTGACCGCCTGATCCAGAAATGTGGCGGCCTCACCGATCGTGAGATGAAAGAGCAAGTGCTTGATTCCATGGATATCGAGCGCGAGCGCGGCATCACCATCAAGGCGCAGACCGTCCGCCTGACTTACACCGCTCAGGACGGACAGGAATATGTCCTGAACCTGATGGACACGCCCGGGCATGTCGACTTCTCCTATGAGGTGTCACGTTGTCTTGCGGCCTGTGAGGGCTCGCTTTTGGTGGTCGATGCGTCTCAGGGCGTGGAGGCGCAGACGCTGGCGAATGTGTATCAGGCCATTGATCAGGATCATGAAATCCTGCCTGTCCTCAATAAGATCGACCTGCCCGCCGCAGAGCCTGAGCGCGTAAAGGCGCAGATTGAAGACATTATCGGGCTTGATACTGAGAACGCGGTCGAGATTTCCGCGAAAACCGGGCTTGGCATTGAAGAGGTCCTCGAAGGCATTGTGAAATACCTGCCGCCGCCGGAAGGTGGAGATGCGGAGAAACCTCTCAAGGCGGCGCTGGTGGATGCGTATTATGATCCGTATCTGGGCGTTGTCGTTATCGTCCGTGTTCATGATGGCATTCTGAAGAAAAAACAGAAGGTCAAGATGATGCGCACCGGCGCGACCTATGAGCTCGACAATGTGGGTGTGTTTGCACCCAAAGCGACCTATGTCGATGCGCTGGGGCCGGGTGAGGTCGGCTTTCTGATTGCCTCCATCAAGGAAGTTGCTGACTGCGCCATTGGTGACACGATCACGCTGGAGAAAACACCGACAGCGAAGGCTTTGCCGGGCTATAAAGATGTGCAGCCTGTTGTTTTCTGCGGTCTCTTCCCGGTTGATGCGGCCGATTTTGACGATCTTCGCGCGGCAATGGGTAAGCTTCGTCTGAATGATGCCAGCTTTACCTGGGAGATGGAAACCTCTGCGGCACTTGGCATGGGTTTCCGGTGTGGCTTTCTTGGGCTTTTGCACCTTGAGATCATTCAGGAACGTCTGTCCCGTGAGTTTGACCTCGACCTCATCGCGACGGCACCAAGCGTTGTTTATCAGCTGACCATGACGGACGGTTCAGAACAGGAGCTGCACAACCCGGCGGACATGCCCGAAGTGACGCAGATCAAGGAAATTCGCGAGCCCTGGATCGCTGCCACCATCTATACGCCGGACGAATATCTCGGCGCGATCCTGAAGCTTTGTCAGGACAGGCGCGGTATTCAGACCGAACTCTCCTATGTCGGCGACCGGGCCATGGTGAAGTATGAGCTGCCGCTCAACGAGATCGTTTTCGACTTCTATGACCGCCTGAAATCCATCTCACGCGGCTATGCGAGCTTTGACTATGAGATTGTCGGCCACCGGGCTGAGAATCTCGTGAAGATGAACATTCTCGTCAATGACGAGCCTGTGGATGCGCTGGCCATGCTGGTCCACCGCGACCGGGCAGAGGGCCGGGGCCGTCAGATGTGTGAGCGTCTGAAGGATCTCATTCCGCGGCAGCAGTTCAAAATCCCGATCCAGGCTGCCATCGGCGCGAAGGTTATCGCGCGCGAAACGCTCTCTGCACTCCGCAAGGATGTGACCGCGAAATGTTATGGCGGTGACGCCACGCGGAAACGGAAACTGCTGGAAAAGCAGAAAGCCGGTAAACAGCGCATGCGCCAGTTCGGCAAGGTCGAAATCCCGCAGGAAGCCTTCGTCGCGGCTTTGCGAATGGACGGGGATTAGAAACCTTCAATCGTGCTGAAATCGCGTATTCCCGCTTTCAAAAAGCGCTTTAAAAACCGGTACAAGAACGGCGCCGACGACGAAAAGGGTGGTCGATTCAAAAAATTGCAACTTTGGCGGAAATTTGTTTGAGATCATTGGTAATGATCTCAAACGAGCACCTTTAATATGTCAGAGTCAGTTAATCAAAATCGCGGTGTGTTCCCGATGCGTGGAGTTCCGGTGATGTTGGCCTCACGCGCGGCTGACCTTTTCGGGGTTCAAACCCGCCAGATCACTCAGAATATCAAATCAAACCCTGACATCTTTACAGAGAAATACGCTTTCAAACTAACCTCTGAAGAATGGGAATATTTGAGATCATCGGGAGTGATCTCAAAAAAGGAAGGACGCGGAGGGACCAGATATCTTCCATGGGTGCTAACCTTTAAGGGTGCCATTCGGCTTGCAACACTTATGAAATCGGAAAAGGCAATTGAGGCCACAGACACTTTCATTGACGTATTCACTGAAGTTTATGTCCAACTGCAAAAGGGGCAGGACCGAATTGAAATATCAAAGCCATCCCGCCTACTACCGACAATTGACGCGAAGCAGGTAAACCGAACCCGAAGCAATATGTTGAAGGCGATCGACATTTTGCTCGACACAACGATCAATCAAAACACACAGAAAACCGTTCGAGACGAGTTAAGCGAACACGCTGCTGGGGCGGCGACGCATCTACGCGAAATTCTCAGATCGAAAAAATTACAGAATGAAAAAGTTGAAGCAGAAACACTGCTTGTCCTGGAACAGGCACAGGATATCTACGAACGCCGTCAATCGGAACTCAAAGATGCGGCGTTGGACCGTGAACTCAAGCATCTTCGGATCGTAAATGAACGTATTGATACCGTTCGCAAGCTATTGAAAACATTAGACGAATTGGAGCCAAATGCGATCATCTCTGCACTGCCCAATTTTTTTGAACCAAAGACTTTGGAAACAAAATCTGTTCCGCGTTTAACTAGCGAGCCTGATTGAAATGACATCCAATCGGTTGAAAGTCGCACTGAATATGATCTTGCTTACGGTTTTTCCGGCGGCATTCTGGTACGGGTATTATCATGTCATTGAGGGATTGCGCGGAACGCCGCTGACCATCTGGCACACGTCGCCAAACAACTGGACCTATCTGGTTCTTGGGCTTGCGGCTCTGGCTTTCTCCATGACTATGCCGATCAGAATTGCGAAGGTGGCCAGTTTAGAGGGAGCCTACCGAATCTTGATCAGCCTTTGGGCGCTCGGTGTCATCCTAATGACGGCTGCGGGCGGGCTTTTAATTCTCTGGATAATCGGATGCTATGGCTGGGGATATCAGTGTATCTGAATCTTTAATTTGAGCTTCGTAGGTCGGATCAAGCGTAAAACGCAGGTCCGGCACCTTCTTTATACTATGTCGGTTCCGCTGTGCTTGGCCCGACCTACAAGAGTTGGAGTTCATCTCGCTCTCTCGTCCCGCAGACCCCAAATTTATTTTGGGGTCCATGACAATGCACTTTAAGCGTGCACGTCTCTCCCGCTCTGTAATGGATACCTGCCTTCGCGGGTATCTGCGGCGTTGAAAGGTAGCGCTCAACTCTCAACCGCCACTCCCAACATAGACTAAGACCGCAATAAATCCCGCCGCCCGACGTTGCGTCACCGATAGGCGGGCAGGGTTGTGCCTGCTACGCTCTCGGGAAAATATCAAGGGAGAGACGCCATGGCCGACAGTGCCGGAACTATCGAAGAGATTATCTACGACGTCAGCGATCACATCGCGACCATCACACTGAACGCGCCTGATCGAATGAACACCATTTCCGGCCCGATGCTGGATGGGTTGAGTGATGTGCTTCTGAAGGCCGATGCTGACCCCGAAGTTCGTTGCATCATTCTCACTGGTGCCGGTCGCGCCTTCTGCGCGGGCCTCAACCTCGAAAGCGCCACCAAGGGCGACAGCATGGGTTCCGGCGCGGTGTCCTCTGCCCACCTTGATCTCAGGAACACGCCACCAACAATTCTGTTCAACATGGATACGCCCACAATCTGCGCCATCAATGGCGGTGCGGCGGGCTATGGCATGGATACGGCGCTCGGCTGTGATATCCGCATCATGTCCGAAAAGGCGAAGATGGCCGCGGCTTTCACAAAGCGTGGCATTCTGCCGGAAAGCGGCGGTACATGGTTTCTGCCGCGTCTGCTCGGTTGGGAAAAAGCCTGCGATCTTATCTTTACAGGCCGCACACTGACGGCGGAAGAATGCCACAAAGAGGGCCTTTGCAGCAAAGTCGTCCCGCATGACACGCTGATGGATGAAGCGCGCGCTCTGGCAAAGGAAATTGCGTCAAACGCGCCGATGGCCGTGCAGGCATCCAAACGATTGATGCGCATGGGATTGTCCGAACCGTTTACCGAGCATGTGCACCACGTCTTCCTGCAACTCCTGCCGCTAATGCGGTCAGAAGATGCCCGTGAAGGTATGATGGCTTTCCTTGAAAAGCGTGAGGCAAACTTCAAAGGCCGATAAGGCTTGCCAAAGGGGCTCCGAGACCTGTTACAGGAAGATTTCGGGGCCGCTTTGTTTGAAGCAACAACTCAGACGTAAAGATCAGTCGGCTCCCTGCGCAATCACAGATAAAGCCAAGGCGAAGACGCAATTCTGTGTCTCCGGTCGATGCTCGGCTGACGCCAGAACTGCCAATTTCCTTTGCCAGAGGCCCCGCCCCACCGTAATGAATTTGGTGGGATTAAACGTCAGTTAAAGGGGAATATCGTCATGGCGAATCTGCATCATCGTTTCGAGGGAATTAGAAGATCGGTCATTCTTTCAACGCTTGCCGCAGTCTCGGGCATCTGTCTTGCCGGTGCCGCGAGCGCGCAATCGGCCTGTGAGCAGATCAGTCCCAACCCGCAGCGTGGTGATTTCGATGGTGGCAGCCTCGTTCTGACAGGGCTCAGCCTTATGAAATACACTCAGACTGATTTGCAGGGAATCAGCATGGTGGTTGATGGTTCGCCGGTTTCACAGGTCAGCTTCGTCAATCCGAATAACAGCACCCATTATCTGGCATCAGGCGCAGCGAATGCCGGCGCCTGGCTGATGAAAGTGCCGCCTCATTCGCCGGGTAAGGTGAGTGTTCAGTTCAGATGTCCGAATGGTTCGACCAGTGACGCCATGGAGTTCCGGTTTTCGGGTGCGCCATCGGTGGATCTGAGCCATGGTGGTAGACAAGGCGGCGCACCATTTGAGGTACGTATTCTTTCCACCGAAGATTATACCATTCCATATTCTCAGCCCTTCAAGGATGCCTATGTCGCGCCGCGAAATCTGGCGCAATTGGAGGTCGTCATCGACAATGGCACCATCACCGGCTGGACAACGCGTCAGGGAACAGAGAACGACACCCATAAAACAGAACAGGTTCTGCAGATCACGCCGGCGCATGCCGGTGCCGTCACACTGTCCTTGCCAGGCCGTTTTAAGTGCGCCTCCGGCTGTGACAGCTTCACCATGACCATCCCGGCCAATGCGGCTGCGACGCCATCCAAGGCACCGCCGCCGGTAGAGAAACTGGATCTCAAATGGTCCTCTGCCGGTGTGATCAATGGTCTGATCTGTGATCAATGGCTGGAAGGTGCTGACCCTGACACCTGGAACGACAACTTTCTGTGCTCCACGAAGGAACACGGCTTCCGCTTTAACAGTGCGGGACCGCTGGCGAATATGGATTGTATTTCGGTCAACGAAGCCGCCGATCCTCACACATGGAATGACAATTTCTTCTGTACGCCGAAAGAGTCCCCATACCAGTTTGTCTGGTACACCGCCGGTTTGCCACAGAATGCCGGAAATTGTGTTCATATTCATGAAGCGTCTGACCCGCACACCTGGAATGACAATTACCTGTGCTGGTCTTTGAAATAACCGAATAGAGCAGATCTTGCTGTCTCGCGTCGAAAAGGCAATTCGGAACCATCTCCGCCTGTATTCGTAGAGTCCACATAACAGAAACGAAAAACAGAACTCAAAAAAGCGAATATAGCGAGCGTTGAGCTCGTCAGAAAGGAGATACAGTATGAGTGATCTCATCTATCGAGGATCTGAAAACAGTAAAGAAAACAAGCAGGCCGAAGAAAAGGCGGATGATCTCGTCTATCGCGGCTCTCACTACGATCCGGCTGAGAAGAAAAAAGAACCGAAGCCGGATAATGACACCGATACTATGTATCGCGGCAGCCGGAAGACTGGCTGATCTGTCAAACTTCAGTAATTTGCTTTTGAAAAAGCCCTCCTCGGAGGGCTTTTTGCTGTCTGATGTTCGGCGTGAAACTGTGACGCTTCTCGGCAGATTGTGGCATGATGCTAACACGTATTGACAAAGTTACACATATTATGCATATTGCGATTAACCAAGGGAGGAAACGCCCGCCGAGGCGGATCAGGAGAAGGGGAATAAAATGGAAAAAGTGTATCGCTATCGTGGATTCGACGTTCCAGCCGGTCTGGTCAAACCTGAAAGCGCGCCTGCCGAACGTGTCTATCGCGGTGTTCGCTTTGTGCGCACGGACCGCCAGATTGTAAGCCCCAGGACAGGCGCAGTTAAGCTGATCTATCGGGCGATTGTTGCCGCCTGAAAGGCCATGTCTGGCGTGAATGCTGGACGACCTGCGCCGCGCTAATCTCTTTTTCAGCACGTTCTCACGCCACGTCACGTATGGCGGAACAGCCTGATAATCGTTAGACTTCCCGTAAAAGATGAAAACGGGAGGATGCCCATGGCAGGCGAGAAGCTCTTTGCGGCATGTGAGTTGAACGGGCTCAAACTGCAAAACCGCATTGCAATGTCACCAACGACACGTGCGCGCGCCAGCCAGGATGGCTATGCAGGTGAGCTGCAGCGCGAATTTTACGCGCAACGCGCAAGCGCGGGCATGCTGATCACCGAAGCGACGGCTGTTGTGCCCGGCGGTCGGGGCGGCCCCTTCCTTCCGGGTCTTTGGGAAGATGGCCAGATTGACGGCTGGAAACAGGTCAATGCAGCGGTGCACGAGAAGGGCTCCACGATTTTCTGTCAGCTCTGGCACGCAGGTCGGCTGAGCCATTCTTCGCTCAGCGCTGATGGAAAAAGTGCGCCAGTCTCGCCATCTCCGTTTGAACAGCCCGGCAAAATTTTTACTGAGGCCGGACCCCAGCCCTATGAGCCGGTCCATGTGCTCTCGAAGGAAGAAATCGCTGATATGGTGTCGGCCTATGGCGCGGCAGCGCGCCGGGCAAAGGCCGCATATTTCGATGGTATCGAACTGCACGCTGCGCACAGCTATCTGATCTCCAGCTTCCTCAATGACATGACGAACACGCGCGATGACGCGTATGGCGGTTCGATTGAAAACCGTGCCCGCTTCCTCGTCGAGATTCTCGAAGAAGTGCTCAAAGTGTATGACGGTTCGCGTGTGATGATCCGCATCGCGCCGCTCGGCCACGCCTATGGCACATGGGACACAAACCCGGAGCCGCTTTTCACCCATGTGGTGGAGCAGCTCAATAAACTGGGCGTAAAATGGCTCGATCTGGTTGAAGGCGATACCGGTGTTACGCGGACACCAGAGCCGTATTTCGACCTCTCCAAACTGGCAGACATGTTCGACGGGGCGGTGATCCTCAACAATCTTTACACGCGGGAGATGGCGGTTAATGCGATCGAAGTCGGTGCGGGTGATGTGGTGGCGTTTGGCCGGGCCTATATCGGCAATCCGGATCTTGTTGAACGCCTGGAACGGAACGCGCCTCTGCATGATGCCGATCCGCGCAGCTATTATGCTGGAGGTGCCCGCGGCTATACCGACTTTCCAACCCTTCAAGCCGAGAAGGCGGACTAGCAGCTCCCACCCTGAGCCCAGACAGGCGGTTCGCCTTTGACGGCCGCCTGTATTATACTGTCTGCGGTTGAGAAAATCGGGAGGACAGGATGATCAGGCGACTTCTTATCTTCGGTGCGGGGGCCATTTGTCTTTCTGCCTGTGGCAATGGCATCCCCTCAGAGGAAAACTCGCCCAACTCGCCGATGAATGCGCAGGCGAAGATGCCGCCGCATGCTTGCGGGTCGGACAGGTGAATATATTGGAAGAATACGAAAATCGCAGCGAAGATCGCGCGCTGGATTATCTGAACGAGGCCTGCAATCTCGGCCTTGCAGAAGGATGTGCGGCGATTGATGACCTCGTTCCGCCTGAGCCGGTCGAAATCATCAAGCCGCCGCAACAATAGTCAGAAAGCGTTATCGTGGTGACATCCGGATCGCGCCGTCAAGACGGATGCACTGACCGTTGAAATAGGTGTTTCGTGCCAGTTCCATCGCCAGAGAAGCATACTCTTCCGGCTTGCCGAGACGTTTCGGAAACGGAACAGATGCGCCGAGGCTGTCGAGTACTTTTTGCGGTGCGCCGAGCATGAGCGGCGTTGCAAAAATGCCTGGCATAATCGAGTTCACGCGAATGCCGAGATCCATCAGGTCACGCGCCAGTGGCAGGACAAGGCCGTTCACGCCCGCTTTACAAGAGCCATAAACAACCTGACCGATTTGCGCGTCCTGCGCCGCAACAGATGCGGTCAGCGTGATGCTGCCACGTTCGCCGTCTTCGAGTTCCGGCAGTGTTGCCATGCCGAGCGCGGCGTGGCTGGCAATGCGGTAAGACGCCACGAGAATGCCTTGCGCGCCGAATTCATAGTCCTCGGTAGGCAGGCGGACATAGCCACCCTTTTCCTTGTCCCAGCGCAGGGTTTTGCCGCCTTTTGCAGCCATTGCGCAGTGAACGACGATCCGTTCCTGGCCATGGGCAGCGCGTGCGGCCTCAAAACCAGCAACGACAGACGCTTCATCCATGATGTTGACGTTACAGAACTGACCGCCAATTGCGCTGGCAACCTTTTTGCCATTTTCTTCATTGATGTCGAAAATTGTGACTTTTGCACCAGCTGCTGCCAGAGCTTCTGCGGTTGCCCGCCCCAGTCCGGACGCGCCGCCTGTCACAATTGCCGCTGTATCAGATGTGATTTTCATGTGTTTCCTCCCGAATGTCTGATGCCTGGAACTTTATGTTGTATGTTTGCGATTTCCCACCCTCTTTTTGGGTTCAATTACCTTTCCAGCGATAGCCAATAATGCTGAGGGTGACCTGACATGCTGATGCCGCGCAGATCAGGCAGGCTGTGCCGAACCAACCGGCAAAATCATAGACCGCCGTGCCCGCCCAGCTTGCCAGGCCGCCACCCAGAAACATGAAAATGATGTAGACTGTCATCAGCCGGGTCCGGAACTCCGGCGCTTCTGAGAGGAAGGTCATCCGATTGGCGACATCGACGGTCGGCCCGACCAGATTGATCATCAGAATGGGCAGGATCATCAGCCAGAGGCTCTGACCTGTCAGGCTGAGCAAAACAACACCGCAAAATTGCACAAAGCCTACGATCAGCCGTGCGCGTCTTGGTCCGATGCGGTCAGACCAGCGGCCAAGATAGGGCTGGAAGAACAGGTTCAGCACGGTCAGCAATGCCAGATAACCGACCGTGTCGGTACCGAAGCCCATTTCCGGGGTGGTCAGATGCAGTCCAAGCCCCATCCATATGGCCAAAAAAATCCCAAACCCAAGCGCCTGAATTGTGCCGGTCAGAATGATTTCGGGGTATTTTCGGATGATGGGCAGAATGGAAAAGATCAGAGCGAAATAATTGCGTTCATTTGCCTGACTGGCATGATCATCCCGCTTTTCCATGATCAGAAAGAGCAGGGCCGAAACAGCCACCATGAAGCAGGCGGCGATAATATAAACCGCGCGCCAGCCAAAATGCTCACCGACAACGCCGGCACCCGCGCGCGCAATCAAGATCCCGAAGATGATGCCGGTGGTGAGTATTGAATTGGCATAGCCAAGCCGGGTAACGGGCACGCGCTTGGAGACATAGGCTGGCAGAATGTAGGGCGCGATGGTGAAAAAGCCGAGAACCGTCGAGCTGGCCACAAACATGGCAAAGCTGCTCGCCAGAGCCATCATGATGATGGACAAGACCTGCCCGCACACAAAGATCAGCACCAGTGTGCGGTTGCTGAACCAGTCGCCCAGCGGCAGCAGCAGGAAAATGCCAAGTGCGAGCGCAATCTGATTAAAGCTTGGCACCATGCCGATCATGGCGTCGCTGACCCCAAAATAATCAGCGACCAGAGAAATGATGGGATGAATATAGTAGGCGTTTGCGACGACCGCGGCGCTGGCCAGTGCGAACAGCATCAACCCGCCGCCGGACATATCGCCGGAGGTGTCCCGTGTTTTCAGAAATGAACGTGAACCAGACGCCGCATCATTGTCCTGCGGGTGCGGTTCAGGATCGGACGAACTGATTGCGCATACTCCTGTCAGCCAGTTGAGTATGGCGTTTTGCCGCTGCGATAGGCCAGCCCTGACACGAGAAATTTTTCCCTATGCGGGAGGTTCTGCGGCTGGCAAAGGCTTCAGATGCCTTCACCCTTGAGGCGATCATTCGCCGGTCACGCGAAGACCCACGCAACGTTTCCCCAATTAAGGGAACACTTCGTTCTGTTATTGCTGTAGATATAAAAAAAGCAAACCAATCAGAGGTTTGCGAAATACACAGCTTTCATGAAGATTTGAAGAGCCAGAACCCCGGTCACGACCCAGAAGCCAATCTTGGCTACGGAAACGACTCGTTCCTTCAGGCTTGTATTGCCCAGTTGATCTGACGCCATCGCGCCCGAGCGATCAGTATTCATCTTGCCACCACACTCTATTACCCCGGTGTCTCTATGGACACTTATCCAAAAAGTTTATCACGCGAATCTTACGTGAAAAGGGGGAAAGTTGTTAATCCATCCATCAATTGACATTAACTTTGCCTTGATGCCGCATCTTCGTGCAAGAATCCCGCCTCAAGCCCCCATTGCACATATGTCCGGCCTTGCCGAGTGCCCGGATCGGCCTGATTTGGTTGCTCATAGGTTTGCTTGCGCGCAAGCCCGGCGCCATCCACGAGCCGGTTCATCAGGCTGTAAAGACTGGCGATCATCAACGCATCCTGCATCCCGGACTCATTGAGGCCTGCCGCCTCCATCTTTCGGATGTCCTCGGGCAAGACAGAGTCCCGGTGGACCACTTTTCGCACATAGGCGAGCGTGGCCTTGAGCCGTTCAGATACAGGGGCTGTATCAAAATCTGACACCAGCGCATCAATAAGGTCCGGCTCGATCCCGAAGGCAATCGCCATGGTTCGGTGCGCGCCGAAACAATATTCGCATGTGTTGAGTGCCGAGACATAAGCCGCGATCAGCTCGCGCTCAGCGATGCTGAAAACACTGTCATCCTGACGTAAAAGCGCGTCATGCAACTCCATCAGTGGCCGGGCACCTTTCGGGAAACGTCTGAACAAATGTTCCAGCGTGGCCTGCTCCGGCAAGCTTGGAAAATGGGCCAAATTCTCTTCTCCCGGTATGAAGTGTGGCAAACAACCAATGATTACGCACAATGGCAGTGTGGATCGACAGGTTGGTCTTGAACGATTTGCATTTCCAGTCCAAATCTCTCCAATCTTTCAGAACGATAATATTTGCCAGACGGATACCGCAATGGTCCAACCCGCACCTTCAGTTTCAACAGACGCGTCTTTCCTGTCCGGACTGGCCGACGCCTTTCCGCAGCCTCTGTTTGACCTTGCCGGTATTGCGGCGATGATCCTGTTTCCTCTGGTGCTGCTTGCCGCAGTCATTATCGGCTTCCTCTGGGTGTCCAGCCTGGTCCAGCGCAATGCGGCTTTGAAGGCCATGCAAATGGATACCACCCCGGGCAACAAAATCCTGATCGCGACTGTTCGTGGCAAGGATGGACGCACAGCTCGCGATAAATTCATGCTTGCCATGGAAAAGCGGCTGCCCGATTTCAATTTCGGCTCGGCCTTCTACATGGGTGCAGCGCCGATCAGTCTCGAAGCAACGGATTTCGCGCTCTCGCGCAAGGATTACGACAAGCTGGACGCAGCGTTTGAAGCGTCGGGGGCTGATCTCATCGTCTGGGGGCAGACCGGGGCTTCCGGTGAAGAGACACGTCTTTGCTTTGCGACGCCTGCCACCATCAAGGGCAGTCTGGTGACCGGCTTCTTCACCATGGATCTCAAAGGCAAACCGAGCGAATGGGCAGATGGCGAAAATCTGGCCATGGCTTATGTCGCCGGTAAACGTCTTCGCCCATCAATTGGACGTCCGGCGGACTTCCGGGCCGAACGGTTCCAGCCGATTCTCCATTCCATGTCGCAATTGCTCGACCAGCCGGATGTCATTTCAGGCGATGCCAAAACCGAGCTTGAGGACGATTTTGCCGCGGGCGCTTTGCATGTCGGGGAAGCCCTGAGCCAGCCCGACTGGCTCCAGAAGTCAATCGATCTGCGGACGCGTGCGCTGCAGAGCATGAAACAGGGCGCTGACCCAATCCGCTGGGCTCAGGCCAAGATTGGTCTCGGTCGCGCTATGTGCCGCCTGTGCGAGACAAAGTTCGAACCGGCAAAACTTCAGGAAGCAATGACCCACATTCGTGAGGGCATTGACAGCACCAAGTCGGACTCCCGGATGCAACTCGCTGAAACAGGCTTCCAAACCTTGCAACGTGCCGAGCAGATGCTTGCGGACCGGCGACGCTTCTCCATTCGCTGGTCAGTGTGACCCGGAACGGAGACGCGTCTTCAGTTGCAATCAGGCGGGGCTTGTCACGCCGCCAAGGCCAATCGGGCAGGAAACGCCCGTGCCACCAACGCCGCAATAGCCCTGCGGGTTCTTCGCCAAATATTGCTGGTGATAATCTTCTGCAAAATAGAACTTGCCATCGAACGGAATAATTTCCGTTGTGATGTCGCCATATCCCGCATCGGCCAGCTTCGCCTGGAACGACTCGCGCGTTGCTTCGGCCAGCGCTTGCTGGTCATCATTCTGGGTCAGGATCATGGAGCGATATTGCGTGCCCATATCATTCCCCTGGCGCATGCCCTGGGTTGGATCATGGTTTTCCCAGAAGACTTTCAGAAGATCTGAATAGCTGACGATTTTCGGATCATAAACCACAAGCACGGATTCTGCGTGGCCGGTTTTTCCGGAACAGACTTCTTCATAGGTCGGGTTCGGCGTAATGCCGCCGGCATTGCCAACAGCCGTAACCCAGACCCCTTCGACCTCCCAGAAGCGACGCTCAACGCCCCAGTAGCAGCCCATCGCAAAAATCGCTGTTTGAAGCCCGTCGGGATAAGGTCCTTTCAGCGGGTTACCATTCACGAAATGATGCGTGGCCGTCGGGATGGCTTCAGGCCGTCCCTTGAGCGCGCTATCCTGATCAGGGAGTTCGAGTTTTTTCATGAGTGAAAACATGGCTAAGCCTTTCTCATTTTCTCACAAGATAGGGGCGAAGGCGGGTCCTGAACAGGTTTGTCTGACGGCCTCACCCTGTTTTGATGATTGCTCAGCCTGTTCGGCTGTCTGCAGCCCGCACAATGTCGAGCAATAACTGGCCGACCAGTGCTTCCTGGGGGCTGGAGGCGCGGCGGCAGGCCCGGTCGGTTTCGGCAACACGGTTGAGAAGTGCCAGTATGCGGGGCGGGCTCCAGACCCGCATCCGTTTTTCGAAAGCTGGCCATTGTCTGTCGAAGATACGGGGTGATAATTTCTCACCGATCCTGGGGCCGTTTACGCCGCTTGCGGAAATTTCGTGAGCCTGACCGAGACGTTTGAGCTGGTTCACCAGACCGATGAGCAGCGGGATCGCGGCTGTTTCCATCGCAATCTGAGGCAGAAGGCTGGTGACTGCCTTTCGGTTCCCATCGAGGGCGAAATCGATCAGCTGGAAATGCGGAGACTGATCTTCCAGAGAGACCAGTGCGGAAACCTCTTCTGCGGTCAGTGGTGTGTCCCGGTCGATGGCATAAAGCGCGAGTTTGTCGAGTTCCGTGCCGGCAAGGGTCTGATCCTCCAGCAGTGTTCTTAACAGCAGGTCTTCAGCATCCGATGTCAGATTGACCCCGTCTTTACGAAGCCGCTGGCGGGCCCAGTCCTGAAATTCCTGGGAAGAGCGTTCATAGAATTGCAGTGCATAGCCAGATTTGGCCGCTTCAAAAGCCTTGCGCAGTTTCGATCGGGGGCCAAGGTCGCCAGCGATGACGAGCAATCTGCCGGATGGTGGATCATCCCGTTCTTCGATCGCGGAAAGTGCGTTCAGAAACGGCGCCGCTTCGCTTTCACGCGCAATATTCACCTGGATCAGACTGGCGCCGCCAAAAAGGGATGCCGAATAGAGTTCGTCAATAACAGCGGCCGGGTCGCTTCTGGCATCTTCAGGAGAGGTTCGCTTGATATCGAGGGGATCGCTCGCCGACTTCAGCCAATGCCTTGTCAAAAGGCTTGCATGTTCATCAATGGGAGCGCCGGGTTTGCCGAAAACGAGCGCGGCAAAACACTGTGGATCCGGCGCTGTGCAAAATGATGAAGCCTGACGTCCCTGCCGTTTCACAAGCGTCCTATTCTAGGCTTTCGGATTCGACTTCAAAAACGTCTTCATCAGTATATTCGTCCGCATTCGAACCGGCCAGTTTCAGCTGAAGCTCTGACACCAGCTTTTGTGCTGCATCCATGGCGGCTCTGTTGGACGCTTCCTTGCGAGAAGAAATGTTTCCGAACGGCGTATCCGGCGTGAAGTAGCTGGAAAAGCCTTCCACGATTCCCTGGATCTGCTGGTCGTCATAATAGAATTTGTATTTGGCCACCGTTGTGATGGATGTCCGGATGTCATCACGCTCCTGACGGAAGGAAAAGTTTTTCTCCAGCTCGTCCAGCACGATCGACAAGCGACCATTCTCAACACCAGGCAGGCCAGGCTTGAGCGCCATCAGCAACTCACGGCGCATGACATGGCCAGCCGACCCTTCAATCTGCTCAATCTGAATACTGCCCTGAGGTGCATTCACATTCGTTCCATAGACCGGGGTGAACCCACATCCTGAAACAGAAATTGCGGAAAGAGCGAGCAAGGCAGAAGCGAGTTTGAGTCTCATGACACCACTATGTTGATGATGCGTCCGGGTACAACAATCACTTTTCGCACGGTTTTACCAGACGTAAATCCGGAAACCTGAGGATTAGCCAGAGCTGCGGCTTCAATGTCTTCTTTTGAGGCATCGGCAGGAACGTCGATTTCAGCGCGCTTCTTTCCGTTCACCTGAACGGGCATTGTTATCGTGTCATCCTTGAGAAGCGCATCATCAATTTCTGGCCAGCTGCCTGCGGAGACCAGACCCGACCCGCCAATCCGTGCCCAGCATTCCTCGGCCAGATGCGGCATGAATGGGACCAGCGCATGAGCAAGGAATGACAGGCTTTCGACGCGAGCAGCCAGCAAAGCCTCGCTTTGTTCGGCCTGTTCGGCTTTACGAAGCGTGTTCGCCCACTCATGGATTGTGGCGATTGCGGAGTTGAAGCGGAAGGACTCGATTGCGTCTTCGATGGCCGTCATGGCCCGATGGGTCGCTTTGCGCAGGGCCAAACCGGCATCGTCCATCCCGGGCAGTGCTTCGCCTGCTTTCGGCGCGGTGTCCGGCAGATCATCCACAATGGTCCAGATCTTCTGCGCAAATCTCCACGAGCCTTCAACGCCCGCCTGTGTCCATTCGACATCCCGCTCGGGCGGAGAGTCCGAAAGCACGAACCAGCGCGCAACGTCCGCACCAAAATCACCGATGATCTCGGTAGGATCGACGGTATTCTTCTTCGATTTGGACATTTTCTCGATCGGACCAACCGAAACCGGCTTACCCGATGAGATTTCTACAAAGCCATTGTCCTGAGCCTCGATCTCCTCAGGCGAGAGCCAGGTACCTTCGGCGGATTTATAGGTCTCGTGGGTCACCATCCCTTGCGTGAAGAGCGCGTTAAACGGCTCGCCACCTGGCAGATCCAGTAATCCGGCATCGCGCATGGCACGCGAAAAGAAGCGCGAATAGAGCAGGTGGAGCACGGCATGCTCAACCCCGCCAATATACTGATCGACAGGAAGCCAGTACGCCGCGGCTGCCTTGTCTACCGGCTTGTCGTCGGCTGGGGCTGCAAATCGCGCATAGTACCAGGAGCTGTCGACAAATGTGTCCAGCGTATCGGTTTCACGAACGGCCTTGCCGCCGCATTTCGGACAGTCGGTGTGCTTCCAGGTCGGATGACGCTCAAGCGGATTGCCCGGCGTGTCGAAAGCGACATCATCTGGCAGACGAACGGGCAATTGATCATCGGGCACAGGCACTGTGCCGCAGGATTCACATTTGATGACCGGTATCGGGCAGCCCCAATACCGCTGACGGGAAACGCCCCAGTCCCGCAGGCGATACGTGGTCGCGCCTTCGCCAAGCTCGAGCGTTTCCAGCTTCCTGATGGCGGCTTCTATGGCATCCGTTGTTGAGAGCCCGTCGAGGAAATCGGAATTGTAGATCGTACCCGGCCCGGTATAGGCCTCGTCTGTAATCTCGTGCGTTTCGGCGGTCGCGTCAGGCGGCAGCACGACAGGCTTGACCGGCAGATCATATTTGCGAGCGAAATCGAGGTCACGCTGATCGCCCGCCGGTGAGCCGAAGATCGCGCCTGAGCCATAGGTCGACAGGACGAAATTGGCGCTCCAGACCGGCAATTCCCAGCTCGGATCAAACGGGTGTCGGACCTTCAGGCCCAGATCGATGCCCAGCTTGGGCGCTTTCTCGATGGCTTCTTCAGATGTACCCAGCTTGGCACATTCCTTCTGAAACGCCTCAATGGCCGGATTGGATTTCGCCAGAGCCTTGGTAATGGCATGATCAGGTGCCAGCGCCAGGAAGCTCGCACCATAGAGCGTATCGGGCCGGGTGGTGAACACCTCTATCTGATCGCCGAATTCACCCGCTGCGTCGCCAGCCAGAGGCCAGCGCACCGTTGCGCCGCGTGATTTCCCGATCCAGTTTGCCTGCATGAGGCGTACTTTCTCGGGCCAGTTCTCGAGTTTCTGAACTTCTTCCAGCAGATCATCCGCATATGCGGTGATCTTGAAAAACCACTGCTCCAGCTCGCGCGTTTCGACTTCCGCGCCAGACCGCCAGCCCTTGCCGTCAACGACCTGCTCGTTTGCCAGAACCGTCATGTCGACAGGGTCCCAGTTCACCTTGGAGGTCTTCCGATAGACCAGCCCTTTCTCCATCAGGGCGATGAAGATTCTCTGCTGTTGTGCATAATATTCAGGATCGCAGGTCGCGAATTCGCGTGACCAGTCAAGCGAAAGGCCCAGCAGCTCGAACTGCTTTTTCATGGCGGCGATGTTGTCATAGGTCCAGCCCTTCGGGTGAACCCCGCGCTGCATGGCGGCGTTTTCGGCAGGCATGCCGAATGCGTCCCAGCCCATAGGGTGCAGCACATTATAGCCTTTGAGCATGCGGAATCGGGCAACCACATCGCCCATCGCATAATTGCGCACATGGCCCATATGCAGGCGCCCTGAAGGATAGGGGAACATTTCCAGCACGAACGCTTTCGGCCGGGAATCGGGTTCGCCCGCTTCAAAAATACGGTTCTCAGCCCACGCAGCGCGCCATTTCGGCTCCGTGGTGCGATGATTATATCTCGACGCCATGAGGCGCTTCCTTCAGGTTTGATCTAGGATCGGAAAGCTTAGCTGAAATCGCCGACTTTAAGTTCGCGCGCGCGGGTCAAAATGGCGTTTTCCAGCTGGATCGCTGTAGCAGGGTCGGACGCCGCATCCTGCCATTCGCCTTCGTTACGCACCTGCTTGAACACGGAAACGTTCACACCATCGGCGCGCAGGCGCGTGTCGAGAATGTAGATGGTCAGCTTGAAGCGCTCGCTTGGCACTTCCGGATTGGAGTACCAGTCCGTGATGATGATGCCGCCTTCAGGGTCAGCGCTCTGAAGTGGAATGAAGTTGATCGTGTCCAGGCTCGCACGCCACAGGAACGCATTGACGCCCACAAGCGCAGTGTCTGTCTTTTCGGCCGCTTTATTGTTGGAGCCGCAACCGGCGAGCGCCAGTGTGGTGCAGGCTCCCATCGCGAGCGCAAAGGAACGGAACTTGGTCATGATCTCTCCTGGCGAATACGCCTGTACTGACTTCATAAAATGCTTTAGCGCATGGTGTATAGCATGTGATGTTCATGGCAAAAGTCCCCTTGAGCAAAGAGTGTCTTAAAATGCGTGTCTTCTTCTTAATGTTCGTGCCCATCTTCGCTGGAACAGCCAGCGCACAAGGGGCTTTTGAGCACGAGTTCGACGCGGATCTGACCGTTGTGACGGCGTTCTCGAATGATGGTGATTCGACACCGGAAACCGAGAATCTCATGGCGGAAGCGTCTGTGTCGCTTGGAGGTGCCTATCTTTTAGACAATGGCGTCGAGGTTTCCGGGCGACTGACCTTTCGCGCGCAGACCGATTATTCGTCACGTCCGGGTTTTGCCGGCACCCTGATCGATTGCCCGCCTGAGCTTGAGGCGTGTCCTTCCGTGGAGGGCGACGGACTTCGAGGCGCGTTTTCCAGACTATCCTCTACGGGCGCAGATATGGACGCGGGAGGTCGCGGCAGCCTGGAGGCTGCTTATGTGGCGATTGATGGCGGCTGGGGCGAAGTGGTTTTCGGGCGTGATCAGGGCATCGGACAGCGCTTTTATGAGGGCGGGCCAACGGTCTTCTCGCTCGCCAGAAGCACGAATCCCATTCTGGATCCCTTCGGCTCATCCCTCACCCGAACAAAGAATGATATCTCATCGATTGCTGAAAAGGTGAGTTACGTGACGCCGAGGATACTGGGCGTTCGGGCCGGTGGCAGTTACACGCCGGATGCAGATGTTCGCAGCCTCGACCTTGATACAAGTCGCAGACAGACCGGCATTCTGGAACCTGAACTTGGCGATGTCTGGGAAGCGGGTCTGCAGGGGGCGCGGTATCTGCGTGACGCTGACTTGCGTGTACGGGCCAGCCTGACCTGGTCTGAGGCTGAAGTGAAGTCATCGGTCTATGACAATGTGACAACCGTCAGCCTTGGCGGGGAGATCGAACGGGATGACAAATTCCGCATTGGCGTCAGCTATCTTGACTCTGATAATGGCGGGCTCGGTCGCTATGATAGCCTAGCGGCAGGCGCAACAGTCTGGCAAGGGCCCTGGGCTTTGACGATTTCTGCCGATCAGGCGAAAGACCGCACAGTGCGGCTTGACGGCCATAATCTGAACATTGGTGTCTCGCGCGATGTGAATGATTTCGTTTCATTTTCAACAGGTTATCGTATCAGCAAGACCGACTATATTGATGTCGCTGCGGGCGCAGAGAGAACACTGGATCAAAGCGGAGTGTTGCTGGAAGTCCGCATTCGCAAATAATTCACGCTTCCGGTCGGGATTTTTAGTTCAATTTACACCTAATACCTCTTAGATTGTACGTATGAAGCTGAAGCTTGCCATATTCACAGGTGTTACGACCTTGTTCTGCGGATGCGCTGCGGCGCAGACTGCGACTGAGGTTCCTGTGCCTGCAAGTCCGGCTTTTGAAGGCGATAACTGGGACCGGAATTTTACTTTCTCAGAAAAGCTCGCTTTCGATCCAACAGGATCAATCATCGAAGAACGCGCACAATCCTACCAGTTTGGTGGTTCGGGTCGCTGGCAGATGAATCTCCAGACAGTGACACGTTCAGAGGAATCCCCTTTGCCCCGTGAGGAAATGCGTGCCGGTGCGACCTACCAGTTCACGCCTCGCTTCAGCCTGGGTGGTACGGTCAGCGTGGGGGCTGAAGAGCTCGATGATCGGTCTAATTGGGAAGAACAAAAGGTTGAAGCGGGCGTCCGCCTGAAGACAACTTTCAAGTTCTGATCCTCAGAAGGATCAGGTTTCCTTACAATCAGAATGACAGCGTATCCGGCAGCAATCCGGGGCGTTCCATCATCACGCGATGCATCAGCGGTGTCAGCATCCGGCTGACCGCGCGGTCCGATGGTTCGGCGGTCGTTTCGCGATAGGCAGGCAGCCCCTCATCGGCAATCACCAGATCACAGATGAATTTCGATGGTTCTGTCACACGCTGGTGAGACGCTCTGACGAACTGCAGGTATTGCGAGATGACACGATCCGGGTCCCGCCCGCGTCCCCCTTCTGATTTGGGGATGATGTCGCGTTTGATTCGCCGCGCAAGACGGAGATCAGCGGGCGTGTCGACAAAGACCTTCAGATCAAAAAGATCTGCAATATCAGGCTGTGACAGCACATGAATGCCTTCGACAATCACGATGGGCCGGGGATCGATGTGTACGCATTCACCGGCAATACGGTCATGATCGGCGAAGCTGTAAACGGGCTGATCGATCGCATCGCCCCGCTTGAGTGCCGCAAAATCCGCCTTCATCGCGGCCATGTCCTTGGACGTCGTATCGTCGAAATTGATGCGTCTTTCGACCTCATCGAGGGAGACCCCGACCACTGGTTCGGCGTGTTCGGACCGCGGCTTATAGTAATTGTCTTCACCAATCACGGCGCATAAGGCATCGCCCGCTTTTTCAAGAAAGGCGTTGGCCAGTGTGGATTTTCCCGAGCCGGAACCGCCGGTAATGGCAATCATGAAAGGGCGCATGACACTGTCGGTCTTTCGTGAAGTGTGACTGTTAAAGGTCGGCTGCCGGACCGTTCAGCAAGAGATATCCTCTGGCGGACTCCGTTCCCAGCACAACGAGCTCGGTGGCACCATGGACATCGTCGGGCACAGTAACGATACGATCATAGGCCTTGTTCAGAACTTCGCCATCCTCGTCAACCAGTCGCCAGCCACCGACGGACCTGTCGCCCAGCTGCGGCGGCAGGGTGAGGCGATCACCCGGTGACAGCGTGGTTGGCCAGTCAGCAAACAGCTGGCCCTCCGAGGTCAGGAAGACCTGCACCGCCATATAGGTGTAGCCATGTTTCACGATGGCAGCACCCGCATGGGTGTATTCCGGGTTCAGCATATTCTCGAGATGAGGGGGAGAGTTCTCAAGCTGATGCTGTAACAGATTGTTTGCATAGGCATCGGGCCAGCTATTGCTGTAATAAGCCAGATTTTCACCCGACAGACCGAACACCTCGTCCCGATCCAGTCTTTGAAGACGATCGCGGCTGGAAAGGCCTTCGGGTGAGAGATGGTCGAAATAACCGCGGCGAAGCATGTCAACGGCATGAAGCTTGGCAGCCTTGGCGGCGCCTGCGTGCCATTTGAACGGGGATAGGCCATTGCGCTGGCGCAGTTCATTCAGACGGTGAAACATCACAAGGACATCCCCATCCAGCATGGTCATGCCGATGTCGGGATCTGTCAGACATGTTTCTGAAAAGGTGACAAAATCCTCAATCCCATCCGGGAGAGGCAGATCTGCCCGGCAATCAGACCGGGCAGTATCCTGTTGTTTTTCGATAGGTGTCATCGCGGTTTCCGCATTCACCGAAATGAACGGGTCCTGATAGAAAACAGCGAGAGAAAGCAGGACGATAAACACGCAGTTCAGAACGCCGGATAAACCATCCAGTCGGGATATTGGCATATCTGACGCTCCTGCATGTTTACGCTACTTTCTAATTGTCACCTTCTCCGGCGTTTTCGTCAATTGGTTCGCCAGTTTCCTGATTCACCACTTTCATGGAGAGGCGCACCTTGCCGCGGTCGTCAAAGCCGAGCAGTTTCACCCAGACTTCATTGCCTTCGGAAACGACATCCTTTGGATGCTTCACGCGCTCCTGAGCCATCTGGCTGACATGGACGAGACCGTCACGTGGGCCGAAGAAGTTCACAAACGCGCCGAAATCTTTCACGGCAACAACCTTGCCTTTGTAGATTTCGCCAACTTCCGGCTCGGCGGTGATGCCTTTGATCCAGTTGCGAGCGGCTTCGATAGAGGACTTGTCGAGAGCAGACAGCGTCACCGTGCCGTCATCCTCGATGTTGACCTTGGCGCCTGTGGTTTCCACGATTTCGCGAATAACCTTGCCGCCCGAACCGATCACTTCACGGATCTTGTCCGTTGGGATCTGCATGGTTTCCATCTGCGGTGCGTTGGCCGACAGCTCTGTGCGGGTCTCGCTCAGCGCCTTGCCCATTTCGTCCAGAATGTGCTCACGGCCGCCTTTGGCCTGAGCCAGGGCGGTTTTCATGATGTCTTCTGTGATGCCGGCAATCTTGATGTCCATCTGAAGCGATGTGATGCCTTCGGATGTACCAGCCACTTTGAAGTCCATATCGCCGAGATGGTCCTCGTCGCCAAGAATGTCAGAAAG
>CAYFGB010000020.1:0-49209 GCA_964342455.1 uncultured Hyphomonadaceae bacterium
CTGGCAGAATGTTGGCTTCTGGCTTGGCTGGAGCGGCTCGCCCGGACGTGGCCGCGCGCTGGGCGTGGGTCAGGTGAAATTCACCGGGCAGGTCACGAATGATGTGAAAGTCGTACGGTATGAAATCGACATCAAGCGTGCCATGCGCGGCAAGCTTGTACTCGGCATTGCCGACGGACGTCTCTACGCCGACGACAATCTGATCTATACCGCCAACGACATGCGCGTCGGACTGTTCCGGCCAGATCAGATGTAACGATCGGCATGACTGAAAAGCGTCTCCGGCTGGCTGTTGATGATACGGGCGCGCCGGAGATATTCCATTCAGTGCAGGGAGAAGGGCCTAGTCTGGGGGCGCCAAGGGCGTTTATCCGGCTCTCTGGCTGCAATCTGCACTGCAAATGGTGTGACACGGCCTATACATGGAACTGGATCGGCACAGCTTTTCAGCATGAGGGCGGCACAAAGTACGATCTGAAGTCTCAGATGGTCAGCCGAACTCCCGGCGAGATTGCCGAATGCGTTGCTGTTTTTCAGCCCATTGGCATTGTCATCACGGGTGGTGAACCTCTGCTGCAGAAAGAGCGTCTTCCGGCTGTCATCGATGCCATCAAGTCGGCCTGTGGGCCTGTCTGGGTGGAGATCGAGACCAATGGAACCATTCTGCCTGGTAATGAGCTTTCCGAGCGCGTCAATCAGTTCAACGTGTCGCCAAAGTTGACCCATTCGGGCAATGAGCCGGCTTTCACAACAGAAAATGAGCGTCTGGCTGATTTTGGACGGATGCCGAATGCATTCTTTAAATTTGTCATCGCGACGCCTGAGGACCTTGAAGAGGTCACCGGTCTGGCGCGTCGGTACAAGCTCTCACCCGATCGTATTTATCTGATGCCGCTGGGTACAGACAGCGTAACGGTCCGCAAGCGGATGGACTGGCTGGTACCCTTGTGCCTCAAATATGGCTACCGTCTGACCGACCGGCTCCACATCCATCTTTTCGGAGATACGCGCGGTACTTGAACCTCATCGAAGCACGAAGCGCGTGACTCGGCCCCTACAGAGTGATAAATACGCCCTCGAGGTCGGGATGGATATACAGCAATATCTTTTGCAACTGAGTGAAATTTCTTCTGTTGAAGAACTCCGGACCTATTTCATTGACCAGTCCAAAGCCTTCGGAGCGACCTATGTCGCTGGCTTCCCGGTCTATTCCGGCGATCCTGAAGCCGTCTGGGTCCCGTTCGTGTCCACCTTCCCGCAAGAGCTTCGCGAGGCGCGGGAAGAGTATTCGCTGGCGCATGACCCTTTCATAGAGGCCGCAATTGTCCGGGGTGGTCCGGTTCAATACAGCCAGGTTTATCAGAAGCTGGGCTGGGATGAACGTCAGCTGAAACTACTCGATCGGCTGCCTGCGCTCGGGATTCTCGATAGTGTTGTCTCTCCGGTCAGCGCGAAGCCCGGTGTGACCGCCTTTTTCGCCATGACATTTCCAGATATGCTGCCGCCTATGGGGTGGGCCGAACTTCGCCGCATTCACATTTACTTTCAGGAATTCTATGCGCGTTACTGGGAGTTGACCAAAACGGGCCGCCCGCAGATTTCCGCGCGGGAGCGCCAGATTTTGATCGGTATGATGCGCGGCAAATCCAAAACGGAAATCAGCGAACAATTGGGGTTGTCTGTCCATACGGTCGACACTTACACCCGGCGGTGCTTTGAAAAACTCGAAGCCAATTCGCGAACCGAGGCGGCGGTCAAGGCGTTCGGTCTGGGCCTTGCCTATGTGGATTCAAGTCTTTCCGATGGCTGACGTGATTCAGGGCCTGGAGATCCGCGCGGGGGATTTCGATGATCCTCAGGTGCAGGCATTGCTCACCTTTCACCTCAAATCCATGCTTGAGGCTTCCCCACCCGGAACGGCGTTTGCGCTCGACTGGTCCGGTCTTCAAACACCAGACATCACCTTTGAGACGGCCTGGGACGACGAAACTTTGCTGGGGTGTGGTGCGATCAGAGAATTGTCACCGACGCATGGCGAACTGAAATCCATGCGCACCCATCCCGATCATCTGAGAAAAGGCGTTGGTCAGCGCATACTGGATCATTTGCTCGATCTGGCGCGTGCTCGCGGCTATCAGAAGGTCAGTCTGGAAACGGGTACGGATGGGCCGTTTATTCCCGCGTTGGAACTCTACAAACGCTATGGATTCCAGAAAGGTGAAACATTTGCCGGATATCCGCCAAGCGATTTCAACCAGTTTTATCACCTCGACCTGACGGCGAGCGAACCCGCAGTTTAATCGCACCATCGCTGGCTTCTGAGGGGACTGAAACTTGACGGGTAGGGCGCGAGCGCCTAGCGAAATGTTTCGGAATATTTCAAGGGAGAACCCATGTCGGACTGGAACATGCCTGAGGGCAATCTGATGGCAGGCAAGCGCGGCATCGTTATGGGTGTTGCGAACCAGAACTCCATTGCCTGGGGCATCGCAAAGCAGCTGGCAGCGCAGGGCGCAGAGATTGCGTTCACTTATCAGGGCGAAAGCCTGGAGCGCCGCGTTCGTCCACTCGTCGAATCCATTGGCATGGATTTCATGATCCCGGCAGACGTCACGGATGATGAAAGCATGGACGCAGCCTTTGCGGCCGTGAAGGAAAAATGGGGCAAGATCGACTTCCTTGTTCACTCCATTGCTTTTGCGGGCAAGGACGAGTTGATGGGGTCCATGGTTGCTAACACCTCTCGTGAAGGCTTCCGTCGCGCCATGGACATCTCGGTCTATTCCTTCATCGATTGCTCACGTCGCGCGTCAGAAATCATGCCGGATGGCGGCGCCATCATCTGTATGACCTATCTCGGCGCTGAGCGTGTGGTGCCATCCTACAACGTCATGGGCGTTGCGAAGGCGGCACTGGAAGCCTCCACACGCTATGCGGCGCGCGACCTTGGTAAGCAGGGTATTCGTGTGAACGCGATCTCTGCGGGTGCCATGCGCACGCTCTCTCTGGCCGGTATTCGCGGCGGAAAATCCCTCATGGGTACGGGCCGTGAATGGTCGCTTCTGAAAGAAGATACGAAGATGGAAGGCGTCGCGGGTGCGGCGCTCTATTTGCTCTCTGACATTGGCCAGTCTATCGCCGGAGAAGTGCTGCACGTTGATGCAGGTTTCCATGTCGTCGGTGTGCCTGACCCATCGGATGGCGAAGAATAAGAGCCGGCAATGCGACGTCTCGGCTTCGCCTTAGCTTTTGCGTCGCTCTGCGCTCTGACGGCTTGTCAAAGTGACGGGCAAAAGCTGGAAGACGAGTTGCCGGGCGTTGCACTGAGTGAGGAAGGCTGTCCGGCGGTAGAAGGCTATCGCCGTGACACGCTTGAAAAATTTCTTGCGCTCAAACAAGATAACTTCAATTGGGCGCAAAGTGCTGAAGAAAATGTGCGCGGGGCATCATTGCCGCCTGGCGCAGAAACAGCGGCATACCGCCTGATTGTGAATGCCGGTGGGCGGAAGAAAATTACCTATTGGAAAGATGAGCGCGGCGCCAATTGGCAAATGGCGGGCCCGAACCCGTTTGCCTCACTGGCTTTCACACCGCCCTCATCCCTTCCCATCCCACCGCCACCGCCGCCTCCAGATGCGACACAGAAAGAGTTGGATGCATACCGGATTGAGCAGGAACGCTATGAGCAATTCTGGATAAATCCACCGCCGCCGCCAACTCATATTTATGACGTAAAACCGGAGTTTTCCTCCAGGCTGGACGGGTTGTTCTTCGATCGGTGTGTCGATGCCGGACCGGACTTCGCCCCGGGCTATTTCACCACTGGTGAATGGTCAGATGATCATCAGGAGTGGGATATTTACGTGTGTCCTCCCGATGGCACTTACTGGAAAGGCGAGATCGTTAAGCCCGGTGTCCCACCGAGATTGGTGAGCTCAGGCTGTCGCTCCAACAATTTTGCTCTCACAGATCTGCTGGTTCGGGCCGGATATGTGGATCCTGACGATGTGACATACGTCGAGAGCGTGCCATTTGAAGATGTTCCGAAGCGGTAATAGCTGATTACAGGGCCTCCCGGGCGGGCTGCAGCTGCTGATGGTAGTTTATGACGGCCTACTATTGAATACCCGTTCTCAATCCTGACCGGATCGTTGTCGCGATGACGACCTTGACGATCTGGAAGACAACTGCCCCGGTTCGTTCGGTGTTAGACGAGAGCCTGTGCCCCGCGCTCGAGCCGCTGAACATTCCGACCCTCGAAATGGGACGGGATTAACGACGCGCACGATTGGTTGCTCAAAAGCGAAAAAATATGACATAATCATTTCAAATGGAAAAAAAGCTTTACATCAAAGAGTGGCGGAAACTTCGCGGTTTCACTCAGTCCCAACTTTCAGAGTACACTGGGTATGACGCTGGTTATATTTGTAAAGTTGAAAGGGGGCATAGAGGCGGCTGCTCAGGAAAGTTTTTGACTTCATGCGCCCAGGCATTTGAATGTGAAATAGAAGAATTATTCTGTTTACCCTCTGAAATTCGGCTGTCGGAAATATTCGCCTTAAGGGAGCGGCGCAAACAAGCCGGTTTAACTCAACAAGAAATTGCTGATCTTATGGGGCTTTCCCAAAGCTACGTCCAAAAAATTGAATCTGGTAAAAGTAATATAAAAGTTGCCATTCTTGTTTTGTGGGCTAGCGCTTGTAATTGTTCGGTGCGTGATTTGGTCGTGGAGACGAAAGATAAGGAATCCGAGTCTGAATTCGCCAAGCTTGCAAATGTTTGGGGTACTCTCCCATCGCACGTGCGAAAAGGTATCCTTTCAATAGCTATTTTTCCTTAGATTACTTTATGTTCGTGGCCCTAACCAGCCGCCAGAAGGCGCGCCTTTCGCTGTTTGAATTCATCCTGCGATAAAGCGCCTTTCTCTACCAGAGCCCAGAGCGCTTCGATCTGTTGATCAAGCGTTCGTTCAACGGCGCGACGACCGGCCGGGGCTGAGACCCGTCGCTGGGACGAACGCTGCTGATGAGCGAGGATTTTCTGGGTCAGTTTGTGCCAGTTCACAGCCCTGGCCCGTGCATCAAGATACTCCGGCTTTTGGGTCGACAGGCCCGCCGATTCAGCCGGGCAGAAAAGGGGGATGGACAAAGTGCCGATTTCCGGGTCCGAGACGAAGAGTTCAAATGTCAGACGTTTACAGCGCTTTTGCGGGCGGCTGTCGATTGTCTGCGCGCCACCGACGTCTGCTGCTTTTCCAGCGACGGCGATAATTCTGTCATTCTGAACGACCCGCGACCCCTGTACCTGTTTCAGGGAAATTTCCTTCCAGAATTTCGGAGTACCCAGAACCAGACATTTTCGTGAGTAGCTCAAGCCTGCAAAGCTGGGTTGGAACTTGTCGAGCGACACGATGAATTCCTTCAGATCGTATTGGAGTTCCAGACTGGACTTCAACGCCTCCAGCGTCTCCCGATTTTTCGACGCGGAAAAATATCGCGGGATTTCAAATCCGTTTCGCGAGTCCACAAAAACGCACGAACCGATCAGCGCCATCATGATGAACACACCGAGAATAATCATGCGTTTGTTCCACTGAACTTGATGTTGAGACCTGCTACCATGACTTCAGGTCCATGTTTTTGTATCCTTGCGGGGTCCATTCAGCCTCAATGGCATAATGGGTGCGGATCAATGCGCCGAAGCCATTTTGCGCGTCCACAAACGACGTCACACGGAAGCTGCAGGCGCCTGTTCTGACGACGTCATGGCTCCATGCGAATTTAGCGGTTCTTGGTGCCTTCAGGCTGGATTTAATGCCCTGCTTGGCAGCGCTGTAGAGGTTGACCCCGTGCCGGGTCTCGTCACAGTTTTCCTCCGCCCAGCTATAGTAGTTATACTTGTCCCGGAAAGCCTGATTGTCCGGATCAAGAGACAATAAATCCTTGTAGATCAGGGCGTTTCGAGAAACCTCAGATGCAGGCACGCTCCGCACCGTTGTCAGCAGCTTTTGAATGCGTTCCCCGCGCTCCGCCATCACCTCGCGATATTGCTGAGGGTCTGACGTTTTCAGAAATTCCAGATATTTTTCCGGTTGGGTTGCCCTAAGGTCGGCAATTTCCCTGGCCTTTGCGTCCGCAAGGCGCTGTTCTTCTGCTGCTCTGCGTCTTTCCATTTCCTCGGCATAGGCGGCAGGTTGGAGGCTTTGTAACTGCTGAAGATAATAGGAGTCTGACCAGGTCTTTTTCATCCGCGCCAGATAGGCTGTAGGATTGGATTGCTTTAATGCCTGCAATGCTTCCCATTCAAGCCGGTTTTCGACCTCGCTTTGCGACATGCCCAAAGAGATGAAGGCCCCGAGAAAACAGAGAATGATCGTCATGGTGCGCGGTAGCCGCGGAAGAAAGGGCAGCGGACGAACACAGGACAGTCCGAACAATGCTGCCATCAGGATCGTGATCACCGCCCAGGCCGGATTGGTCTCTTCATGAAGATACCCAGCGAAAGAAAGCGTGGCGAGGCCTACGACACCGACGAGAAGAATAAGGTGTCGGACATATCCTTGCGTCATGGCTGGCATGTTTTCATCCGTTTCAATCAACAGATGTCACAATTTCAAATTTCCGTATGTGTTCTGTGAAGTATGTCCCTGAAATTTTACAGATTTTTCTATACGACTGTGGATAAGAATCCCTCAATGGCGGCAAGGCCTGTATGGTTACTCACTGAACCGGCTGTGTCACCACCCACCCCGCCAAGGGCATAAACGAGCCTGTTTGCTTTCCGGGCGAGCGCTCTGAAACGTGTTGCGCCAAGGGCGTTGCGTGCACTGGGGCTGTTTGAGGGAAAAACGGTCGAGAACAGTACGGCATCGCAGATGGCATCTCTTATTCCGGAAGCGGAATGAGCAGATTGCGTTTGTAAAAGGAAGCGTTCCTGCCAGCGCCGCGCCTTGTACGCATTGGCTTCTGGCCAGTGAACGCCATCGGCCCGCACGCGTATGGCAAGGCGTGGATCATTGGCAATAACGAGCGGAATTCCTTTCTGAAAACAGGCGGCTCGCAAGTTCATTGCGGTTTCGAAACGATGTGCCGCGCCAAAATGGCGGTAGATGACACCGCATCCCACAGGGAGCGACTTTACCACGGACACCGGATCGGGCGTACGGGTCGGGTCAGTCAGAAAAAAGGCCCCGGGCCACGGGCTGGGCATTTGACGGCTTGCCTGTCTTACGGCAGACGCCATCTTGCGTTTCATCAAGCGATCATGTCCGGAGACCGTCATTGTCAGAGACCTTCAGGGAAAACCTAGCCGAGATAGAAGCCCGCATTCTTAAATCGTGTCAAAAGGCAGGCCGGGACGATAAGCCAGAGCTGGTCGCCGTTTCAAAGCGTCAGCCTGATGAACGGATAGATGCGGCCTTAGAGGCGGGGGTGCGTGTGTTTGGTGAAAACCGCGTCCAGGAGGCTCAGGACCGCTGGATGGAAAGGCGATCGGTGTATCCCGATCTGAAGCTACGCCTGATTGGCCCATTGCAATCAAACAAGTCCGAAGATGCTGTCGCGCTTTTTGATACGATTGATGTGCTGGATCGCCCAAAACTGGCAAAGACCCTTAGCGACGCGATTCAGAAACTCGGTCGCCAGCCTGATCTTCTCGTGCAGGTCAACACGGGCGAGGAGCCGCAAAAGTCCGGGGTTTTACCATCTGATCTTGATGCGTTTCTGACAAAAACCTGTCCGGAATACGGTCTCGAACCGAAAGGTCTGATGTGTATTCCACCGGCTGATCAGCCTGTCGGGCCGCATTTCGGATTCCTTAAAAAGCTCGCTGATCGCTATGGATTGAGTGAGCTCTCCATGGGGATGAGCGGCGACTTCGAAACGGCCATTCAGTTCGGTGCGACGCATATCAGGGTGGGCTCGGCACTTTTCGGAGAGCGGGAGAGCTGACCTCAGATATTGGCGACGCTTCGCGTATCCTCAGAGGCGCTGAGCAGTTCGGAAATGACATTGATCAGCCGCTCGGGTGTAACAGGCTTTGCGACATGCGCATTCGCACCGGCGGTTTCGGCTGCAACGCGGTCTTCATCTGACGTGTTGGCGCTGACCGTGATGATCAGGCTTTGCTCACGTGAGAGCCTTTTTTCTTCGGCTCGTATTTCACGCACAGCCGTCAGACCATCCATGACCGGCATCTGAAGGTCCATCAGGATCAGGTCGAACCGAGTCGCTTTGACCGCCTCCACAGCGTCATGACCATTGTCGACGACGAATAGTTCATAGCCCAGGGGCTGTAGAATGAGCTCCAGAACACGCCGGTTCACGGCATGATCCTCTGCGATGAGAACACGCGCGTCAGCGTGACGAACCGACTCGTCGCCGTCAGTCACTGTGTCTGTGTCGGGGAGTTCTGACATCTCACAACGGGTCAGGACGAAACGGCAGCGGAAGGTTGTCCCTTTACCCGGGCTGGAATCAACCATGATCTCGCCATTCATCATCTCCACGAAGGATTTACAGATAGACAGGCCAAGCCCCGTCCCGCCAAAGCGTTTGTAAATCTCATGATTGGCCTGGCTGAATGGCTCGAATATTGACTGGATCACCTCTTCATCCATGCCGATGCCGGTATCCTTGATTTCCAGTTCCAGCCGACACCGATTGTCGAACTGATCAAGCATATGCAGGCGGGCCTCCACCTTGCCCTTCTCAGTGAATTTGATGGCGTTCGACATGAGATTGGCAACGATTTGCCGAATCCGGACAGAGTCGCCCATGAAGTATCCCAGACAATTGTCCGAAATATCTCTGGCAAATTCGATGCCCTTCTCGCGTGCGGCTGCAGCGTAGAGATCGAGTGTCTTGCTGACATCCTCGGCAAGGCGGAAGGGTTCGCAATCGAGCTCAACATGGCCTGCTTCGATTTTGGAAATATCCAGGATGTCTGTCAGCTGGCGTTCGAGAATATCGGCCGATCGGCAGATCAGATCAGCCATCTCTGTCTGTGCTTCTGTCAGTGGCGTTTTCTTCAGCGCACCTGCGACACCGACAATACCGTTCATTGGCGTTCGCAACTCATGGCTCATCGTGGCGAGGAAGCGGCTCTTGGCAGCGTTCGCAAGCTCCAGTTCTGATGTTCGGGCGGCGATTTCGCTTTCAAGATGATCAAAATGTTGTTCGGTCTGGGCTTCATAGTCCAGCAGGGTGCGACTGAGGTGGCCGATTTCATCCTCACGGACACTGATGAGTTCAACTTCAGCCTGGCGGACTTTTGCGTTCTTGTCGCCATCACGCGGCACCCCGGTAAAACGATCCGCCAGCACCTGAAGCGGCTGCACGCCATATTTCCCCACGAAGATCACAAAGATATTCAGGAAAAGGAGGATGATCGCGATAGAGCCAATCAGCTGTGGCAATGTATTGGAAATCGCGCCAGCCCAGAGCGTTTCGTGAGGAACCTTGATAACCAGATACCAGTCCGGGATCTGCAGATGGTGGAACACGTGCAGATCGGCGAACCAGTCATCGCTTGCCAGAGACAGTTTTCCAATGGTCTTGTTCTGTGCACCGACAGCCGCAGCGATCTCTCTTGGATGAAGCCGTGCCTTAAGCTCTGCCACCTGATCAGCCGTCACGAGGCTTCGCTCCAGCAAGGCTTCGTGCGCGATAATTTCTCCGGCAGCGGAGATGAAGAATAAGTCCGCCGCATCCATAGGCTTCTCTGAGAGGGCGGATCGGAAGGCAGGGGCGAGAAGAAGCGTTGTGCCCCAGACGCCTTTCTGAACCCCGTCAGACCTCAAGGGTGTCTGGCAGCCTGTCGTTAGCGCTTCGCCGCTTTCGACATACATCAGCCGCGACAACGGCGTGCAATTTGTACTGCCCTCAGGGTTTTGCTCGAGCGATGACATTCTCGAAAATGGAGCGGTGCCGATATTAAAATCGGCAGGGGCTGACTGACGATAAAAAATCAGTCGGTCTTCACGATCCGGTGCGAAAATCAGAAGATCATTGAACTCGCTTGCGAACCACAGGCTTTCCATTTCATCTTCGACGGCCGGCGCGATCTGTGCAAGCGTCAGAAAGGCTGACACCAGATTTCGTTTACGCTCGGAGGTCATGGGGACGCCAGCCGGAAGGAAAGCGCCTATGCCTCTGACAGGGCCGACACCCTCAATGAAGTCACCATCGTAAAGGCTCGGAACGCTTCGCATGGTGCCGTCGCCGGGGGCATGGAAGGCGCGGTCGAACATCGTCTCAACTGCTTCGTCATCCAGATTGTTATAGTAAGAATAGAACAGTGAGCCCGCCTGCTGATGGGTGACCGATAGCTGGGCAAACATCCGGTTTTCGCGATCGCCGCGTTCTTTCATATAGCTCGTCAGGGCCGAGCCTGTTTCGGATTTCTCACGGAGATAGTGGGAAATGGTCGAAAAACACGCCGTCACCAGTGCTGCAAGCAGCACAATCAGCGCCAAAAGCCGGAGCAATCGGGTCTGAAGCGAATTCGGCATCCGTGTTAATTCCTTCACCATCGCTCGGGACTTTACGGGCCTTATGGTGAACAAAGCGTCGTCAGACCGGACAAATTTGAAGGAAAATTGGCCTTTTTCGCGGTTTATTCCCAGGAATTTGAACTCTCTGGCGAACTTCCGTGTCCCTGGCGAAATGCAGCCCGGTTAACATCATAGGCTATTCGGGGCGCCAGTCATCAGGCGCAAGCTCAAACCCAGAGAATTCAAAGCCGGGTGTGACGGTGC
Organism: uncultured Hyphomonadaceae bacterium; assembly: GCA_964342455.1. GTDB lineage: Bacteria > Pseudomonadota > Alphaproteobacteria > Caulobacterales > Hyphomonadaceae > Ponticaulis. Next base: position 10,757 of record CAYFGB010000020.1, read on the forward strand.
AGCCGCACAGAGTCCACGCCCCAAGGCTCTCAGCCGTCTGCCAGGCGAATTTCGGAATGATCAATTGCGGATGCTGGCCGTGTCTCAGGTCAGGACCCAGCCGATAGGATCTGGTGTCCGCGAGTGTGCCATCGCCGGAAACGGTCATGGAGAGCGGGCCGCCTGCATACCAGTGCCAGATTTCTGTGGCGTCAATTCTATGCCAGGCCGAAACGTCTCCGGCTTCCAGCAGGTAGTAAATGGCTGTGCCGACACTTCGTCCATCTGTTTTGGCAGGATCGCGAAAGGTCTCGGAAAACCAGCCGCCCTCGGGATGGCGTTCAAGGCCCAGCAATCGGATGATTTCGCGGACGCCGAGATCGCCGGAAATGGCGTGGGACATCAGAAACTGTCCTTCCGCGAACGAATTTCTGCAAATGTGGCGACCGTATCGTTTGGGTGTCCGACATGGGCCTGAAGTTCTGGCTGATCGGCGCGCAGAAACGGATTCGCCTTCAGTTCTTCTGACAAACGGGTCGGCACCGTCGGCTTGTTCTCCATGCGCAAATCCTGGATGCGACAGACATAGTCGATCAGATCCTCGTTTTCCGGCTCAATGGTGATGGCGAATTCGGCATTTGCTTCGGTATATTCATGCGCGCAGTAAAGCATCGTATCGCCGGGCAGGGCCATGATTTTGGAAATACTGGTCCACATCTGCTCGGGGCTGCCTTCAAAGAGACGGCCGCATCCGAGCGCGAAAACAGTATCGCCCACAAAAGCAACACCTTCCTCTTCCATGTAGAATGCGATGTGGCCTGCCGTGTGTCCAGGGACGTCCAGAACGCGCGCCGTGCGGGCACCAAGGTTTACGATCGCGTCCTGACCGACCGCGCGATCCAGGCCTGGAATTTTCTCCTGCTCGCCGACCGGTCCAATGATTGTGCAGCCGGTTTTTTCCTTGATCTCCAGATTGCCGCCAGCATGGTCTGGATGCCAGTGTGTGTTCCAGATCTGGGTGATCGTCCAGCCCTTCTTCTCGGCCTCTGAGAGAATAACGCTGGCGTCTGGCGTATCGATGGCTGCGGTCTCACCAGAAAATTTGTCGTGAACCAGATAGCCATAGTTATCGTTCAGACATGGAAACTGATGGATTTCAAAACCGGTCATGACGCTCGTATTCCCCTTGATCGTGCTTATCTCCATTGGTGTTAACACAGACCGGCAAGGTTTTACGAGATGCGTCTGGACGTTACTGACCTCATGACCTTTTACGACACGCCGCTCGGGCAGTGCGCGCAGAAAGCTTTGCTTGAGCGCATAAACGGTCTTTGGGGTGATTTGACCGGGCTGGACGTCTTGTCCGTTGGCTATGGCCCGCCCTTTCTTGAAGGGCTGGAAGGATCACCCAGGAGGTCCATCAGTCTGATGCCGGCGCAGCAGGGCGCACACGCCTGGGCAGCCGGGCAGAATGGCTGCGACGTCGCGCTTTCGGATGATTCCCGCATGCCATTCCCGGACGCGTTGTTTGACCGTGTCCTGATTGTTCATGCGCTGGAAGAGAGCTTTGACTGGTCTGGCCTGTTGCGTGAAGTCTGGAGAGTATCCGCACCGGAAGCGCGTATAATCGCGATTGCGCCGAACCGTTCGGGTGTCTGGTCGCTCACAGATGGCACACCTTTTGGCTATGGACGCCCATTTTCGCGTCGCCAGTTGAAACGACTTATGCGCGATGCGCTCATTGAGCCTTCGGCCTGGACCCGATCCCTTTACACGCCGCCGATTAACTGGAAACTTTTCACGTCATCTTCGGAAGGCTGGGAACGAGCCGGCGAGATATTCGTTGAGAATGTCGGGGGTGTGAACCTCGTGGAAGGCATCAAACGAGTCCAGATTGATCCGAATTTGCCTGAGCGGGCGCGCGTTGTGGCGCCGGCAAGAGTACGACCTGCGGCCACATAAAATTATGCTTGCATGGTCAAAGAGCGTATGTTACACATCTAACACAAGTTAAATGAGTTCAACTTGGAACCTTGGAGGGATCGTTATGAAATTCGTTACTGCTATCTTTAAACCATCTAAACTCGACGCTGTTCTCGACGCACTGACAGAAAAAGGCGCGACCGGCCTCACGGTGACTGAAGTGCGCGGCTATGGACGTCAGCAAGGTAAGACTGAAGTTTACCGCGGCACGGAATATGAAGTTCGCCTTCTGCCGAAAGTGAAAATCGAAATCGCTTGTGCCGATGAATCGGTTGACGGCATCGTTGCTGCGATCTCCGAAACCGCGAACACTGGCAAGATCGGCGACGGCAAAATCTTCGTCACGTCGCTTGAATCTGCGCTTCGTATCCGTACAGGCGAAAAAGACGGCCAGGCGATCGAAGCCTAACTGTCAGACCACGCCTTCAGCGTCCGCTGAACGCGCTCGAACTCATCACCCCCGAAGGCCACTTCGGGGGTTTTGTTCTGTTGTTCGCGAGCGGATCAGCCTCTGGCCTGTGTCTGCTCTGCCTTGCCTGCGCAATAGGCAGTAATCCGGTTCAGATCGTTTCAGGGTTGGAATTCATTGGAAATCACGTTGGCTGCCTGCCAAGACGACCTCGACAGATAACGTCTTCAAACCACAGGCAGTTTCCTGATGAACAGACTTCTCACCGCGCTGGCCACCACAGCAATCGCATGTTTTCCATCCACCGCCCTGGCGCAGACGCTATTGTCCGGCGGAAATGTCCTGAATGTTGAGACCGGCGAATTCGCCATGTCGACGGATATTCTGACAGAAGATGGCAAAATCACCGCCATGGGGCCGGAAGGCAGTCTTGAACTCCCCGATGGGACGACAACGGTAGATGTCAGCGGTGCCTGGCTCGTGCCCGGCTTGTCAGATTCTCACGTTCATCTGACCTCAGACGCCGATGCGCATGGTTATAGCGGCATGGGGGTCTCCCTGCCGCGTGCGACAATCGACGGGGTCGCCAATGCGAAGAAAACTCTGATGGCCGGTTTCACTACGGTTCGGAATGTCGGGGCGGGCGGCTATTCCGATGTTGCCCTTCGCGATGGTATTGCTGACGGAGATGTCATCGGGCCGCGCATGCTTGTGTCCGGTCCGTCCCTGGGTATTACAGGCGGGCATTGCGATTCCAATCTGCTGCCATTTGAGTATGGCCAGAAAGCTGAAGGCGTCGCCGACGGGCCTTGGGCCGTGCGGGCAAAGGTCCGCCAGAATGTGAAATACGGCGCTGACCTGATCAAATTCTGCGGCACAGGCGGTGTGCTGTCCAAAGGCACCAAGATCGGCGCGCAGCAATTCACTTATGAAGAAATGGCCGCTCTGGTAGATGAGGCCCATCTGCTGGGCCTGAAAGTTGCCGTGCATGCGCATGGTACCAAAGGCATCAACACGGCGGTCAAAGCCGGTGTCGACTCTGTGGAACATTCCAGCCTGATCGACGATGAAACCATCGAACTCGCCAAACAGAACGGCACCTTTCTGTCGATGGATGTTTATGTATCGGATTATATCCTCAGCGAGGGCGAAAAGGTCGGCATTCTCGAGGAATCACTCGCCAAGGAGCGCATGGTGGGCCACGCGCAGCGTGAGCGGTTCCAGGTGGCCGTCAATGCGGGTGCCAAAATCGCGTTTGGTACAGATGCCGGCGTGTATCCGCATGGCACGAACGGACGCCAGTTTGCCTATATGGTCGAATGGGGCATGACGCCTCTTCAGACGATTTATGCCGCCACCGCGGGTAACGCCGAACTATTTGGCCTGTCAGACCAGATTGGCACGATCAGTGTCGGCAAAAGTGCTGACATCGTGGCGGTGACGGGCAACCCGCTTGAGAATGTGCGCGAGCTTGAAAGCGTCGACTTCGTCATGAAGGAAGGTGTGGTTTACAAGAACGACCTTATGGTCGCGGAATAGCTGCTCCAGCCTTGCCTGGGTAATGAGCTCCCAAATCTTTGTCATGCACGCACACGAGTTGTGACTGTTCATGGTAGGCTCAGGTTTCGTGGACAAAGTTGTGCAGGAACGCGGCCGGTTTGGGAGGGCAACATCATGAAAAAACTCTGGAGAGGCGTGGCGGTTGTAGCCATAGCAGCAATGGCCTCCGTGTCGGCATATGCTGCAGAATGGGGTGCAATTCAAAAAGGCCAATGCAACCTTGCGACTGGTCAGCAGGCTTATAGCGCAAAGATCTGGACGGGCTTAGGTGACAGGCAGCCGAAAGTAGCGTGTGCCTCGACACCGGCAATGGTAGCGGGCGTCTCGCGGCCGCCGAATGCTTGTGAAGATCACGGGCTCGGAATTGTCTATGGTGTATGGTATGTGACCAACGATCCGGCGTGTCAGAAACCCGGCCAAGTCATCCAAAAGCAAATCATCCCGAACCCGGTTCGAGAGGTGGATGATGCAAATGCTCCACTAACGAATGTGTTCGCTGGGACAGGGGTGACCTTGCAAGATCTTCGCGACAGTGTCGAGCGAGCTGTTGGAGATTTCAAGGAGATTGTCAGCAAGTGGTCCGACGAGTTGTCTGGCAACACCGAAATGCGCGCCGCTCAGCTGGCCGCGTCAAAAGAAATTCTGGCCGATCCGGAAATTGCGAGATTGCGCGATCTGGCTCACGCTTTGATGCTCGAACTCAATTCAGATTCGGCTGACGCTGTTGCCGCCCGCAAAGCCATTTTGGCTGGCGAGGCTCAGAATGCGGTAAACGCGCTTCAGAAGCTGCCCACATTCACGCCCGTGACGATGCAAATCGAGCGTGGGAAAGTCGCGAACGTCATCTCGATCGGTGTGGCGGGGGACGGTCAGGTAGTTGTCGGCGCTAACGCCGAAATCGGTCTGGCGATCGGTACGAATTATGCCTCGACGGATGACAACCCGGCTGACCTTGAAACAGCAGAGTTCGGTGGACTGTTCTATGCGTCGTTTGGATATTCCGCCGGCGCCGCCGCCGGGCTTGATGGGGCCGTTCAGGTTGGCATCTGGAAAACATCCCTCGATCAGTTTCCAGGCGATGCGAACGGTTTTGTCTTTGGTGGTGCGGCATCGGTTGGCGGCGCAGCTGGCATCTGGTGGGCCTATGAACAGGATCGGGACGACTCAACGGCCAATGATAAACAGATCTTCAAATGGGGGCTGGCCGAGTTTATTGGCGTCACCGTTGCGCCACAGTTCGGCGTTAGCGTTGAGATAGAATATGATCGGACGGTGACCGTCGCAACGACGCCGTGGACGCCAATAACCGTGAACTGAAAGGCGCTTGAGTTGCTGGGGTGAGAAAACTAGCTCACCTCGCCCGAAGTGACCGCATCAAAAAAACGAAATGCTTCGTCTGAGGCCCAGTCGGTGTCGCTTTCATAGCGTGCAACTTCGTCACCCGCTTCGTTATAGATAATCGTGGTCGGAAACCCGCGAACCTTTGCATCAAACAGTGTTTTCATTTTGTGGTCAGCGTAGAACTCCAGCTTGCCCTCGGTCAGGTCTTCGAGCTTCTTCTTCGCCATATCGTGATCGCCCAGCCGGTCGAGGCTTATGGCGATGACTTTGAGGTCTTCAGGCGCGTAATTATCCTGCAGCTTTGCAAGCGTTGGCATTTCCAGAATGCAGGGCGGACAATTCGTCGCCCAGTAATTCACAACCTGCACCTTCGTTTCGATCTCTTCAAACGTCACATCGCCTTCCGGTCCCTGGAAAACGGCAGTCGGGCGTGCGGGTGGATCGCTCTCGAAAATGAGGTTCTTCATCTTCCCTTTCGCAAGGGATTTGAACTGATCTGCTGAATTGGGCGTTGAACTCGCCGACATCCATACATAGACAACAAAGCCAAGTCCGAGCAAAAGCATGGCCGGAATGCCGAAACGGGTAATGGCTGCCATTCTGGTTCCCTTTATCCTTTAACGAAAAGATAGGTGTCATGGCGAAAAAGCCAGAACAAGGTCAGGAAATGTGGGGTGGGCGCTTTGCCGCAAAGCCCGACGAGGTGATGGAAGCCATTAACGCCTCCATCGATATTGATCAACGCATGGCCGAAGAAGACATTGCCGGGTCGAAAGCGCATGTGAATATGCTGGCCGGCGCCGGTATCGTATCAGAGGGTGACCGGGACAAGATTCTGGAGGGGCTGGACGCGGTATTGAATGAAATTCGTGCCGGTGAGTTCCCGTTTCGCAAGGACCTGGAAGACATTCACATGAATGTTGAAGCGCGTCTCAAGGCGCTTGTCGGTGAACCTGCGGGGCGGCTGCACACCGCCCGGTCGCGCAATGATCAGGTCGCCACCGACTTCCGACTCTGGGTGCGTCAGGCGATCAGCACCCGGGCCGACCAGCTCGATAATCTGATACTGGCGCTGCTTGATCAGGCGGATCTGCATGCCGATACCGTAATGCCGGGCTTTACGCATCTCCAGACGGCCCAGCCTGTGACGTTCGGTCATCATCTGATGGCGTATGTCGAGATGTTCTCGCGAGACAAGTCACGTTTCACCGACGCCATGGTTCGCATGAATGAGAGCCCGCTGGGCGCAGCCGCACTGGCCGGTACCGGGTTTCCAATCAATCGTGATGAGACAGCAGAAGCGCTCGATTTCTTTGCGCCCATGGCCAACTCACTTGATGCGGTTTCGGCGCGCGATTTCGCGGTTGAGGCGGTTTCGGCCTGTTCAATCTGTGCCATGCACCTATCGCGTCTGGCCGAGGAAATCGTCATCTGGGCTTCGGCGCAGTTTCACTTCATTCGTCTCTCTGATGCCTGGTCGACCGGTTCTTCCATCATGCCGCAAAAGCGGAACCCGGATGCGGCAGAACTCGTCCGCGCCAAGACAGGCCGTATCTATGGCGCGCTTCAGGCGCTCCTGACGGTTCTGAAAGGGCTGCCACTGGCCTATTCCAAGGACATGCAGGAAGACAAAGAGCTGACCTTCATGGCCTTTGATGCGCTTGATCTGTGCCTGGCAGCGATGACCGGCATGGTGTCGAGCTGGACGGTTGATAAGCCGGCCATGCGCGCGGCAGCTGCTCATGGGTTCTCCACAGCCACCGACCTGGCTGACTTCCTTGTTCGCGAGCTGAACATGCCATTCCGGGATGCCCATCACGTGACGGGCGCAGCGGTAAAGGCTGCCGAGGACAAGGGCTGCGACCTTGCCGATCTTTCACTTGAAGACCTGCAGGCAATTGAGCCACGCCTCACTGATGCCGTATATTCCGTGCTGACTGTTGAGGCATCGGTGAATTCGCGAACGAGTTACGGTGGAACTTCGCCGGTTCGTGTGCGAGAACAAATTGCCCGCTGGAAGGAGCTTCTGAAATGAAACGAATTGTGATTCTGCCAATCGCGATGGCTGCGCTGTCTCTGTCGGCCTGTGGTCTTCGTGGCGATCTCGAGCGTCCGGAACCTCTGTGGGGAGACCCTGAAGAGATTGAACCGGCAAACGAGGCCGAAGCTGTCCAGACAAGCGAACTGCGTCCGCGGACGGATGCGACTCCCATTTATCGCCAGTCCGATCAGGGGTCTTATCGCGACCCTGAAACCGGACGCGTCATCTGGTTGCAGAACGAAAATGGCGGCGACAAGCCTGTGGCGTCTCCCGTCGACCCTGTCGAAGATGCAGGCGGCCTCCCGCCTCTCGGTGAATAATACAACGGACTGACATGCACCATTTCGAGTATCGCGGCGACGTGCTTCACTGTGAGAACGTTGCCCTGCCTGACATTGTATCCGACGTCGGCAGCCCGGTTTATGTTTATTCGTCTGCCACGCTGCGCCGTCATGTGAAGGTGCTGGCGGATGCTTTTGAAGCGCAGCCCTGCCTGATCGCCTATTCGGTGAAAGCCAACAGCAATCTGGCTGTTCTGGCGACGCTCGCATCCATGGGGGCGGGCGCTGATGTGGTCAGCGAAGGCGAAATGCGCCGTGCGCTGAAGGTCGGCATTCCGGCCAGCAAGATCGTGTTTTCAGGGGTCGGTAAGTCTGAAGCGGAAATCAATGCGGCACTTGAGGCTGGTATTCATCAGTTCAACGTCGAATCCGTGCCGGAAATGCATCGACTGTCCCGCCTCGCTGAGGCGAGAGGCGTAAAGGCACCACTGGCCCTGCGGGTGAATCCTCATGTCGAGGCTGGTGGCCACGCCAATATCTCCACCGGTGGCGCCGAGCATAAATTCGGCATTGCCTGGCATGAAGCGCGGGACGTCTATGACGAGGCCGTCAGCCTGCCTGGAATCGATGTGGTGGGGGTCGATGTGCATATCGGCAGCCAGATCACTGAGCTTGGCCCGATGCGGGCGGCGTTCACCAAAGTGGTGGAACTGGTGCGCGATTTGCGGAGCCGAAGTGTCCCTATTCGCCGGATTGATCTGGGCGGTGGCCTCGGCATTCCCTACAAGGAAGGTGAAACCCCGGCCACGCCTGCAGAATATGCGGTGATGATCCGCGAAGTTCTGGGGGATCTGGACGTTGAGCTGATCCTGGAGCCAGGCCGCATGATTGCCGGGAATGCCGGTGTGTTCGTATCCCGGGTCGAATACATCAAGGAACGCGATGGCCGAAAGTTTGCCATTCTCGATGCAGGCATGAACGATCTGATGCGTCCGGCGCTTTATCAGGCTGTGCATGACCTTAAGCCAGTTGTCCGCGATACGACCCGTACAATGCAGACCTATGACCTTGTCGGCCCGATCTGCGAATCCACGGACCGGTTTGCAAAGGATTACAGCGCCGCTGAATTGCGCGAAAATGATCTTGTGGCGTTCATGTCGGCAGGTGCTTACGGGGCTGTAATGTCAAACCAGTATAATTCTCGCCCACTCTGTGCTGAAGTGCTGGTGGATGGAGACCAGTTTGCCGTTGTGCGGCGGGTTCCTACCTTTGAAGACATGGTAGCAAACGAGCGTGTGCCGGAGTGGTTAGCCAGATAAATGAACGAGGATTGAAGGCCAAGCTGGGGCGCACGCGTGCCCGGTTGCAACGCCTTGCGGTCTTTCGTGCGTTTTTCCTGCCTGCCACCTTGCTGATTGCGATTGTGGCACTGGTGGCTGTCGGTGCCTTTTCGGCACTTGGCGACGGTCTCCGCGCGCTTTTGATCTTTATTGTCACGCCGCTGATTGTGCTGACTTTTGTTCGTGCATTTCTGAACTATCGCGCGCCGTCATCGACAGATGTTCGCGACCGTCTGGATGCCACCGATCCAGAGCGCCCGCTTGCGGCCTTGTCGGATTTTCCGGCGAGCTTCAATAAGGATACCAAGGCATATTGGGCGCGTCATCGCGAGCATTTGCAAATCCGCATTGCGCGACTGTCCGCGCCGGACCTCTCTTCAGACTGGCAACGCGAAGACCCGTTCTTTCTGCGCTTTCTGGCACCACTTGCGCTTGTTGCGCTGATCGGGCTGAATTATTCCGCCATCCCCAGCCGGCTGTCAGATATCGGTCGTTCCGATATCGGTGCGCTCTTCGGAGCGCAGGACCTCAGAGTTTCTGCCTGGTTGACACCCCCAGAACACACAGGCGAGGCACCGGTTTTCCTTACGTCAGACAAAAGCGATGTCAGCGTACCGGCTGGTTCGGTGCTGACCTTCCGTGTTCATGGTGCAGGTGCGCCCACCCTCAGGCGCCGGGCCATGGCTGAAGAGGCGCTGCACGGCCCACGAAATCTGAAACTGAAGAAATACATTGATGGGGCTTATCAGGCGGAATTTGCCGTGAACGCCCCTCAGGAGATCAGCCTTCATTATTGGGGCGAACGCGCCAGCTGGCAGCTTCAGACCAATCCCGATTTGCCGCCCGGCATCCTCTTTGTAGGCGACCCGGAGCGCGGGGAGGATGACAAGCTTTCCTTCCGATGGGAGGCCGAGGATGATTACGGCCTGACGGCGATCCATCTCGTTTTGACCACCACTGAAGACAGCGGCATCGGTGCGGGTCAGACAGATCGCGTTCGGATCGATTTGCCCGGCGCGTTTTCACAGCTTGCCAGCGATACGGCGCGGCTTGATCTGGTGCGACACAAATGGTCGGGACTCACGGTCGATCTGCTTCTGGAGGCCACCGATACCTCAGGCCAGACAGGGCGGAGTGAAGCTGTAACCTATACATTGCCGGAAAAGCTGTTTCTCGAGCCTATGGCAAAATCCAGCCAGGAAATCCGGCTCACGCTTTTGCGTGAAGATGAACGCTATCAACCCATTGAGGAAAGCGTTTCGCCAGATGGCGTGATGGAAGGGCTGGGTGACCGGCTCGAAGCTGCGCCGGACGATGTTCAGCGCGCAGCTCTGATGCTGGAGGCGGTGACATACCGCCCGGATATCTTCTCGGACGATATGACCGTTTATCTGGGGCTGAAGCGGGCATTTGAAGGCATTCGGGCCGCGCGAAACATGCAGGCGCTTGAGCCCCTTGAGCCTCTTTTATGGGCTGTGGCCATGCGATCTGAGTATGGAACACTTGCCGATGCGGCGCGGCGTCTCGAGGCCGCCCGGCGTGCCCTGGAACGGGCGCTGCGCGAGGGCGCGAGCGAAGAAGAGATCCGCCAGCTGATGCAGGCCTTTCGTGAGGCAGCCGAGGATTACATCGCCGCCCGCATGGCTGAAGCCATGATGAACCCGGATGGCGGCGGGGCCGGGCAGAGCGGCGGCCAGAATGTGGAAGGTCAGGACCTTGAAGACATGCTGGCAGCTCTTGAGGATCTGACTGAGACTGGCGCAACCGATGCCGCGCGCCAATTGCTTGATGATGTCTCCAATCTGCTGAACAATTTGCAGTTCCAGATGGGCCAGAATGGCGGGGATTCTGTGGGGCAGGATGGCGAGCCGGGCGAGGGTGGAGACGAAGGCACGCCGGAAGAACAGGCGCTGCAGGGCGCGCTGGATAAGCTGTCTGAGCTCATGGAGGAACAGCGCCGGTTGAATGATGACACCCTGCAGGAAAATTATGGGTCCGGTGAGCAGCCTCAGGACCTTCCCGGCCAGAGCGGTGGCGGGGAGATGAGTGACGGTATGCTGGGCGAGGATGGCGAACCAGCCGGCCCAGGCCAACAGCAGGAAGAGGGGCAATCTCTTGCCGAACGTCAGAGAGGCATTCTGAACGACCTGCAGGCATTCTCTGAAGAGCTCGGTGAAGATACCGGCGAAGGGTCAGGTCTGACCGCTGAGGAGTTTAACGAGGCCCGCCGCGCGCTCGAGCGCGCCACCCGGGCCTTGAATCAGGAAGACTTTGACGCCGCGCAGTGGAATCAGGATCGCGCCATTCAGGAGTTGCGCGATGCGGCTGGTGCTCTGGCCGGAGAGCTTGATGAGCAAAGACAGGCCCGGCAAGCCGATCAGGGCGAAGACACGATCAATGAATCCGATCCTCTCGGACGGCCCGCAGGTGGGGCGAGACAGGATGAATCAGACAATGTCACTGTGCCGGATGAGGTTGAGCGTCAGCGTGCGCGGGATATTCTCGATGATCTCCGGGAGCGTCTGAACAACTCGGAAGACCCCGAAGAACGCGAATATCTGGAACGGCTGCTTGATCGTTTCGGAGGCAGCTAGCGCCTCAGGTTTCAGGTCCTGATGGCACCAAGATAGGGTAAGCCGCGATAGAGCCCGGCATCATCCATGCCGTAGCCAACCAGAAAGCGATCCGGCGCATCATAGGCCCATGCATCCAGACCTTCACTCGGCGCTTTTGGTTTGCGGGCCAGCACGCAGGTGATGACTTCGGTCGCCCCTTTTGAGAGGAGATGCTTGCGGGCGAAGGCCAATGTCCGTCCGGTATCATAGACATCGTCAATCAGCAGAACGCCGCGGCCAGAAACATTGCGGGAGAGATCGGCCCGCACGACGACGCGTCCGGAGCTTGTGCGTTCATCGCGATAGCTTTCCAGCCAGAGTGCATCGAGCATGGGATGAACATCGAAAGCGGAAAGGTGCCGCATCAGATCGGTTGTGAAGGGTGTTGCACCGAGCAGGATCGACACGGCTGTCCAGTCACCCGTCATACGGGGAGCGAGGGTCTGGGCGAGATCCCTTATCCGCCCCTGAAGGGTGGATTCGTCGAGAAGCACGTCGAAGTCAGTTCCAGCCATAGCGGATGAAAATCCCTAGTGATGGGCGTCGTCAGTGCTGTCCTCGTGCCCTGTATCTTCATGGTAATCAACCGGTTCGTCTGCTTGACGGTCACTTGCGTGATCGTCTTCAACGGTCGTCTCGGTGTGGCTCGCGGGCAGAATTTCACCGCCATTGGTGGCGAACTGCGTCGCGGTGTTGTCTGGCTGGACAAATGACATGGCCAGATCGAACGCCTCGAGAGGTGGTGAATCGATCCGCGTGGAGAAGCGCCCCTCTTCGCCCGGTGCCAGCCGGTCAGTATCGACAGCGATCAGCACGCTATCAACATCCCGCCCATGATCATCGCGCAGATCAATCCGAACGACCGGTACCATCTGAAACTTGTCAGACGTGTTCAGAACCGCGCCGGAAAGGTTCAGAACCGGTGTTGTGCCATCAAAGGTCCGCTCTGCGTCGATTGGACCGAACTCAAGCCCATAACGGTTCACGTCAAATCCCGCCATGGCATAGGCCGTTGAGGCCTGAGGCCAGACTTTGACAACATCGTCGCGTTTGATAATCGCGCCTGCGCCCAGACCAAAAAAGATGGCAGCGCTTCCGGCCCAAGCGGCCAGAGCCGCGACCCGGGAGCCTTGTGTGCGGCGCTCGAACTCTTTTTCGCGGTAGGCCTGATGTGGGGCTTTTGCCGCCGTGTCTTGTGTGTGACGAATACGCTCAACCTTCTCACGGGAAAGGTCTGATTCGTTGAATTGCTCTTCAAGAGAAAGTTCGGGCTTGGCAAACCATGAGTGTCCACAGGCAGCGCAGCGCACAGTGCGCCCGTTCTCGCCGATGGCCTTGTCATCGGCGAAATATTGTGCGGAACAGGATGGACATGAGAGGATCACTGAAGTCTTCTCCAACCGAATGGACCATTATCTCTGGTCTGATTTGCGCGCCAATGCCAGTCCAAGGGGACTGATCTTAACATGATTGTCGAAACGGCCTTCCTGAGTGACGAACCGACCATCCGTATGGATGGCGTTAACCACGGCTATTTACCTGGTGACAATGTGTTAGGGGACCTTAACATGGAGTTAAAACCGGGGTCGTTTACGTTTCTGACAGGGCCGTCGGGATCCGGCAAAACCACCCTTCTCCAGCTGATGTATCTGGCACAGACCCCGAGGCGGGGTCGGGTTTCACTGTTTGGTGTTGACACCTCGCAGGCCAGGCGGCGCACTCTGACAGAACTCAGACGCCGAATAGGTGTTGTTTATCAGGACTTTAGGCTTCTCGATCATTTGACAGCCTACGAAAATGCCGCGCTGCCCTTGCGGGTTACCGGGCGACCAGAGAGGGAATATCGCGATGATGTTCTGGAACTTTTGCACTGGGTCGGGCTTAAGGACAGGGTTAATTCCAGACCGACAACGCTGTCAGGAGGCGAGCAGCAAAGGGTGGCGATTGCGCGGGCTTTGGTTAACAAGCCGAACCTGCTGATTGCGGATGAACCAACAGGGAATGTTGATCCGGAAATGGGCGAGCGACTGATTCGACTTATCCTGGAGCTCAATCGACGCCTTGGAACGACTGTCTTTATTGCGACCCATGATCTGGCGCTGGTGCAGCGCCTGAACGCGCCGGTCATGCGATTACAGAATGGTATGTTGATGACCAGCGATTTTCGGCGCGAAATGGAATCCCGAGACCAGAATGGTTGACATGAAACGCACGCCGCTCCTGCCTTCTGAAGATGCCCGCGAGGCCGCGCTTTTCTTTGTGGTCGCGGCCTTGTGCTTTCTGGCAGCCCTGACAGGCCTTGCCACGCGGGCCGCTTACGGTGCGGCTGAGTCCTGGGCCGGACAGGTGCGGGGGGAAATGTCGGTTCGCATGTCGAATGCGGGCGAGGCCGACGCGGTGCGCTTGTCGGATGCGCTTGCCGGTCTCGAAGGGGTCATATCGTCAACGCCCGAAAGCCGCGAGGATACGGAAGCCCTGCTGGAGCCCTGGCTGGGTGACGCATTGCCTGCTGACCTTCCGGTGCCGAGGTATATTTCACTTGAAACCGACACCGAGCAAACGGACCTCCCAGACCGGATTTCGGCGCTCGCCGAGGATCTGGGTTATGATGTGAAGGTGGAGGTTTTCGAGGTCTGGGCCGGCGATGTTGAGCGGAGCCTTTCGCTTTTGCGGATTATCGGGCTCGTGGCGCTGGCCATTCTGGCTCTGATTGTGGTGTCGGTCATTGCCTTTGCGACCCATGCTGCCCTGCTCGCACGCCGGGATGTGGTCGGCGTGCTTCACACCTGCGGCGCAAGTGATCGGTTTATCTCCCGGCTGTTTGAATACAGGTTTTTCGGGCTTGGTCTGCGCGCTGGCGGGATCGGAGCGCTTTTCGCCCTGTTGGGGGCGTTGCTCCTGTTCTTCTTCGCGCGACAGTCTGGTGACCGCAGCTGGCTCTTGCCGCAAATGTCACCTGATATCGGCACCTTTGTCGTCCTCATTGTCACACCGATTGTTTCGGCGCTTGTGTCCATGATCGCAGCGCGGATCACGGTTTCGCGTGCCTTGTCGGAGCTTAACTGACATGAAATGGCCCAGAAAGCGGTTCCTGCTTCCTGTTCTGATTTGTCTTCTCATTGTTCTGGCGGCGGCAGATTTTCATCGCTTTGTCCGCCGCGTTGATGCGCTTGAGCCGCCAGCCTTGATTGAGGTCGATGGCGTTGTGGCGTTGACGGGCGGGTCGGGCAAGCGGATTGAGGCCGCCATAGGGCTGCTTGAGGCGGGCGTCGGTGAGCGGCTATTGGTCAGCGGTGTGCATGAAAGTGTGAACACCAAGGATCTGATTGCGACGGCAGGCGGCAGTGATGCGCTTTATGCCTGCTGTATCGATATTGGTCATGAGGCGTCCTCAACCGAGGGCAATGCGATCGAAACGGCCAATTGGGCCCGGAACAGAGGCTATCAGCGGCTGATCATTGTTACATCGGACTATCATACCCCGCGCACGCGTCTTTGGTATCGGAAGATGCTTCCAGAGCGGGATATCCTGTTCTATCCGATGCAATCAAAGATCCAGCCGGGCCGCTGGTGGCATTCCTGGCAATCTTTTCGTGGACTTGCCACGGAATGGGCTAAATATCGCGTAACAGCCGTGCTATTGGCGATCTGATATGAATTTTCTGCGCTCCCTCCTTTTTGTCATTCTCCTCTATGGCAGTATGGTCATCATGGGTATCTTATGGCTGCCAGCCCTGCTGATGCCGCGTTCGGCGACGCTTCTTGGTATTCGCATCTGGGCGCGCATTGCGCGCTGGGGCATGCGTACCCTGATAGGGGCGTCGACGGAGATCCGCGGGTTGGAGCGACTTCCTGACGGGCCGCTCATTCTGACCCCCCGTCACCAGGCGATGATCGATACCCTTCTGCCGTTTCTCTTCCTGAAGGATCCGTGCTTCATTCTGAAAAAGGAGCTGATGTACTATCCGGTCTTTGGCCTCTACGCCTGGAAAACCGGCATGATCGCGATTGACCGGGAGGGGTCGACCAAGACATTAAAGCATATGACTGCGAAGGCGCAGGCCGCTGTCGCAGCCGGCCGCAGCCTTGTCATTTTTCCTGAGGGCACACGCCTGAAACCTGGGCAGCATGAGCCGCTCAAACCGGGAATTGCGCTTCTCTACAAGGATTTGAACATTCCGTGTGTGCCAGTGGCGTTGAATACCGGGTATTGCTGGCCAGCCAGAGGTGTCAGGCGACATTCCGGCGAGATGGTGATGGAAATCCTTGATCCGATTGAGCCGGGGATGAACCGCAAAGCGTTCATGCGCGCGCTGGAAGAGCGTCTGGAGGCGGGAATGCAGCCACTTCTGAGGGAAGGGGCGGAGGCTCAGACCGCTACAATGGAGATGACCGCATGAGTAAAGCCAAACGCCGTGCATCGTGGTTTCCACTGGCGCTGGGCTCGCTGGTTTTTCTCGTCATCATTGCCTACAGCCTTTACTGGGTGATCCTGTCGGGTGAGCTGAAAAAGGGCGTTGAGGACTGGGCGGAAGATCAAAGACGTGCGGGCATGACGGTAGAATATGCCGACATGACCATGAGCGGCTTTCCGTTTCGGTTCGTGCTGACGACCACAGATCCGGTTATGGGATCTGACCGCGATGGCTGGCAATGGGCTGGTGAAGAGCTGAAACTGGTCGCTCAATCCTACAATCTTTATCACGTTCTGGCCTTTGCGCCCGGAAGCAGTGAGATCAGCCTGCCCGATGGGCAGGTTATTACAGCCCTGCCAGACGACAAATCCAAGGCGAGTTTCCGCTTTTCAAAGGACTGGAAGCTGAAGCAGGTCGGGTTGTCGGTCCCGTCACTTGAGGCGCGCCAGTCTGGTGAGGTGATTGCACAGATCGAAGCTCTGGATCTTGGTCTGCGACCAATGCCGGATAATGCATCGAACCTTCAGTTTGCGCTTTCTGCTGAACGAGCCAGTGTTACCGATCTACCTGAAGACATCGCCTGGCTAGGGACTGATCTCGATCATTTCGTTCTCTGGGTCGAAATGGAAAATTTCTACCCTCTCGCCGAAGGGGAACTGAGCGAAACCGAGTGGCGTGTGGACGGCAACAAAATTCACGTTCGACGCGGCGAGATTGCCTGGGGCCCTCTGGAGGCCGCAGCAAGAGCGAGCGTGTCTGTTACCCGCGATAATGATGTGAACGGAACGGTGGGTGTTCATCTGAAAAACGCAGACGCGTTGAAACAGGCGCTGGATGAAGCAGGATTGCTGACCGATGAAATCCGATCCGGAATTTCGACCCTGGCGTTGATGAGCCAGAACGATAATTTCGCGACGGTTCAGCTGAAGGACCGGGGGATTTATCTGCTGGGCAACAAGCTTGGCGAATATTGATGGCAATCAGGCGCGCGGCCTCTATTTCTCGCCGGGCTTGTCGCGTCCGAAGTTCGTTTCACCCGTATCCTGACCAGCATCAATAATGCTTTGGCGAATACCGCGTGTCCGATCGAAAAAGGCGCGGAGCTGTTCGCCTTCGCCCCAGCGTATGGCGCGTTGCAGAGCGGCGAGGTCTTCATTAAAGCGGCCCAGCATTTCCAGAACAGCGTCCTTGTTGTTCAGGAAAACATCCCGCCACATAACTGGGTCTGATGCGGCAATCCGTGTGAAATCGCGGAAACCACCGGCCGAGAATTTGACGACCTCACCTTCGGTGACAGTTTCAAGATCTGCGGCTGTGCCAACAATGTTGAACGCGATTAGGTGCGGCAGGTGGGAGGTGATGGCAAGCACGCGATCATGCCGTTCCACCGTCATCATCTCAACCTTGCTGCCAATGACCGTCCAGAAATCTGAAAGTTTCTCGACGGCCTGATGATCAGCATCTTCTGGGGGCGTCAGAATACACCAGCGATCCCGGAACAGGCTGGCGAAACCAGCTTCCGGACCGGATTTTTCTGTACCGG
This sequence comes from uncultured Hyphomonadaceae bacterium, assembly GCA_964342455.1. Classification (GTDB taxonomy): domain Bacteria; phylum Pseudomonadota; class Alphaproteobacteria; order Caulobacterales; family Hyphomonadaceae; genus Ponticaulis. The sequence goes on from CAYFGB010000020.1 coordinate 28,264, forward strand.
CGATCGGATGACCCGGAATGACGTGGATCTGAATTGGCAGGGCGGGGCGGAGCGCCTCGAGTACGGAGGACTTCACCGAGCCGACATCTGAAACAATCGCGCCGTCTGCGAGGTGCGGCGCGATATCCTGTGCCGCATCTGCCATCGCGCCAACAGGCATACACAGAATGACAAGCTCGGCTTCACGCACGGCTTCCGCCGCGGTCTCATACACATCGCCGATGTGAAGACTGCGCGCACGCTCGCGCACAGCTTCGGAAGCGTCAAACAGAGCGACACGCTCGGCAGCATCGTAACTGAGTGCCGCGCGGGCGAGCGACGACCCGATCAGGCCGACCCCCAGAATGGCAACAGTTTTGACGGGCGGTTCGCTCATCAGCTGGCCATGAAGACTTTCAGAGCATTCAGAACGGCAGAATTCGCCTCTTTCACACCCACAGAGATCCGGAGGAAGTTCTTCAGGCCGTAAGCGCTGACATCACGTACAATCAGGCCACGATCAGCAAGGAACGCGTTTGCTGCCTGCGACGTCTTTTTCCCTTTTTCCGGAAATTCCACCAGAATGAAATTGGCTACGCTGGGCCATGCCGTCAGCCCTTCAATATCGTTGATGGCCGGGATCATGCGATCAAGTTCCCGATTGTTGAATTCAGCGGAATTGCGCGTGAATTTGTCATCCTGCAGAGCCGCGATACCTGCAACCTGCGCCAGAGCGTTCACGTTGAATGGCCCGCGGACCCGGTTGATTGCGTCAATGACACTGGCCGGACCATAAGCCCAGCCAAGGCGCAGTGAAGCCAATCCATAAATCTTGGAAAATGTGCGGGTCATAAGAACATTTTCATGGCTGCCAGCCATTTCCATGCCGGAGCTGTAGTCATTTTTTTCGACGTATTCGGCGTAGGCTGCATCGAGCACCAGAAGGACGTCTTCCGGCAGGCCGTCATGCAGCCGCCGAACTTCTTCAAATGGCAGATAGCTTCCGGTCGGATTGTTCGGATTGGCCAGAAACACGATTTTGGTCCGCTCTGTCACAGCGGCAAGCATACCGTCGACGTCGGCGGTCAGATTCTTTTCCGGGACAGAGATTGTCTTCGCGCCCGATTGCTGGGCGACCAGCTTATAGACGAGAAAGCCGTACTCTGACTGAATGATTTCGTCGCCGGGTGAAAGATAAGCGCGGGCCAGAAACTGGAAGATTTCGTCTGACCCTGCACCGCAAACGATGCGGCCTGCATCAATGCCATATCGTTCGGCTATGGCCGACCGAAGCAGATTGGCACCACCATCCGGATAGGTTTCTACATGTCCAAGGCGCGCTTTGATGGCTTCAATCGCTGCTGCGGAGCATCCAAGCGGATTTTCATTCGATGACAGCTTGAAACCTTCAGAGGCTGCAAGGCCGGGAACATAGGGCGTGATTTCCAATACGTTTGGAAGTGGCTTCGGGGCCATTTGCTATCCTGTCGCGTTATGTCAAATCTGATTTAAGCCGATGGCTTTTTCAGAGGGGTAGTGCGCCGACCACCCTCAGCCCGTCAAGTCCTGCCTTACGCGCAGCGTCCAGTCGGGGGTCTTCTTCGTCGAAGCCTGCCGGAATTTCGAACAGAACGAGCGATCTTGCGCGCCCGAATTCGCTTACAGGCAAATCGTGCTCTGCGAAGATCCGATCAACCTTATGATGATCATCATGGGCGATGAGGATTGTAGATTTTCCAACGCCTGCCTTAATGGGGCCATTGGCAATAACAGCCGCCGAAGGCTTGTCCTCTCCGAATACGGGCCATGCGCCAATGATGCGGAGGCTGTGATAGCGGGTTTCATTGAGAATGGGCCACCACTGGCCGGACCCGGCGTGGGTCATCCATCCCAGAACGCCGACACAGTCTTCATTCTCCTGGCAGGCCGTTAGCACTTCTCGTGGATCTGCCTGCAGCTCCATGCCAACCCTGTGTCCGAAAATAGCGCGGGCCTGATCCCAGATGCGAATGGTTTCAGAACCAGAGACGAACACCTGCCTCAGGCCAATATCGGTCATGTCATCGGGAAAACAGGTCGACCAGCGGCGCAGCGCGTTTGTGCGGGCTGCTTCCGGCGTACGGGCGAGAGTATCAAGCGCCGTCAGAATGGTCATGGCTGCTGGATTGGCATCGGAGGTGACGAGTTCGCGGAGTTGGCGGGCAGATTGTCTGCGCTTTTGCAGCGCCTCATCCACCGCGTTTTCCATGGCCAGCAATTGAGACCGCAACATGTCGAGGCTTACGGCGTAATTGTCTTTACTCATACAAACTACCTTTTCCGTTTCCCGGTGCGTCTCGCTCATAAATAGAAACGCGTTTGCAGGAAACAGACCAGTTCTGTCACGTCCTGCCTGAGCCTGACGCAATCGTCAGGCGCTTTGGCGATGGTATTTGATGCCCATTTTTCGAAAACAGGAAGCGGAATTTGACGTGCAGGTCAATTCTGGCACGTTGTTTCTGCGAGGGTTATCGCGTTGGGACGGGGGTGTCACCGCGATAATCATAGAAGCCTCGCTTGGTTTTGCGACCCAGCCATCCGGCCTCAACATATTTCACCAGAAGCGGACAAGGCCGGTATTTCGTGTCGGCCAGACCGTCATGGAGCACCTGCATGATTGAGAGACAGGTGTCGAGACCAATAAAATCAGCCAGTTGGAATGGGCCCATCGGATGGTTTGCACCCAGTTTCATGGCCGTATCGATGCTCTCAACCGTGCCGACACCCTCATAGAGTGTGTAAACGGCCTCGTTGATCATCGGTACCAGAATGCGGTTCACGATAAAGGCAGGATAGTCTTCGGCGTTCGCGACCGTTTTGCCGAGCCGAGAGGCAAGCTTGATCGCCATTTCATAGGTCGACTGGACCGTCGCGAGGCCTCGGATGACTTCTATAAGTTGCATCACAGGCACCGGATTCATGAAATGCAGCCCGATGAAGCGCTCCGGACGATCCGTTGTAGAAGCTAGCCGGGTAATAGAGATGGAGGATGTGTTTGTGGCTAGATAAGCTGAGGCGGGGACGGCCTTGCAAAGATCTTCAAAGATCGAGACTTTTACAGATTCACGCTCGGTAGCGGCCTCAATGGCAAGGTCTGCGTCGGCGAAATGATCGTAACCAGTGTTGTACTGAATGCGTTGCTGCGCCGATTGCATGTCGTCCAGTTTGATGAGATCCCGGCTCACCTGGCGCGCCATGTTCTTGTCGATCGTTTCCCGGGCGCGATCAAGCGCATCAGATGAAACGTCACTCAGGACGACGTCATATCCGGCAAGGGCGCAGACATGTGCGATCCCATTGCCCATCTGTCCGGCTCCCACCACGCCGATCTTTGTTACTTCTGTCATTTTTGCTATCCGAACCGTCAGAATTTCCTGCCCCTGGGCATTGCGAACTCTGTAAGGAGATCGCGAAGGCCGGGCGAACCGTCATCGTAACTGAAATTGCTTGCGCTTCAATTCCCTAGAGCTGCCGTATCTGGCTGATTTTTTGCTCTCAGGGCTTTACCGGCGCATAGGTGTCATGCAAATAATCAAATACCGACCTCGGGTGTGAGAAAAATGCATCACCCGCGATATATCCTGCGGTTACGCGCGTTATTTGTTTACCATTTTCGTAAAATTGTTACCATTTGATAATATCCGCGAGACCAAAAGATGTTTGGCTGGGTCAAGGACCGTTCACGCTTGTTAAGTAGGGGATACTACATATCATGAAGAAGTTAATTGCTGCCCTCAGCACGTCAGCTGTTCTCGGATTGGGAACTGCACACGCACAATTCTCGCTTCCGCCACTGCTGGAAGTTGATGTCACAATCGATGGCGAAACCAAGACGTTCGTATTTGAAGACCGTGATGAGCTTGAAGCGCAGAGCTTTGAAGAATTTCTGCTCGCTAATTTCGGCATCAGCAGCCTCGACCAAGCTGACAGCTTTGTTCTTGATGGCGCCGCATTCGGTCAGCAGTTCGAATATTTCGACTTCCGCGATGGCGTTGTCACACTGCAGGCGCAATTCAACGATGTTGACGCCTTCTTCCAGGGCCTCGAACTTTACGATCCGGATTTCGACCTGAACGACCTCAGCGAGAGCGAGCGTGACCTTCTCGACACCATTCTCGAAGGTGCGCCAATTTCATTCCGTATTGACGACAACAATGACGGGCCTTCGTCTGACTTCCTCGACATCGGCAATGGCGACATCGTCATCACGTTTGACGAAGGTTCAGACCCGGGTGATGAAGACGACGAACTCGTTATCAACATCAAAGGTGTTGGCGAGTACCGTTATGGCGATGACTTTGACGGTTCAGTTGCTGACGCTCTGAACGACACGCTCGAAGATATCGACGGCGACAACGAAAAAGTTTCGAAACTTCTCGGCCTCTTCACGGACACGTCTGTTTCCAACACGTTTGATGACCCGATTGCTGGTAACCCGGCCTCTGTTGTCGGTCGTATGCCTGGCGTTCTGAGCGACATGCACGAGCGTCGTCTCGAATCTGGCAAGAAGTGGGGCTTCTTCGGTCAGCTCGAAGCAGAAAGCATCAGCTTCGACTCTGATATGGACGCTGACGTTATCGGCGGTGACCTGGCTGTTCACTTTGCAGCTGGTCCAGGTGAACTGTCTGTGACTGTTCCGCTTGCTTACATCGAGTATGACTCTGACGTAGAAGTTGGCCACGCTGGTGTGATCCTTGGCTACGCGCTCGACATGAACGACTTCATCACCGACATGCCATGGGAATGGACGGCTCAAGCTAATCTCGGTGCCGTTGCTGGTTCTTCCGATGCGATCGCTGACGCCGCTCTGGTCAGCACATTCGGTGTTACAAACCGCTTCATGTCTACTGTGAACGAAAAGCTCGACATGGGCTGGCAGCTCGATGTGAACTATTTCGGTTCACCTGACATCGAAATCGACGGATACACTCAGTCTTACGATCTGGGCATCACAAACGTCACATTCGGTGCGATCGCAGACTACACTGCTGACTTCGGTGGTCAGCCAGTCGATCTGATCCTCGCTGTTCGTCGCGCTGAGTTCCACGGCGACGATCTTGCGATTGACGCTCAGAACGAAATCGACTTCCAGGTCCGTGGCAGCAAGTATGTTTCCGGTGGCCTGACATTCGGCTTCGGCGACGACTATGACTCCATCGGCGGTAAAGTTCAGGTCCGCTTCTAGGATCTGGTCGATACGAATTGGAAAACCCCGCACAATCGTGCGGGGTTTTTTTGTTTCTGCCTTCGTGCGAGTGAAGCGCCGGACAGTGAGCCGAAAGCCGTCATCCTGCCATGTAAATGATCAGACGTATCAGGGCGATGATGATGACGACTCGTAGCGCTATCCATGAGATTGCCATGAAGGCTGAGGCTGTCGATTTCTTTTGCCGCTTGTGTGATTGCGATTTTCGGACATCAATCGACTCGATCTTCCAGTCTGGAGGCCGCCCCCACGGATTGGGGGGCATGAGCTGATATTCGGCTTCTTTTCGTAACCGAAACATCCATATGCCCTGGTCCCGTCCATGCCAGTTGGCTGATGTCTGATGAGTCCAGCCAAAACGTTCATCTAGGTTGAGAAAGACGTGCGCGGTCAGGCTATCTCCGAGCGTCGGCTCGGCTTTATCGTTGAAAAAGCCGGTACGCTCGCACAAACAGCCTCGCAGCCTGGCTGACATGATCTGAAACGCATCGATGCCTGAGAGGCTATCGGAATCCAGTATTTCGAGCCATGCGTTCCAGTCTGCGCGGCGTGCTTCATCGTCCAGGAGGGAAAGAATGTCTTCCATGGCGAGATTTGCCGCATCTGCGTCAGATAGCATTGGTTGAGAAGGCTTGGGCTCCGTCCTTTCGGCCGCTGATGGATCCAGCTCTTCATCAATCGGTAGCGGCTCAGTTTCCTCCCATTCGGCGCCATCTGTTGATTTCCATTGAGGCGCTGGTTCTTCGGCATTAGGGGGCAGTCCAAAAGGATCGTCGTCTGTGTCCTCGGCCGTCTCAGGCCTTGTGTCGGGTAGCTTATCAACGTCCACATCATCAGGACGGTTTTCTGACTGAGCGTTTGCGTCGGACGTGTCTGAAACGCTGTCGTCTTCATCTTCCGCCTCATCCTCAGCGTCATATGTCGCCCAGCGTAATTCCTGCCGGGCCGCGGTGAACGCGTTGCGAAGTGCCATGAAGCCTTGCGGGTCGTCGTCCGGGCGAGTGACCTTTAGCTTCCGGGCATAGGCCTTCTTTACATCGCTTTCGGTTGCGCCGGAGCGCTCAAGACCAAGAAACTGAAAAGGGTCCACATAGCCATCAGAAGACATCACGCGATTCCAGTTGCGCGACGGGCGCTTCAAGCGATTTTCGGCACTCTGCGATGACACGGGTATCCTGGCTTGCCAGCGCGGCTTCAAATTCCCGGATCATCTGGCCAACCATGTGACGTTCATCACCGAGCAAGCCTTCAAAAAGGGCGGATAATCTTGCCAGAAACGCAGTGTTCTCCTGGGTGTCACGCGGGTTGACCTTCAGCGCATCGAGCGCTTTTAGTCGCTTCTCGATGTCTGCGGGGCTAAGCGCGCCGGGATTGCCTTCAATGACAATCCGGGATTCCTGCTGGTTTGAAAGCACCTTCGCAATGACCTCCAGAATGCCGGAACTGTCATAGGTAAAACGGACTTCTACTTCTTCAAAGGCGTCACGATTGCGGGGAATGCTTACGCTCAGTTCCCCGATCTTGACGTTATCTTTTACAAAGGGGGCCTCACCCTGGAATATCTTGAGATCAATCTTGTCCTGACCTTTTCTCATTGGCGAAACGGTATGAAACCGGCTGACGGGCACAACGGTGTTTCGCTCGATCAAGGGTGAAAAGTGCCCGCTTTCAATCTGGCCCGGTCGGACCTCGGTCGCCGTTTCATGGCCCAATGTGAATGGGGCGACATCGGTCATAACCATATCTTCGAGCGCTGCGTGTCGCATGGCGAGGCCCGCCTGAACGCCTGCGCCCATGGCGACGACGTGGTCGGGATTGATATCGTGTTCAGGAAAGCGCCGGAACAGGCGGGTGATGAGGCCCCGAATGCAATCCATTCGCGTAGCGCCGCCGACAAGCAGAATGCGATCAATGTTTTCGGCCCGTAATCCGGCGTCGGAAATTGCGCGCTGGATTGGAAGGCGGATCCGCTTGATCAGGGGGGCGCATACTTCGTCGAAGGTGTCGCGGCTGATCGTCAGCAACAGGTCTTCGCCGTTCATGACAAAGCTGCCAGACGTTTCTGTGGTTTCGGTCAGCCTGTGCTTCATCCGATCTATGACGGCGCGCAGGCGAGAATTATCAGCCGCGGGCATCTTCTCCAGATCGAGTTCATGCTGATCGGCGAGGAAGGCCATTAGGGCATCGGTGAAATCCTCTCCGCCGAGGAACGCGTCGCCTGCTGAGGCGCGCACTTCCATGACGCCGGAGAACATTTCAAGGATGGACACATCGAACGTGCCGCCGCCAAGATCAACCACCAGAAACGTGCTTTCTGCATCTCGGTCCTGAAGACCATATGCCAGTGAGGCGGCGGTTGGTTCGTTGATGAGGCGAGTCACCTTCAGCCCGGCAAGCTCTGCAGCGGTGATAGTGGCCTTTCGCTGGACATCGTTGAAATATGCCGGAACCGAAATGATTGCGTTCTGAACCGCGTGCCCCAACTGCGTTTCCGCGTCAGATTTGAGCGACCGTAGCACCATGGCGGACAATTCTTCAGCCCGATAGCGTTTCTTGCCGAGCATGGCTTCGCGATCCGTCCCCATATATCGCTTAAAACGGGCCGACGTTTGTTTCGGATGCGTAACAAGCCGGTCTTTGGCGGCCTGACCAACAAGCAAGGACCCATCATCGCCATAACCTACGGCGGACGGTGTCATATAACTGCCAAGTGCGTTCTCAACCAGTTGCGGGCCATCATCGGTAAAGATGGTGACAAGAGAGTTGGTAGTCCCAAGATCAATACCGATGATTGTGTCGCTGTCGCTCAACACGCTCTCCCTGAATGGCTTGTGCTCAGTTATGGCCGTGAAGTTTTATAATGGAAACAGGGAAATCGGCTTCGGTCCAGCGACATCAGGATTTTCAGGAGATGACTGAGTGCCCGTTCAGGGTAAGGCAGCTGCCGTACATACGTCTCAACGCTTCGCAATCACCAGACACTGTGTGGCACGCCCGAAGAAACCCTTTTCATCGGCAAGTTCACCATAGGCGATCCCACGGCCTTCCGGTCCGACCCAGGCGTTAGCCGCCAGCATGATGGTGTCGCTGACAGGCTTGCGAGCGAAATGAATGGTCAGGTCGGCATTGATGAACGTCCAGACATTAAAATCGAGGCCAGACCCGAAGCCATTGCAATAATCGCCTGTTGCAGCACCACGCATGGTGGGCGTGGTTTCCTGGTCCGCGAAAAAGGGGCGGGCAATGTGAAACCATGCTGCGCGGCGCATATGGTCAGGTTTGCTTCCGGCTTCATAAATGGTGACGCCGTCATTAAACCCCTTGAAGCGGACAACTTCATGCTTGTTCTGGCTCGGGGGGTAATTCGCTGCTGGCGGGTGTACGCTGCCCGGCATTTCGAATTCGGATTCGCGCACCTTCAGGATAGCGGCCCGGCAGACTTCTTTCTCGTCAGCGATCAGCGAAATGTCGGCCGCAAGAATGTTTCGGCCCTGTCGGGTGATCTCTGTCCGGATGTCGAGTTCACCAAGCGGGATGGGGCGTTTCATATCCACCGTCAGCCGGGTGATCATCATCGGCACGTCTGTTGGTATGGCTTCGGCCAGATGGGTCAACAGAGCGGTTGGCGCGCTGCCATGTTGCATGGTCGGATCCCAGGGGCCTGCCGTATGCGGGCTGGCGATCACCTTGTTTCCACGGAGTTCAAAATAGGGTTCCAACGGGTCCTCCCAATTATATGTAGTAGACTATATTCACATCAGCGGTACCGTGGCGACGTCAACCAAAAAGTGACGCATGCGGCAAGTTCCTGGTTTTACGTACCGCACGTAAAAAAGGGAGCAGGCCTCGGCCTGCTCCCTTGCATTGATTAAAAGATGCAGATCAGTTTTTCAGATCAAACCGATCTGCATTCATCACTTTGGTCCAGGCTAGGACGAAATCCTTCACGAACTTCTTCGGTGCATCATCCTGCGCATAGACTTCTGAATAGGCCCGCAGAATGGAGTTCGATCCAAATACCAGATCAACACGCGTTGCCGTCCATTTCGTTTCGCCTGTCTTGCGGTCCCGAATTTCATAAAGATCATCGCTGACCGGCTCCCAGACATTCGCCATATCTGTCAGATTCACGAAATAGTCCGTAGACAGAGCGCCTTCGCGATCAGTGAACACACCATGCTTCGTGCCGCCATGATTTGTCCCCATGGCGCGCATGCCGCCCATCAGCACTGTCATTTCCGGCGCGGTGAGACCAAGAAGCTGGGCTCGATCAAGCAGCATCTCTTCTGAGGTGACCGCATAATCGTCTTTCTTCCAGTTGCGGAAGCCGTCAGCCAGCGGTTCTAATGGCTCAAAAGATTCAGCATCTGTCATAGTGTCAGTGGCATCGCCGCGTCCTTTCTCGAACGGTACCGTCACCTTGAAACCGGCTTTCAGCGCGGCTTGCTCGACGCCGACATTGCCAGCCAGAACGATCACATCGGCGAGACTTGCACCTGTATCGCGGGCGATCGGCTCAAGAATATCGAGAACGCGTGACAGTCGCTCGGGCTCATTGCCCGCCCAGTCCTTTTGCGGTGCCAGACGGATGCGCGCACCATTCGCGCCGCCCCGCATATCGGATTGGCGGAAGGTCCGGGCGCTGTCCCAGGCGGTTGAGACAAGATCGGCAATGGAAAGGCCGCTTTCGGCAATCTTCTTTTTGACCGTATCGACATTGTAATCCTTTGGGCCGGTCGGCACTGGATCCTGCCACACAAGATCTTCAGAAGGCACCCACGGGCCGATATAGCGAACTTTTGGCCCCATATCCCGGTGGGTCAGCTTGAACCAGGCCCGTGCAAAACAGTCAGAAAAATACGCATGGTCATTGCGGAATTTTTCCATGTACTCGCGATAGATCGGATCGACCTTCATTGCCATGTCTGCATCTGTCATCATCGGCATGGTATGCTCTGACGGGTCATCCACCTGAACGGGCATCTCGTCTTCAGAAATGTTGACGGGCTTCCACTGCCAGGCGCCAGCCGGGCTCTTGGTAAGCTCCCATTCATGGTCCAGCAGCATTTTGAAATAGCCATCATCCCATTTTGTCGGATTGGTGGTCCATGCGCCTTCCGGGCCGCCTGTCAGGGTAAACCGGCCATTGCCGCTTTCATGCGGGTTGTGCCAGCCAAGCCCCATGCGGTGAACGCCTTCCTCGCCTTCAGGCTCGGCACCGAGCTTGGACGCATCCGCATTACCGTGACACTTGCCGATTGTGTGACCACCTGCTGTCAACGCGGCGGTTTCCTCGTCATTCATGGCCATGCGTTTGAAGGTTTCGCGGACGTCCATGGCTGTTTTTGCCGGATCCGGCTGGCCGTTCACGCCCTCCGGGTTCACATAGATCAGGCCCATCACTACAGCGGCGAGCGGGTTTTCCATGGAGGCGCGGTCATCGATTTCTTCATAGCGCGAATCTGTCAGCCATTCGCGTTCGGATCCCCAATAGGTGTCTTTTTCGGGATGCCAGATATCTTCGCGACCAAATCCAAACCCGAATGTTTTCAGGCCGGCGACTTCATAGGCGGCGTTGCCCGCCAGAATGATCAAATCCGCCCAGCTGAGTTTATTGCCATATTTCTTCTTGATCGGCCAAAGCAGTCTGCGCGCCTTATCGAGATTGGCATTGTCGGGCCAGGAGTTCAGGGGGGCAAAGCGCAGATTGCCTGAGCCGCCACCGCCGCGGCCATCGGCAAGACGATAGGACCCGGCCGCGTGCCAGGCCATGCGGATGAACAGGCCAGAATAGCTGCCCCAGTCAGCGGGCCACCAGTCCTGACTGTCTGTCACGAGTGCATGCAAATCCTTGCGCAAGGCTTCGTAGTCGAGACCTTTAACTTCATCGCGATAACTGAAGGATGGCTCGTACGGACTGGTTTTCCGGTCGTGTTGGTGCAGGATGTCGAAATGCAGGGTTTTCGGCCACCAGCTTGTCACTGACTGCTCTGTGTTTGTGATGCTTCCGTGCATGACCGGACACTTGCCACCGGCTGGCATATCATTTCCGTCCATTTTCCTCTCCATTTGGTCTGAATTCGAGGGCAGTGTTCAGCTGCCATATACCAACGCGCAGTCGACTTCGCGGTTCTTTGCCTGCTTCAGCGCCTGCAATGAGGAGACGGTAACGTAAATCCGTGACAAGGTATAATTGATTGTATGGCTATCGATTATAAAGAAAATTTATAGGACGTAAGTTTGTCAGGCTTTCAGTCTGTGTCCGGAGTAAGTGCTGGACGCTAAATTCCTGATCACTCGACGCGATGAAACTCGCCGGAAAAATTGATGGTTACTGTATCGCTGACGAAAGCGGCGTATTGACCGAGCCCGAAGTTGCTGCGGCTGAGCTGGCCCGATGCGGTGAACCCAATCGTGTAGAGTCCAGTCAACATGACGTCTGCTCCGCCGTTGAACACGACGTCCATGGTCACCGGGTGAGTTTCGCCGCGTAATGTCAGTTCACCGGTCATCAACCCCATCGCCTCACCCGTCATTGTGACTTCGCCCACCACAAAGCGGGCCTCAGGGTAGGTGGCTGTGTCGAACCAGTCTTCGCCTTTCAGGGTCTGGGAAAACTCCGTGGACGCCAGAAAGAGTGAGTTTACATCAACGTCCGCTGTCAGGGATGCTGCGGAGACGTCTTCGTCCGGGATTTCCAGCGCGACCGAAAAGATGTCGAACCGGCCCCGAAGCTCTGACATCTGCATATGGTTGAGGCTGAAGTGAAGATAGGCATGGGCTGGGTCCAGCACATATTTGCCGGGTTTGAGTGCGGTGCTGTTGGTCTCGGGCGAAGTGGTGAGTACAGCTCGCGCAATCGGAAGATCGACAGCGCCGGCACAGGCCGAAAGTGTAAGGGCGGAAAAGGCAGAGATTAGTGATCGTCTGAGAGAGAACATGTCATTCTGCCTTTTCTGATGTGTTGCGGGCGCTGGGTTGCGTCAACCTTCGTTCTTCACCGTGGCCGCCATCTCAGCAGCCTGATCGGGGGAAATACCGAGAGCGTCGAGCAATGGGCCACCCAATTGTTCATTCCAGGAATGTGGCGGACCTGTGGTGATGCCGCCATCGACGGTGATGCTTTCGCCAGTGATGAAAGCGGACGCATCAGAAGCCAGAAACGCAACGGTTTCGGCGATGTCCCGGCCCTGACCTGTGCGGCCAATCGGCTGCATCTTGGCACCAGCCTGTGATAATTGCTCGGCCATCTGGTCGGCCACTTCGCGCGGCAGACCGAGCGATGCGCCAAAGATGGATGTCGCGATGAAACCGGGGCGAATCGCATTCACGCGAATGTTGTATTTGGCGAGCTGGCCGGCTGCGATACGTGAAAAATGCGCAACACCGATTTTGGCTGTGGAGTAGGTAATAGGCGCGTATCCGGCCATGATGGCTGAAACCGATGATGTATTGATGATGGAGCCGCCGCCGCGTTCCTTCATCAGAGGAATGGCCATTTGCGTGCCCATGAAAACGGACTTCAGCAGAAGATTCATCGTCTGATCATACAGATCCCAGTCGATTTCCTCGATTGTGCCCGGGGCACCGCCATGACCGGCATTGTTGAACAGAATATCCAGCCCGCCAAACGCAGACTTCGACAGATTGATCAGCGATTCAAGCTGGTCTTTGTCCGTGACATCGGTTGTCTGAAACTGCAGTGTGTCTTCGCCAAACCGTGTGACCAGAGCCTCACCTTTGGCTGTTTGCATGTCTCCGACAATGACTTTTGCGCCGTATTCGATGAGTGTTTCGACCGTTGCGAGCCCAATGCCGCTCGCGCCTCCTGTTACGACGGCCACTTTTCCGTCGAGACGTCTCGTATCCATGGTTTTCCTCCCTTATCCGGCTGTTTGTTTTTTCTGATCAGCCTGAATGTAAAAAAGCCCCGGCGATGATGGTTCGCCGGGGCCGGATTTTAAGGTTCAATGACGACCTTGCCGGTCGCCTTGCGATCCTCGAGGTGCTTGATCGCCTCACCCGATTTGTCGAGTGAGAATTTCGAAGACACGTGCGGCTTGATCTTGCCCTCTGAATAGAGGCGGAACAGATCGGCCATGTTCTCTTTGTTCTGCTCGGGGAATTGCGCCACGAACGCCCCCCAGAAAACACCGCGAATGTCACACGATTTCAGCAGTGTGAGGTTCAGCGGGATTTTCGGAATGCCTGCCGGGAACCCAATCACAAGAAAACGACCATCCCAGTTCATGGCGCGAATGCTTGGTTCGGCATAATCACCGCCAACGCCGTCGTAGATGATGTCGACACCGCCACCGGAGACTTCCTTGATCTGGTTTGACAGTTCTTTTTGTTGTGCTCGATCCAGAGAGCCGGTTGGGTAGACAAGCCCTTTGTCTGCGCCTTTGGACAAGCAAAGATCTACTTTTTCCTGGGTCGAACAGGCCGCGATGACCTCAAGGCCCATCGCCTTGCCGAGTTCGACGGCGGCAAGCCCAACCCCGCCAGCTGCGCCAAGGACGAGAAGCTTTTCGCCCGGTTTCGGATCGCCGCGATCCTTCAGCGCATAGTGCGATGTGCCATAAGTCATGACAAAAGCGGCTGCATCATCGAATGGCATGGAGTCTGGAATAGGAATGCAGCGATTGGCGTCCAGCGCCAGTTCTTCGCGCATGCCGCCCCAGCCGCAAGAGCCAATGACGCGGTCGCCGACCTTGAGGTTGGTTACGCCTTCACCGACAGATTTGACGACACCGGAAACTTCGCCACCCGGAGAGAATGGGCGTTCTGGACGGAACTGGTATTTGTCCTGAATGATCAGGACGTCCGGGAAATTCACGCCGATGGCTTTGACATCGAGTACGACTTCACCTTTTCCCGCGACAGGGGAATCGATTTCTTCCAATACGAGCGTTTCCGGCCCACCCGGTTGCTTTGAGAGCACAGCTTTCATGTGATTGTCCTCCAACTCTGACACTTTATCTTTTCATTTGTTGCGGTGCACGCTAGCCGAGCCTGTGCAGCATGTGAAGCACGATGAGAGTGTCGTTTTGAAATTTTTAGGTTGAATTCCGGATGCCGAAAAAGATCTGGGCGCTTGCCATTCATGGCGGTGCCGGACCTTCCCATAAGGAAGACTACACGGAAGAAATGAGCGCCATGCGCGATATTCTGGCCGATGGCCAGAGGGCTCTCGTATCGGGCGAAAGCGCCGTTGATGTGGTCAACGCAGCGGTGCGTGCGCTTGAGGATTCCGGGCATCACATTGCGGGTCGGGGTGCCCTTCCCAACACAGACGGCAAATGGGAACATGATGCGGCGATCATGGAAGGCACACGTCGCCGGGCCGGGGCGGTTGGTGCATTGCAGGATTTCCGGAACCCGATTGATTGTGCCCGCGCTGTCATGGACCATTCAGATCAGGTGTTCCTGGTCGGAAAAGGCGCTGGGGCCTATCTGCGCAAACAGGACCTGAAGCGGATAAAGAATCCAAAAAAATTCTACCGCAGGGCAGATGATGAAGACCAGCAAACGGGCCAGCATCAGTATGGCACGGTGGGCGCAGTGGCGCTCGACAGTGAGGGGCGGCTCGCTGCGGCCACCTCCACCGGCGGATACAGAAACAGGCCACCGGGCCGTATTGGCGATGTGCCTCTGATCGGCGCAGGCACCTGGGCAGATGAACGCGTCGCCGTGTCCTGTACCGGGCAGGGCGAGTATTTCATTCGTTCGGCAGCCGGCGCAGACCTTTCTGCCCGTATCAAATATACCCGCGCAGACCTCCAGACGGCGGCGGCCTGCGTGATAGAGGACATTTCGTTTCTTGGTGGACAGGGCGGTTTGATCGCCCTTGATTGCCTTGGGCGGGTGACCATGCCCTATAATACACGCACGATGAAACGTGGTGTCGCCACGTTCAAAGGCGAATTTGACGTAAAGGTTTTCTGATGCGTGGCTATTTTGCGATTGGGGCGGAAGGTATTTCCAAGCCGATGAATCTGGGTGCGTTGATGCGGACGGCCCATGCGTTTCGCGCGAGCTTTGTGTTCACGGTAGGCGCGGCGAGCAAGATCAGAAGCGTCTACAATGCCGACACGTCGAAGACATTTGAGCATGTGCCGTATTATCAATGGGATGCGATTGACGACATCGCCCTGCCCGCGGCCTGTACCATGGTGGGTATTGAGCTGACCGATGATGCCGTCGAGCTGCCAAGCTTTCGCCACCCCATGAACGCGGCTTATATTCTGGGCCGCGAGCGGGGCAGTCTATCGCCCGAAATGATCGAGAAATGCGCGTTCACCGTCAAAATCCCGACCGAGTTCTGTGTGAATGTGTCGGTCGCGGGCGCGCTGGTCATGTATGATCGAATGATCTCCATGGGGCGCTATGCAGAACGCCCGGTCAAGCCAGGCGGCCCCATGATCGAAATGCAGGGCATGAAGGGTCGTCGGGTCTGACGTCTAGCCGAACAGTTTCTGTGCAACGCCCAGCCAGCCTGTGAATTTCCGGCCCCCATCAGACACAGCAAGCGCATAGCAGGTCTCGCCCGGATCAGCGATGGGCTGGTGCGTGTCGTGCGGACCAGCAATGGACAGATCACCCGGGCCGTAAGACCCGTTCTCGTCTGTAAATCCACCTGTCACAACAAGCGTGTATTCCTGACCGCTATGGGAATGGCGTGGCGCGCCATGCCCAGGCTCGATGCGCAGCAACTCGACGCTCGCTTCGCTGTCGAGTTCCAAAGGCATGACTTTCAGCCCTGGACCACCAAATTTCCATCCGGCCTCACCTGCGGCCGCCAGTGCTTTCGCTTTCAAAGGTTCGGGCAGCACAATTAACTCGTCGAGGATGGAACCGGCAGTGCGGGCAGCGCGTTCATTGCGTTCGGCCGATATATCCAGCTTGTCGATGGCATTCAGCGTACGCGTCAGAGACATCTCCGACATGTTTGCAGGGGATTCCCGTTCGAGAAACACACCGGCGACCGTGTCGGCGGCATGGAGTTCGCGGCGAACATCTTCGCGCAATGCTGCCTGTGTCTCGACAAGCAGGATCAGGGCTGGATCCAGGGTCCCAGCCGCATACGCGCTGTAAAATTCATCTCCGATGGCTTGCCCGTGTGACAATGACCGCTCCATTTTTCCCTTCTGTGACAGATGACTATGTCGATTTATCCGACGTCATCTGCGTGTTCATCCGATAATCTGGGGCGAAGTTTCTGAAAGGCGAGTCTTATTCGTGATTTTACTGTGCCAAGTGGCAAATTCATCCGCTCGGCAATTTCCGAATGCGACAGGCCTTCGAAGAATGCCGCCTTCAGCAGCCGAAGTTGATCTTCAGGCAGATGCATCATGGCGGACCTGACCCGGGTTTCCGTTTCCCGTAAATGGTATTCGTCTTCCGGGTGTGGCAACTCACTGGGAGAGAGCAGGGGGTCGTCAGCCTCTGCATCCAGCTTCTTCTGGCGTCGCCAGGCGTCGATTCGCCGGTTTCGGGCGATGCGGAAGATCCAGGTGGAAACAGAGGCCTGAGCGCGATCATACTGCCCGGCCTTGCGCCAGACGGTGATCATCACTTCCTGCGCCAGCTCTTCGGCCTGGGTGGCATCTGTGCCCAGTCGCAGCATGAAGCTTTTCAGACGTGGGGCAAAGAACTCAAAAAGCAGTGTGAAGGCTTTCCGGCACTGCTTTTGCGCGATATCCTCCACCGCAGAGGCAAACACAGCTTGCTCGTCCGGTTGAGATTCCCCAGTGATCGGGCCGGCTTCAAGCAATTCCACCTCTCCAATAAACAGAGCGATCACTGTAACATGAAGTTCGCTCAGCACAACGTTACCGATTCGATGTAGGTTGAATGCCGTGAGCCGCAAGCGTGATGGATTAACGAAACCGTTATGACTCCCGGCTAAAACGGGTCTTCAGTATTAAGGGTGTATTCAGAATGAAACATTGGGTCATTGCCGTCCTCCTGTCTGTGCTGACCATCCCGGCAGCGCAGGCCTATGATTATGTGGGTGCCTATAGCGACTGGTCGGTTTTCCGCGACACAGTGAATGGCGAGCCGGTGTGCTATGCTGTGACCCGCGCAGAAGACAAGGCGCCGAAATCGGTTGAGCATGGCGATGTGGTTTTCTTCGTGTCCTACTTCCGCTCGTCGAACCTGCCGCAATCCAGCCTGCGCGTCTCTTACGATCTTCGCGAGGATCTGAAGGCAAAGGCCGTCGTCAGCGGTCGCTCCTGGTCGCTCTATTCGGTTCGAAACGAAGCGTTCGCCGATAATGACAATGAGCAATCCATTGAGCAGGCGCTGCGCCGCGGATCGACGCTCCGTGTTGAGGCGACCTCTACACGCAACACCAATGTCGCGTATCATTTCTCTTTGTCAGGGTCGGCCAACGCCATCGACAAGGCCAGATCGCTCTGCAGCTAGCGCGTGTCGCACGTGCCTCCGAACGCCAGACTGACAAGTCCGGGCCGTGAATGGCGCGCGGAAGGCGCAGTCATTCTTTGGCTTTGAAGGGCGGACTTGGCCAAAGGCGTCATTTTGTGATACATGCCGCGATCCCGGAGCTCCAGACATGACCACCCCACTCGATATCAGCCACGATATGCGCGATACGCGCCCTGTTTCAGACGTGAAGACCAATCTTGCGGGTCTTGGCTTTGAAGACCTGCGTGCTGAGCTGACGGAGCGCGGCATTGAGCCCAAAAAGGTGAACATGCGCGCGCGGCAGCTCTGGCGCTGGGTCTATCATTATGGCGTCCAGTCCTTTGACGGCATGACGGATATCGCAAAAGCGCAGCGCGCCGATTTCGAAGATTGGTTCGAGCTGGAGCGGCCGAAAATCTCTGAAGCGCTGGTTTCGGTTGATGGCACGCGGAAATGGCTGATCGAATACGGTCCGAATATTGAAGCGGAAACTGTCTTTATTCCTGATGTTGGCCGTGCAGGCGCTTTGTGCGTTTCGTCCCAGGTCGGCTGTACACTGAATTGTTCCTTCTGCCATACGGGCACGCAGAAACTGGTGCGGAATCTGACGGCGGCGGAAATCGTGCGTCAGGTCATGGTGGCGCGTGACGCGCTGGAAGAATGGCCAACATCGAACGAAAACCGCAAGCTGACCAACATCGTGTTCATGGGCATGGGCGAGCCGCTCTACAACCTTGATAACGTTGTCGAAGCCATCGATACGATCAGCCATAATGAGGGCATTTCCTTCGGACGTCGCCGGATCACGGTATCAACGGCAGGCGTTGCGCCGCTTATTCCGGAGCTGGGTCGCCGCACGAATGCCATGCTGGCCATATCGCTTCACGCGACTAACAATGATCTGCGCAATGAACTGGTGCCGATCAACAAGAAATACCCGCTTGAAGAGCTGTTCGACGCTATTCGTCAGTATCCGGATCTTGGCAATTCCAAGAAGGTGACCTTCGAATATGTCATGCTGAAAGGCGTCAATGACTCCATCGCGGAAGCGAAGGATTTGATGCGTCTGTTGCGCGGCGTGCCCGCCAAGATCAACCTCATTCCGTTTAACCCATGGCCGGGCTCGATCTATGAGTGCTCGTATTGGGAAACGATTGAGAATTTTGCCGAAGTGCTGAACCGGGCAGGCTATTCTGCGCCGATCCGGACGCCACGCGGACGCGATATTTTCGCAGCCTGCGGGCAGCTGCGCTCTGAAAGCGTGAAGCAAAAAGCGAGCGACCGTCGCAAGGCCGCTCTGGCGGCGGCTGAAGCCGAAGAGACCAAAACCGCCTGATGAGGCCAGATAGGGCGCGCGCCTGATCAGGCCTCTTTGCGCATATCGAAATTGTTCCAGATGCGGAGAATGGCGGACTGGCTGGCAATGGCCATCAGCGTGCCATCCTGGGCGAACAGGCGCGCATCGCCATGCACAAACCCATCATGAATGCCGTGAATCTGAATATCACAGCATACCCAGTCCGTTGGCACTATCTTGCGAATACGGATGGTGTTGTCGAGCGAGTTTGCTCCCGCAATCTTGCCCAGGGCATGGCCTGACGCGGAGGGGATGAAGTCCGCAATCACGGCCAGCATGGCGGCGTCAATCGGCAGGCTTTCATTCATCGGACGGGCCCACAACACGGCATGGCCGTCTTCAGAAAGGCCCTTATTGTTCCGGTCCGGTCCATAGCGACCTTTCGCAACGCGCAGATTCATGCGCTGATGCAGGTCGGGCGCTTCTTCTTTCTCGCGTCCAAATCGCGGCATGGGATCACAGGCATCCGGGCCTGGCACATCCGGCATGGTGACCCATTGGTGATCATGCTCTTTCCCGCGCGATCCGACAGCGGCGTTCACGGTGAAGATTTCACGCTCCTGAACATGGCCCAGCACGCGTGCCTGAGTGATGTTCTTGCCGATCTTCGGCACAATTACGTCCACATCCACGATTTCGGGCGGGTTCGCATAAGAGAGATATTGCGATGTTGCCCACACAAGAGGCCGGCCAGTCGTCTGTTCCAGCGCATGAACGGCCGACGCGAGGCCTACCCCGCCAAACAGGAATTTCATGTTCGGCGGACCAACGGTGATGCCTGGCACCACAGGCAGAACCCAGCGATTTCGATTGTGCGTGGCGCGCAGTTCGAAAAAGGATGTTTCTTCTGTGCTGGCCGTTTGCGTGTCGCTGGTCATGTCGTCCGCCTCTGACAATTTCGTGATCTTGCCCTCTTCAATGCGGATCAAAGACGGGTTTGTCCAGATGGTGCAGGCGTATGACGTTGCGGTATGGAGTGCTGCGGCAGCTCATCTCTGCGAGATGCCTGCTTTCGAAGTTGTGAGCGGAGTGGGGAACGATCAACGCCGTAGCAGGGCTGTCCCTGGCATCCGTCTACAGCACCTTCCGCGCTTACCCGTCAGGTGTCCGGGGTTTGCTGATGCTGAATGATCCGCCAGTCCTCACCAGCCTTTACATGGGTGGATGAGCAGGCCTCGCCCTCTGCACGCGTGCCGACGGCCCTGTAGGCCAGACAAACAACCTCATCTGAGGGCTGGCTGAACTGCGTGCGCGAGAAATCCGCACGCTCCCAGCGCGGTGCGTTTTCAAGCGCGCTCAGAATATCTGAGTAAATAAGCGCGCCCATGCCGGGAAAGCCGAAAACCGCAGCCTCATGGAGGTAGGCGTTATACGCCTCGATACCTTCCAGCCAGAGACGGCGCTCAATCGCTCAGAATGCGTCTTCCGTCATAATGTTTCGACTGCCTCGTCACTGGAGGAAAAGCTAGCATAAAAAGCACGTCAGAATTGTGAATCCGAGACGGCTTGTTCTCAGAGTTTCGCTCATTCCGGGCGATGGCCCTTTGCCAGTCCGCCGCATTTTATGGCGCCCGTTCCCCGCATCCTAAATCCTTCTCCCCTGAGGGGAGAAGGACTTCACGAGCGACTGCGATGGCGCAAGTCGCCCGAGCCGAAGGTGAGGATCAGAGACTGAGCAAAAAAGACAAAGTTTAGAACCCGTAGGCTTCTTTATATTCCGGGTCTTTGTCGGCGATTAGCTTGGCCAGGTCGACAATGACTTTCGCCTGTTTCCAGGTCGCATCATCCTGCATTTTGCCGTCCAGCATCACAACGCCTGTGCCATCCGGCATGGCTTCAAGAATGCGGGCCGCGAATTTCACTTCATCAGGATCAGGTGAGAAGACCTTTTTCGCAATGTCGATCTGGTTCGGGTGAAGTGACCATGCACCAT
>CAYFGB010000021.1:0-49085 GCA_964342455.1 uncultured Hyphomonadaceae bacterium
GCCACATGAAGAGCGCAAGGCTCTCCTGCGGGGCATATTTCAGCCATTGCTCAACCGAGATGCCATTGCCTTTCGACTTGGAGATTTTCTCGCCTTTTTCATCAAGGAACAGCTCATAGACATATTGTTCCGGCGGGCGCTCACCGAGGATTTTGCAAATCTTCGAATAGATCGGCGCATTCGCCTGGTGATCCTTGCCGAACATTTCGAAATCCACACCAAGGGCTGCCCAGCGCATGCCGAAATCGGGCTTCCATTGCAGCTTGGCATTGCCGCCAGTCACAGGAATGGTGACATCCGTGCCGTCTTCATCCTCAAAGGTGATCTCACCTTTTGCGGCGTCGACGTTTTTCATCGGCACATAGAGCACCCGGCCCGTCGTCGGCGAAATTGGCAGGAAAGGCGAATAGGTCGCCCGGCGCTCCTCTCCCAACGTCGGCAGCATGACATCCATAATGTCCTGATATTTTTCCGCTGCGCGGATCAGATAAGGGTCATAGGTGCCATTCTTGTAGCATTCGGTGGCTGAGTGAAACTCATACTCAAACCCGAAACTGTCGAGAAAGCCGCACAGGCGCGAATTCATGTGTGCGCCATAGCTGTCATGTGTGCCAAACGGGTCCGGCACATCGGTCAGCGGCTTTTGCAGATAGTGTTCAAGGCTTTCCGGGTTCGGCACGGTTGGCGGCACTTTGCGCATGCCGTCCATATCGTCCGATACACAGATCAGCCGCGTCGGGATTTTACCCTCTGTCAGTGTTTCAAATGCGCGGCGCACCATGGTCGTGCGCACAACTTCGCCGAACGTGCCGATATGCGGCAGGCCAGATGGCCCATACCCCGTTTCGAAGACGACGGCATCCTTGGCCTTACCCTGTTTCTCCAACTGCTCGACGCGTTGTTTCAGCTTTCGCGCCAGCTCAAACGGCCACGCTTTTGCTGATGCTGCGAGAGTGGAAGTGTCGGTCATTTTAAGGGTCTGCCTCTACGTTGAAAACCAACGCTGGGAGGTAGAGGCGAAGGGGGTTGGGGTCAAGGAAGAACCCTTCACGTCCTCCGGGAGTTGAAGCGGAGGCAAGGTCATCAACTAGAGCCGAAAGAGAGCAAATGGGCATTTTTGCACTCGTCGATCCCCTCCGCCCTTCGGGCACCTCCCCTTTTTAAGGGGAGGAATCGCCATCCCCACGGTCTATTCTTCCCCTAGAAAGGGGGAGTGGTCCGAAGGACCGAGGGGGATCACCCCCCCCTTCAAACCTCAAACCGCCTGTTTCACCAGCAGAAACTCGATCTTCTTGAGCTCGCGCAGTGTGGCCAGATGGTTCATTCGCATGAACAGCCAGATTTTCAGCAAGCCGACCGAGAACAGGCAGAACCAGATGGTCAGCGTCCAGACGGCAATCATCTGAAGGCTCTCAGTCGCGGCAAGCTGAAAGCCTGCATAAACGCCCAGCGCAAAAAAGGCGAAGGTCATAACGAACACAAAGGCCGTCCAGTATTTCAGAGGCCCGTCAAAGGTCGCAAACATCTGGGTGAACAGCCCGCGATTATCCTCCAAATTCTTCAGAAACGCCTGATCATCATCATTCAGGCCCTCGAGAATGCGTTTGTCATAGGTATCCATATCAGTCTCCTTTCGGTATCAGGCGGTCGATTTGCATCGCCTGATGCACTAGCTTTCATTTTTGCCTCGCCGGATTTTCGAAAAACCGGCTTCCACTTTTTCGTCCGGCGCTCCCAGCGCAGATTTCATGATCCCGCGCGCAGAATGCAGGCGGGATTTGACGGTGCCAACGGGAACGCCCGTCGCCGTCGCGGTCTCAACAAGGTTCAGTCCCTCGCCGTAGAAGAGGATGGCTGTCAGGCGCAGATCAGGGCTCAACATTGCGAAAACCTGATCGAGCGATGTCAGCGTTTCAGAACGGTCGGTGACGGGTTGTTCCTCCATCGGCAAATCCGCAAACCGGTCTCGAGAGAGACTTGCCTTACGAATGGCGTCAGCCGATTTGTGCCGCAAAACGCCGAAAGCCCAGGCGGGAAACCGGGATGGGTCGCGAATGCCGCTCCACCCCGAACAGATCGCCAGCCAGGCTTCCTGCACCACATCACGAGCGAGATCGGAATCCCGCAAATGACGACGCGCCGTTCGCAGCAGCCTCGGCTGCCAGCGCGTGGCCAGACGGTTTGCGGCCAGCCGGTCACCCGCCTGAGCGGAGAGGAGGAGCATTTCCTCAAAGACTTTCTCTGTCTGACTGGTCACGAACCGCTCTGCCTTTTCACCTTGCAGAAGGATAGTCGTCGGGACGGGCCAAAAGGTTCAAAGTTTTTGTGAGCTGCCCCGACTGCGCCGCAAGATCGACAGTTTCGCGATCTCTCCTTACAATAGACAGAAAAGTGAGAGGACGAGTAAGTGGGGTTGTTTCAGAAATTTGGTCTGGCGTTGGTATTGCCGCTGATACTGGGCAATATCGCCGCAAGCGCAGACGACATGCCGGCCTATATCGCGGGAAAATCCTTCAAGACCGTTGGCATTCAAATCGACGATCAACACTGGGAAGGCGATTTCGAATTCTCGACTGTAATTGATCCCGACCACCCATCCACCCTCAATATCCCTTCACTCGGCTGCACCTCAAATCTGTTCGCCGTCGAGAGCGACGAAAAGAGCGTGATTTTCAAACAGCGTCTTACGGCCGGCAAGGATAAATGCCTCGATCTGGGCTATATTGAAGTGATCTATGATGCCTCCAGCCGGTTAATCAAATTCAGTCACTCGCCTTTGCGGGCCGCAAAGCCGATTTATACGCGCGGCCTGCTCTGGGAGGTCAACCAATTCGTTCCAACCTATGATGAGATGAAAGCCGCAGCGGAAAAATACAGCCCGGTCAAGGACAGGCCGCAGGTTCTGGGCAGCTGGGAAGTGAAGGGAAGCGGCTGGACCTGGTCTCATCTCGATTGTTATCGGAAAATGCCGATGGATGCCGGGCTGAACATCCAACCGGACTCGCGCGGTCGAATTTCAATCTGGGCCGTACCCACAGATGCGGGCGGCGAGATATATGCGGTTTACGCCACCGACCCAGAAGGCAAACAGCTAACCTATAAACGGCTGCACCATTTTGCAGGCGACATTTTCGCGTCCCGGGACGGCTTTATGGATCAGGAAGGCCTTGTGCTTCTATCCCCCAGCCGGGACGACGACCTTGGCCGAACGCAAATGTTTGTCATCAAGAAGGGGGCCCCAAATTATGACGGCACTACATACATGATGTGTTCACCCGAGTCAGCGGCCGCGGCCACACCGACCTACGCCACTGAGCAGCCGGAAGACTAACCGCATTTCGGGGCGGGCAAATCAATCCTCGCTGATATATCGCCCCATAACGCTTTTCCTGAGGATCACTTCCTGGCGCACTTCGCCGCCGTCTGGAAATGAGCGGTCATCACTCATCACCAGATAAGCATCGCGGCTCAGCTCAAATTCTGAGGGCGCAGCTTCCTCGTCATTTGCCAGTGTTACCGGATAGCAGACATTATCGGGCAGACACTCCTTGCCATTGTCATAGCGCAGCAACATTCCGTTCAGCATCACGCGACCATCGGGCAGAATTTCTACCTGATCGCCCGGCACGCCGATCAACCGACGAACGTATTCGTGATCGACCGGCAATCCGCTGTCATCTTGCTGAATGGCATGTCGGTAGAGCACCACCTGCCCCCGTGCGAGCGGCGACTGCATCATGACGGGTGCAAAGGTCGCGGACTCGCCTTTCCGCACGGTCGGCGCCATGTCGTCTGAAACGATGGTATGATCGATTCGACCGGGTTCATTGCCGCACGCCACAAGCGCCAGCATTGTCAGAAAAACGGTCGAGCTCAGATATACTTCACGCGTCAATTTACCGTCCCCGGCAGCTTAAAGAACACCAGAGACGATTACTCATCC
The DNA here is from genome assembly GCA_964342455.1 of uncultured Hyphomonadaceae bacterium. Lineage (GTDB taxonomy): Bacteria > Pseudomonadota > Alphaproteobacteria > Caulobacterales > Hyphomonadaceae > Ponticaulis. The sequence goes on from CAYFGB010000021.1 coordinate 3,944, forward strand.
CGGAAAATATTGAGATACATGCCGCTCTCATCATAGCCGAGCAGCAGCAGAGTCTGGTCACCATAGTCGAACTGGTAATCAAAGCTGTCGCCGTAATCTTCGCTACCCGCAAAGTTCAGCGCACTGCAGGCGGAAAACTCGTCCGCCAGAGTTGACACTTCGTTCATGGCAAACGTCGCATCATCAGAATTGTCCCAATAGCAGTCGATCATACCGACGCCCATGCGCAGCGCGCTCATACCGCCCCTTTCGAGGCCAATCATGGCTGAACATTCGGTTTCTCCCGCGCCAAGCACAGGCGTGTCCGTCAGGTCGGTTGGATCGGAAAGCTCTACGGCGCGTGCAAACCCTTCCACCGTTTCGCAGATATCAGCCTGCGCGCTCAGCGCAAAACTCACTGCCATTCCCAAAACAGCCATCACTCGCAACATCAGATACCTCCCTCACGCACACCGGGTACGCCCTGACACGCGGCGGACCGGCAATCGGCCAGACTGTCGGAAACCCGCCAGAAAAATCAAATCTGTCAGAAGCCCCACGGCGATCAGATAGATGGCTAAAAGTGAGCGAGGTCAAGATACTGGCGCATGTGCCAGCGCACACGTCGAAGCGCCCGGATCAATGTGACGCGCCGGGTCGTGTCCGAAACCATCCCATGCCCCAGGGCAGGAACAACAGTGCCCGCAAATCGCTCAGAATGTGGATGATCACGATCAGCCAGAGCTGCCCGGTGAGAAGATAAATGCCCATCAGCACCAGCCCGGCAATGCCTGACGCAATAACACCGCCCACACCCTGGTAAGCATGCGCGATCGCAAACAATGCTGAAGCCACAGTTATGGCGATCAACAGACTGCCGGTAAGATCCAGTATTGCGATCACCAGCACCAAGCGGAAAACGATTTCCTCCGACACGCCGGCATTGACAGAAAGGCCGCTTGTATAGCCCGCCTCCCGCCAGTTGCGAGGCAGCATGGCCATGGTCCCGCCTTCCGGCAATTCGGGAGGCTTTGTCAGAAACGGGATCACCGACAAGGCTGCCATAAGCAGGATCAGAAATATCGCAAAGCCAAACGCCCAGCCAGACAAATTATCAACAGAGAAAGGGCCGCCGCCGAACAGAAGATCACGGGAAAGCGCCATATCGGGCGGCAATCTCAGAACGCTCCAGCCGGGCTCAAGAACGTAAAGACAGACAAGCCCGATCACGCCATATCGGATAAAGCTGTCGATCAACCATTTGCGCAGCCATTTCTGCCGTTCCTCACTGGCTGTGGCTGCTTCAAATTTCGGGTACTGGGTCCTGTCTGTCCAGATTTGATGTGCAATTAACGCACACACCAGAACCACAATCACACCACTCACCATATCTGACCTCAGCTCAATTCGCCCTGAACAGATTATATTGTTTTTCGATAATGTTGCAACCCAGTATGGGAGTCCTGTTCGGATTCAACAGTGCAGGCTGCGCGGGACAGTTTTAAGGTTTCTAAAGAATTGTCGGCGCCTTCCGCCTCAAACTCAAGCGCACAACCACACCGGTATTATTTTCAGCAATCGCTTGACCCGTGAGGAACACTCGGCTCACATAAGTCATCAGACTGGAATGATATCGGGGGACATCATGAATTCGAAGGCGATTGCCGTTCTGGCTGTATCAATGGCCATTATGGGCTGTACGAGCAGCTCGTCGCAATGGACGCGGTCAAGCTGGATGGGGCAGCAAATCCGCGAGGTAAATTCCGGTCCATGGAAGATCGCGGCCGCACCGGTCAAGGGTAATGGCTTCAAGCTGAAGCTGTCGATTTCAACCGATCAGGTGATGTCGACATTCCGTGATCAGCCCATGCCACCTCTGGAGGAGAGCCTCATTGAAGCGGCCAAAGATGCGACGCCGGAAGGCTGCCGCTTCAAATCGCTCGAAAAGCTGGAAGAAGGTGGATACGCCGCCGTGTATGACTGCGCCTAGACCTGTGCATTGACGGTTCAGGCTGGTTGCCAGGCCGGCAAAAAGCAAACCGCGCCAGGATCAGCCGCATGGCATGGGCAGGCAGGCATCTGCTCCGAGACTGGCCGTCCGTTTATGCAGACTGCGCGCAATGCATTTGAACAGGGCTTCAGGACGGATGGGCTTGCTGAGAAGGTAATCTGCCTGTCTGAGGGTGGCGTGGTGATGCGGCTCCAGACGCGAAAGGCTTCCGGAGAGAACAATAATCGCCGGGCGATGGCGCGGCGGCAGCACAGACAATCTCGAAATCAGGCTGTATCCATCGCAACGCGGCATCAGCAGATCGGTGATGACCAGGTCTGGCCGGTGCTTCACCGCACTTCGGAACGCCGCCTCGCCATCCTCTGCGGTCAACGAGTCCATATTCCACGCCTCAAGCAGGGCACAAACGGTCGCCCGAATTCGCCGACAGTCATCGGTGACCAATATTTTCGGCGGCTTATCACCCTGTGATGACGGCTCCAATATGCCAGCCATTCCCAATGCCTGTTAATTGAGGTTAAATGAGCAACTATTATCACACAAACACGAAGTGAGCGCTTGCTGTTACGCGACCATTGTTTGACATATTGCGACAAAAGGGATCGTGGACGTCCGGAGTCATCAAGATGCAGGATTTGATCAGGGCTGGTGCATGGAATGGCCTCGCAGAGATGATCCGCGATCTTGGGGGCGATCCTGCCGAAATCTTCGCGATGACGGGGTTGCCCGAGAATTTCCAGTCCGACCCCAATGCCTACATCCCGGTCAGCCTGCTGGTCCAGACGCTGGAACTGGCCGCAAGCCAGCTCAACCAGCCCGATCTTGGCCTGCGGACAGGCCGGAACCTTTATGTCGTGCTTGGCACGATCTCACTTGCGGTGATGAATGCAGCGACGGTTCGCGAAGCCGTGCTGACAGCGGCCCGCTATATTCATATTCACAATCGCGCCGTCGCCATTGATATCGTCCCTCTGCCAGACGACGGCCTGGAGCTCGTAAAGATCACTGTTTTCAATCCGAGCCTTGGAAAATCTGTTCAGTTCACAGAACGGTTGCTGGCTGGTCTTTATCATCGCCTTGTCGCCATTCTGGGCGAGCGCTGGGTGCCCGTGGAGATCCGCTTCCCCAACAAACGGCTCTCGACAGCCGAAACCTACAAATCCGCGTTTGGCGTCGTCCCCGTTTTCGAAAGTGACGATTTCGGGCTCGTCCTCACCACGAAGGAGCTCAATCAGTCACTGACGGGGCGAGACGAAAATACTCTCCGCTGGGCTGAAGAACACCTTGAAACCATGGGCGGTGCAAAACCGCACACCATCACCGAAAAGGTTGATCTGCTGATCCGCGGATTTCTGATCAGCAATGATTGCAACATGCAACAGATTGCCGACATTCTGGGCATGCACAGGCGGACCCTTCAGCGTCGCCTGAAAGAAGAGGGAAGCTCCTTTGAGGAACTGAAGGACACGGCAAAACGCGACCGCGCCGACATGCTGCTGGCACGGGACGACATATCGCTGACGGATGTCGCCTTCATGCTGGGCTATTCGGAAAGTTCCACCTTTTCCCGTAAAGCGCGCGGCTGGTTTGGCATGTCGCCAAGCGCCTATCGCAAAAAGCTGCTCAAGGACGCGAAAGCGCGCTGATACCTACGGGCCGCTATGCCCCGACAACCTCCCAAACAATCATCTAGCCGGACAGCAAAAGTTCATCCGATTCAATGGTGTCTGATTTTTTTGACATCTTGATGTCGAATATATTTGACATGTCAAAAATATTTGACGATATGAGTGTCAGATATTTTTGACACACAGGAGCAGACATGACGATCTTCTTCCGCGCCGACGTCGCCGCATCCATCTTCGCGGTCCTCGCTGGCATACTTCACATTGGTGCCTATTGGGGCTTCTGGTGGAGCCCGCCTGAAACCGGCAATGAGCTGTTCTGGCGGGTTGGGATCAGCTGTGTTCTGATGGTGGTGCTGGTCATTCTGGTCTCCATCGGTTCTCGGATAGCTGATCGCACGGACAGGCCAGCATCCGACGAGCGGGAATCGCGGGTCCAGCTACTCGCCATGCGAAACATGCTCTTCGTTTATTCGGGCGGCATGGCCATCATCTTCATGGAGGCCTTTGCCGATATGAGCGGCTCCATGGCACTGGCCCATACCGTGATCGGTGTCTTCGTTGTAGCCGAACTCGTCCGCCTGCCATCGCTCTGGTGGTATCTGCGTCAGCCCGGTTGATCGACCGGTTTCAAAGGATTTTACCATGACATTTCACGAAAAATCTGCCTGGGCGATGGGTATTGTGCTGCTTGTCGTCGGCGGCTGGTACCTCAACACGGTATGGGCGCTGTCCCGCGAGCTTGGAGAGACTGCACCGCCCGTTCTCGCCCTTGCCGCCATTGCCACTGTGGCCATGATCATCGGAGCTGTGATCAGCCACATCATCATCGCCATTCTTGACCCGGAAGGCGCAGAAGGCGAGGAAGACGAGCGCGACAAACAGGTTCTGCGCCGATCCGGCAATATCGCCGGATATGTCCTCGGTCTGGGCTGTTTTGCGGGCCTTTGGCATTATTTCTGGACCCAGGATGGCCATTTGCTGTTTCACATTATTGTGGTCAGCCTGATTGCCTCTCAGATCGCAGACTATGCCCTGACCATCATCTTTTACCGCAGGGGGTATTGAGGCATGGCCAAACGCCCTCCCATTACGAACAGGGTGAAGGAATTGCGCGAGGCTCATGACAATATGAGCCAGTCTGCGCTGGCCAAGGCGATTGGTGTCACGCGTCAGACCGTGATTGCCATTGAGCAGGGCCGCTACTCGCCATCCCTTGAAAGCGCCTTCCGTATCTCCCGCGTGTTCGGCGTCGGGCTTGAGGATGTGTTTGGCTGGGAAGAGCCCGAACTGCAAAAAGAATGATCGGGCCTCTTTCAGCCTCGCGCGCCACAGGGTATCTGAATTGAACGCAAAGTGTTGACAGATGTGGGGATCGTATCATGCGCCGGATGGGGAAATTGCTCAGCCTTTCTGTATTTCTGATGGCCGGACTGGTCGGCCTTTCTGGCGCGGCAAGCGCACATGAGGCGGATTGTACGCACTCGGCGCTCGTCAAGCGCGGGGATGGCCGGTTTGCGATCACGCTCGAGAACAGCTGCGCGACGCCGGTCAAATGGTCATATGCTGCCTGCGCGTTCGGACAGAACCTTGAACATGATCTGGTGACGGTTGGGCCGGGCCAGACCTTTCAGGCAAATTTCATCTATACCGGCCTTGGCACGCCAATGCTGAAAGAGGATTCCTGCTCAGGTACCTGCGTGACCCAGCTCATCTCCTGTTCGGTTGCGAGCACAAAGCCCTCCGGAAACGAGCCCTTGCTGCCTCCGGAGAAACTCTTTCCGCCAAAACCGGCTGAGAAACCATCCGAACCGGAGTTAAAACCCCTTAGCGAGTTGATGCTGAAGGAGAAACCGGCCGCCCCGTCTCGCCCTGTCATCACCCCAGCCGAAGACGTCCCGTCTTCCCTCGGCGCCAAGCCTCTGCCAAATGGCAGCACGATCAAGCCGCTTCCAACGCTGCCATCCGCTCCGAAAGCCAGCCCGCATGTGGCGGCATCATGTGTCACCACCCAGCTTCTGCCGCGAAACATGTTCGGCCAGGGGCAGCTGGTGGTTCGCAATATCTGTCAGGCGACCCAGAATGTGGCGGCACGTATCTGTGTGCCGGGCAATGCCGATATTCAGACGATCCTCAGCATTCCGGATGACGGCTCGGCACGAAAGGCGTTTGACCTTCCCGAAGGCAGGGATGTGAAATTCCGCATCGGCAAATGTGCAGGGGAGAATTGCACGCCCATCATGCCGACATCCTGCAATTAGGCCTTCGACACCCGCCTGGCTGTGATAGTCATGTCCCGACAATGGGAGATTACGCATGACCACATCCTGTCAGGCGGCATATGAAGACCGGCTCTGCAGCCCGGAAGACGCGGTCCGCCTTATCGAGACCGGCACAGACATCTCAATGGGTATGGCTCTGGGCGAGCCGCCTGCCCTGCTGCACGCCCTGAATGACCGGATTGAATCTGGCGGTGTGACAGATTTGCGCCTCTGGTATTTCCACTCCATGCCCGCAGCGGCCGAAACCATTCTGCGCTATGAAATGATGGATCATGTCCGTCCGCACTGCATGTTCATGGGCGCGATGGAGCGCGAGCTGCAACGCCGTGCCGAGGCAGATGACCGGCATGTTCTGAATTTCGTACCCGTCGCGTTCTCCGAAGCTCCCCGGCTGCTCAGCCAGCATGTCGATCTTGATACATTCATCACGACCGTCGCGCCGATGGACCGGCACGGCTTCATGAGTCTGGGCACGAATAATGACTATGCCAGCACCGCAGCGCGGTCGGCGCGAAAGCTAATCGTCGAGGTCAATCCGAACATGCCGCGTGTGTTTGGGGAGAGCCAGATCCATATCTCTGAGGTCGATGCGGTGATCGAGAACAAGGCCCCGCTCATCGAACTGCCGGAACGTCCACCGCGTCCGGAGGAGGCAGCGATCGGGCAGATCATTGCTGATCTTGTTCCGGATGGTGCCTGTCTTCAAATGGGGATTGGGGCGCTGCCAAACGAAGTCTGCGGGCATTTGAAGGACCGCCGCGAGCTGGGCATTCATACCGAATTGCTCTCGCCGGGCCTGGTTGATCTGATCGATTGCGGCGCTGTGACCAACACCCGCAAGACCACCTTCCCGAAAAAGACGGTGTTCACCTTCGCCCTCGGGCACAAGCGCATGTATGACCTGCTGGACGACAATCCGGCCATGGCCTCTCACCCCGTCAATATCGTCAACGACCCGCGTCATATCGCCAAGAATGACAATGTCATCTCCATCAACGCGACCCTCGAAGTCGATCTGATGGGCGCGTGCAATTCCGAAACACTGGCAGGCCGACAGTATTCCGGATCAGGTGGTCAGCTCGATTTTGTCCGCGGCGCGCGTGCCTCCCGCGGCGGACGCTCTATCATTGCCTGCACGTCCCTGGCCCAACGCGGCACGGTTTCCCGCATCGTTCCGGCCCTGCACGGTCCGGTCACCACGCCGCGCAATGATGTGGATACCATTGTCACCGAATACGGCGTGGCCCGATTGATCGGCCTGTCCGGTCGCGAGCGCGCCGTGGCGATGATTGGCCTGGCTCATCCGGATCACCGTGAAGACCTGCAGGCACAGGCCAGAAAGCTGGGATATATCTGAGTGCGCCTGCAAGTGCGACGAATTCGCAAAATGTGTTGACAACAGTTCGCAACTGGTCATTTATGTACGCATGATCATTTGCCTTTGTCATAAGCTGAATTGTCGTGATGTCTCCCAGGCCATTGATGCCGGGGCGAAATCGCCGCGTGAGATTCAGGCGCACCATGGAAACAAGTTCCAGTGTGGAAAGTGTGCGGGCGAAATGTGCGAGCGATTGCGCGAACGCAAATCAGAGGCACTTTCACTCGAGGCCGGCGAACCCGAAGTCTTTGCTTAGTGACTTGCATTTGCAAAAATAATCAACAAAAACAGTTGGTTTTTACTTGCTGAATACGCGGTGAATGTTACTTCTCTTTTCGGAAAGAGGAGATTCCCATGAAAGGCGATGCAAAGGTTGTCGAGTTCCTGAACAAGGCTCTGAAAAACGAACTGACCGCCATCAATCAGTATTTTCTTCATTCCCGCATGCTCAACGATTGGGGCGTCACCAAGCTGGGCAAGAAAGAATACGAAGAATCCATCGAAGAAATGGAACACGCCGACTGGCTGATCGAGCGCATTCTTTTCCTGAATGGCCTGCCAAATCTGCAGGACCTTGGAAAGCTGATGATTGGCGAAAACGTCGAGGAAATTCTCGAGTGTGACCTCAAGCTGGAACAGCTGGCCATCCCATTGCTGCGTGACGCCATCGAGTATTGCGAGAGCGTGCGTGACTATGTGTCCCGCGATCTGTTCTGCAAGATCCTCGACAATGAAGAAGAGCATGTCGACTTCATCGAGACCCAGTTTGACCTGATCGAGCGGATCGGAATCCAGAACTATATCCAGCTCCAGTCCACGTCTGTCACCGACAGCGAATAATTCGTCTTAAGCGCCAGCACGGGTGGCAGAGCTGACAAACTGGCGCGAATCTTGCTCCAATATCTCAGCCTGTATTGCTACGGGGCATGCAGGCCGGCGAAAATCGTGGCAGACTACCTGTGATTTGAACGGGTAAGCACGCAACCGGGATGGAGCAGCAAAGTGAAACGTTTTACAGCAATTCTAGCACCATTGGCGCTTGTCGCGTGTCAGACTGTTGCAGAACCACAGCCTGTTCCAGAGCCGCCGCCGGTTGTTGAAGCCGAACCTGCACCGGTTGAGGAAACAGCCCCGCCCCCCGCACCAGAGGCCCCCGCCCCGGTTGAGGAAACAGCCCCGGTTGAAGCGAAGCAGACCTATGTCCAGTATCGCAAATCGGCGCTTGTCTCTGCACTCGTGTCAGAATCGATCATGAATGACGATGTGGCGCTGATGGGTATACTGTCCGGCGCCCGCGCTTATTGCGGGCTCGACTGGCAGCCAGGCTTTGTGACTTTTATCAATCTGGCCAACCGCCAGGGCCTCGTGCTCGAAACCGTTGCCGAAGACCATGGCTTCTATCTTGGCGCAGCCAGGCGCGCGCTGACGGATGCCGAATACAAATGCAATCAGCAGGATCTGGTCGATCTGCGCGCTATTGAGCCTTATTGATCGGGATCGCCGCCCCACCCCGACATCAGCGGCGGCGACACACCATCATGTAATTCATGTCGGTATCACCTGAGAGACGCCAGCTATCGAACAGCGGGTTATAGCTGACCCCCTGAGGCGCATCGGCGCTCAGACCGGCCAGCGCAACCGCGTCGGCGACCTCTTCCGGCTTGACCAGCTTGTCGTAATCATGCGTTCCGGCGGGCAACCAGCGCAGCACCCGCTCAGCCGCAAACAATGCCAGCGCTCGCGCCTTCGCCGTTCGATTGATGGTCGCCACGATCATCACACCGCCCGGCGCCACCAGCCCGGCACAGGTTTCCAGAAACGCCTGGGCATCGGCCACATGTTCAACGACTTCCAAATTCAGCACCACGTCAAATGGCGGCTCGTTACTGGCAGCCAGTCCTTCCACCGTGCCCGCACGATAGTCGATCTCCAACCCGCTTTCGTTTGCATGGACGCTCGCCGTCTTGATGTTCTTTTCAGAGGCGTCGACACCGGTCACACTCGCCCCCAGCCGTGACATGGGCTCACTGACCAGACCGCCACCGCAGCCAATATCCAGAAGCCGCAATCCTGTCAGAGGCCGGTGATCTGAACGGCTCTTCCCGAAATGGCTGACCAGCGTGTCGCGAATGAAGCCGAGCCGGACCGGGTTGAATTTGTGCAGCGGGCGAAATTTGCCCTTTGGGTCCCACCATTCGCCCGCAATCTGAGAAAATTTTTCAACTTCCTCGGCATCGATGCTGGTATTTTTCGGGGCTTCCGGCATGGCATTCATCGAAATCTTCTCTTCTATACCTGTTTTGGCATTTGCGTGCGTGCGATTGAGCACATACAAGACCTTCGGACGCAATGTCCTGAACCAGAGAAATTGTATCGAACAACGCATATGTCACCCATTGTAATGAAGTTTGGCGGCACGTCCGTCGCTGACCTTGAAAGAATCAATCATGTTGCCGATCTGGTTGCCGAGCAATCCAGGACGAGCCCGGGCGGCGTTGCCGTCATTGTTTCGGCCATGGCGGGAGAAACCAACCGGCTCGTGTCGCTGGCCTCCGAGGCTGCCGGCAATGAACTCCAGGGCAAGGCCTTTGACGACGAATACGACGTGGTCGTGTCGTCGGGCGAACAGGTTACGTCCGGCCTTCTGGCGCTGGCGCTTCGAAAACGTGGGCTGAAGGCCCGCTCCTGGCTCGGTTGGCAGATGCCGATGCTGACCAATAATGTCCACGCCAAAGCACGCATTGAGGACATTGAAGGCGATGATTTCAGCCAGGCCATCGGCTCGGGCGAAATTGCGGTCGTCGCCGGTTTTCAGGGCAAGGATGAAAACGAGCGTATTACCACGCTCGGCCGTGGCGGATCGGATACGTCGGCTGTTGCCGTGGCGGCTGCGCTACGTGCCGAGCGCTGTGACATCTACACAGACGTAGACGGGGTCTACACCACTGACCCACGCATCGTTTCCAAGGCGCACCGGATCAACAAGATTTCCTATGAAGAGATGCTGGAAATGGCATCTCTCGGGGCAAAGGTGCTCCAGACCAGATCAGTCGAACTCGCGATGAACCATGGCGTTCCCATTCGCGTTCTTTCTAGCTTTGCCATGCCCGGCGATGAAAATGCCGGGACACTCGTATGTGATGAGGATGAAATCATGGAAAAACAGGTTGTCAGCGGAATCGCCTATAGCCGCGACGAAGCCAAAATCAGCCTTCTGGGCGTGGACAACCATCCCGGGATCGCTGCAGCAATCTTCTCGCGCCTCGCGGAGTCCAATATCAATGTCGACATGATCGTACAGGCTGACGCCCGTGGTCCGGAAGTCGCCAACATGGTCTTCACCACGACAGAACGCGATTCTGAACTGGCGGTTTCCGTGCTGGAAGCCGCACGCGACGAGATCAAGTTTGAGCGCGTTATTGTGGACAAGAATGTTGCCAAGGTTTCCGTCATCGGTGTTGGCATGCGCAGCCATACCGGCGTCGCAAAGACCATGTTTGATGCACTTTCAGACAAGGGGATCAACATTCAGGTCATTTCCACATCGGAAATCAAAATCTCTGTTCTGATTGATTCCGCCTATACCGAGCTTGCTGTACGAGCACTACATACGGCTTACGGTCTTGATGCCGATTGAGGGAAGCTAAGCAGAGGCTTTAATGGCAGGACAGGAACGGCCTCATCGTCCGATAGGTGCAGTCGCGCCGCGCATACTTATGACGCGGTTGCGATCCCTTATGGCGGAAGGGCTGGGGCTTGATGAACGTCTGGATGGCGTGGTCGAGCTGGTCGCCCGCTCGTTTGTGGCCGATGTCTGTTCTATCTATCTGCGGCTCGAAAGCGGGGAATTCGAACTTGTCGCCACCGAAGGCCTGAAGCCCGAAGCGGTCGGCACGACGCGCCTGATGCCGGATGAAGGTCTGGTGGGGCTTGTGGCGTCAAATTCCCAGCCGGTAAACGTGCAGGACGCGCCACACCATCCGCGCTTCTCCTATCGCCCGGAAACGGGCGAGGACCCATATACCGCTTTTCTGGGCGTGCCCATTCTGCGGTTTGGGCGCGTCATCGGCGTGCTGGCAGTTCAGAATGTTGTCAGCCGGATCTATGACGATGAAGACGTTGAAACGCTTCAGACCATTGCCATGGTTCTGGCCGAAGTCGTCACGACAGAAAGCCAGGCGGGCTCGGACGAGCTGGCAGACGTTGCCGTTCGCCCCAACCGGCCAATCGAGCTTCAGGGGCGTGTGCTGAGCGATGGTCTGGCCATTGGCCCCATTCACATGCACGACCCTGTGGTCGCTCCGGCTCAGTTCTTTGCCGCAGATGTTGATCGTGAAGAGCAACGACTGCGCACCGCTCTGGAACAGCTTCGCTCATCCATTGATGCCATGTTGCGCCATCAGACCAGTTCGCTGGGCGGGGAAAGCCGGGATATTCTGGAAACCTACCGCATGCTGGCGCATGATCCGTCCTGGGCGAACCGCCTGTTTGATGCGGTCTCCTCCGGTCTCTCTGCTGAAGCGTCGGTAGACCGTGCCCGCCGGGAACACCGGGCACGCCTGCAAAACGCCAAGGACAATTATCTTCGCGACCGTCTGCACGACCTTGAGGATCTCGATAACCGCCTTCTGCGCCTGCTGGCGGGCAAGGACAGCACGGCGAATATGACCCATCTAGACGGCGCCATTCTGGTGGCCCGCCGTTTGGGCCCCGCTGATCTGATGGAATACCGGAATGCAGGACTGCGGGCGCTGGTTCTGGAAGATGACAGCACGCAGAGCCACGCCGTGATCGTCGCGCGCGCGCTTGGCCTGCCGCTCATTGGCGGCGTGCACCGCATCATGACCGTCGTGGAAACCGGCGACCTCGCCATTGTCGATGGCAGCTCAGGCTCGGTTCACGTCCGCCCGGAAGCCGACATTGTGAATGTCTACCGCGACCAGCTGGCCATGCGCAGCCAGAAACTGGCCGAGTTCGCCGCGATCCGGGATCTGCGCGCCATCACCAAAGATGGCATTGAAGTCGAACTGATGATGAATGCAGGTCTGGGCCTTGATGTTGAAAATCTCGACGCATCCGGCGCGTCCGGTATCGGGCTTTTCCGAACCGAGTTTCAGTTCCTGGTGTCAGAAACCCTGCCATTATTGTCCGAGCAGGAAGATTATTATCGCAAGGTTGTGGAGACCGCGGGGGACCGGCCTGTTCTCTTCAGAACGCTGGATCTTGGCGGCGATAAATTGCTTCAGTCCGGCCATCATCATGAGGACAACCCGGCCCTTGGCTGGCGTTCACTTCGCTTTGCACTCGACAAGAAGGGGCTGTTCCGTCGTCAGATGCGCGCCCTGCTCCGGGCGTCTGATGGCCATACCCTCTCTATCATGTTTCCGCTGGTTACCGTGCCCGATGAGTTCCGCCAGGCACGGGACATGCTTCAGAAGGAGCTGGAATGGTGTCAGACCCATGGCGGGCGCTATCCGACCGACGTTCGCGTTGGCGCGATGATCGAAACACCGGCCTTCGCGCTCAGTTTCGATGAACTCCGCGGCGAGATCGACTTTCTGTCCGTTGGCACGAATGACCTCCACCAGTACTTCTTTGCGGTGGACCGGGACAATCCGAAGCTGACACACCGATATTCCGTGCTCTCGCGCGCCTTTCTGCTGTTCCTGCGAGACATCGCCACGCGCGCGGACTCCATGGGCATTCCCGTCTCGATCTGCGGTGAAGCGGCGGGATCACCAATGAACGCGCTGATCTTCTCTCTGCTCGGCTTCAGACGGCTTTCAATGCCCGCATCCGGTGTCGGACCGGTGAAGAAAACGCTCCGTTCCATCAACCTGGCGGAAACATTTGTTAAATTTGATGCGATTTTGCGTAACAAAAAGACAGACTTGCACAAGGATTTATTAAGCCTCCTGAAAGACTATGTTCACGTGTGAATAACCGTTGAAATGCTCAAACCAATACAATAACAATCAGGTAAGAAGTTTTTCCACGGTAAGAAAAGCTCTGAACAGGCGGGCGACGAATGGCGCAGGCAGTAGAGAGTACCAGCAAAGGGCGCGAAGCATCTGAATCTACAGGTGAAATTCGACCTGATCATCCAAAGGCAGGACATCTGCACCTTGTGGATGAGAAAACGGATCCAAATATTCGTGTTGGTACGCGACTGAGAAATGCAAGATCAGCGAAAAATCTCTCCATCGAAGATGTTGCGAGACAGCTGAAGTTTCGTCGCGAATACATAGAAGCGATTGAAGCGATGCAGGTTACACGCCTTCCGCGAGGCTTCGTGAACCCTTATATTCGCGATTACGCCAAATTTCTTGAACTGGACCCGGCCCGCTGTGTTGAAGATTTCAACATTCAGTGCGGAGCATTGTCTCAGGCAGGCAATGAGGCCCCCGAAGTCCGCACACGCCCGGCCAGCACCGTGAACTGGCTCAAGCTGATCATGATTTCGGCCATCGTACTTCTGACGGGCGCTGGCATCTGGCTGGTTGCCAGCCAGCTCACCGGCCAGTCGAAAACCGAGCAAGACGTCACCGCAACACCAACCATGGCCATCACACCGCATGTGAACGGTGCCCGCAAACCAGTGACCGACACGGTATCTCCCAGCCTTGCTGGCGTGCTCAAACTCTCCATTCGCGCCAATGAACGCGCCTGGATCGAAATTCGCGGCGCAGACGGCACTCTGTTCATTGATCGCCAGTTCGCTCGTGGCGAAAGCTATGACCTTCGCGTCGGCGCAGGCTGGACCCTCACAACACAGGATGCCGGTGCATTTGAGTGGCTGGTAGATGGCAGACCCGCCAACGCTGTCGGCGAAGCTGACCAGGCGCTCTACACACTCAGCATTGATGACGTCGCCGCCGGGTTCGTCTCTGACAAGAACTGACGGTTCACGCAGAACACTTCGTACCAATCATGAGCCCGGACTTCTGCTGATCGCACTTCCGGGCTTTACCTTGCCGCATTCCATGTCCATCTAGGGGGAAGCGAACAGAGGTGAATTCCATGTCGTCCATCCGGCCCTGGCGTGACATTGAACGCCGCAAATCCCGTCAGATCATGGTTGGCAATGTGCCGGTTGGCGGTGATGCGCCCATCGCGGTTCAGACCATGACCAACACGCCCACAGAAGACGCCGACGCCACGCTGGCGCAGATCCGGGCGGCTGCCGATGCGGGCGCCGATATTGTGCGGGTCTCCTGCCCCACCGTAGATGCGACAGCGGCCATGCCGAAAATCTGTCGCGAGAGCCCTGTGCCCATCGTGGCCGACATACATTTCCATTATAAGCGCGGCATTGAAGCCGCCGATGCAGGCGCAGCCTGTCTGCGCATCAACCCGGGTAATATCGGCTCGGAAGCGCGCGTTCGGGAAGTCATCGCGGCGGCCAAGGCCAATGGCTGTTCTATCCGGATTGGCGTGAATGGCGGCAGCCTGGAAAAGCACCTGCTGGAAAAATATGGCGAGCCCTGCCCCGATGCCATGGTGGAAAGCGCGCTCGACCATGCCCGCATTCTCGATGATCATGGCTTTGATCAGTACAAGATTTCGGTCAAGGCATCTGACATGTTCCTCACCGTGGCCGCCTATCAGCAGCTGGCAGAGCAGACAGACGCGCCCTTACATCTCGGCATTACCGAGGCAGGCGGCCTGCGCACCGGTACTGTGAAATCCTCGATAGGTATGGGCAATCTCTTATGGATGGGTATTGGCGACACCATTCGCGTTTCCCTGTCGGCCGATCCGGTTGAGGAAGTCAAAGTCGGCTTTGATATGCTGAAAAGCCTTGGTTTGCGGACGCGCGGCGTGAACATCATCTCGTGTCCGTCCTGCGCACGGCAGGGATTTGACGTCATCAAGACGGTTGAGACCCTCGAAAACCGGCTCGCGCATATTTCAGAGCCGATCTCGCTCTCGATCATTGGCTGTGTGGTGAACGGGCCGGGCGAGGCCACCATGACCGATCTCGGCTTTACCGGCGGCGGCAAGGATGCCGGCAAGATGTATGTCTCGGGTCGCCCGGATCACAACGTCTCCAATGCCGAGATGGTCGATCATATTGTCGAACTGGTCGAAAAACGCGCCGAACACCTCCGCGCCCTGCGCGAAGCTGATGAGGTCGCGGCGGAGTAGTCGATCCCCCTCCAGCCCCCCTTTTCAAGGGGGAGAGTTTCACCGAGACTGTTTCCCGGTTCGGCAAAACAGGGGACGTATCATGACACCAATCAAACTCACCGCACTTCTCGCAGCCGGAAGCCTTCTGGCGGGTTGCACATCTGCCGAGCTTGCCGCCTTCAACGATGCCATGGCGGCGACCGCATATCAGAACAACTATAATGCCCCCTACTCTGCATATGGCCCGCCGTCGGGAAATTGGGTCGGCCACAATCAATGCCGCCATACCGGGTCATTCTATCAGTGCGATACAAATGGCGATGGCTGGGTTGATAGTTTCGGTGACGCCGAAGACGGCTCCTACACGTCCACCCATCTGAAGGTGAATGGCAAAGGCGAAGGTTTTACCCGCGGCAGCAATGGTGAATGGGTCCGCAACCCGGCTTATGACACCTCAGACCGGTCAGACCATCATCATCACCACCGCAAGCGCGACTAGACCGAACGGGCCGCTTGCCCTGCCGCGAGCCTTTCTGGCCGTAGCGTGTTCAGCTTCAAACCGAATACTGGACGCAGGAACGGCACCCGCCGGATCAATTCATGTCCCAGAACGCACCCCATGACGGTAGCGAGAACCACGAGGCTGAACTCAACCCCGGCTGACAGCCCCTGACGGGTCAGCCAGAACCCTGCCATCACGATCAGCGTCTGATGCAGGATATACCAGGGAAAGACAGCATCGTTCAGATAGCGCAACGCCTTGCTGTCACGGTTCAGATACCGCTGCGCGAGCCCGAGAAGGCTGAAGATCACCATCCAGGCAAAGAGCACCCGCCCAAAGCGCGCTGGCCACAACCAGGCCTCAAGCGGCGCGCCTGGCTCGCCAAACAAATCCCAATTGTTCCAGGCCAGGGTCAAAGCGACGCCAAGCGCGATGGTCAGCCCCACCACAAGGGCCCAGCCCCGGCGAACAGCCCCCCAGAACGCCTCATCCTTTGCCAGCAAAAAGCCGGTCAGCAACATGGTCAGGCTGTGTGCATGATTGGCCCAATCCCAAGTCAGGTCATGTGTGGTCGGAAAGTATGGGTCGAGGACCACACGGTAGAGAAGATGCGGCGCAGTCGGGATCACCACAGCCCAGAAAACGCCCATACGGCCCGCGAATAACCGAGTGGTCAGCCATGCGAAACCACCCGACGCAAACCGGCTGAGCGGCCCTGAAAATGGCAGGATCATCAGGCTGTAAACCAGCAGATACACCACATACCAGAGATGGTTCCATGTCGGCGTCGTGATCGAAAATTCGGAGAGCGGGTCGATATAATAGGGCCAGAAATCAACGAAGCTGCCCTGAAACTCACCACTCTCCACCAATTGCAGCCAGCTTTGCGGCGCCACCACCAGCACCATGCCAAACAGGATGGGCAGGCCCAGACGGAAGAGGCGCGATTTCATCATCTCACCTGAGGGGCGCTTATCAGCGGCAAACCGCAATGCGAGCCCGGAAATGAAGAACAGAAGCGATAATCGCCAGGGGCTGGAGAGCCGCATCAGCCATTCCGCGTCGGGCCCGGCATGCACACTTTTCACGTGCCAGTCCCAGGTCACATAGAACATGCCGGTATGATAAAAAATGAGGATCAGAAAGGCGATCACGCGAAGCCAGTCGAGGTCATGCCGCCGTGTGGTAAGGTGAGACATAGGGAAACTCCTGAAGGTTTCACCCTGCATGCCCGCCAACGCCCGGCGCTTCACCTGCAAAGCCATAAACACCGGCCAGAGGGGACTAATCCGGTGGTCTGAGGACGAAATGCGGCTCACAGGGACGAATTTCCGCCCCCTCAGATTCCGCCTCATGCCGAGTTGTGGCATTCAGGCCGGATGACGACACCGAACATCCATCCAGAAGCCCGCGCCGACGCGCTTGCCGACCGGCGAACATGGCTGCTCATTCTGTGCCTTACGCTGGCCTCGTGGATTGTTCTGGCGAGTTCAGCTTATGACGAGTTGGCGCGCAATGGCCAATCGCCCGGGACGGAACCATGGCTGCGGGAGTTTGCCTCGCATCTGGCCAGCTTTGTCTGCTTTGCAATTGTACCCTTCACGCTCGACCGATGGCCGATCAATGGCCAGAACTGGCAGCGCACCGTCCCGGTGCACATCGCCGCGACCATCGCCTATTCTGTCAGCCACACCCTGTTCATGGTCGGCGCGCGCAAGCTGCTTTATCCATTGCTCCTGGATCAAACCTACACCTTCGGCCTGAGCGATGCCTCGATCTGGCTCTATGAGTATCGCAAGGATGCCTATGCCTATCTGATCGCGCTTCTGGCCTTCATGACCAGCCGCATGCTGGAACAGCGCCGGCTGGAAGCTGAGATCGCCCGAGAAGATGCGCGCACGGCAGGCCGGCTCACTCTTCGCTCCGGTGGGCGGACGATATTCGTCGACGCACAGGATGTAATCTTCGCAAAGGCAGCATCGAACTATGTCGAGATCACCACCAGCCACACCACACATCTGGCACGGATGACGCTTTCAGCGCTACAAAAACTGCTGGAGGAAGCGCAAACACCTCACATTCGTGTTCACCGCTCATATCTGGTTCATATAGACCGGATTACCGAGATCGTCCCGACCGGGGATGGCAATGTGATGATACATCTGGACACTGGCGACACGCTGCCGGGGTCGAGAAGTTATCGAAGCGACTTGCCGGGTGTAGACGCAGCAGCGTGAAAGTGATGGAGGCAACACTCAACAACAACCGCACAATCTTCATTGGCGACGTTCATGGTATGCTTGATGAGCTTGATGCCCTGATCAATGCGCTGGATCTCGCGTCTGGCGACCGGCTGGTTTTTCTGGGCGATATTGTCGATAAGGGCCCCGATCAGGTGGGCGCTGTTCGGCGCGTTGGCCAGCTTCTGGACCGCACCGATATCAGCTGCGTTCTGGTGCGCGGCAATCATGAAGACCAGCACATCCGCTATCGCCATCATTTGACACATACGCCAAAGGTCGCCCGCGATATGGCATCGCGAAAGCCAACGCTCGAGGCGTTTCAGTCTGGCGCAACGGATCAGGACGCCGCCGTGCTAGACCAGGCCCTGCCCTTCTGGCGATGCCCGGAACTCAATATTCTGGCCGTTCATGGCGGCATTCCGGGCGATATGCTGGATTTTCCGGACCATTGGGACGAGTTCGAACATCTTCCCAAAAGCGACAAACGCAAGCTCGAGAAGATCTGGCGGACCCGCTTCATTGATCGGGAAACAGGTGTGTTCCTGTCCAACAGCTCCCAACAACCCGACGATCCTTTCTGGGCAGAGGTTTATGATGGACGGTTCGGCCATGTGGTGTTCGGGCATGAAGTCTTCATGGACGGTCCGGCAGAGTTTCCGCACGCCACAGGCATCGATACGGGCGCTGTGCATGGCGGCCATCTTACGGCGCTTGTGGTCACCCCTGACGGGAAGCGAGACTATGTGTCCGTCCCGGGCCGCATGTGCAGCGGAACAAGACAATCACCTGAACGAACCGCGCCGAATACGGGATAATCTGGCGGTTTTCGGCGTTTTTCTCCCGCAACCACAGTTATCGCTGCGTCACGACTTCACCATTTCTTGAGATCGGTTGGAGAAACGGAACTCGGCTCAATCTGAAACGTCCTCTGTCCATAAGACAAACGGAGAATTCATGACGATTTCAGACAAGCTTTTCACCCCCCTTCGCCTTGGCGACATTGAAGTGCCGAACCGCATTCTGATGGCGCCGCTCACCCGCAACCGCGCGCAGGGGGATGGAACGCCAAAGGACATGGCACAGACCTATTATCTTCAGCGGGCTTCATCCGGCCTGATCATTTCAGAAGCCACCCAGATTTCGGCCATGGGCAAAGGCTATCTCGACACGCCGGGCATCTACACTGATCAGCACGTGGCTGCCTGGCGTCAGATCACCAACGCCGTTCATGCTGCCGGTGGCCGCATATTCTGCCAGCTCTGGCATGTCGGCCGCATCAGCCACACATCGCTGCTGCCAGAGGGCTGTTCGCCAGTGTCTTCAACAGACAAGGCCGCTGACAGCCAGACCTTCACAGCGAACGGATTTGAGCCGACCTCAAAACCTGAACCCCTCACCGTGGATGGCATCAAGGACACCGTTCGCGACTATGTGAAAGCGGCTCAGTGCGCGCTGGCAGCCGGTTTTGATGGCATCGAAGTCCACGCAGCCAATGGCTATCTGCTGGATCAGTTCCTTCAGGATGGCGTGAATGACCGCGATGACGAATATGGCGGCTCTGTCGAAAACCGTATGCGTTTTCTGCTCGAAGTGCTGGCCGCGGTTGAGTCGGTCTTCCCGGCAGGACGCACGGGCGTACGGCTCTCGCCACTCGGTCAGGCCAATGACATGTCAGACAGTGACCGCGAAGCCACTTTCGGCACGATATATGAGACGCTTTCCCAACGAAATCTCGCCTATCTGCACGTCGTTGAAAGCTTCTTCACCAGCGAGTCCAGCGATGAGGACCACGCTTTGCTGAAACGCCTGCGCCAACGGTATTCCGGCAATTATCTGGCAAATGGCGGCTATGATGGCGAACGCGCATCAGAGGCGCTGGAAAGCGGACACGCCACGGCCGTCACCATTGGACGTCCATTCATCGCCAATCCCGATCTGCCTGAGCGTATTCGTACCGGCGCGCCGCTTAATGAGCAGAACCAGGATACTTTCTATGGCGGGGATGAAGCCGGCTACACCGACTACCCATTCCTCGCATCCAACTATCCGACGACCTGACGGCACAGACCTTTTGTTCAGCGCCCGTCATTCGGCGGGCGCTGCAAACGGGTGACAGGTGCAAGCTGGTGACGCAAACTGCCTCAAAAATTGAGGGAGGATCAAATGAGCACCGGTGTTCGCATTCGTCAGATTGTATTTGCCTGTGAAGAGACGACCAGCTTTGACACGCTGAAAACCATACTCGGGCTGGAAACACCTTTTCCCGATCCGGGGGTTGCTGAATTCGGGCTGGTGAATGCCGTCTTTGCGCTCGGGGATCAATTCGTGGAGATCGTTGTTCCGACCACCGATCAGGCACCGGCCCGTCGCTTTCTCGACCGGTCCGGCGAAGGCGGCTATATGGCGATTTTCCAGCTTCCCGATATTGAGCAGGCTCGCCGTCGTCTTGATGATCTGGGTCTTCGGCAGGTGTGGAATATCGATCTTGAGGATATTTCTGCCAGCCATATTCACCCGGCTGACATTGGCGGCGCGATCGTTTCGATTGATGAGCCTCGCCCGGCTTCGGCCTGGCGTTGGGGCGGACCTGACTGGCAGGCCCGCAGCGCGAGCGGAAACGTCACCGGCATTACGCTGACCGCGCCTGATCCACAATTGCTGGCAAAACGCTGGGCAAATGCGCTTGGCGCAGAGCTGGACGCCGATCGCACCGGATTTCAGACAGAGGATGGGCCGGTAAATGTCGAGCACGGAGAGCGTGAAGCGATCTCCGCCTACCATTTCGCGCTCCATGAGCCCGAAGCCGCATTGGCGCAGGCCAAACAGGCGGGACTGCCCGTTCAGGACAACGCCATCACCTTCGCAGGAACGCAATTAATCCTGTCTGCGCCCTGATTTGGTTCTGATTTCGGCCATACCCGCCCAGCAGGATTTCCGTCATGCCAATCACGCGACGGAATATGATTATGGGACTTATCGCTTTGCCGGGCCTTGAGGGCCTTCCAGACACACTTGAAAGCCTGCGCAATAGCGAGTCCGGTAAGGCAGCGAAGCTTATCAACGCGGCGAGGCGGCAAAAAGGCGTCACAACCCTTTATGACCCCGCCTATGTTCATCTCGACTATCCGGGCGGTGATGTGCCGGAAGATCGCGGCGTCTGTATCGATGTCGTGATCCGCGCCTACCGAATGGCTTTCGATTTTGACTTCCAGTCAGCGGTCCACGCCGACATGACCGCCAATTTCGCGCGCTATCCAACCATTTGGGGGCTGACGCGGCCCGACAGGAATATCGACCATCGCCGTGTGCCCAATCTGGAAACATGGCTGGAGCGTGAGGGACATGCGCTGACCTCGGAAGACTGGCAGATCGGCGATCTGATCACCTGCCGCCTGCCAGGAAACCTGCCACATATCGCCATCATCGCCAGACCGGCCCCATCCCGCAGCCTGATGACGCATGTCATCCAGAATATCGGGCGCGGCACTCGCGAGGAGCCGTTATTGCTGACGGGGCTGCGAAACGTTCGGCATTTCCGATTTCTGCCCTGATCTATGGTGCACGACTAAGCCCGCACCATGAAGGTGTGGGCCATCTCATCAATCAGGTCGAGCAGGTCAGCCAGGTCCGTCATCGCCTGACGAATGGAGGCCAGACTCCACTCATCAGTATCCAGGTTCAGCAGATTGAACCGGTTGGCACCGACAAAATCAAACACCAGCCCATCTTCGCGCGCGACCGCCCGAAACCGGTCGCCATGCGCCAGCTTCAGCGTACGCTCGACAACAGCCGGATTGAAAATGGTCCTCGCCTCCACCTGATCTGAACCGCGAAGCCGGAAGGTCTCGTCAAACGCTTCCGGCAGCAAATGCACCGGATGAAGAGCCACGCCATCGACATTCGCTGGCCATGGCGTCTTTCTGGAGCGAAGCTGGGTGACACTTGTCAGGCGTGTTGGCGGCGTCAGGACGATCAGCAAATGATAGAGATTTGGCGCTTCATCGACCGTCTCCACCCATTCAAAAGCCGAAAACCGAATGCCGTTTCGCTCGCCTTCCAACCCGTCTTCAAACGCCTGTGCCATGGCCGTTTGCCGATAGTATCGCGCTTTGTCATTCTCTGAGCCGAGCACCACCGCATCTGGCTTCAAGAGTCCGCTATCGGTGGCTATTTTCACCGCCTCATCCATGCCGCCATGATCATTCAGCGTCTCGATGATCACATCAGCCTGATCTTTCAGGAACCCAAGCCGCGCAAACAGTTTCAGTGATTCCGGCGCGCCACCGGGCGAAGGCACATAAGTCAGGCCGAACCGGTCTGCGATCTCTGCCATGGCGGCTGACCGGGCAACAAAGCTCTGGCTGCGACCAACCAGAAACGCGCCGATATGCCTGCGATTCAGATAGGCCGCCAGGGCGAGCGCCCCGAAAAAGCCAAGCGGAAAGATGACGAATTTGAACACCACCCAATACCAGTGATCCGGAAGGGCCGTAGCCACGAAGATGAAAAAGATGGCAAAGCCGAAGAACGCAACAGAGAAGCCACGGCTGAGCTTTTTCTTCGCTTCTTCCATCCGTGATTTCGCATCACTGGTGCCCACCGAGCACAAATGCGGAACGACCTTCGCGTTGACGAAAGCTTCAAGCTCTCCCGCGTGCAACCTGGTTTCAAGATCCGCCCAATTGTCCGCCATTTCAAACTCCCCCACGCACAGAATTGCAGTTTATGACCATTTTCTGGATGGCAAACCACTCTTCTCACGTACCCTGATGCAACAAGCTGGCTTTTCCTTCGTTAAGCTGAAGATGTTTAACCGCATGTGATCGAGACATGGCAACCAGAGAGGTCCCATCATGATTACCGTACACCACCTTCAGAATTCTCGCTCGCAGCGTATCATCTGGCTGATGGAGGAGTTGGGCGTTGACTATGACGTGCAAATCCATGAACGGGACCCGGACACCCGGCTCGCACCCGCCAGCTACAAAGCGCTACACCCTCTGGGTAAAGCGCCAGTTGTAAGAGTGGACGGCGAAGCGCTGGCTGAAACCGGCGCAATCATTGAATATTTCGTCGACCGGCATCCGGAGAAAGCGCTGAAGCCGGAAATCGGCACCCCGGCACGCGACAGGTATAATTACTGGATGCATGCCGCAGAGGGCAGTCTTATGCCGCTGCTCGTGATGTCGCTGTTCTTCACGCAGATGGAAACCTCACCCCCATTCTTCATCCGGCCATTTGTGAAACCGGTGACTGGTCGGGTGCGGGAGATGTATCTCCGGCCCTCTCTGAAAAACATTCTGGAATACGTGGAAATGCAGCTGAGCCAATCTGACTGGTTTGCCGGTGACACCTTCACGGCAGCCGACATCATGATGAGCTTCCCTATGGAAGCAGCCATGGTGCGCGCCAATATCGGCAAGCCCTGCCCCAGCTGTCTGGAATGGCTCGAACGGGTTCACGCACGCCCCGGCTACAAAATCGCAGTCGAAAAAGGTGGCGAGCAGACCATTCTGACCTGACCGCCAAGTCCCTTGGTCTTCAGGGCTTGAAGATGGAATTCCCGCCATCCACAAGCATGGCTGTCCCTGTTACGAAGCTCGAATCGTCGCCGACTAGAAACAATGCAGCGCGCGCAACTTCTTCAGGTTCAGCCATTCGCTTGAGCGCATGAATGCCTTTCACATATTCATGGAAGGCCGCATCGTCGCCCGCCATTTCTGTCATCGTTCCACCCGGCAACAAGGCATTCACCCGCAGCCCTTTAGCGCCATTTTCGGCTGCCAGAACCTGTGCCATTCCGATCAGCCCGGCTTTCGACGCCGCATAAACCGCCATACCCGGCAAACCGATGGTATGACCGACAAAACTTGAGATGAATACGAGTGAGCTCGTCTCACGTTTCAACATCGCTGGTATCTGGCACCGTGCCGCCAGATACGCACTGGTCAGGTTTGTGTTGATCACATGGTGCCAGTCAGCTTCGGATTGCTCCGTCAACGGGCTGCCATTGCCCACGGTTCCGGCATTATTGAAGGCAAAATCAAGCCCACCAAACGCACTCTCTGCGGTCCTGACCAACGCTTCATGCGTCTCCGCGCTGGCAACATCGCCGGCAACGAATTCGACAGTCTGACGCCCACCAAGTTCCTCTGCCAGTGCTTCGAGCCGGGTCTCTCTCCGTGCATTGATAACCAGTCTGGCCCCTTCCTCGACAAACAATCGCGCGGCCGCAGCGCCTATGCCACTGCTCGCGCCTGTAATGATCCCGGTTTTACCTTTTAGTCGCATGCCTGCCTCCATTGTGCAGGAAGGTTGTCAGCGAAAGCTCGAATACGAGCGACCCGTTTCTTGCTGTACCAGCACGATCTGGCAACAGATCTTAAAAATGAAACTCAGCGCTCGACTTTTGCTCGCTTCATGATAGTAATGTTATTACATATTTACGGAGGGACTGTCATTGAAAACCAAATTACTGGCCCTGTTATCATTCTCACTCTTGATGCATGCCGCAGCTCAGGCACGCCCTGATCTAACCCAACTCAACGATGGAGACGTGCTGGAGATCTCGTTCGAAAGCCGTGGATGTTTTCATCATAGAACCGGCCATTTGAGATTGACCGCCACCCTACTCACCATAGATGACAGTATGACTGTTCCAGTCACAAGGGACATGTTGGAAGGCCTCGACCTTTACTTCCATGCCATTGAGCTGGGGATACCAAACGGATGTACAACGACTAACGCAATGCATGTTCGCCAACTCTCCAGAAATGGTCACGTTAGTGAATGGACCTACGTTGACGCGAGTTGCCGCGACCTAGCCAATAACTACGACAAATACCTGCCGAAGGGTACGGACTGGTCCAGAATTATACCAGTTTCGAGGTTGCTCGCCTCTGTACGCAATGATGAGAACAAAAAGTAAGTCACGCGAATGTACATCGAGCAGCAGTCGAATGACGGATGTTCCACATTTAATGGTTCAATCTAACGGCCATGACAGACTTTATATTTCCGGCCACTGCCACAGGGGCAGGGTGCACCGCGTTTCAGCCGGGACATGATCGCATTGGCTGATTTGCCGATGCCATCCACATACACCCATCGGCCATCTTCCAGCCGACGGAAATCAGACACTTCATGGTGGCAGGTGAGCGTATCGTCTGACAGAAACCAGGCGGTGAACTCCACCATCCCCGTCTGTTCATCCTGCCCGCCTCGCTCCGTGCGGAGGATATCCAGCCTTCGCCAATCCACCGATTTCGCCCACTGGCTGGCGGCCAGAATATCGAATTCGTGCCGTCGCTCAGGATCATGCGTCGCGGCCAGATAACCAATGTCATGGCGAACATAGGCCGCGTACCTGGATCGCATCAATTGTTCGGCTGTGTGTGGATGGGCAGACTTTGAATGAAACACACCGCAACAGCCCTCATAGGGCTGTTCGCTGCCACACGGACACGACATGTCGGATCAGTTCATCCGGCCAATGGCATAAAAGCGCTCTTTACGCTGCTGGCGGAGTTCGCGAGCCGACAACCCATCAAGCGAATTGAGTTGTTGTTCGACAGCGTCACCAACCGCCCGCACCGTACCAATCGGGTCACGGTGAGCACCGCCGAGCGGTTCAGAGATCACCTCATCGACAATCTTGTTACGCAGCAATTCCTGCGCGGTGATTTTCATGGCCTCAGCCGCATCCTTGGCGCGCGCAGAATCGCGCCACAGAATTGATGCGCAGCCTTCCGGTGAGATCACGGAATAGATCGAATGTTCAAGGATCAACACCTTGTTGGCCGACGCAATGCCGACGGCGCCGCCTGAACCGCCTTCGCCGACAATCACCGAAACCATTGGCGTTGGCAGGGTGAGGCATCGTTCCGTTGACCGGGCAATCGCCTCTGCCTGTCCGCGCTCTTCGCCGCCCTTGCCGGGAAACGCCCCGGCGGTATCAACGAGGGAGATGACAGGCAGATCGAATTGTTCGGCCAGGTCCATCAGACGGACAGCCTTGCGATAGCCTTCCGGGTGGGCCATGCCAAAATTATGCTTGAGGCGGGATTCTGTGTTCCGGCCTTTTTCATGCCCCATAACAACGACGGAGCGGCCACGAAAACGCGCCAGACCGCCCATCAGGGCCTGATCTTCACCGAAGACGCGATCACCTGACAGAGGGACAAAATCTTCAAATGCATAGCGAAGATAGTCTTCGAAATGCGGCCGTTCAGGATGGCGCGCAACCTGCGTCTTCTGCCAGGCATCCAGATGCTTGTAGATGTCATGAAGCTGCCTTGAGGATTTCTCCCGCAAGCGCGTGATGTCGTCGGAGATCGACGGGCCGTCTTCATTTGAAGACAGGGTCTCCAGCTCTGCAATCTTGCGGTCGAGATCGGCGAGCGATCTTTCAAAATCCAGATACGTATTGACGGCCATGCCTGTTTTTAACTCCTGACAATGTGTGCCGGTCGGATCAGACCGTTACCGGTTCCAGATCGCCATAAACAACAAAATACGGATTGTCATATCCGCGGTCTTTCTTGCCATAGGTGAGGTCATCGCCTTCCAAGGTCAAGACACGGCCACCTGCGGCCAGCACGACAGCATGACCCGCGCCTGTATCCCATTCCATTGTCCGGCCAAGGCGCGGATAGAGGTCAGCCTCACCTGATGCCACCAGGCAGAATTTCAGCGATGAACCCGCAGATACGAGATCCTTCACGTTAAACCGGGCCAGAAATTCGTCAGTTTCCGGGGTCCGGTGGCTTTTTGAGGCCACAGCGCGAACACCGCTCTCATCGACAGGCGCGATCTTCAATGGCTTGCGCGCCTCCACTGGCGGCAGGTCGGCACCGACGTCCACACCATCAGCCTGCCAGGCTGAGCCCGGGCCTTCAGCCACCCAGATGCGTTTGAGCGCTGGCGCATACACGACGCCCATCACCGGACGGCCATGCACGATCAGTGCGATATTGACGGTGAAATCGCCGCCCTTCTTGATGAATTCCTTTGTGCCATCCAGCGGATCAACCAGAAAAAACTCGTCTCCAAGTTCTGGAATGCGGCCCTCAGAAACCGACTCTTCCGCCAGCACAGGCACCCCCGGCGCAGCGATGGCGAGTTCCTTCAGAATGAGTTCTTCGGCCTTCTGGTCTGCAATCGTGACCGGCGAATCGTCTTTCTTCGTGCCCGTATCGATCCCGTCAGCAGCGTTGTAGACGTCCATGATGACCACACCGGCATCAATGGCCGTTTTGGTGATCTGCTCTGCCAGTTTTGTATCGATCGTGACGGTCATTTGTCCTGCATCCCCTGATAACGCCTGCAATGGCGGCCTGTCTTAGCTCTAGGCATCGAAAACCTGATGGATCAACCGTTTAACGTGATCGGCTCCCATGTTTTTCCGCATTTGCCTGAATGGCCCGCTTATCAGGCATCCAGCAGCGAACGCAGATACGCGCCATATCCCGATGTGCCATATTCACATGCGGCGTTGTCCAGCGTGTCGCGATCAATCCAGCCATTTGCCCAGGCCAGCGCCTCCAGATTTGCGACCCGGATTTCCTGAAGCCGTTCCAGTGTTTCGATGAATCGTCCGGCCTCCAGCAAGGAGGCGTGCGTGCCCGCATCATGCCAGACATCCCCGGTCTGAAGCGGCGTCACTTCCAGTTCCCCACGATCCAGATACACCTGATTGACGTCCGTGATCTCAAGCTGGTTTCGCGCGCTTGGTTTGATGCTGCGGGCGATATCCACCACCCCGGCATCATAGAAATAAATGCCGGTGACCGCGTGACTGGATTTGGGCTCTTTCGGCTTTTCCTCAATGGACCGGGCTTTGCCGGTCTCGTCGAAATCCACCACGCCATATCGCTCAGGATCGTGCACGTGCTTGGAGAATACACGTCCACCTTTTGTCAGCTGAGCTGCCTCTTTCAGGCGCTCGGGCAGACCCGCACCGTAGAAGATATTGTCCCCCAGGATCAGACAAACGGGCTCGTCCCCGATAAAGTCCTCCCCCAGAAGAAAAGCCTGGGCCAGCCCGTCCGGGTTCATCTGAACTGCGTAGGAGATGTTCAGTCCGAAATTCGAACCATTCCCCAGCAACCGCCTGAAAAGATGCGCATCATGTGGTGTTGTGATTACCAGAATGTCCCGGATGCCTGCATTCATCAGCGTGCTGATCGGGTAGAAAATCATCGGCTTGTCATAGACCGGCAGCAATTGCTTTGAGACGGCAATCGTCAGGGGATAAAGCCGGGTTCCCGACCCGCCAGCCAGTACGATACCCTTCATGACCTTCCGCCCTCGTCGTCTAACAGTGCAGTGACGCAGGCCCTAACCCCGTCTCGCCAATCTGGCAAGGCAATGCCGAACGCCTCGTCAATCAGGCTGCAATCAAGCCGTGTATCTGGCGGACGCCTGGCCGGGGTAGGAAAACTGTCGCTGGACGTTGGCATTATCCGTGCTGCCGGATGCCCTTTTGCGGTCAGAACGTCCGCAATTTCGGTCACCCATTCGAGCCGCGAGGCATGTCCCGCCCCGGCCAGATGGAAGAGCTTTTCGTCCGGATCGCCCGATGCCAGAACCTTATCGACCAGTGCAAGAACGCCTGATGCGAGATGCGGCGCATAGGTTGGCGAGCCGAACTGGTCGTCCACCACCTTTATATCCTCGCGGCTCCGCAAAAGCCCCATCATGGTCTTTGTGAAGTTTGCGCCAAACGGGCTGTGCACCCAGGCGGTGCGCAAGATCAAAGCGTCCTGATTGGCTGCGCGGACGGCCCGCTCGCCATCCAGCTTGCTTTTGCCGTATTCGTTTATCGGATTGGTGGCGTCGGATTCTCTGTAAGGCGCCCCGGTCTGACCATCGAAAACAAAGTCGGTCGATATGTGGATGAGCGGAATATCCTTCGCCCGGCAAATCGCCGCCAGGCGCCCAGCCCCTTCATTATTGATTGCCTGTGCCGTCAGCGCCTCTGTTTCGGCCTGATCAACGGCTGTGTAAGCCGCTGTGTTCACGACAGCGTCAGGGCGAATCCGATCAAAAGTGTCAAAAAGGCTGTCAGTATCGAGAAGATCCGTTCCGGGCCGACCGGCCGCCTCGACGCAATCGCCGCCAGCTTTCTGAAGAGACTGCGCCAACTGGCCCGAACCACCGATCACAAGGATCATGCTTTTCCGCGCCCCAATCGTTCGCCCGAATAGACGCCATCGCGAATGGGCTTCCACCAGGCCTCATTTGCCAGATACCAGTCCACTGTTGCTTCAAGTCCGGTTTCAAACGTCCAGGTCTGTTTCCAGCCAAGCGCGGTTTCCGTTGCCGATGGGTCAACAGCATAGCGCAGATCATGGCCCGGCCGGTCTTCGACATAGGTGATCAACCGGTCATGCGGCGCGCCTTCCGGGTGCCGGTCATCCAGAATGCGGCAGATCTCGCGAACAACATCAATATTTTGTCGTTCCGCGCGGCCACCCACCAGATAGGTCTCGCCCGGCTCGCCACGCTCAAACGCAGCGATTAACGCGCTCACATGATCAGACACATGCAACCAGTCTCGCACCTGATTGCCCTTGCCATAAACGGGCAAAGGCCGTCCTTCCATGGCATTGAGGATCATCAGAGGGATCAGCTTTTCAGGGAATTGGTAAGGCCCGTAATTGTTCGAACAATTGGTGATCAGCGTTGGCAGGCCATGCGTGCGTTGCCAGGCGCGGACGAGATGATCTGATCCCGCCTTGGATGCCGAATAAGGCGAGCTCGGATCGTAGGCCGTATCTTTCCGGAACACGCCTTCGTCGAGCGGCAACGCGCCAAAGACCTCGTCGGTTGAGACATGCAGGAACCGAAACGCGGCCTGATCTTCGACGTTCAGCGTACGCCAATACTCAAGGGCGACATCCAGCAGTGTAAATGTGCCAACCAGATTCGTCTGCACGAACGGGGCGGCCCCGTCGATGGAACGATCCACATGGCTTTCTGCCGCCAGATGCAGAATGCCATCCGGGCGAAACGTCTCAAATGCTGCGGCCATGGCGGCCCGGTCGCAGATATCGGCCTGCAGGAAACCATAATGCTCCAGGTCTTCGAGCGCGGCGACACTGGCCTTGCAGGAAGTCTCGGTCAGCTTGTCGATATTCAGGATCTGATAGTCGCCCGATGCGGCCAGCGCCTGACAAAGATTGGCGCCGATAAACCCAGCGCCGCCCGTGACAATCACACGTTTCATCGCGTCGCGCCCTCCGGCCCTTCATAAGTGAAGATACCCTCGGCATCGCTGAAAGGTCGTGCATTCTGATCCTTGTCAGACAGATGCACTTCGTCACCCGTCGAGAGCCCCCAGTCGCATGCGATAGCCGGGTCGTTATACTGGATAGACCGGTCACAGTCCGGGCTGTAAAAGGCATCCACCTTGTAGGCCACTCGAGTATCGGGCTCGAGTGTCCGGAAGCCATGCAGAAAGCCTTTCGGCACAAAGACCTGCTCAGCCCGGTCGCCACTCAGCTGAAGACTGACCGACTGGCCAAATGTTGGCGAACCCATGCGAATATCCACGGCCACATCGATGACACGGCCAGAAATCACACGGAACAACTTTGATTGCGCATGAGGCGGGGTCTGAAAGTGCAGCCCGCGGATCGTGTTGGCGAAACGGGAAAAACTCTCATTGTCCTGAACGAAGTCGATATCGAGGCCTGTCGCATCTTTGAATGTGCGTGCGTTGAAAGTTTCGGAGAACTGTCCGCGCGAATCTTCAAAAACCCGTGGCGTCAGAAGAAGTAGTCCCGGCAAATCGAGTTTTTTGATCTGCATGTCACATCCAACGCCTATACTCGTGACCTATGCTGTAGCCGAGACCTCCGGAAAACAAAAGCACCGAACCATAAATTGCCTCTTTGTCCGAATTGCTTTAAGGGCTTGCCATGACGATAGATGAAACCATTGATGCACTCGTGCGGCTTTACGAGGCATCGTCCGAAAATCTGAAAAAAGCCCTCACAGACTATATCGAACACGGTCGGCCGCCTGCGCCGGAGATGCGAACGGATGGATCCTTCTGCTATCCGGAACTGGTGATCCGTTATGATCCCGAAACCAGCATTCCGCAGATTTCCCGATCTTTCGGAAAATTCTCCGAAACAGGTGAGTTTTCCACCACGATCACGCAACCGCGCCAGTTCGAAGCCTATCTGCGCGAACAATTGACGCCTCTCCTGCAGGACTATGAGATCGAGATCGAAGTCCGCCTGTCGCAGACGGAAATTCCCTTCCCCTATGTCTGGGACCAGGAACAGGCCGCCCGGATGGATGTCGAGAAATCGGCAGAGATCACACGCCTGTTCCCCAGCCCGCAACTGGCCATGATTGGTGACGAAGTGGCCGATGGCGATTTCCTTCAGGATGAAGGCATCAAGCCATTGTCACTGTTTGATGCCCCGCGCGTGGATTTCTCGCTCCAGCGCCTGACGCATTATACAGGCACACCACACCAGCATTTCCAGCCCTATCTGCTGTTCACCAATTATCATCGCTATATCGACGCATTCGCGGAATGGGCCGTTGAACGTCTTCGCCAGCCCGGCCCCTATGTCAGCCTGTCAGCGGCTGGCGGTGTCGAGGTAACTGCCGACACACCTGACGCGCTGGAAAAAATCCGCAATGCGCCATGGCGTCGACATCAGATGCCCGCCTACCATCTTCGCACGAAAGATGGTCAGGGCATCACCATGGTCAATATCGGGGTCGGACCGTCCAACGCCAAAACCATCACTGACCACCTTGCCGTGCTGCGTCCGCAATGCTGGATCATGGTTGGCCATTGCGGCGGCTTGCGACACTCCCAGCGCATCGGCGATTATGTGCTGGCTCATGCCTATCTTCGAGATGATCATGTGCTCGATTCCGTCCTGCCGCCCGATATTCCTGTTCCGCCGATTGCGGAAGTTCAGGTCGCGCTGCAACAGGCGGCTGAGGAAGTGACCGAAGAGACCGGAGAGGCGCTGAAAGCGCGCCTTCGAACCGGCACGGTTGTCACAACTGACGACCGGAACTGGGAGCTCCGTTTCACCCATTCCTCTCGCCGGTTCAACCAGTCCCGCGCTATTGCGATCGACATGGAAAGCGCCACGATCGCCGCGAATGGTTATCGCCTGCGCGTGCCATATGGTGTCCTGCTATGCGTGTCCGACAAGCCGCTCCATGGCGAAATCAAGCTTCCCGGTGCGGCCAATGCCTTCTATCAACGAGCCATTGGCGAACATATCCAGATCGGTATCCGAACGCTGGAGCGCATTGCACAGGATGGTGGCGACATGCTCCACTCGCGCAAACTCCGGGCATTTGACGAACCGCCTTTCAGATAGACAAGCTTGAAATCTCATCGGCTGACGGCTTTTGCTGCGCTTGTTTGCGATAGGCCGTCGGCGTCATGCCGGTCTGGTCTTTGAAGGCTCGGTTGAATGGCCCGATCGAACCAAACCCGCAATCGAGCGCAATCGTCAGCACAGGCAGATGGTCGAACTTGCGATCATCAAACTGCGATATGGCGATCTGCAGTCTGCGTTCATTGATCAACCGGTTAAAGTTTGAATAGCCGAGAACGCCGGTTATCGCCCGCGTCACCCGGTGAGGCTGCGCATTCACCTTTTTCGCCAGATCAGCCAGTCGAAACTCGGGATCGACGATAAGATCACCTTGACCGAGTATGGACGAAATCTTCTGTGCCAACGCCTTTTCCTCATCATCAGGCAGAACGCTCCGTGACTTTGAGTTTGCCATCGGATGTCGGCAGCGAAACCAGACCGCAGCGCCGCCGCCAAACAAGGCCAGCATAACGCAGGCAATCTTGATCTGAAGAACGATCGCTTCGCCATGTGCCGTTTCCGGCACCTGCCTCGCCCAGATCACGCCCGCCGCCAGCATGGCCGCATACGTACTGGTGAACGCAATGCGAAAACGCCGCTCAGATTTTTCATTGACTGTCTGAATGCCTCGCAAAGGCTCAATCAAGGCAACCAGCAACACCGTTGAACTCACCAGACCATGCACTTGTCCGATCATCTTGATGACTGTCGGACCAGCTTCTCCGGGCGTTTGAACAAATCTGAAGATCACCACAATCGCGCCACTGACAAACAGCGCACCAACCAGCACTAACGGCCAGCCGCTCACCCCGTCCTTTGGCTGAAACAGCGCGCGTGCGAGCAGGAATGAAAGGCCACATGTCCCCGCCCCTAAAATTGTCAGAACCAGTTTTGCCCCAGCAGGAAGCGACGGAACGCCCGTGGATACCGCGAAACTGAACAAACCCACTGCAAACGCCAACCATACCGCCATCAGCGTGCGGGAGATCTCCGAATTTCTCAGAAATGCAAATGAAGACGCGAAAAAAAGCGCGGCGAGCAGCAGAACAACAGACATGGGTTATCCCTGACGAGAGATGGGTAGCATAGCACCTCAGGTCAGAAATGACTATCGCGCCTCAAAAAAGCTGGCCGAATTCGAAATCGGCAAGCCAGATTAAGGGCCGCGCCGCAGGACATCCAACCTCAAAACAAGGTTGGAGACCTCATATGTACACCATTGCAGAGCAAACACCGCGATCAGGCAGAAAAAGCAATTGGCTGAGGCGATCTGCTCAATTCACTCTGGCTGCCATCGTTCTCGGCCAGATCAGTTTCATCGTTTATATCTTGTTGTTTTATGGCCGGTTCAGCCTCACCGGTCAGTTTGAACGCCTGAACGACAAGCCTCATCTCTCTGGTTTTGAAGCCACCGACCCGGTCGGAAGCGGCATCTTTCTGCTTCATGTCTTTGGCGGCGGTCTGGTGATCGGCCTTGGTCTTTTGCAGCTCATCACCGGCTTTCGACGCAAATCTCTGAAACTGCACCGCTGGTCAGGACGGACTTATGCGGCGATAGGCGTACTGTGCGCGTTAAACGGATTGTGGCTCACTTGGGTGAGAGGCTCATACATCTCCATTCCGTCCGCATTGGCTGTTTCCGGGAATGCCATCGCCATTCTTATCTGTGTCGGATTCACCGTCAGATATGCTTGGAGCAAACAGTTTCGCGTGCATCAGGACTGGGCATTTCGTGCGTTTCTGGTCGTGTCCGGCGTCTGGTTCTTCAGGGTGATGATCATGGCCTTTAACCTGATCGGAAAAGGCGTTTTCGCTTTCCCTTCAGGCCTGATGCCACTCGCCATGGACGTGATGAACTATGCCAGTTATCTGTTGCCGCTGGCCATTTTTGAACTCTATCGTCAGGCAGAACGGCGTAAGCGCCTGGCACTGAACTTGGCCGCCAGCGTCACGCTGAATATGAGCACACTACTGCTCGCCATCGGCATATTTGGCACGATCAGCTTTATGTGGATGCCCTATCTTTGATGACTAATCCTCAAACTTAGCCGTGCTGTCGGCTTTGCCTTTCACCCAGTATCCGGTGGCCTTGATCCAGCGAAGCGGCACGCCGCGCTGTTCATTCAGATACCGGCGCACGGTTCGCGTGACGTCCCCTTCTGCGGCAAGCCAGACGAACGTGCCCGGGGCAATCTCTGTCTTGTCGAGTGCTTCGATAAACACCGAAGCCTCATCGGCAGGCCGACCATTTCGGTGGAGCCAGTGAGTGGAGGTATCTGCAATCGCGTCGGGGCTTTGTTCATCCTCTTGGCCGGGAATGCTGGCAACCAGGGTAAAGCGGGCCTCGGGTGACGCTTCTTCAATGCGGCGCAGCATGGCCGGAAGCGCGGTTTCATCGCCAATCAACAACCAGCTATCAACTTCACCCACAATCTGTTTCGATCCGCGTGGCCCGCCAATCAGCGCCTCATCACCGATCTCAACATCCAGAGCCCATTGCGTGGCGGGCCCGGCCTCGTGAACGGCAAAGTCCAGAACGAGCTCTTTGCGCTCAGCGTCAAAACTGCGGGGCGTATAGCTGCGCATGGTGGTACCGCCATCCGCGTCGGGCGTAAAAATCTTGATATTGTCATCGGCTGACGGCGACTGGAAACCGGCAAGCTCTTCGCCCGTCAGAACAATGCGTATCATGTTTGGCGTGAGGTAAAACTTCTCACTGACAATCAGGCTCCTCTTGACGAGGGGGAGTCGCAAACGCTCAATTTTGGGTGCCGTATCCGGCCAGCTTACCTCTTCCAGAACAGTCATATTCATCTTTCACAACACAAAATCAGACGGCACACTGCGACCGGCATTGGAAAACCAGCACATGCGCACATTTTTGAGAATAATTCTCAATCACATCTGTTTCAAGGAAGAAGCAGGCAATTTGAGACGGTCTAGAACGAAAGTCTAACTGAACCAGCCAAGCGACAACCAGCGTTCGGCAAGCCGCGTCAGAATCATGAAAGATCCGACAAGGCTGGCAGATGCCAGAAGGATCACAGCCCCATCCCGCGCCATGAGACCGATACCGAAAATCAGAATGGTAAGCCCGGGCAGCAGCGGGCCGAAGGGCACAAAGCCAAGTGGAAACGTGACAAGCGCCGCGGCGACACACAAAAGCGCGATCAACCGAATGAAGGGCTGCCGGGTCAGAAAAGGCACGCGCGGTGCAAGGATCCGGTCAAACACTTCTGCCCAGCCGCGAATGCCCTTCGCCCCAGCCAGCAAATGATCCCGCTTGAATTTGAACCCCAAAAGCCGTTCGGGGATCCAGGGCCGTCGAAACCCGGCCACGATTTGTCCTGTAAACAGCAGCGTGATCAGGGCAATCACCCAGGTCGCACCTGGAATGATGGTCAGCGGGCTGACGGCAGCAAAACCAAGTATCACGATAATCGGACCATAGGATCGCGGACCAACAATCGCCAGCAAGTCGCGTACAGTCACGGCCTCACCCCGGGTCTCCTCGGCAAGGCGATCAAGCAATCCGCAAAGCGACCGCCGGTTCGTTTCAAGGTTCTCTGTCACCCGTTCCGGCCCTCTTGGTACATTCGGGTCATCCCTGGTCAATTGATCCTGCCTACCCCTGATTGACAAGGCTTACATGGCTCGATTGTTCCGCCCAACCATTATGCAGCCGCGTTTTCCTGGCCCGAAACTCTTTCACTCTTTGAGGGACAGGGCTAGCCTTCCAGACATTCAGAAAAACGGGCACGCGCATGTACACCAAAACTCTTTCGCTGGCGGGCTTTGCCGCCCTCACCGCTTTCTCTTTCTCTGCCATCGCACAGACCAGCGCCGTTTCCGGCGGCCAGTCAGGATATGACGAGAGCCTGGAAGCCATTGAGCCGACCGATGAGCCTGTGAAAATCGGCCTGGCCGGTGACGACCCGGCCGACATTGCGCGCTATATTCTGGCTGCGAATGGCGGGGTGAATGGCGGACAGCTATCTCCGGATGGCGAAACAATTGCTTTTGGCTGGTCGATCACCGGCGAACGACAAATCTGGACCGTGCCCGCAACCGGCGGCCAGCCCAGACGCCTGACCTATGGCAACGGCGTTTCCTTCTTCGTCTGGGCGCCGGATGGCGAGCATATTCTCTATGGTGCGGATAATGATGGCGACGAGCAGGAAGCCTATTTTCTGATTTCCGCTGATGGTACGGAAGAGGAGCTGCTTTTCCCGGCCGAAGCTGGCGCGTTTCGCATTTTTGGTGATTATGCGCCGGATGGGGACAGCATTATTTACTCGTCCACAGCCCGCACCGGCCTTCATTTCGACATTTACAAAGCTGACGTCCCGAACGGCGAAAGCGAAATGATCTTCGAAGGAGAGTTCGGCGTTTACCCGAGTGATATCTCCCCGGATGGCCAGTACATCACTTTCTCGACCACGGTCGGTGAAGACTCGAACAATCTTTATCTTCTGGATCTGGACACCGGCGATGTGATCACCGTGTCGGAACCGGAACGTCGCGCAGCGCAGGGCTCTGTCAGCTGGCTGGATGACTCGTCCGGCTTCTATTTCTCAAGCAATACCGAACGCGAATATTCCGCCGTCCATTTCTACGATGTGCAATCAGGGACGTTCGAGCTGACCCATGAGGTTGAAGGCTCTGATATTGACGGCATCAGCCTGTGCGGCGCTGATGATGCCTATCTGGTGCATATCGCCAATGTTGGCGGCTACTCTGACATCACCGTTATCAATCGCGATACCGGCGACAGGATCGAAACACCGGACTTGCCAGAGGGCGTTTACGGCGTCTCCTGTAATGATGAAAGCGCTCGCATGGTGCTGGGCGTCAATGGCTGGCGCACACCGGGCAGCTTCATCACCTGGGACATCGAAACCGACACGGTTTATGATACCTTCATCGCGCCAATGGCGGGGCTCGACCCTGATCGCCTCGTGCGACCGGAAGATGTCCGAATCGAAGCGCGAGACGGGCTAGAGCTTCAGGGCCTTCTCTATCTGCCTGATGAGACCTCACATGATGGTCAGGATGCGCCGCCTGTCGTCTTCATGGTGCATGGTGGCCCAACCAGCCAGTTACGCCCGACCTTCGATGCCCAGACGCAATACCTGGTCGATCGCGGCTTTGCCGTCTTTGAATCCAACGTTCGCGGCTCAACCGGTTTCGGTCATACCTATGTAACGCTGGATGATCGCGAGAACCGTCTCGAATCCATCGCCGACCTTGTGGATATGCTGAACTATCTGGGCGAGGAAGGACTCGTCGATGCGGTACGCTCCGCCGTTGTGGGCGGCTCTTACGGCGGCTATGCGGTCAACGCGGTGCTCGCCAATTTCCCGGGCAATTTTGCAGCCGGTGTTTCCCTGTTCGGCGTTGCAGACTGGGTGACCGCACTCGAAATTGCTTCCCCCGCTCTGAAAGCGTCCGACCGTATCGAGTATGGCGACATTACCGATCCGTACTGGAAAGACTATTACACAAAGAACTCGCCCATCCGTCAGGCCGATCAGATCAACGTTCCGGTGCTCTATTCGCATGGTGTGAAAGATCCGCGTATCGACATCATGGAAACCGAAGTGATGGTCAAAACCCTGCGTGAAAACGGCGTACGGGCGGACTTCATTCGCATTCCGGATGAGGGCCATGGCTGGCGTAAGCTATCAAACCAGCTATTCTATGCGCGGGCACAGGCAGAATTTCTGGAAGACGTGCTCGGCATGTCAGCCACCGACGAAGATGAGGCTGACGCGGACGTCTCGGAAGAGTGATGTCGCGCCACGCTTCCGCCCGTTCAGGTGTCGAACGCGTCTGAGATGCGCTGAAGCATGCCCGTAAGCTGACGGATTTCTTCTTCCGTCAGCACACCTTCCAGCTTGTGATTGATCTCTGCAAATGGCGTGGAAACGGCGTCCAGGCGCTCCATCCCCTGCGGTGTCAGCGACAATACCCATGCCCGGCGGTCGGCCTTATCGCGTTCCCGACTGACAAACCCGTCCCTGATCAGGCGAACGACCATCGCTGTGACTGCAGATTCGTTCAGCCCTAACTGCCCGGCTACGTCTCTCTGGCTGGCGTTTGGAATGGTCGCGATGATCGACAGAACCGCCGCCTGAGCCGTCGTCAGCCCACTTGCCTCCCGCACAGTCAGATCGGCAGATTTCTGCACACGATGCGAGGCAAGTTGCAGCTTGTGATAAAGGCGAGTGCGGCGGGCTATGGTCATGCCCCAGCTTGCGACAAAGCTTGACAAGCTTCAATACAAAAGTTTTTACTTCATTATTGAAGTTTTAGGTTTGCCATGCCCGTCTACACCATTGCCACGCTGACGTTCATCGATATGGATGCCTATCGGCGCTATCAGGCCGCCTTTCCCGCTGTATTCGCCAGGCATCAGGGAGAGGTGCTCATTGCAGACGAAGCGCCTCGGACGCTGGAAGGGGCAAGCACCATAGATAAGATCGTCGTCCTCGCCTTCCCGAATGAAGCTGCTGCGCAGGCTTTCGCATCCGATCCGGACTATCAACGCATCGCCAAAGACCGGAAAGCCGGCGCGAATGCCAGCGTCTGGGCCGTAAAGGGTGCTCAGCGCCATTCCGCGCCATAACTTCAAGCAATTGTCAGCTTGATTCCACCGAGTTCAAACGAGAAAACCGGGCACGCCAGCCGATTGGACTTGCGATCCCGGCCCGCCTTCAGGCAAGCTGACAAGCCATAGTATTTTTGTGAGTTATTCTGACCCAGCGTCAGAGTGTTACATTTCAGAACTCTCTAATATACGCTATTCGGATGGTCCACGGAGGAATGCTCATGGAGTTGGACGCGCTCATCCTTTCAAGGCTTCAATTTGCCTTTGTCGTCGCTTTCCACATTATGTTTCCGGCTTTCACCATTGGCCTTGCGGCCTTTCTGGCGGTCGCCGAAGGATTGTGGCTGTTCACGAAGAAAGAGGTGTTCAAACGGCTCTATCTGCACTGGGTGAAAATCTTCGCCCTCGCCTTCGGTATCGGCGTCGTTTCCGGCATTGTGATGAGCTATCAGTTCGGCACGAACTGGGCCGCTTTCTCTGACAAGGCAGGCAGCGTAATCGGCCCTCTCCTTGGATATGAGGTTCTCACGGCCTTCTTCCTGGAGGCGACCTTCCTGGGTGTGATGCTGTTCGGCTGGAAGCGCGTTGGCCCGACCCTCCACTTTATTGCCACCTGCGCCGTGGCGATCGGTACGTCGATCTCGGCCTTCTGGATTCTCTCTGCGAACAGCTGGATGCAAACCCCGGCCGGGTTTGAACAGATCCTGGCCGATCCGGACGACCCGAACTCGATGATCTTCGTCGCGACCAGCTGGATGGAGGTCATCTTCAACCCGAGTTTCCCGGCGCGCTATGTCCACATGATGCTGGCAGCTTTCATAACCACAGCCGCTGTCGTTCTGGCCGCCGGTGGCTACCAGGTTATTCGGGGCCGCGTCTCCGAGCCAACCCGCTGGCAGATCCGCATGGCGTCGGGCACGCTTCTTTGCCTCATGCCGCTTCAGATCTGGGCCGGGCACTGGTCTGGCGAAGTGGCACACCACTACCAGCCCGCCAAAGTGGCTGCGATTGAAGGCTGGTGGGATACGGCAGACGAGCAAGGCACGGTCCTCTTTGGCTGGCCTGACGAAAAAGCTGAAAAGAACCACGCCGAGATTGAAATTCCCGGCACAAGCAAATTCCTGTTCTCCGCCGAAGGCCCGCTGAAAGGGCTGAAAGACTTCCCCGATGATGAACGCCCGCCGGTTCTTCCCGTTTTCTGGAGTTTCCGCATTATGGTGGCCGCTGGCCTGTTCATGTTGTTGATGGGTGCCTGGGGCAGTACGCTCTGGTTCTCCCGGCGCATCGACAAGCCGGGCGTGTTTCACTGGCTGGCTATTCCGACAGGCGCTATGGGCTTTGTGGCCGTCATCACCGGATGGATCGTCGCCGAGGTCGGTCGTCAGCCCTATACGGTCTATGGCCACCTTCGAACGGAAGACAGTCTATCGCCTGTGTCGGCCGAACAGGTTGCCACCTCGCTGATCGTCTTCATGGTGGTTTACGCGATTATCTTCACGGCAGGCGTGGTTTACATGGCCCGCATCGCTACGCGTGGTTTTGACGACGAGAAAACAGATCCCCCGGCCCGCGAAAACCGGGCCCCCGGCTCCGCGCTTGGTTCGGTCGATGATAAGGCAGAGGAGGCCTGACCCATGGATTTACCGTTTATCTGGGCCCTGCTGATTGCCACCGCCGTCATGCTGTATGTACTGCTCGACGGATCGGATCTCGGTATCGGCATTCTCACTGCATTCGCGAATAGCGAGCAGGAACGCAATGTCATGACGGCCACCATTGAGCCCGTCTGGGATGGCAATGAAACCTGGCTGATCCTCGGGGGTGGCGGCCTCTTTGCCGCGTTTCCGCTGGCCTATGCCATCCTCATGCCTGCTTTTTATTTCCCCGTCCTGATCATGCTGGCCGCCTTGATCTTTCGGGGTGTTGCCTTTGAATTCAGGCACAAGGCCGTCCGGCCCACCACTCAACGCTTCTGGAATGGCGCGTTTGCCTATGGCTCCCTGATCGCCGCATTGGCTCAGGGCTTCATTCTGGGCGGCTTCATTCAGGGCGTAGAGGTAGAAGGCCGCAATTTTGCCGGCGGCACGTTCGACTGGTTCACCCCATTCTCAGTCCTGGTCGCCCTGTCTGTCGCCGGTGGTTACGTCCTGCTTGGGTCGTGCTGGCTGATCCTTAAAACGGAGGGCGTGACCCAGCAGGGATGCCGGAAATGGGCTCGCCGGGCGACCGTATATGTCATCCTCGCCATGGCAGCCGTCAGTCTCGCCACACTCTCCATTGATGATCGCGTCACCGAACGCTGGGGCGTCTCCATGACAGCCTTCCAGTTTGACACATTCCTGCCGCTGGCACCGATCCCGTTTCTGGCCGCTGGCCTGTTCTTCCTGCTTTGGCGGGATATCTTCCTGAAGGTCGAG
Source organism: uncultured Hyphomonadaceae bacterium (assembly GCA_964342455.1). GTDB lineage: Bacteria > Pseudomonadota > Alphaproteobacteria > Caulobacterales > Hyphomonadaceae > Ponticaulis. Next base: position 45,484 of record CAYFGB010000021.1, read on the forward strand.
AAGGCGCCAGACTGGCGTCCCATGATCTGGTCTGCACTGATCTTTCTGACGGGCTATCTGGGCCTCACGGTCAGCCTTTATCCGCTGCTGGTACCGTTCGATCTGGACATCTGGGAGACAGCTGCCCGGGACAATGCTCTGGGTCTGATGCTGGTCGGCGCGGTCATTATGCTGCCGATCATTCTGGCCTATACGGTTTATGTCTATTCCCTGTTCTGGGGAAAGGTTGACCCCGAAGAGAGCTATCATGACTAACTGGTTCAGACCGGTCGCGCCTGACAATGCAAATGCCGAGCGCCCGCTCTGGGTGCGACTGGCCTGGTTTCTCGGGATCGCCCTGGCAAGCGGTAGCGTTGTAGTCGCAAGCGCTTACATCCTGCGGGGGCTGTTATTCCTTTAGCCGACCAACCCTGAGGTGAAAATCGGCTGATATTGCAACATTTTTCAGAGAAATTGCGATAGCGCCATCGCAGGCGCCTTAACCTTTTTCCAGTATTCCTGATCCGATGAAATGGATCGGGAATACGCTTACAGCCCTTCGGCGACGATGGGAAACTGCCAGAGACCGGCATGGCTCGGCAACGATTCTCGGCTCATCTTCCATTTTCATGCAAAAGCAGACCGAGGTGTTCAACACACTTGGTACCCGACATGTTGACGATATTGACCTCAACCTTCTGCTGAACGCCTTTGCCAATGCCCGAGGCATGATCTTCGTCAACGCAGCGTCTGCCATCGGTGTGGGATGTTATCTTTTTCCTGTCGCCCCGCGGTTTGTCGTCGGCTGGCTGACCGTTGTTCTGATACTCAGCGTCATTCGACGCATCAGCTGGCAGACCTTCTTCGACAAGGTGCAGAGTGATGTTGAGGCTGGCAAGAACAGCTTGCTTTACGATACTGCGGCGCGCCGGAACTTCATTCAGCGCTGGCAGGCCTTGTTCACGTCCGGCCTTCTCATTGCTGGTCTGTTATGGGTCCTGGCCCTTGAGCGCGCCATTGCAACAGGCGGCGATGCAAAATACTTCACAAGTATAGTGATCGCCGGGCTGGCAGGGGGTGCCGCAGGTATTGTCGCCCCGCTCCGGACGGCAGGGCGGGTTTATATTTCAAGCCTTCTTCTGCCCAGCGCGCTCATCCTGGCGTTTGGCCCTGAGCCCGATCCCATTCTTGCCACCCTGGCAGTCATCTGCTGGCTGACCCTGCTTTACGGACTTTCCAACAATCACCGGGTTCACCGTCAGGCACTGGAGCTTCAGGCAACCAATCATGGCCTGGTCCATGACCTTACAGACCTGAACCAGTCGCTGGAACGGAAAGTCATCAAGCGAACCAAAGACCTAGAATACGCGGCCATGCGCGACCCGCTGACGGATCTTCCGAACCGCCGGGGGTTCCGGACAGTGATGAATTACATTCTGGAATCAGATGATGATCAGTGCGCGAGCTTTGCTGTCGGTGTCATCGATCTTGATGGCTTCAAGCCGGTCAATGATGCCTTTGGACATGCAACCGGCGATCAGTTGCTTGTTGCTGTGGGCGAACGTCTGAAGGAAGCCGTCGGCAGCATTTTCCACGTTGCCCGCATGGGCGGCGACGAGTTCGGCTTTATCCTCAAGGATGCCAGCGATCCAGAGACGATAGAAGCGTTCGGCAAGGCGTTGGCCAAAAAGCTGTCCGAGCCCTACCATCTGACCGGGGTTGTCGCCGAGATTGGCGCGACCGTCGGTATCAGCCGTTTCCCCGAAGACGGCACCACATCCGATCAGCTCAGCCAGCGTTCAGACTATGCGCTCTATTTCGCCAAACAATTCTACAAGGGCGATGCCATCCTCTTCCAGCCAAAACATGAAGAGGAAATCTGCCAGTTGGCGAAGATTGAGCAATATCTGCGATCCGCCAATCTGAAGGACGAAATCTACGTCGAATTCCAGCCGATCATGGATATTCGGGACGGTCATATCCACTCGCTTGAAGCGCTGGCGCGATGGCAGAGCCCCGAACTTGGAAATGTACCGCCCGGCCTCTTCATTCAGGCCGCCGAGCGGTCCGGCTTCATCGTTGAACTGACAAGGCAGCTTGTTCGACGCACGCTGACACACGCCCTCCAATGGCCCAAGCACATCCGGATCGCGATCAATCTTTCCGCCCGCGACATCGCCTCCATGGATGCTGTCGACGCGCTCATCCAGATCGTTCGCAACAGCATGGTCGATCCGCATCGGATTGATTTCGAGATCACGGAAACTGCGCTCGTCTGTGACTTCGATCAGGCGCGGGCGGCGCTCACAAAACTGGCCGCACTCGGAGCCCGGATCGCGCTCGATGATTTCGGCACCGGTCATTCCAGCCTGAGCCATTTGCAGCTTCTGCCGCTTGATACGCTGAAAATCGATTCCAGCTTCATTTCCAGCATGGAAGCCGACACGGCCAGCCGCGACATTGTTCGCGCCCTGCTTCTGCTTTGCCGGAGCATGAAGATAGACTGCATTCTGGAAGGCGTGGAAACCGAAAGCCAATTGTCCATGCTTCAGGAAATGGGCGGCCGGCTGGTTCAGGGTTTCCATATCGCCCGGCCCATGTCGACCGATATGATGATTGAGTTCATCACGCGCGAACAACAGACGGCCAGTCGCAGCGACCCTCAAATGGTGCGCACAAGATCGCGACGCCCTGCCCGCCGTCGCGCATAACGCCCCGCCAGGACCGAACAAGCGCAGGAACACAACCAGGGACTTGGGTATCGCCGCCGCTCATGCTAGGCTTTCCTCATAATATATAACCAGAGACACTCTGGGGAGGAAAACATGAGTGATATCAATATGTCCGGCCTTGCCGGTCGACGCCAGGATTCTATCCGCCCACAATCATCCCGCGCTGAAATGATCCGCGAAGTGCTGTTCAATCTGATGCTGACAGCCAGTGCAGGTGGATTATTGACCGTGATTTACTTCGAAATGGCCAGCAAGCTCGGCTAGCAAAAGCAAACAGGCCGCCGGGCCTTTCGTGGAAATGGCGACCTCGAGCGCTAAACCCGCCGCCACGTGCTGCCGCCCGCGCCGTCCATGATTTCAATGCCTTCGGCCTTGAGCTGATCGCGGATGCGGTCGGCCTCGGCCCAGTCCTTGTTCTTGCGGGCATCAAGCCGCGCCTGAACCAGACCATCGATCCGGGCGTTGTCATCGCCATCGCCGCCCTGCTCCCACTCGGCAGGCGTCATCGACATGAGCCCCAGAACCTGACCGGCATCGAACATCATGTTCCGCACGATTTCCATCGCGCTTTCATCTTTCTCATCGGCGGCACGATTGGCCTCGCCTGCCAGCGCGTTCAGCTCTGCCAGCGCCAGCGGCGTGTTGAGGTCATCCATCAGCTTTTCACGCACGCCATGACGGGTATCGGCCACCGGCTTGCCATCACCCCAGACCCGGCGATACGCGCCGTAAATCCGGTCCAGCGTCGTCTTGGATTGTTCAAGCAGGCTTCGCGTCCAGTCGAGCGGCGCGCGGTAATGACCAGACAGCAAGGCATAGCGCAGCACTTCGCCCGGCCACTCCTTCACCAGATCATGAACCAGCTTCACATTGCCCAATGACTTGGACATT
>CAYFGB010000022.1:0-47984 GCA_964342455.1 uncultured Hyphomonadaceae bacterium
TGAACCTCGACAGCCACGTCTCCCGGATCGACCTGGTCGGCAAGGATGCTATCGTCCTGAAGGAAGGCCAGCAGGTCACCGAATTCCGCGAAGGCATTCTGCCATGGGCACTTCAGCGCCCTGTAGCCATCGTTTTTGACGAATATGATGCCGGCCGCCCGGATGTGATGTTTGTGATTCAGCGTATTCTCGAAGCGTCGGGTCGTCTGACCCTGCTCGACCAGAACCGCGTTATCGCGCCGAACCCGTATTTCCGCCTGTTTGCCACCACCAACACGGTTGGCCTTGGTGACACAACCGGCCTCTACCACGGCACGCAGCAACTGAACCAGGGCCAGATGGACCGCTGGTCGATTGTCACGACGCTGAACTATCTGGAACATGATTCCGAAGTCGAAATCGTCGGCTCGAAACTGCCGGATGTCGAAAAGGAATTGCTCGACAAGATGGTACGACTGGCCGACATGACGCGGAATGCGTTCATGAATGGCGATCTGTCCACGGTCATGAGCCCGCGTACCGTTATCACCTGGGCAGAAAACACAGCTATTTTCGGCGATGTCGGCCAGGCCTTCCGGATGAGCTTCCTCAACAAATGTGACGAGCTCGAGCGCCCTGTCGTGGCTGAATTCTACCAGCGTTGCTTCGGTGAGGAATTGCCTGAATCTGCTGTGATGATGCAAGTTGCCTGAACCGGCGACTTGTAACTGAAATTGAAACGCCCCAACTCTCCCTGACGTTAAGGGAGGGTTGGTCATGTCACCTGAAAAAAGAACGCTGAAAAGCGGTGATGGGTTTGAATTCTCAGCCTGGTTTTTGCCAGCAATCGGCGAGAAGGCAGGCAATCTTGTGCTCGTTCAGGAAATTTTCGGCGTCAACACATACATGAAAGAGGCGATGGCGAGATTCGCGGCCGAAGGCTTCGATGTGATCGCGCCCTCCATGTTTGACCGGCAGGAAAAAGACTTTGCCACCGACACGCACACCGACAGTGATATCGCGCGTGGGGGAGGGTATGCCCGCGCCAACGGGCTGGAACCGGCCATGATGGATATCGCGGCCTGCGTCGGTCATCTGGGCGGACAAGCTAGCATCGTCGGCTATTGTTATGGTGGGTCGATGGCCTATTTTGCGGCCTGCAACGTGCCAGGCATTCAGGCAGCGAGCTGCTATTATGGCAGCCTTCTGACCCTCGCAAAGGACACCCCGCCCAAATGTCCCGCCATTGCTCATTTCGGTCGGCTTGATCCGCATATTCCAATGGAAGATGTTGCTGCTTTCGTGGGTGCCCGGGATGATGTGCCGGTCTATGTTTATGACGAGGCCGGTCATGGCTTCGCACGGCAGGGCACGGAAGACCATCATGCGGAAAGCGATGCGCTGGCGTTTGAACGAACGCTGGAACTCTTCCGGTCGGTCTGATCGAAAATTCTGTCACGGCGTTTTTCTGGTGGCGACGCAACGTCACCGATTGCCTGTCATCGGGCCGGGTGGTTCAACTTGGAGGAAAACCAAGGTGAGGCACCCAGATGACAGACACGACGACAGAACCGCAAGCCGTACTTTCCATTGATGAGGCGGGCATTGCCACGCTGACGCTCAACAATCCGAAAACGCTTAACGCGCTGAACCCGCAAATGATTGATGAGCTCAACGCGCATCTGGCTGATTGTGCCACCAATCCCGATATCCGTGTTCTGGTGCTTACGGGGGCAGGCCGCGGCTTTTGTTCCGGGGCTGATCTCTCGCCACGCGAAGGCGGACGCAAGCCGAAAACCCCGCAGGAGCGCGGCGAGCAAACACGTCAGGGTATGCATAACGGCTTCAATCTCATTGCAAAGCGCCTGCTCAATCTGCCGTTTCCGACCATTTCGCGCATCAATGGCGTAGCCGCGGGCGGGGGTTACGGTCTGGCGCTCTCCACCGATCTCGTCATCGCTGCGGAAAGCGCAAAATTCATCCTCGTCTTCACAAACCAGCTCGGCCTGGTGCCGGATGTTGGCGCCAGCTGGCACGCCCCGCGAGCGCTTGGCCGGGCAAGGGCCATGGCCGCCGCGTTCTTTGGTGATCGAATGAGTGCGAGCGATGCGGTCGAAGCTGGCCTGATCTGGAAATGCGTGGCCGATGACGCACTGGATGCAGAAGTCGCGGCCGTCGCTGACCGGCTCGCGAAAGGGCCAACCAAGGCGTATCCGGAAGTGCGCAAACTGTTTGATCTGGCGCCAACTCAGGATCTGCATGCTCATCTTGATCTGGAAGCTGAAACCCAGCCAAAACTGATCGCCTCAGACGATTATGTAGAGGGCGTGAAAGCGTTTCTTGAAAAGCGCCCACCCGAATTCAAAGGCCAGTAAACCGGAGCCTTTTCCGTCATGGGCCTGCCTGTCGGTACGGCCCATGGCCATCAGGCGACAACGCCGGACAGAATATCCAGACTGACGAAAACTTCCCCTTCGCAACGGCCTTCATCAGGTCTATATTTTCTGTATGTCAAAGAATGAAACGCCCCAGGACGAACTGTTTCGCAACGCGCTGAGCGTAGCGACAAAGGCCCTCTCTGCCGATGAAGAAGCTGAAATCAGCTTCTCAGCGGATGGTAGCGGCGATCAGGGCAAACGAATCGTCCTGCGCAACCCACCGAAAACGGTAGACCGGGAAACGGCGGCCCGCATTCGGGGTGAAGCGGACGCGGCGGCCCTGCGGCTTGCTCACCACGACCCGGTATCGCACAGCCGGAACCAGCCGAAATCTGCTGAGGCGCGAGAAGTGTTTGAAGCAGCAGAACGTGCGCGCGTGGAATCGATCGGCGCGGCGCACATGTCCGGTGTCGCTGACAATCTGGACGCCTCGCTGATTGAGCGGTGTGAGAAGGCGGGCTATGGCCGCATGGAGGATCGCCAGGATGCGCCGGTTGCCGACGCGCTGGAGTTCGTCTTGCGCGAAAAGCTGACAGGGCGGCCTCTGCCGGACATTGCTGAAGGCATTGCCGCGCTCTGGCGCGATGAAATCGTCGAGAAGACCGGGGAGAGCCTCGAGAAACTGCCTGCGCTGATGGAAAACCAGCAGGAATTTGCCAAGCTGATGAAGAATCTGATCCGCGACCTGACGGCCGGGGAGCAGAGCGAGCATGACGAATTCGACGAAGACGAACAGGAAAGCATGGAGGATGACGATTCCTCTGCGGACCAGGGCGAAGATGATGGTCAGGATGGCCAGGATTCCACGGGCGTCAGCATGGAAGACGTCGACGCGTCCGATATGGAGGACCAGGACGAAGACGCGAATGTCACGGTCGAGTCCGAGGCGGAAATGGATGCGGGCGATGACCCGGATGAAACCGAAGACGGTTCCCAGCCCATGCGCCCGAATTACACCGATGGTGATGATCGCGAAAGTCGGTACAAGGTGTTCACCGAGAAGCATGACGAAATCGTCAGTGCCGAAATGCTGTGTGACCCTGAAGAGCTGACACGGCTTCGGGCCTATCTCGACCAGCAGCTTTCCGGCCTTCAGGGCGCCGTTGCGCGGCTGGCCAACAAGTTGCAACGCCGTCTGATGGCACAACAGAACCGCAGCTGGACCTTCGATCTGGAAGAAGGCGTTCTGGACACGGCCCGCCTGACCCGTGTGATCACCGATCCAACATCGCCGCTCTCTTTCAAGATGGAAGATGACTCCAATTTCCGCGACACGGTTGTGACGCTGCTTCTGGATAATTCGGGTTCCATGCGCGGACGGCCCATCATGGTGGCTGCGTTATGTGCCGATATTTTGGCACGCACGCTGGAGCGCTGTGGCGTAAAGTGCGAAATTCTTGGCTTCACGACGCGTGCCTGGAAAGGCGGGTCAAGCCGGGAAGACTGGATCACAGCGGGCAAACCGGCCCAGCCGGGACGTCTGAACGATCTTCGTCACATTGTTTACAAGGCGGCGGATGTGCCTCTGCGCCGGGCGCGCCGAAATCTTGGTCTGATGATGCGTGAAGGCCTGCTGAAGGAAAACATTGATGGCGAAGCGCTACTCTGGGCGCATGATCGTCTGATTGGTCGTCCGGAACAGCGCCGTATCATGATGGTGATTTCCGATGGCGCGCCGGTCGATGATTCAACGCTTTCTGTGAACTCAGGCAACTACCTTGAGCGCCATTTGCGCGATGTCATTGCCTATGTCGAAAATCAGTCTCCAGTGGAACTGATCGCCATTGGCATCGGCCATGATGTGACGCGCTACTATAAGCGGGCCGTAACCATCGTGGACGCTGAGCAGCTTGGCGGTGCGATGACCGAACAGCTCGCCTCACTCTTTGACGAAAGCGGTGAACCGTCTGAAGGCTCTGGAAAGACGCAATATCGCGATGCGCCGAAACCCCGCCCTGGTTCCCGGATAGCAGGCGGACGAGACGTCAGAACATCCAGCCTTCAGGATATCGCCCGTGCCATCCGCTAAACATTTTCTTCTCGCATCGGCCTTTCTGGCCGGATGCGCTTCTCAAAACACGACACCCGATGCCGATCAGCTGGTCGTGAACCATGAGGCGATTGCCACGCAGTCCTGCCCGGATGACGTACCGCACATCATTCCCGAAAAAATCAGCCTGATGGCCGATCCGGTGGGGTGGGGCGAAGGGGCAGGCGATGTGCTTTCTCCACTGGTGCCGGTTGAGGTTTATCACCTGACAAGTGATCACCCGCTGCTCGGTGGGCTATCAGGCCTTGATTTTCTTGATGATAATACGCTTCTCTCGGTATCCGACATGGGCGCGATGGTCTGGCTCGACATCGAAGCTGACGATTTGACGCCAGATGACAGCGCTTATCTGACCCTTCTGAAGGGCGAAGAGGGCCAACCGCTCGATGGAAAAGATGATGGCGATTCTGAAGGAATTGCCTGGAACGGCGAATATGCCTTTGTCAGCTTAGAGAGGCGACACCGCATTCTGGCGTTTGATCTGGAAGCCTGCGGGGCCAATGCGCGCGGTGTCCCGGTTGTCGCATTTGGCGCAAAGACGTTCGATCTCGGTAAGCCTGTTTCTGAAAACTCCGGCATCGAAGCGCTGACAGATTTTGGCCGTGATTTGCTGGCTGGTGTTGAAACCCGCACGGTCGATATGGCACCGCTCGCGCGCCTGATTGACGGTCAGGTGCCAGTCTTTGATATCCTGATCCCGGCGCCGGATCTGACCAGCCTGACAGGGCTTGAGTTCGTCTCAAATGATGATGGGTCAGGTCGTCTTTACGCCGTCACGCGATCTTATGACCCGCTGCGTGGCAATCAGATTGGTCTCGTCACAGCCAATATCAGCGCAGAGGGCGACATGTCAGAGCCTGAAATTCTGACGATCTTCGGCAAGGAGATCACGGTCGACAATTTCGAAGGCATTGCTGTGAAGCCGATAGCCGACGGCAAAGACCGTATCTTCATCATCTCAGATGATAATTTTTCAGACCGTCAGCGCACTTTGCTGGCCGTACTCGACCGCCAGCTACCTTAGTGCTGTTCGGCCTGCCAGACACGTTCACCACCGACAATCGTCATCACGGGGCGGGTGGCCAGCAGCGCCTCGTCCGGAACCGTTAGAATATCCTGATCCAGCACGGTGAAATCAGCAATTTTACCGGTTTCGATGGTGCCAAGCTCATCTTCCTGGAAGCTGGCAAAGGCAGGGTTTTGCGTGAACAGTTTCAGCGCTTCATAGCGTGAGAGCTTTTCCTCCGGGTGCCAGCCCTCGCTGGAAAACCCGGTCAGATCCTTGCGGACGCTGGCAGCATAAAACTCAATCATCGGGTCGCCCACTTCAACCGGCGCATCCGACCCACCTGCAACCACAACGCCCTGATCTGTCAGACTTTGCCAGGCATAGGCGCCGCCCAAACGGTCCATGCCAAGCCGAGCGGGCGCAAAATGCAGGTCGCCAATGGCATGTGACGGTTGCATGCTGGCAATGATGCCGAGGTCTGCAAATCGGGCCTGATCCTTCGGACGAACGATCTGGGCATGTTCAATGCGCCAGCGCGGCCCTGTCTCTTCCTCATCGCTTTCTTCGACGAGCGGACTTTTCGGGGCAACAGGCTTTTCAGCATGGGCGGCGAAAGCGGTCTCCATCCAGTCGAGCGCCAGCGAATTGCCGCGATCCCCAATGGCATGCATGGCGATCTGCACATTTTCATCCAGTGCAATCTCGAACAGCTCCAGCGCCTCGTCGCGCTTCATCAGCGCCAGGCCGGACGTATCGGGCGCGTCCGCATACGGCGCGGAAAGAAGCGCGCCGCGAGACCCGAGCGCGCCGTCAATGTAAAGCTTCACCGCCTGGGTCGTCATCCGCTCGCCGGAGGGCGCACCATTAATGGCCCATTCCATGGCGTCTGGCTGGACAGCGTTATAGGTGCGAAGCGGTATCGCCCCATCAAGCGACATGTCAGAGAGGATGTTCAGCTCGGTCTCGGTGACAGACATATTGTGAAGCCCGGTCCAGCCGCGCGCCGCATACACGTCATATCCTTTTTCGATGGCGTTGCGGATTTCCGCTTCGTCCGGGGCCTCAAATACAGGCTGTAACAGCGCCATGGCCAGATCGATGAACACACCGTTCGGCGTGCCATCCTCACTTTTCAGAATATCGCCGCCTTCCGGCACAGGGGTCTCATAGGTGATCCCGGCAAAGTCCATCGCGCTCTGATTGGCCACCAGCGCGTGCCCGTCCGCGCGCGTCAGAACAACCGGAATATCGTCAATCACAGCGTCCAGATCTTCGGCCATTGGGAAGCGACCCTCCGGCCAGTGCGTCTCGATCCAGCCGCGGCCCTGAATGCTGGTAACGTCCGGGTTTGCCTCGCGCCAGGCCAGCAGCGCCGCCTGCAATTCAGCAATCGAGCGCACCTGATCAAGATTGAGCCGCATTTCCCGCTCGCCCACGCCCAGAAGATGGACATGCGCATCGACAAATCCGGGATACATCACCGCATCGCCCAGATTGATGATATTCGCGCCATCTTTCGAAATGGAGATCGCATTGTTCATCGTGCCGGCATAAACGATCAGCCCGTCACCTACGGCCACTGCCTCCACCGTGTCAGTGTCCGAAAGGCCGGTATAAATCGTGCCGCCGGTATAGATGGTGTGCGCGCGGATCGGCACTTCGCGATTACATGCGCCAAGCATGACAAGGGGAAACAGAAAAAGGGCAAGCGCGCGCATTGGGGGAACCTCCGTTTCAACCTTGGTAGTGCAAGATTGAAAGTGAGGGAATGGCCTGCGCCACACAAACAAAAAAGCGCCCCGAAAGAGGCGCTTTATGCAAAATTCGACGGGTCGCTGGCTTAAGCCGGGACGTCAGCCTGCTTCTTTTCGATGTCGCTCAGGATTTTCTGAGCTTTCTCGTTCAGAGCCGCTTTCTTCGTTTTCAGAAGATAGCCGTCCAGACCGCCATGCTTGTCCACTGTGCGCAGCGTGCTGGCTGCAATGCGCAGTTTGAAGTCACGGTTCAGAATGTCCGAACGAAGCGTTACATTCACCAGGTTTGGCAGGAACCGGCGCTTCGTCTTGACGTTAGAGTGGCTGACACGATGGCCGACCATCGGGGATTTGCCAGAAAGATCACATTCGCGCGACATGGCGGCGCCTCTTATCTTTGATGCGTTAGAAAACTCGAAGCGCGGCAAATACGTGGATAAAACGGAAAGGTCAAGTTCGAATCACCAAGGAATATGCGAACAGTCTCGGATTCAGGACAATTCGGGACATTAACAAGTCGAAATTGTGATGGGTCTGTTCATTTGGCCCACAGGCTGTATCTGTTAGACGATGCGATAACGGGTGGGCAAGTGACGTTTTTTGAAGGTCCGGTACGAGCATGAAAAAGACATTGATGACAGGATTGGCCATAGCCGCTCTCGGATTGGGCGGTGCGGTTCACAGCGACCCCTTCTCCACTGCGGCCAGCGTGCAGACGGAAACCGGGATCAACCCGCTTCTGGCTGAGGTCAAGGCAGGCGATTCCAAGCGCATCCAGTATGAGCTGGAGGCGGTCGCCTATTTCCTTTTCATCCCGATCACGGCGAAGGGCACGTTTGACGTGGCGCTGAACCCTGATTTCTACACTATCAACACGCATGTGAAGACGACAGGCGTTGCCGACATCTTTGTCGATTACGACATGACGGTCGCGGCCAGCGGTTATGTGCGCGACAATGATCTAATGACGTATAATTATGTCAGCCAGAACCATGACGGGAAGAAAAACCGCCGCGTTGAGCTGACCTACGGCCAGGACGACGTGAAAATGGTGGCCAAACCGGGCTTTGGTGATCTCGGCTTCCCGCCCGCGACGCCTGAGCAGAAAATCGAAGCGCGCGACCCGCTCACCGCCTTTATCGGCGCGGCTTTCCGTCCGCGTCCGGCTGACAACCCGTGCGGCGGACAGATCAAATTCTTCGATGGCAAACAGCTGACCTACATGTCCTTCACCCCGATCGGTGAAACCAGCGTCCGTACCAAGGCCTATAAGGGCAAGGCGTTTGAATGCCATGTCACGGTCAACCGTGTGGCGGGCTATGACGAGGATGATCGCGGCACAAACCTCTCCGGCATTGATGGCCCGATGCGCATGTTCTTTGCAGAGCCGTTTGATGGCTTCGTCACCCCGGTCAAGCTGATCGTCGACTCTGAAGACGTGGGCAAGATCACCGTAACGGCCAAAAAGCTCGATCTGATCGACGCGGGCTAAGCCTCTCGTTTTGAAAATTTGAGTGTCATCCCGGACTGAGCGCAGCTTATGTCCGGGATGTTTTTTCTTGCATCCCGGCCGCAGCGAAGCGAAGAGCCGGGACCCGGAAATAACTCACGTCCAGAGACATGTCTCTCCCGCTCAGGCATAGACACCAGCCTTCGTTGGTGTCTGCGGTGTTTAGCAAGTGCCCTCATTCTCTGACCGGTGATACCAGCGCAGGCTGGTATCCATGCCAATGACCTTACAGCCTGCTCCGGATTTCCTGATCCACTCAAACTGTCATCCCGGAACACCGCAGGTGTATCCGGGATCCAGAACGAACTCACGTCCAGAGACATGTCTCTTTCGCTCAGGCCTGGACACCAGCCTTCGCTGGTGTCTGCGGTGTTTAGAGAGTGCCCTCAATCCCTCGACCGGCGATACCAGCGCATGCTGGTATCCATGCCAATGAACTCACGGCCCGCACCGGATTTGCCGAATGTCCAAAGCTCAGAACACCCCCACTTCACCCCCGGCCCCTCTCCTCCCGGAGTGAGGAGAGGGGGGGCGCAAAACAGAAGCGCCGAACGCCAGAAATTAAGGCCATAACCACACCCACATCTTCCACAGATTGTGAATTTCTGCTTTTCTCCCTCATTGAGGGGAATCGCACGTGGCAAAATTCGAGACCATCGAAGAGGCGGAAGCTTGGTTAAAAATACAGCAAAAGGAGTATTCTGTTCTGCTCGCTGCCAGAGCGGCCTTGCGGGTGGTCCCTTTGCTGTATCGTGCGAAGGGCGAGAACGCTAAATTAGAAGCAACGCTGATCCTGCCCGTTTTTCGTGCAACGGCCATCCCGGCCTTTGCGGGTACATGGCCAGAGGTTGGGATGGCCGCAACCCGTGCCGCCGCTTACGCTTTTAGTCACGCAGACGTTGCCGCACGTGCTGTGCGCGTTGCCGCCTATGCCGCTGATGGCACCGATACCGTCCGTGCCGCGCGTGCCGCTGCCTATGCTGTCGATGCTGTCCGCACGCCAGATTCTGTCACGTATGCTGCAGCCTATGCCGCAGATGCCGCGGATGCCGCCTATGCCGCCTTCTTAAGTGATGTAGAATGGCTCGTCGAAAGCAGTGGCGGTGACATGCTGTACAAGCTGGCTGTCTCGCCGCTCTGGCCTGAGGGGGACATTCCAACAGACATAGCTAGAAACTGGGACAATTTGAGAACCCATCTGGAATCCCTCAGAGGCCAGAACTGGCAAGTCTGGACGAACTGGTATGAAGAACGTCTGCATGGCTTTCCAAATGGCCCACCGGATATGGCGCTCGAAAAAGCCCGTATCGAACGGATAACCGAAGTTGATTGGAACAACCCAAAAAATCCTGCCCACGTAAACGGCAAGCTGGCTGCGATAGAGGCGGAGTTCAAAAAGCGGGGAGATGAAGAAATCCCTCCAGAGCTTCGGAATTTTTTCATCTCCTATGCCTCAGATGAAAATGAAGCAGTTGCCAGGCGGGTTGGCGAAGCCCTGACATCTGTTGGTGTGACCTTTTACGCGCAGTTTCAGGATTTTCCGCCCGGGTCATCATTTATCAAGGGCATGAATGAGGGGCTTGCTAATTCTGACCGATTTATTGCGATCTACTCAGATGCTTACTGGGCTTCGCCACATTGCAATAGTGAGTGGGAAGCTGCCTATAACAAAGATCCATCGGCGTCTAAGAGAGACTTGATTGGGCTACAGGCTGAGCAATGTTCATTGCCGCCGCTCGCGTTCCGGCTCGTCTATAAATCGCTTATTGGGCTTTCGCCTGAACGAGAACGAGAGGCGATTCTGGAAGCTATAGGTGCTCTGTCCCAATCGAAAAGCACATCTGAAAAACTAGAAGAAATAACAAGGTATATAAGCCCAACGGCAAGAGCATCTGGTCGTGGCCGCTTAGAAGCAGTGGTGAATCAGTTAACTGACCGGAAGGTTGATGAACCGGACGTCGCAGACCTGCCGGACCTGCTCAGTGACGCCTGCGAAGGATTACTGGAAGGCGCGCCCGAGAATGCTGCGCCCGCCATGCGATATGCACTGAAAAATTACCTGTATTTGCTTTCAAGGCTCAATGAACTGAAATCAGCGAATAGGCTGGAGGGTAGTGGAGCCGCGATCATTGATGAGCTGTCGGGTTTTGACTCTCATCTTTGGGAAGATGGCGCATTAGGACGCTTCTCTGTTGATTTCGTAAAATATCACACGCGCTTCATAAGCCTTTATCCGTTTGTTCAAGAACAAGAGACCCGGATCGCTGACCTTGAAGTGGATGTGGACCGAGTAACCTCCGAGGAAACTGTTCAAGCAGTTGAAGAGGCATTGGAAGATGCTGAAGACTTTAAAGACGCTGATGGTACAGAAGCATCGTTCGACGAGTATATACGCGATGTTCAGTCAGAGTTTCATTTGATTCGGGAAGCCCCCGGCACGTCGGAAACAGGCACAGCCGGGAATAGGCGGCCTCAAAGGAAAAAGAGATTTATTGTAACCGCCTATGGCTTTTTCGAATCGACTTTAAGCGTCCTTAGTTCGTCGACAACTTTACTTGGAACACCCGCCGGGAAAGCGCTTTCGTCCTCATTGACTCGTGCAATAGAGATTCTGAGAAATCTGATTTTAAACTGACGCCCCCTAAACCTCCGCATCCTGTTTCACGCGCAGGGCGGTGATCTGGTTGCGGGATTTGCGCAGCACATCAAACTGATAACCATGGAAGGAAAAGCGCTGGCCCGGTTCGGGGATGGTTTGCGCCTCATGGATCACAAGCCCGGCAATCGTCACGGCCTCTTCATCGGGCAGATTCCAGTCCATCGCCCGGTTCAGATCGCGGATCGTCACCACGCCATCGACATTCACAGATCCGTCCGGCTGGGGCCTTACGCCCTGAACGGCGACATCATGTTCGTCGCGGATATCGCCGACAATTTCCTCCAGAATGTCTTCCAGCGTGATCAGGCCTTCGAGCGCGCCATACTCATCAACCACAAGGGCAAAATGGTTCCGCTTTTTCAGAAAGGCGTTCAGCTGCTCCTGAACGGTCAGCGTTTCGGGCACAAACCAGGGCTTGCGCATCACGCTTTCAATGTCGAGCTGCCCCAGATCGCCGCGCAGCGGGGCCACAGCGCGCAACAGGTCTTTGGCGTGCAGAATGCCGACAATCTCATCCTGCGAGCCTTTATAGAGCGGAATGCGGGTGTGTGGCGACGAGAGCGCCGTCATCACGATATCGCGCACGGGCTGTTCAGCGTCGAGCATGCTGATCGCCTTGCGGTGGATCATCAGATCAGCCACGGTGAGGTCTTTAAGGTCCAGCGCGCCAACCAGCATGTGCCGGTCGGAGCTTTCCACCCCGCCTTCGGAATGGTGCAGGTCAATCGCGCCGCGGATTTCCTCTTCGGCAGAGACCATGCCGTCATTCGCATTGATGCCAAACAGGGAGAGCGTGATCCGCACAATGTACTGGATGATGTTGACGATCCAGGCGAGGCTGCGCACCAGCCAGGTGATTGGAGAAGACACCATCATGGCCAGCTTGTCGGAATTGGCGATGGCGTAGGTTTTCGGCAGAACTTCAGCAAAAACAAGCACGAGCACCGTCATCACGGCGGTGGCTATCGGTACGCCCGCATCGCCAAACCATTGCAGGAACATGGCGGTGGCGAGAGATGAGGCCAGAATGTTGACGAGGTTGTTGCCCAGAAGGATGGACCCGATCAGGTTTTCCTGATTGGCCAGCAGCTTGTTGACGCGGGCGGCGCGCGGGTCGCCATCTTTTTCCAGGGCGTGCATGCGGGCGCGCGAGGCTGCTGTCAGCGCGGTTTCAGAGCTCGAGAAAAATCCTGACATGGCAAGCAGGATGACGACTGCGATAAAGGGCCACCAACTGATCATGGTAATTGCGTCTCAACCTCCAGGAATGATTTCAGCGGCTCGGGCTCAACCTCTTTTTGCACAAAGGACTTACCAATGCCTTTTGCGAGGATCAGCGTCAGCGCGCCGGATTCAACCTTTTTGTCCTGATACATGTGGCCCAGCAACTCATCAGCCGTAAAGCTGCCTGTGTTGAGGGCAGAAAGCGTGGGCGCAAGGCCGGATTTGTCGAGCAGGCGCTCCACACGGGTCACATCCTGTCCCGGGCACAGCCCCTGATCGCGGGAATAGCGATAGGCCATGGCCATGCCGGTGGCCACCGCTTCGCCATGCAAAACCCGGCCATCAAAGCCGCAGGCGCGTTCAATGGCGTGGCCAAATGTATGGCCAAGGTTTAGCAATGCGCGGTTGCCGCGTTCGGTCTCATCGGCCGCCACCACAGCCGCCTTGGACTGGCAGGACACTTTCACCGCCTCGGCCAGAGCGCTGACATCACCTGTCAGAATGTCATCGGTAGCGGTTTCAAGATGATC
This sequence comes from uncultured Hyphomonadaceae bacterium, assembly GCA_964342455.1. Lineage (GTDB taxonomy): Bacteria > Pseudomonadota > Alphaproteobacteria > Caulobacterales > Hyphomonadaceae > Ponticaulis. The sequence goes on from CAYFGB010000022.1 coordinate 13,154, forward strand.
GAAGAAGTCTGGCCGGTCGATCAGCCCATACTTGATGACCTCGGCATAGCCTGCGCGCCATTCGCGGGGCGGCAATGTGGCCAGAAGGCCGATATCAGACAGCACCAGAACGGGTTGGTTGAACAGGCCGATCAGATTCTTGCCATGGCGCGAATTGATGGCTGTTTTGCCGCCAACCGATGAGTCGACCTGGCTGAGCAGCGTGGTGGGAATTTGCACAAACGGCATGCCGCGCTTCATAAGGCCAGCCACAAGACCCGCCAGATCGCCGATCACGCCGCCGCCAAATGCGATCAAGAGATCATTGCGCTCGGCTTCAAGGCTGATAAGCTTTTCCAGAACGATTTCCAGATTGGCAAAGGATTTAGAGGCCTCGCCTGCGGGCACAGTGATGGTGTCGCTGGGGATACCGGCCTGATCGAGACTGGCTTTCAGGCTCGGGCCATGCAGCCCCCAGACCGTCTCATCAGACAGGATGAAAACACGCGATTTCGGCTTTGGCAGCACAGCGCGCACGCGCTCGCCCGCCTGATCGAGTACATTTTTCCCGATCACAATGTCATAGCTGCGTTGGCCAAGCTCTACGCGGACGATGTGGTCAGTCATGCTTCGGGATACCGTTTCTTCAGCGCTGTCAGAATGTGTCTGACGGCACTCATATGCGGTCCATCCTTTGAGTCCACCACAATCTCGGCCTGAGCATAGGTGGACTCGCGCGCTTCGAGCAGGCTTTTCAGCCGGCCTTTCGGGTCTTCGGTCTGTAAAAGCGGCCGCTTGTCGTTTCGGCTGACGCGACGCCACAGCGTTTCCAGATCGGCGCGCAGCCAGACGGTCACGGCATGTTTTTTCAGAAGGGCGCGGGTGTCGTCATTCATGAATGCGCCGCCGCCTGTGGCCAGAATCATTTGTGGCCCGGTAATCAGCCGCTCGATCACGCGCTGCTCCACACGGCGGAATTCTGCTTCGCCATGGATGGAGAATATGTCGGAAATGGATAATCCAGCGGCCAGTTCGATCTCGTCATCGCTATCGGCAAAGGGCAGGTGAATGGTCTCGGCCAGGCGTCGTCCGATCGAGGATTTTCCGGCCCCCATCAGCCCGACAAGCGCGATTGTCTTCCCGTTCGCCAGTTTTTCGACTGTAATTTCTTTATCTGTTGTCACAATTCCAACGCGCATCTGCCTTTGCGCCTCCACAAAGAAGACGATTATACATAAAGCTGACACCCGGCAATTCTCCATATGGAGAGAAAGGTTGAGGATGAAACGTTTCCTGGTGCTTTTGATTTTGGCAATTGTGCTGGTCGGAGGTGGTCTTTTCTGGCTGGCCCAGCAGGCCGTAAACAATCCGCCCCACTCCGGTGAGCAGGTGATTGAGGTGGATATTGATGTTTAAGCGCGCATGTCTCGCCGCTGCTCTGTTCACGGCAAGCTTTTCGGCGACCGCTCAGAGTACGTTCGAAAGCAGCGGGCTGGGCGATATCGATCCATGGGGTATTGGCACGCTCTCACGATCTGAAGGCGCACTGCCAAACACGCTCTGGGCCAATACCGATACTGCGACGCTGAACAATCTGTTCGCCCGAACCAGCGTGCGGTCGCTTTCGCCCGTGGGCCGCGATCTGGTGGCACGGGCCATGCTGTCATCGGCGCGCCGCCCGCAAGGTGAAAACGGAGATGGCCTGCTGCTTCGTCGTCTCGACCTGATCAAGGATCTGGGTAACCCGGAGCTTTATGCCAATTTCATCCGCCAGGCCGCCAATGTGGAGGGTGTGACCTCGCCGTTTGAGCTCAGTATCGATCAGCAATTTGCCCGTGGTAATCTGGCCTCGGCCTGTTCAACCGTGCGGGCGGCATCGCGCACATCGGCTTATATCTTCAATGCGCGGGCGGTTTGTCTGGCGCTGGAGGGCGAGATCGAGCGCGCGGAACTGGCGCTCGAATTTGCGCGGGACGAAGCGAGCCAGGATATCTGGTTTACCTCCGTCATTGGCAATATGGCCGCTGAGTCGAAAGCCAAAACCAAGCCAAAATACGATTCCGGCCTCACTCTGGCATTATCGGTCGGTGCTGAACTGCCGCTTCCGGAAAATGGTTTTACCGGCATTCACCCGCAACTGGCCGCGCTGTTGATCCAGCGGACAGATATTCCGCGCGCCCTGCGTATCCAGACAGCAGACGCCGCAGCCTTTTCCGGCGCATTGTCGGTCGACGCTTATCGCGAAGCCTATCGCACAGTGCCGGTGCGCATCCGGGCGCTCGTGCCAACAATCACAGGCGAAACCGTAGTCATTCCTGAAGTCGAAGATGACCCGGACGCCGTGAACCCGAACGCGTTCGTCAATCCGCTTGATGAAGCACTTCAGGCTTCAGCTGATCCGACCATCGAGCTTGAGGAAAAGGCCCGCCTTTATAACCGGGCGCTGATGCTGGCTCGCGGCGATCTCACCCGCTTTCAGATGACATCTGCGCTGCTGCTTCCGCACATTAACGACATGCGCGATGCGAGCCTGCCGCCGCAAATGGCAGAAACCTTTGCCGTTGCGACGATTGTTGCCGGTGACCCGGGCCGGGCCGGGCAATTCATCATGCGTGCGGCAAGGCCGGACGGGCAGGAGCCGGATGCCTACATGCTGGCCTGGCTTGAGGGCATCCAGATCATTTCCGGCGAGATCCGGGCCAGTCAGGCTTCAATCGATGTTTCACGTCGGCTCGCCAATTCGGCCAGTGAAGGACAGCGCGCGCGGGCCATGCGCATGATCCATGGTTTTGTCATGCTGGGTGCGCCGATCTCGCTCGAAGCACGCGCTTTTCTTGCACAGGCTTCTGAAGAAACGCTGATGGCAGGCAATGAACTCCCGCCAGGCGATATGCTGCTGACAGACGCCGCGCTTCACAGCAATGCGTTGGGTGAAGGCGTCATGCGGGCCGTTCTGTTAATGGGGCGCGATCCTGCCGCGATGAATATGTTCGATCTGGCACGCATTGTGACAGCGCTGTCCGATGCAGGCCTCGAAGACATGGCTCGTCAGCTGGCATTGGAAGGCATCCGATATCACAAGCCAAAGGACTAAGTTCGATTGACTGAAGACCGGCCGCGTATCGCTGGATTTCTCGACATGTTGAGCGTTGAGCGCGGCGCAGCGCAAAACACGCTCGACGCTTATCGACGCGATCTTGAAGATGCCAGCCATGCCCTGCCGCGCGGGCTGGTGAAGGCCAGTCGGGATGGGCTGGCCGATTATCAGCAGACCTTGTCGCGCAACGGGTTTGCGGCCTCTACCATAGCACGCAAGCTCTCCGCGCTTCGTCGCTTCTTTCGGTATGAGCTTGAGGAAGGGCTGCGAACGGATAATCCGGCAGACAATCTGGATGCGCCGCAAATCCGGCGTGATGTACCCAAAGTGCTCAGCAGGGACGAGGTCTCGGCTCTGCTTGCCGCCTGCGAAGGCGAGCATGTGAAGGATAAACGCGATTCCTGCCTTCTTGAACTGATCTATTCAGCGGGGTTTCGGGCCAGCGAAGTCTGCACTCTGCCCATGAAAGCGCTGAAAACCCGGCAGGAAGGCTTTGTTCGGGTGGTTGGCAAGGGCAATAAAGAGCGTCTTTGCCCGATTGGTCGTCACGCCAACGCCGCTCTGGACCAGTATCTGGCCGTCCGGGACGCGATAATGCCAAAACGCAATCAGGCGCTCGCAGGCGTTTATGTGTTTCCCTCGTCAGGCAAGGCAGGGCATATTGATCGGCGTACCTTGCAGAATATTATCGCCCACAGAGCCCGCCTTGCCGGGCTGAACGCGGCTGACATTTCGCCTCATACGCTGCGCCACGCTTTCGCCACGCACATGCTGCAGGGCGGGGCTGATCTGCGGACCGTCCAGCTATTGCTGGGCCATGCGGACATCTCGACCACTCAAATCTACACGCATCTGATGACCGACGATCTGGCTGATTTGCTGGCAGCGGCACATCCTCTGGCAAAACGCGGCTGACGCAGGTCAGCCCGCCAGTTTCATCTCGCTGGCATCCTGAGCCGAACGTGCCATCTGTGCCAGCGCCAGTTTCATATCCGGATGGCCGTCAAGGCGTGCACGGGCATCGTCAGCCTGTAGAATTTTCTGCGCGGCACTAGCGGCCAGCGCTGCGCACTGCCCTTGTGGCAGGGCTTCCGCGGCAAGGCGGAACAGAGCGAGGGCGGCCTTTTCCGGCGTTCCCGCTTTTTTCGCCATATTGCGGAACAGCTTGCTCTGTCCGATGACCCGTACGCCCAGCGTATCAAGGTCTCTGGCGCCATGCAGCCTGTCCTGATCGGGCAGTTTGGCGTTCAGCAGTCGGATTTGAGTGCCACGCAGGGTTGACAATGCCATGATCGGGTTCTTGGCGCCCAGAATGGCAACTTCGAACTGGGTCTGTGAAATCAGCCCCCGCAGCACCGCCACCATTTTGGAGCGGGCATCATCCCCGGCAAGGTTGGTGCTGAGGTCGAGCAATCGCATGGGACGTTCGGAAATATCAAAGCGCTCAAGATAGCTTTGCACATCCTCTATCGTCATCAGAGTCCGGGAGCGTATGCAGAACGCCTCATACATTTCGGCCTGGCGCTCACCACGCAGAAGCTTGACGAGACGATCACCAAAATTTTTCAACAGCTGGAATTCGATCTGAAGATCATTTGGCTGAAGCCGCTTGGCCGATTTCAGCTCTTCGAAGACCAGACTGATGATCCGGTTGCGTGCAGAAGGCAAAAGACCAAGCCCAATGGCGCGGGCCAGGGTCTGGGCGCTTGGCAGAGAGGCAAGCGGATCATTTGGCTGAGGTGTTTCCGGGCGAGGCTCCAGCACCGAAATCAGTCGATGAACCACTTCACCGGCATTCTCGGTTTTGCCGATCATGAAGCCGAGCGTGTTTGGCGCTTCAATCCATTCGCTGAAGTAATGCGTCAGCACATTGTTACAGAAGGCGCGATCTGCCTCTTCCAGCTGCTCGGCCTCTTCCCAGATGATCAGAAGCTGGGCCAGCTTGTCTTTCCAGTTCACTTCGCATTTCAGCCGGTCCACCAGCGCAGACGTGAAAGCCAGTTGCGGGTCCGGTTTCTTGCGGGCCTTGCGGACCATGTTCTGAAGGGATTTGTCCCATTTCAGATAACGGCCTGCCTTGCTCTCGCGAAACACCTGATTGATCCCGTCGGTCACCAGATCATGCAGCTGACGGGCGATAGCGTGTAAATCATCTCCGCCATCGGATCGGGAAATCGCAACGCGCTGGATTGCCTGCGTGATTTCTGTTCCATTTGCTTCGAGCTGGTCGAGCAAATCCGTACGAAAGACGAGTTCACCGGGCAGCACGCGGTTCTTTTCCAGAAAGCGCGGCATTACTTCCTGGATCGTTTTGCGCGCGGCAGGTTCCAGAAGATCGCGCGGCGAGTTACAGGCCGCGGTGGCGCTCAGTCTCTTTTCGCGTTTCCGGTTGGGTCGCGGATCATCGCAATGGCCGACTGTCGAAACGACCACTGAATTATAATCGCCCGAATCGGCGTCGCGATTCTCCTTCAGGACGCGAACGCCGCCATTCGGATACTTCCGAACCAGCTCTCGCGCCTGTTCAATGGCGGTTTGTCGATCCGGATATGCATCGGATAATGCCCAGTCGGACTTAGGTGTTTTCCGCAGGAAAAGTTCAAAATGTGTCTCACGCCCAGTCATCACCGACCTTTTTTAACGAAAGACCTTACAGTGTCCCGTTTAAGGCCGCATGAAAGCCATGTTTGAAGCTTGTTGTTTCCACGTTAGAAATTCGTAAGACTGACAGGGAATGAATTTACGCAACACCCTGTATGAGGGAAGGAGCTGGGATGGCTACGCTGGCATTGGTAGACGATGATGAGAACATCGTTGAATCGCTGAAAATGTTCTTCGAGGCGGAAGGGTATAAAATCCGCACATTCCATGACGGGCAGGCGGCGCTTTCCGGTCTCACCGAAACCCCGCCCGATCTTGTCATTCTGGATGTAAAAATGCCTAAGATGGATGGCATGGAAGTTCTGCGCAGATTGCGCCAGACCTCTGATATGCCTGTTATTTTTCTCACATCCAAGGATGAAGAGATTGACGAGGTCATCGGCTTCAACATCGGCGCGGATGATTTCGTGCGCAAGCCATGTTCAAACCGGCTGCTGGCCGAACGGGTGAAGGCTGTTCTGCGCCGTTCGCGCGGCCCCGGCGAAGTCGAAGGCGATCAGAAGCCGATCGTCCGCGGCCGGCTGGTGCTCGATCCGAATCGACATGTCTGTTCCTGGAATGGTGAACCGGTTCGCCTGACGGTCACCGAATTCCTGATTCTTCTGGCGCTGGCACAGCGACCAGGGTTCGTTAAGAACCGCGATCAGCTGATGGATGCGGCCTATGATGATCAGATCTATGTCGATGACCGAACGATCGACAGCCACATCAAGCGTCTACGCAAGAAATTCCGTGATGTTGATGGCGAGTTTGATGCCATCGAAACACTCTACGGTGTCGGTTACCGCTATAAGGAGAGTTGAGGCTGTCCGCGCCGCGACCGTTTCGGGGCGTAACGCATTCGCGTATCGCCAGGCTGATCTTTGCATCCAATCTGGCGGCGGTGCTGTTTCTGATTGCCGGATCTCTGATCCTCAATGAAATGCGGGTCGGGCTGGTTCAGGCCCGCATTGAGAGTCTGAACACGCAGGGCAATCTGATTGTGTCTGTGCTGGCCGAAGGCGCGACCATTGGTGAGCCGGAGCCTCAGCTGCGAGATCAGATTGCCCGACGACTTCTCAAACGGCTGGACCTGCCGCCAACGGTCAGTGCGCGGCTCTATGATCGTCAGGGTCGATTGGTCGGCGATTATGCGCTCCTCTCTGATACAGTTAAGGAATCCGAGCTTCCAACGCTTGAGCCGGGCGTGTTCCACAGGATATCTGATGCGGTATCCGGGGCCATGGATGGTTTTGCGCGCATGCTGCAATCGAGCGCGCGCAAATCCCTGCTTCAGTCCCGAACGCTCGATGAGGAGCTGGACGAGGCCCTGCTCGGACGCGGGGTGGCCGGTGAGCGGATTACGCCGGACGGCGAAAGGGTTGTCAGCGTCTCCATCCCGGTTCAGCGGGTTTCAGCCGTTGTCGGCGTTCTGACGCTGGAAGCCAGTGACGTTTCCGAAGTTGTTCGCAAGGAGCGCGCCGCGCTATTGCCCTTTATCGGGGTGGCGGTTGCCGTGTCACTCATCTCCGCCGGACTGCTCAGCTGGATGATTGCGCGACCGCTCCGGCGTCTCGCTCTGGCGGCTGACCGGGTCCGATCCGGTGCGGCCGAACGGCTCGAACTACCGGCGCTCACAAAACGCCATGATGAAATCGGTGATCTGGCCGGGTCGCTCGAGGCGATGACAGAAGCGTTGTTTGACCGGATCGTTGCTAATGAAGCCTTCGCCGCCGATGTGGCCCATGAGCTTAAAAACCCGCTCACTTCCATCCGAAGCGCCGTTGAAACCCTCGAACGGGTTACAGATCCGGACGCTCAGCAAAAACTTCGGAAAGTGATCGCCTCCGATGTCAAACGTCTCGACCGGTTGATCACGGATATTTCGAACGCATCCAGGCTTGAAGCCGAGATTGCGCGCTCGCCAAACGAGCGGGTTGATCTAGAAAAGCTGCTTGGTGAGCTGGCCGAAATCTATCAATCCATTCGTGATGAAGAGAAGAACGACCCGCATGTCGCCTTCATTCCCGAGGAGGACGCCTCTGCTCTTGTCGTGTTCGGACGTGAAACGCCTTTGGGGCAGGTGTTCCGGAACCTGATCGAAAACGCGCGCTCTTTCAGCCCGCCGAATGGTCGCGTTGATATTCGCGCGCGCAAGTTCATGACGGGCGATCAGTTGATGATCGAGACCGTCATTGAGGATGAAGGGCCGGGCATTCCGCCCGACAAGCTCGAAAAAGTGTTTGAGCGGTTTTATACGGATCGGCCGGCGGGTGCGAAATTCGGGCTGAATTCGGGACTGGGGCTTTCCATTGTAAAACAGATTATCGAAGGCCATCGTGGTGAGGTTGAAGCCGCCAACCGCGTGGATGGGAGTGGTCATATCACCGGCGCCCGATTCATAATCAGGCTACCTGCAGCGAAGGGTGAAGGTTAACGGACGGTATCCGGCAAAAAACTGATATTTCAGACCGAAAATGCTTGCAAAATAGCAATACTTACCGCCACCATACGAGTCCGAAACTTGAGAGAGAGTGTTGGATGATAGGTGTCGTAGTCGTCAGTCACGGAAAGCTCGCGCGTGAACTCGTCGCTGCGACCGAGCACGTGGTCGGAGAGCAAAGACGCTTTCGTGCTATCTCTATCGAGCCTGATGACGATATGGATGATCGCCGGACACAGATCCTCGAAACCGCCCAATCGTGTGATGATGGCAAAGGCGTGATCATTCTGACCGACATGTTTGGCGGCACGCCGTCCAATCTGGCCATTTCCGTCATGGGGGAGGGCAAGATTGAAGTCATTGCAGGCGTGAATCTGCCCATGCTGATCAAACTGTCTGAAGTTCGTGGGGAAATGTCCCTGTCGGATGCTGCAGAGGCGGCTCAGGAAGCGGCCCGAAAATACATATCCATCGCGTCCAAACTGCTGATCAAATCCTGATCTGAAAACATGCCTCAAACGCGTCGTGTTGAAATCTGCAATCAAAAAGGCCTGCACGCACGCGCTTCGGCGGCTTTCGCGCGTATGTCCAATGATTTTGACTCCCGGATTACCGTTAGCCATGAGGGGGAATCGGCTGATGGCGGATCGATTATGGATCTGCTCTTCCTGGCTGCCAGTAAGGGATGTGAAATTGAGATCGTTGCTGACGGCCCAGACGAGAATGAGGCCATAACAGCCCTTGCCGGTCTTGTTGAAAACCGGTTTGGCGAAGACGTTTAAAGCCCGACTGGGTTAACGCGACCCGCCATCCGGACGATCAGCAATATTCGGGCGTCCAAGTCGCGCGACGTCTTCAGGAAGTGGCGTCTGGTCTGCACGGTGCTCGTCGGCCTGTATCGTCAGATCCGTAAAGGCGATAGTGCCGCTTTCACCGCGAAAACGATCTGCAAAAATCAGAAGGCCAGCTGAAAACTCTTCTGCCGTCACATGGCCGGGCGTCATGGATGCAAACAGGGATGGATTGGCCAGGACGTCATTCTCACTGCCAATGCGGGCGGCCCAGGCTCGCTGTTCAAGTGGAGAGACACCGCCACTGCCATCGGCATCGGCAATCAGAAACGTGTTCTGTGCGCCTGCTTCGATCTCTTCATCAGTGATGACAAAGTCATGATTGGCATCGAAACTGGCGATCAGCAACGCACCGGAACGGATGATGCGCGCGTCATCCAGATTTGGGCCAGAACCGGGACGCGCCGGAATGCGCTGGACCTGTGCGTGCGCGGTTGCCACCAGTCCTGTCAGCAATACGGCACTCCCCATGGCCGCGGCAATTCTTGTCCCCAATCTGGATAAATGGTGCATGGAAATTCCTTTCGACGGCGGAAGACTAGCGCAAAGAGAGGGGAGTCGGAAATATAAATTTGCATATGACTGAAATGTCACGCGTCGAAGATATAAACTTATCTTTATATGATTTGATGATGTTAGTGATCTGCGCTATAGGCAGTGCCAGCAGTTAAACCGACCGACCCTGAAGGAATCTTCTATGTCCCAAGATTATGCCGTTCACGATATCTCTCTCGCTGAATACGGCCGCAAAGAGATTGAAATCGCCGAAACCGAAATGCCGGGCCTGATGGCGGCGCGGGAAGAATACGGTCCGTCGCAGCCACTTAAAGGTGCGCGCATCGCAGGCTCGCTGCACATGACGATTCAGACAGCCGTTCTCATTCAGACGCTTGAAGCGCTTGGTGCTGAGGTTCGCTGGGCCAGCTGTAACATCTATTCAACGCAGGATCATGCCGCCGCCGCGATTGCCGATAATGGCACGCCGGTGTTCGCACATAAGGGCGAAACGCTCGAAGAGTACTGGGATTTCGCGGACAAGATCTTCGAATGGCCGAATGGTGAAATCATCAACCTCATCCTGGATGATGGCGGTGACGCCACCATGTATATCCTGCTTGGCGCGCGCGCTGAGGCCGGGGAAGACATCCTGCCAAATCCGGGTTCAGAGGAAGAAGAGGTTCTCAAAGCCCAGATCAAGAAGCGCATGGCGCAGTCTCCTGGCTGGTTCACCAAGGTGAAAGCGAATATCAAGGGTGTATCCGAGGAAACCACCACGGGTGTGAACCGCCTTTATCAGCTGATGAAAAAAGGCGAGCTGCCATTCCCGGCCATCAATGTGAACGACTCGGTCACAAAGTCGAAATTCGACAACAAATATGGCTGTAAGGAATCCCTCGTCGACGCGATCCGTCGTGGTACCGACGTGATGATGGCCGGTAAAGTGGCTTTCGTTGCGGGCTATGGTGATGTGGGCAAAGGCTCTGCGGCGTCGCTCGCTGGTTCTGGTGCACGCGTTATTGTTTCCGAAGCCGACCCGATCTGCGCCCTCCAGGCGGCCATGGACGGCTTTGAAGTGAAAACCATCGAGAACGCTCTGCCGCGCGCTGACATTTTCGTCACCGCTACGGGTAACAAGTCCATCATTACCGTCGATCACATGCGGAACATGAAAGACATGGCGATCGTCTGCAACATTGGCCATTTCGACAATGAAATTCAGGTTGATGCGCTGAAGAACTTCAAATGGACGAATATCAAGCCGCAGGTCGACATGATCGAGTTCCCGGATGGCAAGCGCATCATCCTTCTGTCTCAGGGGCGCCTTGTGAACCTTGGCAATGCCACCGGTCACCCATCATTCGTGATGTCAGCCTCCTTCACCAACCAGACGCTGGCTCAGATCGAGCTCTGGACGAAAGGAGAGCAGTACGAAAACGAAGTTTACACGCTTCCAAAAGCCCTCGATGAGAAAGTGGCAGCACTCCACCTCGACAAGCTCGGCGTAGAACTCACCAAGCTTGATCCTGAACAGGCCGCTTATATCGGCGTTTCGCCGGAAGGACCGTTCAAGCCGGAACATTATCGCTACTAGGCACAGCCCTGAGAGCATTCTGTGCGGGTCATAAGGTCCGCGAGAACAATCATAAAACAAGCCCCCCTCCTACGCAGGAGGGGGGGTTTTCTACCGAGGCTTATCGGTTCTCTAGTGGTGCAAACTCACTCCCCACCATTGCAAACAAGGGTTTCCACCTGTCGGCCAAGGTCAATACGGCGTTTCGCCTCAACATCGTTTGGAATGACCGCCAATACAGATTCAAATTGCCTCACCATTTCACGAGCGTAGCCGCAAGCTGTCTCTTTATCTCCCATTTGCTCATACGCACGTGACAGACTGTACAGGCTCACGCCGACATCTCCGCGATACTCCAGATTTCCCGGCTCCCACTCCGCGAGGTCTCTTCGAATACGAAGCCCTTCTTCAATGGCGGTGAGGGCTTCGCTCACCTCACCGGCGCGTAGTCTGACATCAGCAATTCTGTCGAGGCTGAAAGAAACATCGCGAGCATAGGTGTGACTGTCGGGATCGCGATTGACGAGTTCTCTTCGTATGCTCAGGCTCTCTTGATAGGCGTCGAGCGCCTCCTTCTCGCTTCCGGCGCGCAATCTGAGATCGGCGATGTTGTCGAGGCTGATGGCAACATCCCGCGGATATTCCAGATTGCTGGGGTCGCGTTTGACGAGGTCTTTTGCGATATCGAGGCTCTCTTCATATCTTGCGAGTGCGGCATCGACATTTCCGGCGCGTAGTCTGACATCGGCAATCCGGTCGAGGCTGATGGAGATATCGCGCACATACTGGAGATTGCCGGGATCGCGATTGGCGAGTTCTCTTCGAATGTTCAGGCTCTCTTCATAAGCGGCGAGCGCCTCACTTACATCCCCAGCGCTTAGTCTGACATCGGCGATCCTCTCGAGGCTAAAAGAGACATCGCGAGCATAAAGGAAATTGGCGGGATCGAGATCAATAAGCTCCAGGGCGATGTCGAGGCTTTCTTCATAGGCGGCGAGCGCCTCTTTGACATCTCCGGCGCGCAATCTGAGATCGGCGACTTTGTTCAGGCTGACGGACACATCCCGGGCGTATACCAGATTGCCAGGAGCGCGATTTGCGAGCTCTCGGGCGATTTTAAGGGCCTCCTGATAGGTTGTCAGTGCAGCCTGTACGTCTCCGTCGCGGACAAGGGAATCGCCCAGCTCAGTCAATGAGACGTTTCTCATTCGCAAGGTTTCGTCCTCGCGGTGCGTGCCGAGCCTCTCGTATATCGCATCAGCCCGCTCGGCAGCGGCTCTCGACTTTTCGGTTTCGCCCAGATTGCGAAAGTGACGAGCAAGCACCAGCCTCAACCGTCCCTCCTCTTCAAGCAAGCGTGGATCATCAGGCGCAAGCGCAAAAGCTGTATCCATTAAGCGGACAGGGAATTTCAGCCGCTGCTCTGCTTCTTCAGTGGTGATACGCCCAGCGTCGAAATCCTGAGAAATTTCATCCATTTCCTCAGAAATTTGCTCCAGTACGCTGATGAACGCCGTCTGCATCTTCTCATTCTGATCGAGTGCCACATAGAGCGAGCCGCACGCGCCAACGAACATCAGCGCGAAAAGGCCGACCAGCCCGAATGCAAAACGCATCCGTGCTCGGGCGGCCTCGACCTCGCGGTCTTTCAATTCACTGAATTTGAGCCCTAATAGCCCCGATACGACTTTCAAAAGACCGTTCGACCTGCCGTCCTTATGCTTTTGCAGGTCCGCTCCCAAACGCTCGGTCGGGTCCGATGCGTCTGATATGTTGCCATCCATGTCCGGCAGATGGGTGAGCGCTTTCGGGAAGGCTGTCTCTGCCTCTCCCTCTACGATTACCGGGATTATCGATCCGCCTTGGCCAAGGTGTTTGAAGGTCGCGATCTCCTTATTTACCCATGATGACGCGGCCGCTGCCGGGCTACAAATCACGATCATATGGTCCGAAGTCGCCAAAGCTTCGGTCAGATGGTCTGGCAGGTCTCCCCCGCCCGGCAGTTCTTCACGGTCCAGGAAGACGGGAAAGATCTTTTTCGGCAGCCCATATGCTTCGCGCAGCTTCTTCGGCACGCGGTATCTTTCGATGGCCTTATGCAGCCAGCGCGCAATCTGGCTGTCCGCATGGCTGTAACTTATAAAACCGTAATATGCTCTCGTTGACTCAATTGCGTCGGTCTGTGCCATCACTCACTCCCCACTTTGAGGAGGGTAATGTCGCATCAACTCAATGTCATCAGTATCCCTGAGCAGATCCGCCGTTCAGATCGTCGGACGATGCTATCTGGAGCGTTTTCGCTGGCGCTGTGGCGACGCAGTGAACGGTGTTTTCCTTTGTAAGCTGCAGCTCCGCCTCATTGCCACTGACGGCGAAATAGCGATCAAGATCGCGAGACAATGCGACGTAGACCTGGCGATCAGCATCTTTTCCGCGCGGTAATACCAGATGATAGGGAGAAAAACGGACATCGGCATGTGTGCCGTGAATTTCCGCAGTCAGCATTTTACCATCGCATCTGAATGACTTCATCTCGACGGTTTGGCTGGCCTTTTGACCATAAACGTCGATGCTCAGTTTCTCGGCTGGTTGTGTTTCAGACTGGGCGCTGCAAGCCGCCAGCGCGCAGCTCAGCAATGCACCCATTGCGAGGTGTTTTTCGGGGGCCATGTCGGGACCTTGAATTGTGATTGATCTATGCCGGAACAACGACGCTTGATCTTATTCGGTTCCACGCAATCTGCAGAAAAGCCTGACAGGTAACGGTCTGGCGGTGGTTGCTGTCGCCCAGGGGTTGCAAATGGTGTGTGTAACCAGGGAGTATTCAGGAACTGCCTTCAATACAGTGCCTTATGTTTGATCTGAGAATTGGTCAAACCATCTCATCTATGGTGTGGCGCTTGTACCAGACGGGTTTTGCCGCTACCCAGATTCCGCAAAATTCGGGCGTGTTCATCGATGACGATTCAGGTAATCCACAAATTCGAGGACTACACGCTAAATGAGACCCGACTAACGCTCTTCCACGGTGCCGAAGAGGTCCGGCTTGAGCCGCAGGTTCTCCGTCTTCTCATTCTTCTGGTGAAAAACGCAGACCGTGTTGTGACGAAAGACGAGATCAATGCCGAGGTCTGGAATGGCCGGGTGGTTTCCGATGCCTCTCTGGCCAGTCGCTTGCGGGCGACACGGTCTGCCATTGGCGACAATGGCAGCGCGCAGAGACTGATCCGAACCATTCCAAATGTTGGCGTCCGGTTTGTCGGTGAAGTGACCACGACTGAAACCGGGCAAACGCAACGAGGCCATCCATTCATCGCATTTGTCAGAAATTATGCGCTGATCCTGTCGGGGGGCGTTGTGGCCGCGCTCGGGCTGGCCGTGCTCGGCTGGCATTTTGGCATCGCCGCACCAAACGAGGCCTTGCGCGCTCAGTTCGAGAAAACGCCGGATGCCGCGATCCGTTTGTATAATCACAAGAAATTCCGCGATGTCACGCCTGAACAATGCATGCGCGAATGCCTGAAGATGGAAGAATTCACCTGTCGGTCCTTCGATTACTACAAGCGTCTCGCGGTGTGTGATCTTTCAGCGGCGACGGCCGAAAGTGTAGGTGGGCTGAAGACAGATTATGAGCTTGATCCCTATGATCACTATGCCCGCAAGGATTATCCCGCAGGTCCGATCGAGATGGGACGGGATGATACATTAGATCTGGTTAACCCCGAGCCCTATTCCGATTACGGCGTCGAGTAGAACATCAATGTCCGAAAGCTGAGTGCGGTGATTTGTGATGTTCACCCGAATGGCGAGTTTTTCTCCAATTCGGGTGGTGGAGGGCGCGGCGATCCCGGCTTCCTGAAGTCGGATAACGATCTCTTCATTCAGTGCATCAAGACCCGCCTCGTCCAGGCCCTGGCCGATATATCGGAAACAGCAGATATTGAGGCCGCGATAAGCCAGAAGCTCTAACGAAACGGATTGTTCTACCTTTTGGGCCAGATATCCGGCCTGCTCGATGTTGGCATCAACAATCTGACCCAGCTTGTCTGGCCCGTGCTCCAGCAATTGCGACCAGACCTTCAGAGCGCGGAAGCCGCGAGAGAGCTCCGGGCCATACTCAACGGGCCATGGATTGCCTGCGGCGAGCCCGCGCGTCGTGCCGGAGAGGTAATCGGGCCTGTCTGAAAATGCCCGGCGATGAAGTTCTTCCTCGCGGACCAGTACGCACCCGGCGTCGTAATTGACCTGCATCCATTTGTGAAAGTCGAAGGCGAGCGAGTCCGCCTTTGAAAGACCGGCCAGCCTGTCTCTGTGTGTCGGCGAAAACTGCAGGGCAGCCGCAAAGGCAGCGTCAATGTGAAACCAGAGGCCGTTTTCGCGGGCGATAGAACCGATCAGCTCCAGATCATCAATCGCGCCAGTGTTAACGGTTCCGGCGGTCGCACACACCAGAAAAGGTTTCAGCCCGTTCGCGCGGTCTTCTGCAATGGTTGCGGCCAGTGCATCGGCGTCCATTCGCCGATCCGCATCTACCGGAATTTTGCGCAGTCCGTTCCAGCCGAGTCCCAGAATATCGAAAGCGCGGGCAATGCAATTGTGTGCGCCCTCTGATGTGTAACCAACAAGATGGGCGCTATCGGCGAGCCCGGTTGTCCGGTCTGCAAAGCCAAGCGCCTTGTCGCGCGCCACTTTCAGGGCAACCACTGTTGCCATGCTCGTGCCGGATGTGATCAGGCCGCTGCCTGTATCGGGAAACCCGAAAAGCGAAAGACAATAGGCAATTAGGTCGCGCTCAATGCGGATGGCCGCATGGTTCCGCCCGCCGCAATTGGCGTTCATGCCTGCGGCTACCATGTCGGCCAGAATACCGCTCGGCGTACCAGCCCCATGGACCCAGCCGAAAAACCGTGGATGCGTATTGCCAACGCCAAATGGCAAAAGCGATTTCAGCGCTGCATCGGTCTGAGCCTCGCCTGTGCCTGTACCGCCTGCCAGACTAAGCGTGGTGGCGGCATTATCCGGTGAGTGCCAGACACTGCCTTCGCGATAGGTTTCCATATGGTCAATCACGTCATCAAGAAGCTTGTGGGCACGCGCGCGAAACGCGTTCCAGTCATCAGGGTCGAGCGTGTGAGTCATGAAGCAGGCTTTACAAAAACATTACAGGGCAGTCTCGTTTAGCCATTTGCCACTGGGTAAGGTCAATGGGGCGTGCAATCAGAGCACCAAACAAGACGGTCGTTTTACCATCCTCACTGTTTAAGAGGACTCACCGACCATTTACCTTCATTAACGGGCCGTTAACTGACATGATGCATTTCGTTAACGTGACGACGTATGTAAATTCGTCAGACTGATTCGGTTTGGAGCTGCTGAATGGCGATCAACGCAGATCAAATCCCGGTACTGGTGGCTGTGGGCGCATCGGCGCTTGCACTGTCCTCCATGCTTTGGTCGCTGCGTGTCACAGATGGTCAGCGTGGCGCGGCAAACCGGTTTCGGCAGCGTGCTCAACAGTCAGAAGAACGCCTCGCCAGAGCCGACAGCATTTTCGGAGCGCATCCGGGCGTCATCCTTGTCTGGGAAGATGATGAACTGGAAGGCGACGAAATCGGCCAGCCTCAGGTTTACGGATCTCCGGTGGCGCTGGGCGGCATGTTGCGGTTCACCGATGACTCGGTTTCTCAGGACCCGGCGATCCGTATTGTCGAGGGGCTTGCCGATCTGGAAGCGCGCGACGCGGCCGGCAAAGATGCCACGCTTCGCCAGCGCCTTCGGGAGCTCCGTCTGAACGGTGCGCCATTTTCACTGACCATTATCGGCCCGTCAGGCCGTTTTCTCGAAGCGGATGGCCGAACGGCTGGCGCGCGCGCCGTGCTATGGCTCACCGATTCTACAATCAAAGGGCTTGAGGAAAGCTCGGCCCGTGGTCGTATCGAGGAAGCCAGGCAGATCGTTGCGCGTGACCCGACAGCCTTTCTCGACATGCTGGGCAAGGCACCTTTCCCGGCCTGGCGCTTGTCCGGGGCTGGACGCCTCCAATGGGCTAACAATGCCTATCTGGACGCGGTTGAGGCCAAAACGCTTGATGGCGCATTGGAGCGTCAGATCCATTTCGACCAGCAGGTTCAGGATCAAGTCAAAGCCACAATCGAAAAGAACCGCGACATTGTGGAGACCCGTCAGATCGCTATTGGTGGCGAGCGCCGGTCCATGCGGATTCTCACGTTCCCACTTTCAGGTGGCGCAGGCGCAATGGCGTTTGATGTCACAGAGGAAGTCGACGCCAAGGAAGATTTGCAGCGCCATGTGCGTGCGCATGATGAGACGCTGAACCATATTGATGAAGGCGTGGCCATTTTCGGCGCGGATCGTCGGCTGGTGTATCATAACCGGGCCTTCTCGCGTCTGTGGGGGCTGAAGGAAAGCTTCCTGCTGGAACGCCCCAACCATGGCCAGATTCTTGATCAGCTCCGATCAGATCGCAAACTGCCAGCCCGTGCCAATTTCGGCGAGTGGCGGGCCGAAGAGCTGGCGCACTATCAGATGAAGCAAAGCGTGGCTGAGGATATCTGGCGTTTGCCGGACAGCCGCACGCTTCGCGTTACGCGCCAGCATCACCCGCTGGGCGGGCTTCTGATCCTGTTCAAGGATATTACAGACCAGCTGCAACTCGAAACCCGCTATAATCAGATCGTGAAGACCCAGTCGGCCACGCTGAACAATCTGCATGAAGCGGTGACCGTGTTTGGCAGTGATGGTCGGCTGAAACTGTTCAACGCCTCCTTCCTGCGGCTTTGGGAGCTGGAAGAGAAAGACATTTCCGGCGACACCGACATTGATCATGTCTCCTCGCTTTGCATGAAGCTGTTCCATGATCAGGCCATCTGGCAGAACATCAAAGGCCACGTCACCAACCCGTCGCCTGAAGCGCGCCGCGAAACATCTGGCGAGATGAAACGCTCTGACGGCACGGTGATCACCTATCTCACACAGCCTCTGCCCGATGGCGCAACGCTGATCGCTTTTGTCGACATGACTGCCGCACGCCGCGTCGAAGCGGCTCTGCGTGAGCGGGCAGAAGCCTTTGAAACGGCTGACAGACTGCGCACGGAATTCGTCCGGAATGTCAGCTATCAGCTGCGCGACCCGCTGAACGCGATTGTGGGTTATACGCAATTCCTGGAGAGCGGCGCTGCGGGCGAAATGAACGATCTGCAGTCCAGCTCCATGCAGTCGATTGGTGAGGCGTCAAATACACTCTCCAAACTGATTGATGACATTCTGGATCTCGCCATGATCGAGGCCGGGCGTCTCGATCTTGATATTTCTTCTGTAGATCTGGGCGAAGTCATTCAGGACAGCGTCAACATGATGGTGTCCAATATTGCCGACACCGAAATCACCATCGAAACCAGCATTCAGCCAGACATCGGCGAAATGAGTGCGGATGAACGCCGTATCCGTCAGATCCTTTTCAATCTGCTCTCCAATGCCCGCCGGTTTACCGAGCCGGGTGGGCGGATCACGGTCGAAGCCAGCCGGATGGAAGACATCATCACTCTGTCCGTCACCGATACGGGCGCGGGCATTGATTTTGAGAAACAGGCATCTGCTTTTGACAGTTTCAGCTCAGGTGATCGCCAGGGGGCAGGGCTTGGTCTTGCGCTGGTTCGCTCCTTCGTCGAGCTGCACAATGGTCAGGTACTGATGCAGTCTGCACCGGGGCAGGGCACGAAGGTCATTTGCATGCTGCCGGTGGATGCCTCTGACTTCACTCCAAAAAATTCGACGCAGGATTTTCAGCGCGCCGCCTGAGCCCTGAAAACAAGACGTATTTTCTCTTCTTGATTAGTGCCAGCCGGGAACAACTGACCCTGTCTGGCATTTGCTTTTTATGGATGACCTTAGCAATTTTGAACCGCTCGAGCTGATCTGGGGAACGATTATGTCTCTGATCAGCGGTTTTGTTGAACGTTTGCCGCAAATCGGTCTGGGCGTTCTGGCTTTTCTTCTGGTTCTGCTCGGTGGACGCGTTCTGGCCAGTATTATTGGCAGTGTGATGATCCGGGCGAGAATCCGCAAGGCGCTGGTTCAACTGACGAAAAACCTTATTGGCATCGCGTCATGGATTGTCGGTGTGGCCTTTGCCATCACCATAGTGTTTCCATCCATCACACCGGCTAATCTGATCGCCGGGCTGGGCTTGACGACCGTCGCAATCGGTTTCGCGTTTAAGGATATTTTCGAAAACTTTCTGGCTGGCGTGATCATTCTGGCCCGCAAGAAAATGAGAATTGGCGATGTCATCGAGGTTGATGATGTATTCGGGCGAATCGAAGACATCCAGATCCGCGAAACACATGTCCGTGACACCTCAGGCGAACTGATCATCGTGCCAAATGCGCATTTGTTCAAAAATCCGATCGAGATTCAGACAGATGAACCCCTTCGTCGTCAGGAACTGGTTGTCGGCGTGGACTATGATTCAGACATGTATGTCGTCCAGTCGGCGTTGCGGGACGCTCTGGGCAAGTGCGATACGGTGAGCAACAAAAAGGATACGGAGGTAAAGTGCGTTGGTTTTGGCGGCTCCAGTATCGATTTCAAGCTGCTTTGGTGGGCCGATAGCGAACCTCGCGCACAACGCAACACCTATGACGAAGTGGCGTTTGCCGTGAAAGATGCGCTCGACGAAAAGGGCATTACCATTCCGTTCCCGCAATCCACACTGTCCTTCCGCCCGGAGGCGCAACCTGTTCAGGTCGCCAGCCGGGAAGGACGCGACGCCTAGCCTGCGCGCCTCGATACGCTTGTTCATTGAAACTTCAGCCGGTTTATCCGGTTTGCCTTAACGAATTCATGGGACAGTCCAGACTGCAGGGAGGGGCGCAGGAGTGCCCTATGCGGTTTGTATTGTTGATCTATCCGCCCGATGGCGTTGACGTAGATCCCCATCTGGTGCGTCAGATGCGCAACTGGATTGAACAGCTGACCCGTGACGGTAAACTGGTCATGCAGCAGCCGTTTCTGCCAGGCGGCGCAGCCGATCATATTGTCATGCAGGAAGGAAAGCCCGTCATTGTTGAGGGACCCGTCTCCGATGAAAGCCACATTGTGTGCGGTATGGAGATAGTGGAGTGTCGGAACAAGGCCGAAGCCATGGCACTGGCGGCCAGGCATCCCGTGCTCGAGCTGAAAACCTCCAAAGTTGAAGTCCGTGAGGTCTGGGATCTCTTTGGATCAACGCGGTAATGGATAGCTCATGGCGACATCACATCGTTGATATCGGGCGCCAAAGCGCTGCATGATATCGTCATCATGTCGGAAGCCGAGCTTTTCATAGAGGTGAATTGCTGCTTCACACTTGGCATTGGTGAGCAGAAATAATTCCCGAGCACCGATATCACGCGCCTTTCTCAGAAGCGCTGCCAGCAGAAATTCACCAGCCTTTTCGCCGCGAGACGTCGCAAGAACCCCCATTTTTGTCAGCTCGAAACTGCCTGTTTCGCCGGCGGGCATTAGTGCGCCCGTGCCAACGAGCCCGTTTGTCTCCGAGTGCACAAACAGGATGGTTCCACCTTTCGAAATGATATGCGTGTCCGGGTCCGACAGCACCTTTTCGTCGGTTGCCTCCATGGTGAACATATCCTCGATCCATTCGCGGTTAATCCTGTAGAAGTCAGGCGCCAGGGCGGGATCATACTCAATGACCGAGAGCCCGGCGGGTGGACGGCATCGCTTCTCCAGAGGAGTCTCGGTCTGACGGGATTCAAGCACGCTCAAAACCTCCAGAACGTCTCCGCTTACGCCCTTGCAAATGTCTTTCGCGGCCGCTCGAATATCGCGCCAGGCTGTCACCTTGAGATCAGCGATCAGGGCTTGGCCATCGGCCGTCAGCCAGACATGACGCACACGCTGGTCGGCTTCCGATGAACGCAGGTCAATCAGGCCATGGTCTTTCAGGCCGGAAACAGAGCGCGTGACCGCTGGCTGAGAAATGCCGAGCCTTTCGACCAGGTCGCCGACCGACAAACCGTCTTCCATGTCCAGCGTTGCCAGTATTGCATAGAAGGCGGGCTGCAGATCGGCATGCCCATGTGCCTTGAAAATTCTGTGAGCGTCGGCCTGCATCCGCTCGGCCAGACGTTTCATCCGGCTGCCCAGAAACAGATAGCCAAGGTCGGCGAGCGCATCTTTGGACATGTCATACTCCATAACAAGATATATAACGCGTTATATAATAGTATGAGCTCTGGCAAGCTATAATCTCTGTTTGCCTCAACGGCATGTCTGGGTGAACGGCGTGCGCGCTGTTATAGATCGCTTATGAAAACCAAAAGCCTCTTCAATCTCTCGATAGCCATCATTCTTGGCGTTCTGGCGCTTACCGTGTCGTCCTGGATCTCCATCCCGCTTCGGCCCGTCCCGGCCACGCTTCAGACTGTGGTCGTCCTGCTTCTGGGCATTCTGCTTGGTGGGCGGATTGGGGCGCTGACGGTGTTAATCTGGCTGCTGCTAGCGGCGATTGGTTTGCCGGTCTTATCGGATGGAAAATCAGGCATTGGCGCGTTGACCGGGTCCACAGCCGGCTATCTCTGGTCATTCATTCTGGCGGCCTATCTGGCTGGATCGCTTTCCCCACGCAGCCAGTTCGGTCCGACCATCAACCGGCTCGGCGGTGCGATTGCGCTGCACGTTCTCATTCTGTCGATTGGCATGGCCTGGCTCAGCCTCTCTATTGGTGTCGAGGGGGCGTTCAGAAATGGCTTTATGCCCTTCCTGTTTGGCGGCTTTGTGAAAAGCGTCATTGTCGCTGCCCTTCCGGCGTTCCTGCCGAAAAAACTGAACCTGCGACGCTAGAGCCGCGCCTTATGCCATTTCAGATGCTCTGCCATGAAGGTGGAGATGAAATAGTACGAATGGTCATAGCCATCCTGCATGCGGATATCCGCGGCCTGACCTGCCTTTTCGCAAGCCTCAGAAAGGAGATGGGTTTTCAGTTCTTTTTCGAGGAAATTGTCGCCCGTTCCCTGATCGATCAGCAGACCATTTGAAAGCCGTGCGCCATCCTCAATCAGGGCGCAGGCATCATAAGCCCGCCAGTTTGACTTGTCCGGGCCGATATAGCCTGTCAGTGCTTTTTCACCCCATGGGCAGTTGAGCGGTGATACAATCGGCGCGAAGGCCGAGACCGAGCGGTATGTTTCCGGATTACGAAGCCCGATGGTCAACGCGCCATGCCCGCCCATGGAGTGGCCCATAATCCCCTGGCGCGACATATCTACCGGAAAATGCCCGGCGATCAGCGCCGGCAGCTCTTTTTCAATGTAATCCCGCATCTGATAATGCTGGGCGAACGGAGCTTCTGTGGCATTCACGTAAAACCCCGCGCCCAGCCCGAAATCGTAAGAGCCATCCGGATCGTCAGCCACGCCGTCTCCGCGCGGTGAGGTATCTGGCGCGATAAAGATCAGCCCGAGTTCTGCGCATGCGGCTCGAAACTCGCCCTTTTCGGTGACATTTGCATGTGTGCAGGTCAGGCCTGACAGATACCAGATGACCGGCAATTTCTTGCCTTCAGCATGGGGCGGGACATACACAGAAAACGTCATGTCTGTGCCGGTTGAGGATGATGCGTGCTTGTAAACGCCCTGAACGCCGCCAAAAGCCTTGTTGGTCGATACGGTTTCAATCATCGCAGAATTCCCCTGGCATGGTGTCGATAGAAAGCTGGTTCGTCTCCTGTTCAAGCAGACGAGGAGCTGCGCAACAATCGGTAATTAATGCAACACACAATCCCTGATCGGGGACAAACCGATGGCCAGCATTCCAAATGTCCGCGCCGCTCGAAAAGAGTGAAGCGACCCAGGCAGGAAAGCAAATAAAAGCAGAGCTGTAACGGCTCTGATCAGGGGCAGTCGTCTGGTGAAAAGCCCGCTTGCTTCCCGAACGTTAAGGGCGAAAATGTCAGAATTTGAATGGCTGGCGTGGAATTTTCCGGTTACGCTGATCAAAAATATCAGGGAGGAAAACATGAAAACACGCGCAGCCGTGGCCTTTGAGGTGAACAAGCCACTGGAAATCGTTGAACTGGATCTGGAAGGCCCGAAGGCCGGTGAGGTCCTGATCGAGATCAAGGCAACCGGTATTTGCCATTCCGATCTGCACACATTGAATGGCGGCGACCAGCGGCCCGTCTGGCCCACCATTCTCGGTCATGAAGGCGCTGGCATTGTTCGCGAAGTCGGGGCGGGCGTCACGACGGTTCAGCCGGGCGATCATGTGATCCCGCTCTACATGGCCGAGTGCCGCCAGTGTGTTAACTGTTTGTCCGGCAAGACAAACATCTGTCTCGCTTTGGCGGAAACACAGGGCATGGGATTAATGCCGGATGGAACGTCCCGTTTTTCCTATAAGGGTCAGCCTGTCTATCATTTCATGGGCTGTTCCACATTCTCAAACTACACGGTCATGCCGGAAATCGCTGTAGCGAAAATCCGTGATGACGCACCGTTTGAAAGCGCCTGTTATATCGGGTGCGGCGTGACCACTGGTGTCGGCGCAGCCATCAACACAGCAGGCGTGAAGCCGGGCGACACAGTGGCTGTGTTCGGCCTTGGCGGTATTGGTCTGAACGTGGTTCAGGGCGCAAAACTGGCTGGTGCCAGCATGATTATCGGCGTTGATCTGAATGACAGCAAAGCCGAATGGGGCCGCAAATACGGCATGACGCATTTCGTCAATCCGACGAAGGGCGGTACGGCGGCTGAACAGATCATGGCGCTGACCGGTATGGGCGTGGACTACTCCTTTGCCTGTATAGGGATCACTGATGTGATGGAGCAGGCTTTCGAGAGCGCGCGTATGGGCTGGGGCACCAGCGTTATCGTTGGATTGGCACCGGCAGAAAAGCGGGTTTCGGCGATTCCGATGGAATTGATTGCCGGGAAAAGCTGGATCGGCACAGCCTTTGGCGGCGCACGGGGCCGGACTGACGTGCCGAAAATCGTCGACATGTATATGGGCGGTCAGATCGAGATCGATTCCATGATCACCCACACTATGCCCCTCGAAGACATCAACAAGGCGTTCGACCTGATGCACTCAGGAGAGAGCGTACGTAGCGTGGTGGTGTTCTAGTCGTCCGCAGCGGGCGTATTCCGGAGAATGGTTTTCAGCATGTCTGAGAGCCGTTCTCCCATCACCTCAACACCGTCGGCTGTGGGGTGGAGCCCATCAATCATCATAAGGTCGGCATTATGCCAGACACCTTCCATCAGATCGGGGTGGAAGGACAGATTTCTGTCGGCCGCCAGGCTCTCGAACATGCCGGTATATTCGTCCTGAATGGCTTGCGGGACTTCGGTGAACCGGGGGCGGATGCCCACAAGAACGACGTGGATGTCATTGCCTTGGGCACGTGAAATGATGCGTTCGAGATTTTGCCTCGCGCGAGCGGCTGAAATGCCACTCAGAAAATCATTGGTGCCGAGCAGGATCACCAGCACATCGGGCTGATGGTCAGACACACTTTCAGCATACCGGGCGAGCGCGCCGCCCGTGGTGTCGCCCGAAATGCCCGAATTGATCAACGTGGCGTCCCATCCGGCCTCTGTCAGATGGCGTTCAACGACATTGGGCAATGCGTCCCGGCGGCGCAGCCCATATCCGGCGGTCAGACTGTCGCCCAGCATGACAATTTTCGTCGGTCTGTCATCGGGCATGATAAATGTCTCCGTGCCTGCCTGGCTCTGTTGCGGCGAGCAGGCGGCAAGGAGGACAATGCCCAGAAAGATGAGTGTCAGACTCCGCCATGGCATGTCGGCTCTCCTGATAAATCTCTGCTACGCCTCCGGACCATTTATCGCGCGTCCCAGTTCAGCCCGCAACAATTCCACCAGCATGTAAACTTTCGGCTGGAGATGGCGACGATGGGGATAGATGGCCCAGATCGGCTCTGGCGGCGGCTGGAAGGCATCCAGCACAGGGATAAGACGCCCACGTTCAATCGCGTCGCGGACATAGAAATCCGGTAGCTGGCAAAGACCGACACCGGCCAGCACCGCATCCAGAACGGACGCGCCGGAATTGCAGCGCAGCCGACCGCGCGGATGGAAAACGCGGCGCTCACCCTCCACTTCAAACAACCAGGCATCAGACGAACCGATGACGCATTCATGCGCATCAAGATCGTCCAGTGTTTGCGGCGCTGAGCGGCCTGAGAAATAGTCCCGCGACGCGCATACCCGCCATTTCCGCGTTGTCAGTCTTGTGCGGATAAGGCGCGAGTCCTCCAGATCGCCTGTACGAATGGCGATATCATAGCCTTCCGCGACCAGATCCTTTTGCCGGTTCGAGAGATCGAGAAACACGGACAGTCGCGGATATTCCTGCATGAAACGGCGAATAATAGGCGAGACGAACCGTTCCCCCAGGGCTGTGGCGCAGGTGATACGCAGTTCGCCCTGAGGTTCGCTGTCCCCGCCGATCAGGGCAAATGCCTCGTCCCGGTCTTTTACCAGTTGAGCGCAATGGCCAAGCAGGGTGCGACCGGTATCGGTCAGGGTCACCTTCCGGGTGGTGCGGAAGAAAAGCGGGGCATCGAGTTGCGCCTCAAGTCGCATAACGGCCCGGCTCACATGGCTGGTCGATTGGCCCAGAGCTTCGGCTGCATGCTTGAAGCTTTCATGATGGGCGACCGCCACAAACTCCTCAATTCCGTCCCAACGGCTCATTATTATCCCTGTATGGCAATGATGAATTTCAAACTACACGGTTTATCGCAACAAGGCGTCCGGTTAAAGTCAGAAAAATTGTCTGGAGATCCAAATGAAAACCCGCGCAGCCGTCGCTTTTGAAGCCAAGAAACCGCTTGAAATTGTTGAACTGGATCTGGAAGGCCCGAAGGCCGGTGAGGTCCTTATCGAGATTATGGCCACGGGTATTTGCCACACAGATGCTTACACGCTCGATGGGCTTGATTCGGAAGGCATCTTCCCCAGCGTTCTCGGCCATGAAGGTGCGGGCGTTGTGCGCGAGGTCGGCGCGGGCGTGACCAGCGTCAAGCCGGGTGATCACGTAATCCCGCTTTACACGCCGGAATGCCGCCAGTGCAAATCCTGCCTGTCTGGCAAGACAAACCTCTGCACTGCCATTCGCGCAACCCAGGGCAAGGGGCTGATGCCGGACGGCACATCTCGCTTCTCCTATAAGGGTGAGACCATCTACCATTATATGGGCTGCTCAACCTTTTCGAATTTCACCGTTCTGCCGGAAATTGCCGTAGCGAAAATCCGCGAGGACGCACCGTTTGAAACGACTTGCTATGTCGGGTGCGGCGTAACAACCGGGGTAGGCGCGGTCACCAACACGGCCAAGGTTCAGGTCGGCGATAATGTTGTCGTTTTCGGCCTTGGCGGCATCGGCCTCAACGTTATTCAGGGCGCGAAAATGGCTGGTGCCGACATGATCATCGGTGTCGACATCAACGATTCGAAAAAGGAATGGGGCGAGAAATTCGGCATGACGCATTTCGTCAATCCGAAGAACACCTCCGATGTTGTCGCGGCAATTGTTGAACTCACCGATGGCGGCGCGGACTATTCCTTCGACTGTACGGGCAATACAGATGTCATGCGTCAGGCGCTCGAATGCTGCCACCGCGGCTGGGGCACAAGCGTCATCATTGGTGTTGCAGAAGCCGGCAAGGAAATCTCCACCCGTCCATTCCAGCTGGTAACGGGCCGGAACTGGCGCGGTACGGCGTTTGGCGGCGCGAAAGGCCGAACGGATGTCCCGAAAATTGTCGACTGGTACATGAATGGCAAAATTCAGATCGATCCGATGATCACGCACGTCATGCCGCTCGAAAAGATCAACGACGCGTTTGACCTGATGCATGAGGGCAAATCGATCCGTTCGGTCGTGACGTTCTAGTCCACGGCTCGAGCTGCCGAACAACAAAGACGAGACGAAGGCGACGCACTGTGAGGTGCGCCGTTTTCATATTTGCGTGAAGGAGCTCTCGGACCCGCCCCTGCCGTCAGGAAACATATTCCGCTCTTGTGAGAAGTGTGCTCTTTCATTCCGGCATAAGAGGAGGAAATCTATGTACAGTCACATGATGGTTGGATCGAACGATCTGGACAAAGCCAAGACGTTCTATGACGCCGTTTTCGGCGCGATGGGCGGTCAGCCGGGCATTACCGACCCTAAGGGTCGTCTCGTTTACATGAACAATGGTGGTGTGTTCCTGGTCACCAAGCCGATTGATGGCGCAGCGGCGAGCGCTGGCAATGGCATGACAATCGGTTTTGCGGCAGCAAACCCCGAACAGGCTGATGCCTGGCATAAGGCGGGAGCAGCAGCTGGCGGTACACCGATTGAAGACCCGCCAGGCTGGCGCGATGGCGGCGGCATGAAGCTTTACCTTGCTTACCTGCGCGACCCTGACGGCAACAAGCTTTGCGCCATGTGCCGCGGCTAGGAAAGCCTGTTTGAAGGATTGGTGTTGTGGCGGTCTCAGGCCGCCATGACGCGCTCAACCTCATCCACCAGTTCGCGCAGGTGAAACGGTTTTGAGAGAATTTTTGCGCCCGCAGGCGTGTTCGACTTGTTCGACAACGCCACAGCCGCAAATCCGGTGATGAAGACAATTTTCATGGCAGGATCGAGTTCCGCGCCGCGACGCGCGAGCTCAATACCGTCAATGCCGGGCATTTGAATATCCGTCAGCAGCAGATCGAACACTTCCCGCTCCAGAGCGGAGAGCGCCTGATCACCATCCTCATATCCCTGAACATCGTGCCCGGCACGTTTCAGCGCGGCTGTCAGAAAGCTGCGAAGAGAGTCGTCATCTTCCGCAAGCAGGATTTTTGTCATTGTCGGATCCTATTGCCACCAGTCCCGGTCAAATATCATAGACCAGAGTAAACCAGCCGTGAATACAAAGACTCACTTTGCAAATTTTCGTCGCTCGCCTGTTAGCAGAGTCAGGTTTTTGCGGGGGTCGCGGAAGAAACTGTCATCTTCAGATAAATTCATGCGGCGGGTCGCCTGTCATCCGGCAAGATAAGCATGTGTGTGGGGCGCACGCGGTGCCAACTCTTGAGGGATGTTCAATTGCTGAAAATGTTTATGCAGACGATTCGAAATGCCGTGCTGTGCGGGGCGACATCAGCTGCTCTGCTGGGGTCGGTAACGGCGGACGAAAAACAATGCGTCACGAATGACGGTGACTATATGGTGACAGTGGATTGGTACAAACCAACTGACGTCATCGTTGATAATTCCCGTCCCTGGGAAAACCGACTTCTCATTCGCCGGGACCGCCGCATAGGCACAGGCGCGTGCGGCATAAATCTCGAAACAGGACGCGAGGAATGCCAAGGCGTTCATGTGGCGCCCTACAAGACCCAGCTGATCCGAAATCTGGCGCAACAGCAAAATCGCCAAAGCTGTGTCACGTCTCCGACGGGTAACATGTTCGCTGTCGTGCGATGCGAAGGCTGTTCGGTGGGCAAGGAAGTCGTTCTGGCGGCAGCTGGTTCCGTCATGGGTGTGGCATTGCCAGGCGGCGTGGCGGAAGGCGCATGGTTCTCTGCGCTCGACTCTCAGGGCGTTGGTATAGGCTCTGCGCTCAATACCATCGCTTCTCCCGGGTCTCAGCGAATCCGGGTGAATGGCGAAATCTCGAACGATCTGACGATCCATGACACGTCAGACCTCGAAGACACTTATGACATGAACAATGTCATTTACATCGGTACGCCGGAAGACATTGAAACAAAAGGCAGTTTCATTTCGCCTCATTGGGCGCATGCGAACAGCAAAACCCCGCAATACGCTTACCGGTATACGGTCGAGATTGACTGCTATATGGCGACCAATGCCTTCTTCCAGCATGTCCAGCACACTGATACGCGGGACACGGTGACGGTACATTTCATGAAGGATGGGCGAATTCTCGATACAGAATCAATTGAGGGCGACAACATCAATTGTGGTGCTACAGGGGCGGATACCAAATGGCACTCGAAATCGCTCGCAGAAGAAGTCGACGCGTTCCGGATTGAGATCACGGGCGAAAACGCGTTTCTGATGGATGAAGTGAAGGCCAGCTACTATCAGGTTGGACTGGCCGCCAACGGCTCAAGAAGCCTGCATATTGGCGGCGGCGTGGATGATTTGATTGGCGTGTGTCTGTCGACGGATCGAACAGATACGTTCGGCGAATATATGGCCGTGCCCTGCGCGCCTTACAGAGATTTTCCGGTCTTTAACTTCTGACCCGATCACGGAACGGGTTTCCATAGCATTGGCGCGCAGTTGTGACTTGACGAATGCGCGCTTTTGCAAACGATAGGCGGGATGCAACCCTCGGGCCCGATTTCAGACGCAGTCTTGATGACAGATGCCGCGCCACCGGCGTTCAGCCTGTCAGCACCTGTCGAAGATTGTTCGGTGTTGTTTTCCTCGCCCCATTCCGGTCGTTACTATCCGGATGATTTCCTGTCCCTGCTACGTGTCCCGCTCATGGATCTACGCCGTGTCGAAGATGCATTCGTCGATCATCTGTTCTCAGGTGTGAGGGCATTTGGTGCGGGTCTGATCTGCGCCAAGTATGCGCGGTCTTATGTTGATCTCAATCGTTCAGAAACAGAGCTCGACTCGCGCATGTTTCGTGATGGGCCGCCTAATCCGGCCGGTGAGCGCTCTCCGCGTGTCGAGGCGGGTCTGGGCTGTATTCCGCGCATTGCGGCCAGTGGTGAAGATATTCACGCGCGAATGCTGACCCGTCAGGAGGCGGACGACCGTCTGGCGATGGCCTACACACCATATCATCAGGCGCTTGATGGCTGGCTGTCCCGGCTTCACCACCAGACAGGCAATTCGGTCATGGTGGATTGCCACTCCATGCCGTCCGTCGTGGCGGGGCGCCGGATGCAGGCTGATATTGTTCTCGGCTCACGTCACGGTGAATCCTGTGATGAGACATTGGTACGCCGGGTGGAAGGCGTGTTCGCCCGGCGTGGTTACCGGGTATTGCGCAACATGCCCTATGCTGGCGGCTATCTGACTCAGAAACATGGACGGCCGGTTGAAGATCGCCACGCGATACAGATCGAAATCAACCGTAAGCTTTATATGGATGAAATGGCGGTTGAGCTAAAGCCTGGCTTCCGTCGGCTGCGGGACGATCTTATGTGCGTTGCAAAAGAAATTATGACCTGGGCGGACCAAAAAAAAGCCGCGCCAAAAGGCGCGGCATAAAGTCATAGGGAGGAAACGCCCCAAATGAGGGCGACAACGCAAAACGTTGTGAGTTCAAAATACGCTGCATTGCAAAAAGCGCAACCCCCTTTTGTGAAGAAAATACAGCTCCGAACCTGTAAAAGTGTCGCAGGGGATCAAAATCGGCCAAAAAACACCGAAAAAATTGTGCATCGCAACAACACAATGATGCGCCGCACCATTCTTTTCGGCACATTGATTGCTCTTTCAGGTGATGAATGTCCCTGAACGGGACGGAAAGTGTGCGGAAGGGTTAAGAGTATGGCCACAGATATTGATCTTCACGTGGGTAAGCGCCTGCGCCGTCGTCGCCGCCTCCTGGGGCTTACCCAGCAGGAACTGGCCAGTCAGGTGGGTGTACGGTTCCAGCAAATCCAGAAATACGAGTGTGGCGCGAACCGCATAACGTCAGGACGTCTGTTCGATCTGTCCTGTGCGTTGAACGTCAAGGTACAGTATTTTTTCGACGGGTTGGCCGAACAGCTGGACGTCAATGTGAAGCCAGCGAATGACACAGATGATCTGGAAGGCGATATTCTTTCCCAGAAAGAGACGCTTGAACTGGTGCGTGCCTATTATCGTCTGAGTGAGCGGCCACGCAAACGACTGCTCGAGCTGGCCAAGGCGCTTGAATCCGACGCGACGCACGTCGCATCTTGATAACCGCTCAAAGCTGGGGCAGGGACAAGTCATGTCCGACTTGCCTGCCCCGCCTTCCGAGCTGACTTCTCGTGTCGATCTTGCCAGAAAGCTGGCTGAGATCGCGGCGAAAGTTACCCTGCCGCTGTTTCGACAGCATGGTGAAACCATCGACAAGGCCGGGCCGGGCGATTTTGATCCCGTCACGAAAGCAGATCGCGACGCCGAAGCGGCGATGCGGGACTATCTGGCTCGAGCAGCGCCCGACGACGGCATTAACGGTGAAGAATTCGGCGTTACAGAAGGCACAAGCGGTTGGACCTGGTATCTCGACCCGGTTGATGGCACGCGCGCCTTCATCGCCGGCCTGCCAAGCTGGACCACTCTGATCGGCTGTGTGCGCGGCGATGAACCGATTATCGGCGTTATCGATCAACCCTATCTGGATGAGCGTTATGTCGGCTGGACTGATGATGCCATTCTGGAGACGCGTGGCCGGGTTGAAACACTGCAGGTGGGCAGGGAGAGCAGGCTCACAGGGGCCATTCTTTCGACAACTGATCCGTTCATTCTGACGCCGTCCGAACGCGGCGCGTTCGAGCACCTTCGCCAGACAGCAAAACTGACGCGTTACGGTCTGGATGCCTACGCCTATGCACGCCTGGCTGGCGGCGATATCAATCTTGTCACTGAAACAGGGCTCCAGCCGCACGATGTGGCGGCGTTGATTCCGGTTGTGCGGGGCGCTGGCGGTGTGGCGTGTGACTGGGAGGGCCAGCCTGCCCGGCTTGGCCCGCAACTGGCCTGTGCCTCATCGCAGGACATTCTGGACCAGGCTCTGATTTCTCTTCGGCGATCAGCAGGTCGCAAAGGCCGTATCGGGCTTGATTGACCGGCTCCGCGTTCAGGATCAGTGAAACCCGGGCGATATGCCTGGCCGCCCGGGTCCCTGAACCGCAATCATCCTGATTGGCTTATTTCTTGGCCAGAAGATCACGAATCTCTTCAAGCAATACCTGCTCGCGTGGTGGCGGAGGATCTTCCTTTGGGGCCTCTGGCTCCGGATCGCCTTCCTGCATGCGCTTTACCGTGTTGATGCCTTTGATCACAAAGAACAGGCATGCGGCCAGAATAACGAATGAGATGACGTTATTGATGAACAGGCCGTAGGTCATAGCAACTTCCGGCACAATGACACTTCCATCAGCGGCCGTCTCACCCGCCTTCAGAATGATCTTCTTGTCAGCGAAATCCACACCGCCGAGCACAAGCCCCAGCGGCGGCATCATAATGTCGTTTACCATGGATTTGACGATGGTAGAGAACGCGCCGCCGAGAATGAAGCCGACCGCCATGTCCACGACATTGCCTTTGACGGCAAACTCCTTGAATTCTTTAAAAATACTCATGTTTTTCAGCCCCTCCGGCCAACTGGCGGGATTTGCCAGCGAGGCTTTATAGGTGAATTCGGGGGACCCCAGAACTGTTTTTAAGTTGTGCGTCCTTGTCGATCACAACAAGTTGCAGCGCAAATCTCCCCCATTGTTGTAGTTTGATCGAGAACAAGGAGGTGAGAATGAAAACGCATTTTATGGCTCCCGCGGTGATGGTGTTTGCGCTGGGTGCCTGCCAGACGGCTTCGTCCCCGTCAGGCGAGGCAGACCTGTCGGTTTATGAAAGCGCGCTTCTGGCAGACTATCGAACAGATGAAGACCGGGCGAAGGATGATGTCCGTCTGCCGGTTGAGACACTGGCTTTCATGGATATTGAGCCTAGCGATACGGTTGTTGAACTCGAAGCGGGCGGCGGCTATTTCACAGCCCTTCTGGCTGCAAGTGTCGGTCCGGAAGGGCGGGTCTGGATGCAGAACCCGGCCGTGTTTGATCAGTTCTGGGGCGGCGGGAATCCACCACGTCTGGAAACCTTTCCGGGCCAGGTGATCTATCTTCGCTCTGATTTTGATAATCTGTCTGTTGTCGAAACCGGCTCGGTCGATGTGGTGACCTGGGTTCAGGGGCCACACGAGCTCTGGTATTTGCCGGAAGGCGCAACGGAGCCGCTGGGGGATCCTGCGAAAACCTTTTCCGAAATCGCGCGTGTTCTGAAAAACGGCGGCAGTCTCTATGTGCAGGATCATCGCGCACCGGCCGGCGCGCCAACCGAGACAGGCGGACAGACCCATCGTATCGATCCGGATCATATCGACACGCTGGCGGTCTCAACCGGGCTTACGCTTACGGATACCTCAGATCTTTTCGCGAACCCGAATGACGATCTGACCGTGAATGTATTTGACGAGTCCGTGCGTGGACAAACGGATCAATTCCTTGCCCGTTACCAGAAGCAATGGGCCGAACACTGACACGCAAAGAAAAACCCGGGTGGCGCGAACCATCCGGGTTTCCTGAATTCTTACGAGAGATTGGTGGGCTCTAGTCCTCACCGCCCTCTGTGTTTTCAGCTGCAGCTTCAGCCGCTGCGGCTTCGGCAGCTTTCTGAGCTTCACGCGCTGCGCGCTCTTCAGCCGCGCGAGCCTTACGCTCAGCTTTGGCTTCTTCGTTACGACGCTTACGCTCGGTCTTGCCAAGAGTTGTTTCACGCACTTCGATGCCGTGGCCGGTTGTGCGCTCAGCGATACGGGCAGATTTACCGCGACGGTCACGGAGGTAGTAAAGCTTGGCGCGACGGACGCGGCCCTTACGCTTCACTTCAATGCTTTCCAGCAGCGGAGAATAGAGTGGGAACACACGTTCCACGCCTTCACCGAAAGAGATCTTGCGAACGGTGAAGCTCTCATTCAGGCCACCGCCTGAACGGGCGATGCACACGCCTTCAAAGCGCTGGGTCCGCTCGCGGTCGCCCTCTTTAATGCGGACGTTTACCGTCAGCGTGTCACCTGCGGAGAAGGTCGGAATTTCCTTACCTTCCATAACGCGGGCGATTTCTTCTTTCTCAAGCGTCTCGATGATGTTGGTCATCTTCTGTCTCTCCGGCGCGGTTCACCAGGCTTCTCAGCCTTGCTCTTTCTTGTCTTTCCATGCCGCCCAGAGATCTGGCCGGCGCTGTCTTGTAATGTCTTCCGATTGATCCTGTCGCCATTTCGCTACGGCGCCGTGATCACCCGAAAGCAGTACGCCCGGTATCTCCCTGTCCTCCCACACGCGTGGTCGCGTATAGTGAGGATACTCGAGGAGACCGGCCTCAAAACTTTCCTCGTCGAGCGAGTCATGATTGCCTGCAACACCGGGCAAGAGTCTGACCACTGCCTCCAGAAGGACCATGGCCGCCACTTCTCCGCCAGCCAGGACGTAATCGCCTATGCTGACTTCCTCGATGCCGCGTGCCTCGATAACACGCTCATCCAGGCCTTCAAAGCGTCCGCAAATCAGGATAACACCCGGCTGAGAGGCTAAGTCTCGCACCCGGGCCTGAGTAAGCGTTTTACCTCTCGGGCTCAGATAAATGAGCGGCCGATCATTACGTTCGACCTCATCAACTGCTGACGCGACCACATCGGGGCGCAATACCATACCGGCGCCGCCCCCGGCAGGGGTGTCGTCAACAGATCGGTGCTTATGATCCGAAAATTCCCGAATGTCCAGTGCTTCCAGCGACCAAATCTCATTTTCCAGCGCGCGACCGATGATGGACGTGCCCAGAATGCCGGGAAAGGCATCCGGAAACAGCGTAAGTATGGAGGCTTTATAGGTCATCTGTTTATCTGAGATGTCCCGTCGAGAGGTGAGATCTATCAATGAAGAATGGTGCCCCTGGCCCGACTCGAACGGGCACTTCCGAAGAAAACGGATTTTGAA
>CAYFGB010000023.1:0-46861 GCA_964342455.1 uncultured Hyphomonadaceae bacterium
AGACATTTGTAACGATGTTCTTGGCTATGGTCCGCTCGAGCCTTTACTGGCGCGTGATGACATTGCCGATATCATGGTGAACGGAGCGGGCACGACCTATATCGAGGTCAATGGCCGGATCGAGCGGACGAATATCCGTTTCCGCGACAATGCCCAGCTCATGAATATCTGTCAGCGTATCGTGTCCCAGGTTGGCCGCCGCGTTGATGAAGCCAGCCCGATTTGTGACGCGCGTCTTCTGGATGGCTCACGTGTGAACGTGATTGCACCACCGCTGGCGATTGATGGTCCGACGCTCACCATTCGTAAGTTCAAGAAGGACAAGCTCAAGCTCGACAATCTTGTCCAGTTTGGCTCTATCTCTGAAGCGGGTGCGGAAGTTCTCCGGATTATCGGGGCCTGCCGCTGTAACGTGTTGATTTCGGGCGGTACAGGTTCGGGTAAGACGACGCTTCTGAACTCTCTGACTGCGTTTATTGATCCGGGCGAGCGGGTTATCACCTGCGAGGACGCCGCCGAGCTTCAATTGCAGCAGCCACATGTGGTGCGACTTGAGACGCGCCCGCCAAACATTGAGGGCACAGGCGCGGTGACCATGCGCGATCTCGTCAAGAACTGTCTCCGGATGCGTCCGGACCGGATCATCGTGGGCGAGGTGCGTGGACCTGAGGCGTTTGACCTGTTGCAGGCGATGAATACGGGCCATGACGGCTCCATGGGTACATTGCACGCCAACTCGCCGCGTGAGGCGCTGAGCCGGGTTGAATCCATGATCACCATGGGCGGGTTCGCCCTGCCAGCAAAAACCATTCGTGAAATGATTGTCGGTTCGATCGACCTTGTGGTTCAGGCCACACGACTGCGCGATGGTTCTCGGAAAATCATCTCGATTACTGAGGTTCTGGGCCTGGAAGGCGAAGTGATCGTCACGCAGGATCTGATGAAGTTCGAAGTCGATGGTGAGGACGAAAACGGCAAGATTATTGGCCGTCACCGGGGCCTGGGTGTCGGACGTCCGCGTTTCTGGGAACGCGCGCGCTACTACAATCTCGAACGTGATCTGGCCAACGCCCTGGATGAGCTGGAGGCCAGTTAATGGATACCAATACGCTCATCATCGGAGCGCTCGCTTTTCTGATCATTGCGGCGCTGGGCTTTGCCTTTATGGGCGGCGACAAAAGCGAGGCTGCCTCCAAGCGTGCCAAACAGCTTAGCCGCAGCCCGCGAGAAGTTGCGGCGTCAAATCAGGCACTCGACCGCCGTCGCAAGACGCAGGACATGCTGAAAACGCTGCGCGAAGGTGATGCGAAGCGCAAACGTTCCCTTGTGCCGCGCGATATCGGCTCCCGTCTGAAGCAGGCTGGTCTCAGCCTGTCACCATCTGTTTTCTGGATTTTGTCTCTGGCCGTCGGTGGCGGTCTTGCGGCCTTCGCTTTCGTGATGGCCCCTTCCAGCATTACAGAGTCCTTCCTGGGCGAAGGCGCACGCGTGATCGTGGCCGGTGCGGCAGGATTTGTCGGCTTTCTGGGGGTGCCGCGCTGGGTGCTGGGCATGATGACCAAGCGCCGCCATCAGCAGATTATCAACCAGTTCGCTGACGCGCTCGACATTATCGTTCGCGGTGTGAAATCCGGTTTGCCGCTGAATGAATGCCTGCGCATCATTGCGGTTGAAAGCCCGGATCCCTTGCGATCCGAATTCCAGCAGATCACCGATGGTCTATCCATGGGACAGTCCATTCCGCAGGCTCTGGCGAAATTCTATCAACGTGTGCCGCTTCAGGAAGTGAACTTTTTCAACATCGTTCTGGGTATTCAGGCGCAGGCCGGTGGTAACCTTTCCGAAGCGCTGGGCAATCTGTCGACGGTTATCCGGTCGCGGAAAATGCTGCGGGAAAAGATCAAGGCGCTGTCTTCGGAAGCGAAGGCTTCAGCGATTATCATTGGCTCGCTGCCAATTGCGGTGATGGTGCTCGTTTATATCACCACGCCATCCTACATCATGCAGCTTTTCATCAATCCGACAGGTCATCTGATCCTGCTGGCTGGCGGTGTTCTGATGGGGCTGGGTATTTTCATCATGCGCCGCATGATCAATTTTGATTTCTAGGGCAGGCGGATATGGATTTTATCGATAACGCAGCAGAGTATCTCACGGATCCAGGCTTTCTGGCGGCGATCTTTGCGGCCATTGCCTGCTTTGCCACCATCATGACGGTTGCTCTGCCGGCCTTCCAGTCCGATAAGCTTGAGACACGCCTGAAAAAGGTGACCAACCAGCGTGAGAAGCTGCGGCGTCAGAACCGGGCGGCGCTGCAACAGCGCGGTCTGAAGCAGAACCAGGGCGAAGGCTTCATGAAGGAAACGGTCGACAAGCTCGACCTGCAGAAACTTCTCGAAGACCCGAATGTGAAGGACAAGCTGATCCAGGCTGGTCTTCGCGGTGGTGCGCCTCTGGCGACGTTCTACTTCTTCCGTTTTGCCCTGCCGATTATTCTCGGTCTGGTGGCGTTTGTTTATGTGTTCCTGCTGAATGTCGTGCCATGGGCGCCGCAGATGAAGCTGGGCGCGGTCGTGGCCGCAGCCGCAGCGGGCTTTTACGCGCCGAACCTCTATGTTTCGAATCTGGCAACCA
This sequence comes from uncultured Hyphomonadaceae bacterium, assembly GCA_964342455.1. Taxonomy (GTDB): domain Bacteria; phylum Pseudomonadota; class Alphaproteobacteria; order Caulobacterales; family Hyphomonadaceae; genus Ponticaulis. The sequence continues at coordinate 2,635 of CAYFGB010000023.1, forward strand.
AACGCCAGCAATCCATCATGCGAGCCTTTCCGGACTCGCTCGATATGCTGTTGATCTGCGTTGAAGCCGGTATGTCCATCGAGATGGCGTTTGATAAAGTTGGCGATGAGATCGGTACGGCGTCGACTGAGCTGGCCGAAGAGCTGAAGCTGACGAATGCCGAGCTGTCCTATCTGGCAGACCGCCGTGAGGCCTATGACAATCTGGCGAAACGAACCAACCATCCGGGCGTGAAATCGGTATGTATGGCGCTGGCGCAGGCTGAGCGTTACGGTACACCGCTGGGTACGTCGCTGAGGGTCATGGCCAAGGAAAACCGTGACATGCGGATCGCCGAGGCGGAAAAGAAGGCGGCTGCACTGCCAGCTAAACTCACCGTCCCGATGATTGTGTTCTTCCTGCCCGTCCTTTTCCTCGTCATTCTCGGTCCGGCCTACATCAAGTTCACAGAGATCGAAAAATAGCCGTTTCGAGTGAATTTGATCAAATTTGACTAAATTCTGTCAGAAAGAATTTCTGCTTCCACGACATACTCGTCCGGCCCTGTTGACTGTCGGAGCTGTGACGTGCGCCGTTTTGATTGCATTCTGAAAGCCGTTTTCGCATTTACCACGCTCCTGATGGCGGCAAACATGCTCCAGGCAACCGGGTATGTGGTGAGCCTGCAACTGGGTGATTATCTGTTCCCGCTTCTGTGTTTCGGCATCATAGCGTTCGTTGTTTCCTATGATTTCCGAATGACGGATACGCGTGTGCGTGTTGCTGTCATGACGGCATTCTCGACCCTGCTCATCATGATCCTTGCGGCTTTTGCATGGAAAACGCGTCTGATTGTGCATGACCTGCAACTGCCAGAAACTCTGGGCATGCCCTGGTATCTGGCGACGCTGAGTGTGTTTGTGCCCCTGTCAGCAGCAGCGGCGGTTCTTGCCAACATTTTGCGAAAAGTCCCGGGCGGCGCAGAGCCGGAGACGAGCCCTTTGAGCGATCCGCCCTGTCTGTAAGAATGACCGTTTAGTTCGTCGTACCGCGCAAAGCGCCATAGCGCCGTGACTGAGGTGTCAGCATCGCACGGAAATAATCAATATTCTGATCAACCTGTTTGTCTGGCAGATCGGCAGCGCCGACCTCGCGTGCCTCGTCAAACTTGCCCTGAAGGCTGAGCACCATGGCCAGGTTCTGACGTTCGCGGGCGCCGGCCTCCGGCAGCTGAGTGGCGCGTCTGAGCAATGTTTCGGCCTGTTCGGGCTCGCCTGTCAGTGCGAGGGAAAGCCCGAGATTGGAGAGGGTTGCCGTATTTTCCGGCGCGTATGTCAGCACTTCCCGATAGGTCGTCTGGGCTTCGCGATGACGACCGGTCTGGTCATAGGCAACGCCGAGAGCCCCCAGAAGACTGACGTCTTTGGAATTCAGGTTATAGGCGCGGCGCAGAATATCGACCGCCCCGGTTGGGTTGCCGGACGCGAGCAGGGATTTGCCGTAAATTCCCAAAAGCTCGATATTGTCCGGTGCTAAAGCCAGGGTCTGCGCGGCGACTTCAGAAGCGCGTTTCTCACTGCCGATCAGGCGGAGCGCCTTGGCGAACTCTGTCGCAGCTTCGATGTCGGCCGGGCTCTTCTCATACTCAATGCCCCAGAATGTCGCCTGGGTCATCGGGTCCTGAAGCGCGATCTTTTCGCGGGCTTCCTGTGATGCAGGGACCAGCTCACGCTCGCGAACCTCGCGTTCATAGGCGATCTCCTCGCCTGTGGGAGCCGTGGCGCAGGCCGTCAGCGACATCAGGACGAGGCTACCGCTCAGGGGCTTGATAAGATCGCAGACACGCATCGTTCTTACTCCAGAAAACTTGGCCCAATTTTGCGCGATAGCCTCAAGGATTCGTTAAGTCCTCTGGAAAAAGCGTGTCACTTTTCATTCGCGCTCTGGACGCTTTCCACAGAAGCTCCTAGCTCTTTGAAAAAAGGATTTGAGATGTCAGCTTCATGCTTTCTTTCAGAACACGCAGCCCCGACCCCGGTCGATCTGGTTAAGAGTGATGCGCTGGACGCCTATCTCGGTGCCCAGTCAGAATACGCAACAGCCATCCTGAAGAGCGAGGGCTTTACCGCCGCCGAGGGCAATCTTGTCAGACTGCCCGACATGACCGGCAATCTGTCCCGCATTGTGTTCGGGCTCGGAAGGGCGGAGGATGGTCTGGCTGTGGCGAAGCTGGCGTCCAGCCTGAAAGGCGGCGTCTATCGTTTCGACTATGTGCCCGACGATGCTGACATTCTGACATTGTCTGTTGCCTGGGCAGATGGCGCGTATGCCTTCACCCGTTACAAGAAGCGCGCAGCCGATGCGCCGCAACTCGTGCTGCCCGACGCAGAAGGGTTCACGCAGGCGCAGGCTTATGAGAGCGCGATCAGTTTGCTCCGAGACCTGGTGAACACCCCTGCGCAGGATATGGGGCCGAGCCAGCTTCAGGCTGAGATCGAGACCATGGCGCAGGCATTTGGTGCCAGCGTGACCGCCACGATTGGCGATGACCTTCTGGCGGCTAACTATCCTATGGTGCATGCGGTTGGCCGTGCGGCCAAGGACGCGCCTCGGGTTGTAGAGCTGGAATGGGGCGATCCATCTCATCCAAAGCTGGCCATTGTCGGCAAAGGCATCACCTTTGATACAGGCGGGCTGGACCTGAAGGGCGGCGGAAATATGCGCCTGATGAAGAAAGATATGGGCGGGTCGGCTCATGCGATTGCTCTGGCGCGCCTCGTGATGAGCCACAATCTGCCTGTTCAGCTGAAACTGATTGTCTCCGCTGCCGAGAACGCCATCGGAGCGGATGCTTTCCGTCCGGGCGATGTACTGGAAACCCGCAAGGGCATCACGGTTGAGATCGACAATACGGATGCTGAAGGGCGTCTGGTTCTGGGCGATGCGCTTGTGCGGGCGCAGGAAGACAAGACGCCAGACCTCCTGATCGATTTCGCAACATTGACGGGCGCCGCGCGTGTGGCGCTGGGCCCGGAAGTCGCGCCATTCTATACGGATGACGATGCGCTCGCGCTTTCGATTGCGGCATCATCGGCCAGGGTGAGCGATCCGGCCTGGCGTATGCCGCTCTGGAAGCCGTACATGTCCATGCTGAAAAGCTCGATTGCCGATTGCCAGAATTCGGCAGCCTCCCCGATGGGCGGATCGATCACGGCCGCGCTTTTCCTTTCGAAATTCGTTGAGATCAAATCCTGGGTGCACTGGGATGTCTGGGCCTGGCGCCATGCCAAATATGGTAACCCGGAAGGTGCAGCGGCCTGCGGGCTTCGCGCAATGTTTGACGTGCTGAAAGGCCGGTATTGCTGATCGTCCTCTAAAGTCACAGGCATAAAAAAACCCCGGCTCAGCCGGGGTTTTTCGTATCTGATAACGTCTGGCGTCAGTCGTTCGAACTCATCAGAGCCAGAATGAACTGGAACATGTTGATGAAGTTGATGTAGAGGCTGAGCGCGCCGTAAGTGGTTGCAACCGACATGGCACGCTGGTCGCCGCCCAGTTCATAATACTGGAACTTCAGACGCTGAGTATCAAACGCTGTCAGGGCGGCAAAAATGCCAACACCTGCGAGCGAGATGATGAAGCTCATCAGCGAGCTGGCGAGGAACATGTTCACGATAGACGCAACGATCAGGCCGATAACGCCCATGATCAGGAAGTTACCCCAGCCCGTGAGGTCTTTCTTGGTCGTATAGCCCCAGAGCGACAGGCCGCCGAATGCGATAGCGGTTGTCAGGAAGGCTTTGGCCACTGTAATCATGCCGTCAGGGCGACCACCATAAACGGTGAGCAGAAGGCCCATGCTGGCACCAATCAGCGCGACCACTGACCAGTAGACGACATTTGCGCCTGCCGGTGACGGGTTCTTCATGAGGAAGGCCGAACCGAAAAGAATGGCCAGAGGACCAAACGCAACAACGTAATAGAAGATTGAGAGGCCGGTGACCTGTCCTGCGGCGTTCGTTGCAAAGAACAGATTGATCAGCGGCGTTGCGTAAAAGATGTAAGCAATACCTGCTGTCAGCGCCAGGCCGAGACCCATCTTGTTGAAGACGCCCAGCATGAATTTACGCAGGCCGGCGTCAACGGATGCATCCATTGCGCCTGCGGGCATCTGTCCGGTACGAGCGAAATTGAAATCGTTCATCATTCCACCTGTTAAAGTTGAGCCCGCCAGATAGCGGATTGGCGTAAATATCGTATGTCTGATATCGATTTGCAAGAATATCCGGAGAGTCTGACCTCGAATTCATCGATATGAAATAGTGTGATCTTTGATCGCAAAAAACGATTATATCAGTTTGATGCGTTCACAATTCCTTGGCAAAGCGTCTTCGCCGGGCCTGCTGGATCAGTGAGGCATCGACAAAATACGGCGCAGGTTCCGCTCGACAAACTGGCGTGAGGCATGTATAAGATGCTGGAAATCGCTAATTTTATGGCGGCGGCCTGGGGATACCCGGGCCGCTGTTTCATTTTCAGGACCATTCGCATTGCGCACCATCAAGGATGTAGAAAGACGTATTCTCGAAGCCGTTGAGCCCGAAGCCGAGGCGATGGGGATCGAGATTGTGCGCGTTCGGATGATGGGTGGGCAAACGCCAACGCTGCAGTTCATGATCGAAAAAAGCGAAGGCGGTACCGATGTTGAGCATTGCGCGGATTTCTCCCGCGGAATTTCGCCGCTGCTGGACGTGCTTGATCCGGTATCGGGAAATTATCATCTTGAAGTCTCGACGCCGGGCATTGATCGACCGCTGACGCGCGCCAAGGATTTTGCGCGCTGGGTCGGCCATCTGGCGAAGGTTGAGCTGAAAATACCACTGCCAAGCGGTCAGCGCCGCTTTACCGGCGAGCTGACAGAAGAAAAAGATGGCGTCATCAAGCTGCGTCTTGATGATGACACGGAACTGGAGGCGCACGTCGACGACATGTCGAAAGCCAGCCTCGTTCTGACGGAAGAACTGATCGAAGCCGCACAGGCACAGGGCACACTTGGCCCGCAGCCCGGCGATGAAGGCTTTGATGAGCTGGAAACGGATGATGGTGATGAGCCAGAATCCCTTGAAGAGGAAGACAAGCAATGAGCGCGATTGGCGTTTCCGCAAACCGACTGGAAATCCTTCAGATTGCCAATGCCGTGGCAGCGGAAAAGAATATCGACAAGGAAATCGTGATCGAAGCGATGGAGGAGGCTATCCAGAAGGCTGCCCGCTCCCGCTATGGTCAGGAACACGATATCCGCGCGCACATCGATTCAAAGACTGGTGAGCAGACCCTCTGGCGTGTTCAGACTGTGGTCGCTGACGAGGACCTTGAAGATGAAGTCCAGCAGTTGACTCTGGATCAGGCCCGCAAGCTGGAGCCTGAAATCGAGATTGGCGGCGAAATCCGCGAAAAACTGCCGCCGTTTGATTTTGGACGTGTGGCAGCTCAGACAGCCAAACAGGTCATCATGCAGAAAGTGCGCGATGCTGAGCGGGACCGTCAGTACGAAGAATACAAGGATCGCGTTGGTGAGGTCATTAACGGCATCGTCAAGCGTGAAGAATACGGCCACATCATCGTGGATCTGGGCCGCGCTGAAGGTATCATCCGCAAGGGCGATGCGATCCCGCGTGAAAAATTCCAGAATGGCGACCGTATCCGCGCTTACCTCTACAAGGTGAGCCGCGAGGTCAAAGGCCCGCAAATCTTCCTCAGCCGTGCCCATCCTGACTTCATGGTGTCTCTGTTCACGCAGGAAGTGCCGGAAGTTTATGAGGGCGTGATCGAAATTCGCGCCTGTGCCCGTGATCCGGGTTCGCGCGCTAAGATCGGTGTCTGGTCAAACGATCCGAGCATTGATCCGGTCGGCGCGTGTGTGGGTATGCGCGGTGCGCGTGTTCAGGCGGTTGTCGGTGAACTCGGCGGTGAGAAGATCGACATCATCCCGTGGAATGATGATGCCGCGACGTTCATTGTGAACGCGCTTCAGCCTGCTGAAGTCTCCAAGGTGGTGCTCGATGAAGACGAGCAACGCGTGGAAGTTGTTGTTGCTGACAAGCAATTCCCTCTGGCGATTGGTCGTCGCGGCCAGAATGTGCGTCTCGCCTCCCAGCTGTCTGGCTGGCAGATCGATCTGATGACCGAAACGCAGGATTCCGAGCGTTATCAGCGGGAGTTCCAGGAGCGGACGGCCCTGTTCATGAAGGCGCTTGACGCCGATGAAACTCTGGCACAGCTGCTGGCGTCCGAAGGCTTTGAAACGGTTGAGGAAATCGCGTTTGTTGAAACCGAGGACCTGGCGGTTATCGAAGGCTTTGATGACGAGATCGCACAAGAGCTTCAGACCCGGGCGCGCGAATATCTTGATCGCCTGAGCGAAGAGCTGGACGAAAAGCGCAAGACGCTTGGTGTTGAAGATGACGTTCTGGAGCTGGACGGCATGTCCCTGACTCTGGCTGTTCGTTTTGGTGAAAATGACATCAAGACGGTCGAAGACGTGGCTGGTCTCATTCCGGACGATCTGACCGGCTGGCGCGAGCCAGACCATTCCGGCAAGCCTGTCTTCCAGGCGGGCATTCTGCCGAAAGGCGAGATGTCGTCGGATGAAGCCGAGCTGTTCATTATGCGGGCCCGCCATGTTGTTGGCTGGATCAGCGATGACGATCTGGCTGAGATCGAAGCTCAGTTCGAACCGGAAGACGAGGCCGGTGATGAGGCTGAGGAAGATGCGTCCGGTCTGACCGAGGAAGAGCGTGCATTGCTGGCGCTTGATGATCTTGGCGGCGCCGAAGAGGATGACGCTGAAGACGCATACGAATTCGACGAATCTGAACTGGCTGAACCAATCGAGGAGGGCGCCGATGATGACGCAGAGCCTCGATGATCCGGGCAATGATCGTTTAGACGACGATTGGTGGGATGAGGGGCCGCACAAGGCATCCTCACTCCGCGAGCGCATGTGCATGGTAAGCCGGGAGCGGTTTCCCGTCTCCCGCCTGATCCGGTTTGTTCTCGGACCAGAGGGCGAGGTCGTGCCGGACCTGGCGGCCAAGCTGCCGGGACGTGGCGTCTGGATCCGCGCCGATCGGGCCGCGCTGGAAACGGCTGTCGCCTCCAAAGGCGGCTTTGCCCGTGGTTTTAAAACCTCTGTAAAAGCTGACCCGAGCCTGCCTGATCAGGTCGATCGCCTGCTGTTTGAGCGGTGTATCTCGACCTTGGGGCTGGCAAAACGCGGCGGGGCCATTATCTCTGGATATGATCAGGTTCGTAATGAACTGCAAAAGCGCAAGCCGGGCTGGCTCCTTGAAGCTTCAGACGGCGCTGCTGATGGTCATCGACGCGTCGTAGGGCTCGCGATTGCGATTTACGAGCGTGTCCGGGTAGCAACAGGCCTGACCTCTGATGAATTGGGCATGGCCTTTGGCCGGTCGCATGTGGTACATGCCATGGTGAAGACGGGTCGGTTCACGGATTTGTGGACGAGGGACTATCGTAGGCTATACGAGTTTCGGCAGTTGTCGGACACAGTATGGTATTCTGGGACGGTCGAGTAAAATGTCGGTCTGCCTGAGTTGGCAGATCTGAGTGGTATTAGAACTGGTGGTCGATGAGCGATACGAAGAACGTAAATTCAGAATCTGATGGTGGTGGCCGCAAGCCCCTTTCCGTGAGTCGTGGAAAGGATTCGGGAACTGTGAAGCAAAGTTTCTCGCATGGCCGCTCCAAGCAGGTTGTTGTCGAGAAAAAGAAAAAGCGTATCACGACCGGATCCAAACCAGCAAAAACGGCAGCTGGCGGCAACGCTCCTGCCAAGAAGGCTGAAAAACCGGGTCCGTCCAAGGAAGCTGAACTCGCCAAGAAGCTTGGTATCACGATTGCTGAACTGCGCGCCCGTCAGGCTGCGCTGAAAAAGCAGAAAGAGGAAGAAGCCAAGCGCAAGGCCGAAGCCAAGGCTGCTGAGGAAACTCAGCGCCGGCTGAAGGAAGAGCAGGAACGTATCGCCCGCGAAGAGCAGGAGCGTGCGGAAGAGGAAGCTCGCAAGAAAGCGGAAGAAGAGGCCCGTAAGAAGGCTGAAGAAGAAGCTGCGCGTCTGGCTGAAGAAGAGGCCAAGCGGGCGAAGACATCTGGCAAGACGGCCCGGGCCGAAAAACCTGCTCCGGATGAGAAGAAATCAGACGCTCCGCGCGGCAAGACCCAGCGCGATGCGCCACGGCAGGACGATTCAAATCCACTGTCCGAACTCGGTGGCCGCGTTAAACGTCAGAAGGCGGCTCCCCCGCCACCGGCCAAGCCGGCACGAACGCGTGGCGAGCCGAAACGTCGTCAGGGCAAGCTGACCATCGCTGCGGCGCTCGAAGGTGATGAAGATCGCCAACGTTCGCTGGCATCAGTGAAGCGTGCGCGCGAGCGTGAACGCGAACGCCGCATGGCCGGTCAGTCTTCTCAGAGCGACAAGGTATCCCGCGAAGTCATCGTTCCGGAGACCATCACGCTTCAGGAACTCGGCAACCGTATGAAGGAGCGTGTCGCCGACGTCGTGAAGTTCATGATGAAGCAGGGCGAAATGATGCGCGCGAACGACGTGCTGGACGCTGATACGGCTGAACTGATCGTTGAAGAGTTTGGCCACACCGTGAAGCGTGTGTCTGAATCTGACGTGGAAGTCGGTCTGGAAGGGCCGGACGATGATGAAGCTGATCTGAAGCCGCGTCCGCCGGTTGTGACGATTATGGGCCATGTTGACCATGGTAAAACGTCGCTGCTTGACGCGCTTCGGGAAACCGATGTCGTATCAGGCGAAGCAGGCGGCATTACACAGCATATCGGTGCCTATCAGGTGAAACTGAAGTCCGGCGACCGGATCAGTTTCCTCGACACGCCGGGCCACGCGGCATTCTCTGCCATGCGGGCTCGTGGTGCTGACGTCACCGATATTGTGATCATCGTGGTGGCCGCGGATGATGGCGTGATGCCTCAGACGATTGAAGCGATCAGCCATGCGAAAGCAGCTGGTGTGCCGATGATTGTGGCCGTCAACAAGATCGATAAACCGGATTCAGATGCCAGCAAGGTTCTGACAGAGCTGCTGCAATATGATGTCCAGGTTGAGGCCATGGGCGGTGACGTTCAGGCCATCGAAGTGTCTGCGCTCAAGCGGATGGGGCTCGATGAGCTGACGGAAGCGATCACGCTGCAGGCGGAGCTTCTGGAACTCAAGGCCAACCCGGATCGCGATGCGGACGGTGTGGTTGTGGAAAGCCAGCTCGACAAGGGACGTGGCCCGGTTGCGACCGTTCTGGTCAAGCGTGGTACACTTCAGCGTGGCGACATTGTTGTCGCCGGTTCGCAATGGGGCAAGGTGCGTGCGCTGGTCAATGAACGCGGCAAACAGCTGAGTTCTGCCGGCCCGACTGTTCCGGTCGAGATCCTTGGTCTTGATGGTGCGCCAGAGCCTGGCGACCCGTTCGTCGTGGTCGACAATGAAGGCCGTGCCCGTGAGATCACGGAATATCGTATCCGCATGAAGAAACAGGCACGTGGTGCTGCGTCCAACAAAGCGTCTCTTGAGCAGATGCTGACCCGTCTGAAGGATGGTTCGGCCGAAACTCAGGAAGCGGCACTTGTGGTCAAAGGCGACGTACAGGGTTCTGTGGAAGCGATCACCCAGGCGGTCGAGAAAATGTCGACCGAAGAAGTCCGGGCCCGCGTGATCTATGGTGCTGTTGGCGGTATTTCGGAAAGCGACGTGCTTCTGGCTCAGTCTTCTGGCGCGCCAATCATCGCGTTCAATACACGTGCGAACAAACAGGCGCGTGATCTGGCCGAGAAAGAGGGCGTGGAAATCCGTTATTACTCAGTCATTTATGACTTGATTGATGACGTTCGTGACACGCTGTCGGGTATGCTGGCCCCGGAAAAACGCGAAACCTTCATCGGTTACGCCGAAATTCTGGAAGTGTTCAACATCACCAAAGTGGGCAAGGTCGCGGGTTGCCGCGTGACAGAAGGCGTTGTGAAACGCGGCTGCGGTGTCCGTCTGCTGCGTGACGATGTCGTCATTCATGAAGGCATGCTGAAAACCCTCAAGCGCTTCAAGGACGAAGTTCCGGAAGTCAAAGAAGGCACGGAATGCGGTATGGCGTTCGAGCGCTATGAAGACATTCGCGTTGGCGACATGATCGAGTGTTTCGAGGTCGAGATGATCAAACGGGAACTCGAAGTTACCAACTGATCAGGCATCAGGGATTGATTGAAAAACGCTGTGGAGGGAACTTTCCACAGCGTTTTTCTTTTTAGCAGTGAATGCCCACTTCCTGTTTCCTGCATGTTAGGGGCTTTAAGATAAAGTTGAGACATGACGTCTACATCCCCAGCCGATCCGGCACCGCCTGAAGCCGCAGGCAAGCCAAACCTCAAGATCTCTGGCAAGCTCACAGTTAAAGAGCTGAAGAGAATTACGCGGAATATGCGGTCGAGCATTCTGGGCCCGACCGTGGTCTATTATGCGGGCGTGACGGGGCCCGCCATTACGGCCGCCATGGCGACGGTGGTCGCCGCGGCGCTCGCCCGCGCCGGATGGGCGGAAAACTGGGTGTTGATGATTTCAGCGATTGTCGCGTCCATGGCCGGTATCTCATGGTACCTCATTTTTATGCGGCTCTCTTACAGACATGCGCCGGGCCGGTCATCGGAGGCGACGCTTGAAACATTCTTCGAGGCCGATGATGCCGGTATTTGCTGGCAACGCGGCGCCGTTCAAACGCGCATCGCCTGGAGCGGGATTGAGGAAATCGTGGTGAAACGGTCCTTCATCCAGATCAGAGCCAGGGGTGTCAGTGACATGTTCGCGCCGAAAAGCTGGTTTGAAAACCGGGCGGCGATGAAAGTGTTTGGTGAGAAACTCAATAATCTTCGTCTTCAGGCGTCATCTTAAAAATTCCCCAGGCTCCATTATCTTTGCTAAATGGCTAGAATGAACAAACAGACTTCGGCTCAGGGCCCTTCTCAGAGACAATTGCGCGCCGGCGAGCTTATCCGGCATGCGCTGGTGGATATCATGGCGCGCGAAGAGTTGCGTGATCCGGCTTTGAAGGGCGTCACGGTTACGCTCGGCGAAGTCAGAACCTCTCCTGACCTCAAGCACGCGAACATTTTCTGCTCGCCACTGGTGGGGAGCAATGATCCCGAAGCGGTCGCTGAAGCGCTTAACCGGGCGTCGGGCTTTCTGCGCGGCAAGCTGGGGCGAACGATTGAGATGAAGTTCACGCCGGAGCTCCACTTTATTCCCGACAAAAGTTATGACGAAGCCTCGGCCATGGACAGATTGCTGGACGACATTGCCGAACGTGAGGGCTTTGAAGAGGAATAAGAATGACGGGACGGGGCTTTTGCAGTCTTATGTGCGGTCTTTTACTGGCCGCATGTGTGAGCCAGCGCGGCCCTGATACCTCGCTTGAAACGCACGAAAGGCCTGTCGTGATCGCCCATCGCGGCGCCAGTGGCTATTTGCCAGAGCATACGCTCGAAGCGTATAAACTGGCGATCAAGCAGGGTGCTGACTTCATCGAACCTGATCTGGTGATGACAAAGGACGGCGTATTGGTGGCGCGGCATGATCCCTGGCTTTCAGATTCAACGAACATTGCTGATATTGCGGATTTTGCAGACAGGAAGACAACGTTAACCGGGCCTGATGGTGGAGAGCTGACTGACTGGTTCGTCTGGGACTTCACTTTGGACGAGATCAGACAATTGCGAGCAAGGCAGGTTCGGCAAGGGCGCGATCAAAGCTATGACGATACCTTTCTGATCCCGACATTTGATGAGGTATTGGAACTGGCCAGCGAGGACTGTGACACCTCAGTTGGGTTCTATCCGGAAACGAAATGGCCGAGCCATCATCAGGCGCGCGGTCTTGATATGGCCGGCGCGCTGGAAAGCTCTCTATCTGGTCATGTTGCAAAAAACGGCTGCCTGCCGCCCCTGCGTATTCAGAGTTTTGAAGCCGAGATCCTGAAAACCCTGAACGCCCGAACATCATACAAGCTGGTGCAGCTTGTTTTTCCCGAGAACTGGGCTGCAAACGGGACGCCAAGCTACGCGCTTGATGATCTGGCAGACTATGCCGATGGCGTTGGGCCTTACAAAGCCTTACTGTTCGATGTCTCAACCGGTCAGCCAACTGATTATGCCGAGCGCGCCCGCGCACTGGGGTTGGAAGTTCATCCTTGGACCTTGCGCGATGATGATATCGCACCGGGCTTTTCGTCGCCTGAGGCAGAGATTGAGGCCATTCTGGACGCCGGTGCGACCGGGTTCTTTACCGATTTCCCTGATACGGGCCGCAAAGCCGTTAAAGAGTATATCAAATGAAACTGCTGGGATTAATGCTGCTTGCTGGCGCTAGCGTGCTGAGTGCGTCGGCGCAGCCTGTGACGCCTGCGGGTAAAACCTACACGCCGGCCGGGCCAATTGAAGGATATACCTGGCGAAACGGTGTTGCGCCGTCTGACCCCGTGAACGCGACCATTATTTACAATGGTGTGGAGGAATGGGAGGTCGAAAATCCGATGACCTGCTTTTACGCCTGTGAAGCTTTTCTGGGCTGTACGGCATTTTTGTATTCCGAGCCCAGATACAAGGATGAAACAGTCAGTTGCCGATTGTTGTCAGACGTGATCGACCCGGTCGTCAGCACCGGTACTCAGCTTTATCTGCGCAACGAGCCTTGCAACAACTGATGGGGCGGCGGTGGTGCCTACGCTGCCGTGCCCCGCTAACGAATGACACCAGATGGCTTGATGAAGCTGTGGGTTTGGCCTACCAGTCGCGGCTTCCATGAAAACCAGAACGGCGTTTCGGGTCCGACCCCCGGAAGCGATTATGAAAGGTTTTGTTTTGGCACGACAGAAAAAACGCAAGGGCGATCCCGTCCATGGCTGGCTAAACCTGAACAAGCCAATCGAGATGACGTCGACCCAGGCTGTGGGAAAAGTACGCTGGCTGTTGAATGCTCAGAAGGCGGGTCATGGCGGCACGCTTGATCCTCTGGCAGACGGCATTTTGCCTATTGCATTGGGTGAAGCGACGAAAACCTCGGCCTTCGCCATGGATGCGGACAAGGATTATACCTTCGAGATCAGCTGGGGCGCCTCAACCACGACGCAGGACCGCGAGGGTGAGGTGACCGCGCAATCAGATGTGCGGCCAAGTTTTGAAGCTATTGCAAAAGCGCTGGAAGGGTTTGTTGGGGAGATTGAACAGATCCCGCCGCAATTTTCTGCCATCAAGGTGAATGGTGAACGCGCTTATGATCTGGCACGCGATGGCGAAGCCGTTGAATTGAAAGCACGGACAGTTGAAGTATTTGCTGCCGAGCTGGACGAGAGCTCGACGGAAGATCTTGCGAAAATCCACGTCACTTGCGGAAAGGGCTTCTATATTCGGGCGCTTGTACGCGATCTGGCGGCAGCTTTGGGCGCGGAGGGCCATGTGTGGACGCTGAAGCGAACACGTGTCGGGGCATTCAAAATTGAAGATGCAGTGTCGGTAGATGCACTTGAAGCGATGGACGAGATTGAAGCCCGCCGGGCGGCATTGATTCCGATTGAAACGGCGCTTGATGATGTGCCTTCGGTCGAGATCATGTCCTCCAGCGTTGCTCGCATCCGAAACGGGAACGCTGTTATGCTGATGCCGCATGAAATGGACGCCTTTAAAAAGGCCCGGACAGATTTGCTGGGTGAAGAGTCCGATGACCGTCTGGCTCTGGCCTTGTGTGATGGCAAAGCTGTGGCTTTGGGTGACGTTCGCGCCGGTCAGTTCCAGCCATCACGCGTTTTCCAGACCTGAAAAAATGGGACCGCCTGTGGGTAGCAGACGGTCCCGGGTATCCCTGTTGGGGGGAACAGGGATGGGGGGTGTGGTGGGGGTTCACACTTATGCGGCGTGGCCGCGATAGACCAGAACGTTCTTATGTTCCTGGCGAGCTGCTTTGGCTTCACCTTTCTGGTCATACTGTACTCCGCGGTAAACCAGCGGATGTTTCACTGTGTTCGCAGCCTGGTTGTCATTCGCTGCAACTTCGAAACCACGATAAACAAGCGTTTTCATTTCAAGCTCCTTTGTCTTCGGTGGCGATCTGGGGGGCGTCGCCGTTTGTCTCTATGCCTGTAATATAAGTAAGGTGTGTAAGTTTGTCAAACACTTTTTTCGGGCAGGCTGAAACAGGGCTGTGTTACAACCCATTGTTCTGATTTTATGACGATTTTGGGCGCAATGAAGCGACCTGCAGTGGCAGGTTTCTCAAGGTTTCGCGAAAAAATTTGAGGTCAGTTCTGGCTTTCTTGGGGTAAGCGCGGGTCGTTCTGCTCTGCCGCCAGCCCATATCCACCGCGACGGACCAGCCACATCATACCCAGCAGATCAAAAATGCCGGCAAACAGTCGATCAAAGAAGCCGTATTTCGACGCCCCGTGCCAGCGCGCGCGATCAGCCACAGGTTCTTCGATGATGTCCCAGCCGGCACGCTTGATCAAAGCCGGCAGGAAACGGTGCATGCTGGCAAAGAAGGGAAGATCGCGAAAGGCGCGCGTGCGGATCATCTTGAAGCCGCACCCGGTGTCAGTTGCGTCATCGCGGAGTGCGAAGCGACGTACGCCATTGGCGATGCGGGACTGGATCCATTTGAACCCGGAATCATTTCGTGACGTTCGACGCCCTGCAATCAGACCAAGGGCGGGCGGCGCACCGGGCGCGACGTGTTTATCGAACAATCGACGACAATCGGCCGGGTCGTTCTGGCCGTCACCATCGAGAAGTTGGGTCCATTGCCCCCGTATCTGACGCAGGCCCGTGAACAGGGCCGCTGACTTCCCGGATCGGCTCACATGAGTGAAAATCCGGATCGTATCCGGCCAGCGTGCATGCGCTTCACTTAGCTCAGACGCCGTGGCATCATCAGAACAGTCATCCACACAGACGATTTCGAAATCGATTCCCTGTAGACAGGTGTGAACCTCCTCAAGAAGCGGTATCACATTGCCCTCTTCATTGAAGAATGGGATGAGAACGGAAAGACTGAGCGTTTCGTCGGTCAAAATGGTCTGCCAGATCTGGTAGCTGTGCCCAAAGAGCTAGAACAATCGCGCCGAAAAGGCGAGGGGGAAAGCGCATGGATATCTATCATGTATGGTGTGATCTGAAACCCGGCGTTTCGGACCGGCAGTTCGCAGATCGCCTGGGCGCGTTTCTGAACGCCTTGAAAGCTGACGGTAAACTGCACGCCTGGCGGCTGACCCGATGCAAGCTTGGGCTCTCGCCCGATAGCATGCCCGAGTTTCACGTGATGATTGAGACAAACGGTCTGGCCCAGCTGGATGAAGCCTTCCACACGCTGGCACCTAAGGAGGGCGAGGATCATGTTCGCCATTTCGCGGCGAATGGACTGGTCCAGAATCTGAAATTCGCGCTTTATCGCGACTGGCCGGACGAAGCCTGACGACTGGGTTGCGGGAAGGGCTCAGACCGTGAAGCGGTGGCAGCAATGAGTGCGTGCCCTGCTGCCTCCACAAGATCAATCACCAGATTGTATTCCCGTGTGTAGTAGGGGTCGGGGACGTCTTCGAGATCTGTATCCTGATGAAAGGACAGCATTGAGCGGACGGGCGTGTGAACGCCTGCGGGCCTGAGGCGCTCAATGTTCTCAATATTGCTCCCATCCATGCCAATGATCAGGTCAAAATCATAAAAGTCCTGTTCGGTGAACTGTCGCGCGCGAAGATGAGAGAGATCATATCCGCGAAGCCGGGCGGCGCGCTGCATAGGGCCATAGGGCGGCTCGCCAACATGCCAGTCGCCTGTTCCGGCGCTATCTAAAGAGATGGGGATGGCGGCCTGATCGGCCAGATGACGGACAACGCCCTCTGCAGTGGGCGAACGACAGATATTGCCGAGGCAGACAAACAGGATGGATCGGTACATGGCGGTCACCTTTCCTTCTACGGATGGCGACTGCTCGTGGCCCCAAAGGAAGGTTTGATCCCACAAACATTCGCTTCTGGGTATAACTTTGCCGACTCGAGGCTATTTCGCAAGTGCTTTTTGTGCACTTGCGAAGAAAACAGGAAAACTGAGCTCAGAATACGGAAGAGCTCAGTAGCAGGCAGAGTGAGGCCTTAACCTGACCTCACATCCCTGAATGGCTTTTCCCGATCAACCTCAATTTCCTTTGGCAGTCCGAGAATCCGTTCGGCAATGATATTGCGCTGGATCTGGTCTGTGCCGCCGCCGATTGAGTTCATGAAGGCATGGGCCGAGCGATAGTTCGCATAGTCCTCGTCAGGATGCTCGTCGCCCATCAGCAGTGATTTTGGACCAAGGATATCAGCCATCACCTGCGCGTCTCCATGCTGCATGCGTGACATGGCGAGCTTGGAAATTGACATTAATGGTGAGGAGCCATGCTGTGCGAGTTCTTCTTTCGCGCGCACCAGATTCATTGAGTTGAGCTGGCGCCAGGCGAGTTGTTTCGCAATGCGTTCGCGGATCACGGGATCGTCAATTTTGCCATTGCGGCGGGCCAGATCGATCAGATCCACAATATGCTTGGAAAAGCCGGTCATGCGTCGTTCGGTTGCGCCATCACCCATGATCAGACGTTCTACCGCCAGAGCCTGGGTCAGAACCTTGAAGCCATTCCCCAGCTCTCCCAGCACCCAGTCAGCCGGGACGCGGGCGTTGTCGAAGAAGACCTCGTTGAAATGTTTGTCATCGGTGATCTGGTGTAACGGACGAACGGTGACGCCTTCCTGTTTCATCGGAAAGAGGAAATAGGAAATGCCCTTGTGCTTCGGCACGTCCCAGTCTGTCCGGGCGATCAGAACGCCATATTCAGCGTCCATGGCGCCCGAGGTCCAGACCTTCTGTCCATTCACGACATACTCATCGCCTTCCAGATCGGCACGTGTGCGGACGGCGGCGAGATCAGAGCCTGCACCGGGTTCGGAATAGAGGAGGCAGACATAGCCGCCCGTGATCAGCTTTGGCAGCATTTCACGCTTCACATGGTCTTTGCCATTGGCGAAGACAGTGGATACGGCAATGTTGTTCCGGTCCTGACCTGGGCCCACAGCACCATACTTCCGGAAGACGCGCTCAATCATGCGGGACTGACGAACCGACAGACCCCGGCCCCACCAGTTTTCAGGCCAGGTCAGCACACACCAGCGCTCTTCAAACGCTTTCTGCATGAAGCCCTTCAGGCCAAGTTCCGGTGAGCCCTTCAGGCAGCGATTGTCATTGTCCCAATGCGCCACAACAAAGGCTTCGGCCTCAGCGCACAGCGCCTGATCTTCGGGAGAAAGTCTGGTATCGCTCATCGGATAGCCTCCTGAGCCAAGAGATATTGTTCGCGGAAATAATCGGGTGAGCCGAGCAGAAATGCATCGGCGCGCGCGCGGCGGAAATAGAGATGGGCCGGATGATCCCAGGTGAAGGCGATGCCGCCGTGAAGCTGGATGGAATCATGCGTGGTGCGGGTAAATGTGTCCGCGCAGGTCCAGGCAGCCAGATTGACGAGAATGTCTTTGTCGGGTGCGTCTGAGGCGAGGGCCGCCGCTGCCTGCCGAGACGCCGAGAGCGCCGATTCAACCTCAACATAGAGGTCAGCGGCCATGTGTTTGACAGCCTGAAATCCGCCAATTGCACGGCCGAACTGATACCGGTTCTTGATATAGTCGATCGTCATGTCGAAGACGTGCTTCGACCCACCTGCCTGTTCGCCGGCCAGAGCAATACGGGCGAGTTCAACAGCGTTAACAAAACCTTGCTTTTCGACTCCTTCAACCGGGTTGGCCTCAACATTCGCAAATGTCAGTGTACTGAATGATAGCGTCAGGTCGTAAGCATTCATGGGCGTTTTGCTGAGCCCATCCGCATTCGGATCAACGGTAAAGAATTGTAAACCATTCCCCGATTTCGCGGCGACGAAAATGATATTTGCAACGTCGCAATGCAGAACATAATGGGATGACCCGTTCAGAATATTGCCGTCTGCCTGGACGGTGATGTCGTCAGGCGTCCAGTTTCCGGTCTCACCTGTCAGAGCGGCGGTGGCAATGAGGTCCCCGCTCGCAAGTGCTGGCAGCAGCGTGTATTTCTTGTCGTCATCAGAACTATTGTTCAGAAGTACAGACGAGAGCACCGCGCTGGTCAGAAACGGGCCGCACATCAGATGTGAGCCGACTTCTTCCATGATCTCGTTGATCTCCAGCGGACCGCCACCAATACCGCCATGGTCGGGGCTAATAAGCAGGCCAAGGACACCCAGCTCCGCAAGTTCAGACCAGAGGGTCTTGTCAAAACCGGTCTCTGTTTCCATGGTGGCGCGGACGGCCTTTTCATCGCTTCTTGAATTCAGCAGGCGATGAAGACTCTCTCGCATTGCTGCGCGGTCCTCATATGAAATATGAGTCATGTGCTCTTGTTCCCTCCCTCATCCGTCTATAAACCGGACGTATATCGTCTGTATAAGGTCGTTACAACAAATGTCGGACACACAAAAGACTGACCTTGCGTCATCTCCAACGAATGGGTCTCAGGGGCGTCCGCGCGATCCGGAGATGGAAACACGTGTGTTTCACGCCGCGATGTTGCTCTACGCCGAAGGCGGCTGGCAGTCGCTGACATTTGATGCTGTGGCGCGGACGGCGAGGGTGGGCAAGGCTGCGCTTTACCGTCGTTGGGCAGGGCGGGGTGAGCTTCTGATCAGCGCGCTTGAGGCAAACTGGTTTGATGTGGACAGCATTGATACCGGCAGCCTGAAGGGCGATCTCCATGCGCTGGCCGAGATGCTTTTTGAAAAGCTGACCGGGCCATACGGAAACACAAATTTCTTCCTGCAGGCCGATGCCAGAAAGTTTGAAGACGTTCGCCGCGCCACCAACCAGTATCGCAACAGGCTGGTCCGCGAGGCGATGACGATTGTCCATCGGGGCGTCAGTCGGGATGAGTTACCGCTTTACATCAACCCAAATCTGGTGATGGACGTTATCGTCGGCGCGATCTCCAATCACATTTCGACGACGCCGGAAGAAAAAATGGACTTGATGGTCGCTGAGGCCCCGCAATATCTCGATCAGCTGGTCGCGATGGTGATGGCCGGGCAATCGAAATAGGTTGTGACGTTGACTGACATTGTATTTACCCATCGCATTGCCGGAGACGCTGACATCCCCGCTATCCGGGAGCTGATGGATGCTTCCATCACAACGAATATGCGCGCCTTTCTGTCAGAGGCGGAAGTTCAGGCCGCAAGGGAGGCCATGGGTGTCGACAAGACACTCATCGCTGATGGCACTTATTTCATTATCGAAACAATCGTGGATGGTGCACCGGTTCCGGTGGCCTGCGGCGGATGGGGTAAACGAAAAACGCTATATGGCGGTGATCAGACAACTGGCCGGGATGACAGTCTATCTGATCCTGCAACCGATGCTGCGCGAATTCGTGCCATGTACACCCACCCGGACTGGACGCGAAAAGGACTTGGTTCACTGCTGCTTGATTTGGGCGAGACTGCGGCGCGTGAGGCGGGTTTCAAAACAATCGAACTGGGATCAACCGTTCCCGGTCTGCCCCTGTATGAAGCGCGCGGATACGTCGCCTACTTCACCGAAAGCAACCAGGGGTCGAACGGTGAAACGAAAACCATCATACACATGAGAAAGTCGCTTTAAGCCCGGCAGATAACGCCACGATAAGTATTGTCTGAACAGCCAGGTATCGGCAGAACACTGCCAAAGCGATAGCAAGCTATACAGGGAGAAAAGAATGAGTGTCTCAGAGGATCGCATTCCGGTTATTGTCGGCGTCGGCCAATACAATGACAGGCCAGAAATCCCGACAGAGGGCATGGATTCTCTTGGCCTGATGATCGAGGCGCTCAGGATTGCCGAACAGGATGCCGGTGGTGGCGAATGGCTGTCCAAGGCGGATGGTGTTCTGGTGGTCGATCAGATTTCCTTCCCACAGCTTGGCGATCTGTCCCGTCCGGTGGCGGATGGCATTGGCGCTGACCCCAAGGAATGCCGCAAGACCAAATACCCGATGGGTGACAGTCCGTGCCGCCTGTTGAACGAGGCGGCGAATATGATCGGCTCCGGCGAGGGTCAGATTGTTGTCGTAACCGGCGGTGAAGCGCTGCGGACGGCCAGCGCCCGGGCCAAGGCTGCGGCGGAAGAAACAAACGTCATGCGCCGGACGGTCGGCAAGGCGCCGCCGAACTATCGTCAGAAATTTGGTCTTTCAGCGCCTGTGGATGTTTATCCTCTGTATGAAAATGCGGGGCGGCATTCCTACGGTCAGACGCTGGAAGAAGGTCAGCGTGAAAGCGGTGAAATCTGGTCTCGCATGTCCGAGGTCGCGGCTGCTGAAGACGGTGCCTGGATCCGTCAGCCGAAATCGGTTGAAGACGTGATCACGCCGTCTCAGGACAACCGCCCGATCTCCTTCCCCTACACAAAGCTGATGGTGGCGAACTCCTCTGTGAACCAGGGGGCGGGTTTCATCGTAACCAGCCTTGGCGAAGCAAAACGACGCGGCATTCCGGAATCGAAACTGGTCTATGTGGGCCAGGGCGCGAACGCGAATGAGCCGGGCGATTTCCTTCAGCGCGATGACTACACGCACTCCTCGTCCATGACGAAAACGCTGAACCGCACTATGGAGCTGAACGGTCTGAAGAAGGAACAGCTGGATTTCGTAGAGCTTTACTCCTGCTTCCCGTGCGTCCCGAAGATGGCGCGCCGCGTACTCGACTGGCCGCTGGATCAGCCTTCGACTGTCTTTGGCGGGCTGACCTTCGGTGGTGGTCCGATTGCCAATTATATGAGCCACGCGGTGGTCTGTATGGTGGAAAAGCTGCGTGAAAGCGGCACTTACGGCTTGCTGTTCGCCAATGGCGGCTTCGCGACCAACAACCACACCATTGTGATCGGACGCGACCCGGACCTCGCGAAACATTTCCCGCAGGATTTCGACTTCCAGGCCGAAGCCGATGCTGAGCGCGGACCGATCCCGGAAATCGACGAAGACTATCGCGGCCCAGGCGTGGTTGAGACCTATACTGTGCACTATAAGCGTGACGGGTCACCCCGGTTTGGCGTGATCGTGGCTCGCAATGAAGACGGAACGAAACGTTTCCTTGCAAAAATCCCGGCCGAAGACGAAGCAGGCATCGCATTCCTTACATCCGGCAAGGATGAGCCGATTGGCACCAAAGGCGAAGTGGTCGCTGGTGGTGAAGACGGCGTGGCGATCTGGAAACGCGTCTGAGCTTTGGCTCAGACGTTTGCTTCCTCAAGGTCGCCAGCTGCTATAAATTCTGAAATCTGATCATCCGGCAGGCCCAGCCAGTCCCGGATGATGTCACGCGTGTGTTCTCCCAGCACAGGGGCTGGCCTTGTGTCCGGTGTCTGAATGGTAGTCATGCGCGTTGGCGCATCTTCCTGGATCATGTCTTCGGAGATGTGCGGGTGACTGACGGCGACAAACAGCTTGCGGTCCACAAAGGCCGGGAATTCCGGAATTTGCTGAATACGGAGCATGGGCGCAGCCGGAACACCTTTCGTCTGAAGGATTTCGGCGGGCTCGCGAGCGTCAGTAAAGCCTGAGAGCCAGTCTTTGACGGCGCTTTCAATGGTTTGACGGTTACCGCGTCGGCCTTCTGGCGTGGCGAGAGATGTGTCGTCTGCCAGATCACCTCGACCCATGACGCCGCACAGGGTTTGCCAGTCTTCCGAATTGCGGACGGTAATAACGCACCAGTCATCCTCACCACCGGTCGGGAAGACGCCCCAAGGCGTGTCCTTACCGTCACCGAGGTCAGCCTCGATCCCCTGGCGTTCAAGATCGGCCTGTGCGGCCAGACCGCCAAGATTGTTGAGCGCGGTTTCGGCCTGAGAGACGCTGACCCGACCTCCCTTGCCGGTGCGCAAGCGATCAATCAGAAGCGCCAGGGCGCCGATGGTTCCGATACGAGAGGCCAGATGGTCGGGATGTACCGTCAGCGCATCACCAAAGCCTTCGGCATCGCCCTCATGCCGCCAGAGGTCGCACATGCCGATGGAGGCGCGAACCAGCGGGCCATAACCAAGGCGTTTCGACCACGGGCCGGTTGGGCCAAAAGCTGAGCTGTCGACCAGGATGACATCGGGCTTGATCGCTTTCAGCGTGTCATAGCCAAGACCGAGCGAGTCGAGCGTGCCAGCCTTGAAGTTGGCCAGCACGAGGTCAGACTCGGCGACCAGCTTCTTGAACAGCGCTATGCCCTGCTCGCTGCGAAGATTAATGCCCAGCCCGCGCTTGTTGCGATTACCGGCTGCGAAAGTCTGGGAGATCAGGTCGGTTCCCTTGTTCTGACGCATGCCGTCCGCAAAGGTGGAGTTCTCGACCTTGATCACATCCGCGCCCTGATCGGCGAACAGCCGTCCGGTTTCTGCGCCGACGACAATGACACCTAGATCGAGCACTTTGAGGCCCTCAAACGGGCGCGCCGATGGCGGGAGCGGGCTCCCTGTCCAATTATCGCCGGAGGCAGAGGACGCCTCATCCGCATTCATGCGCTCGCCATTGATTTCCAGGGCGCCGTTTGGCGTGAGAGCGGTCCTGCCGGGCAGGATTTCACGCGGCACGAACATGTCGCGTGCAGAAATCTGAGGTGATCGGATGGCATCCTCAAATTTATAGACACGGGCAATCGGAATGCCGCGTTTTTCGCCTTCGGCTTCGAGTTCGTCGCCTGTCATGGTGGAGAAAAACGCGCTGATGGCCGGGATCAGATCCGGGTCCTTGAACCGGACATGCAGGAGATCGAACTGCGGGTCGGCAAACGCTTCCGGTTTGCCCATGAATTCGAACATGGCGCGCCATTGCCGCTTGGCGAGCACACAAATCCGGACATAGCCATCCTTGCAGGGCAGGATCGGGTAACGTTGCCGGCCTTCTGGTCGCCCCCAGGGCTGTTTGTGCGCCGGGACGCCCGCAGCCGCGCTGCCCGCAATACCATAGCCTGGGTCAAGCGTGAGCGATGCCCCTTCGAAAACAGAGAAGTCAATGAAATTGCCCTGGCTGTTCCGAACCCGGTTCCAGAAAGAGAGCAGTACCGCATAGACGGCCTGTGACGCGGCACAGCCCCAGGCGACACCATCAGGCGGCAAAAGGGGTTCGCGGTCTGGAATGCCCGATCTTGAAAGCTCGCCACTTAGCGCATGGATGACCGGCTCGGTGAGCTGCCAGTCCTTGCAGCGCCCTTCAAGCCCGAACGGAGAAAGCGCCAGGACGATCAGATCGGGAAACTGGGCTGCGATGGCTTTCGTATCTATGGTGGGGGCGTATTCTGTATCAACGATCAGGATATCCGTGGCTGCCAGACGGTCCTGAAGGCTGGCGCTGAATGCTTCATTCAGGGTGGCGTTTTCGACCGACTTTCCAAGGCGCTCGACGGCCTGGATCAATCCGGGTTCATCGCCGGTTTTGACGATCTGAGTTACATGCGCGCCAAGCTCGGCGATCTGGCGTCCGATGGCAGCCAGCGGGCCATCCGAAATTTCGAGAACGCGCAGCCCTGAAAGTGGTCGCATCGCCATACCTCATCTCCCCGTCATTGTTTTTATAGCGTGAGCATAATGTGTCGGAGCGGACCTGATAAGTGGCTTTCCGGTAGGTCACGCAATGAAAAAGACGGGGCGTTGCGGCCCCGTCTTTCCCTGTCGGATTATGATTCTGAGATCAGGAGTAGACCAGCGCCTCGGTATCGAGGTCCAGCGCCGGGATCTCGTCTTTCTCTGTCCAGTAATCCTGGGTGTGACGCCAATCCGGATGATTACCGGCTTTGGGCATCATGTGCATGCTGCGCTTGAGGTAGTTCGGATTGAAATCCTCTTCCTGCATCCAGTCACCGATCTCCATATTGTCGAGCGAGGCCGGGATTTGCGGAGTGACCTGTTTGACGCCTTTCTCATCCATATGCTTGAGCAGGCGGCAGACATAGTCACCCAGCAGATCAACCCGAAGGGTCCAGCTGGCGCGGAAATAGCCGAACACCCAAAGAAGGTTTGGCACGCCGGTAAACATCATGCCGCGATAAGTGACCGTGTCCGGCCAGTCGACCGGTTTGCCATCCACATCGAACGGGATGCCGCCAAGTACCGAGAGATTGAAACCGGTGGCTGTGATGATGATGTCAGCTTCGATTTCCTTGCCGGATGACAGTTTGAGACCTTTCTCGGTGAAGCGCTCAATCGTGTCGGTTTCAATGCTGACCTTGCCGTCGACAATACATTTGAAGAGGTCGCCATCGGGCACAAAGGCCAGACGTTGCTGCCATGGGCGATAGGAAGGCGTGAGGTGTTTATCCACGTCGAAATCCGGTCCGACAAAGGCGCGCACACCTTCCAGAAGCTCGGCTTTCACCACTTCCGGCTCTTCGATCGACCGACGACAGATTTCGTCCTGCTGATACAGCGCAACCCGGCGGACGATGTCGTGCACGGTCATTGGATCAACATCAACGGCCCGCAAAAGATCGGCCAGTTCGTTGGCGTTCTGCCCCGGGAAGAAATAGGTCGGGGAACGCTGCACCATAGTGAGGTGTTCGGTGTCATCTGCCATGGCCGGTACAACAGTGGCAGCCGTGGCGCCTGAGCCGATCAGGACGACCTTCTTGCCTTTATAGTCCAGATCATCTGGCCAGGTCTGCGGGTGGATGATCTGACCTTTGTAATCATCCATGCCTTCCCATTCCGGGGTATAGCCTTCAGAATGTTTGTAATAGCCCTGGCACATCCAGAGGAAGTTCACTGTGAACTGCTTCTTTTCCCCTGTTTCGGGCAAGGTGACGTCGACCGTCCAGCGTTTGTCCTCGGTTGACCAGCTGGCATGGTCAATGCGGTGCTTGTAGCGGATATGGCTGTCGAGACCGTTATCTTCGATCACTTCGCCCATGTATTTGAGGATCTCGTCCGCCGTTGCGATCGGCGCGCTCATCCATGGCTTGAAGCGATATCCGAAGGTGAAAAGGTCAGAGTCTGACCGGACGCCCGGATAGGTATGCATGTGCCAGGTGCCGCCAAAGGTTTCGTAGGCTTCCAGCACAACGAAGCTCTTGTCGGGGCATTGTTCCTTCAGATGATAGGCCGATCCTATCCCGGAAATACCGGCACCAACGATCATTACATCGAAATGTTCAACGGCCTGTCCGGTCTGAGGCCGTTCAAGAGTTTCCGTCCCTGTCATGTTTCTTTGTCCATTGCTCGCAAAGACCCTTTGCCTTTGCGTTTAAGTCATTTGGATCATTTCGCAGCTTTATCGTCCAGATGCCGTCAGGGAAGGAATTTCGGGGAAATCGACCAAAAATCGTTATACAAAACAAGGTGCGGACGAAATACCCACAAAAAATATAAGAAAAACAGAGCCCGAAAGTCTGGCGCAAATGGGCAGGCTGTGAACATGTGACGCAGCCTGAATGACCGGTTGAAAATCTCCGATATCAGCACTCGAGAAGCAGTCGCAGGCCTTGCCGCCTTCCGGGCCTGTCCGAAGAAATTGTCCGCGGCCTTCATGAACGCCTTGGTTTGGCGCGCAAGCGTGACTACCTTGAGGGTTCCATAATGATGGGGAGATCTGACCATGAAAGCCAACTCAATCCTGGAAACAATCGGCGCGACGCCGCACATCCGGATGAACCGCCTCTTCCCGGGCAGCGAAGTCTGGATCAAGGCAGAGCGCGCCAATCCGGGCGGGTCTATCAAGGATCGGATTGGCCTCGCCATGATCCAGGACGCCGAGGCACGCGGTGAACTCCAGCCGGGCGGTGTGATCATCGAGCCAACTTCAGGCAATACTGGCGTTGGCCTTGCCATGGTCGCGGCTGTCAAAGGCTATCGCATGATCCTTGTCATGCCGGAAAGCATGTCGATTGAGCGCCGTCGCCTGATGCTGGCCTATGGTGCAGAATTTGTTCTTACGCCCAAGGAAAAGGGCATGAAGGGCGCGATCGAGAAGGCGAAGGAACTGGTTGCTGAGACCGAAGGCAGCTGGATGCCGCAACAGTTTGACAACCCGTCCAATGTGACGGTCCATGAGGAGACGACGGCACAGGAAATCCTCCGGGATTTCGCGAAGGATCCAATTGATGCGATCATTACTGGCGTTGGCACAGGCGGTCATATCACAGGGGTTGCGCGCGTCCTGAAAAAGGAATGGCCGGGCCTGAAAGTGTTCGCGGTGGAACCGAAGCTGTCGCCTGTCATCGGTGGCGGCGATCCGGGCCCGCACCCGATCCAGGGCATTGGCGCAGGTTTCATTCCGACCAATCTTGATACCTCACTCCTCGATGGCGTTATTCCGGTCGATGCAGACGATGCCAAGGAAATGGCCCGCCAGTCTGCGGCGAAAGAGGGGATGCTGGTTGGCATTTCGTCTGGCGCAACACTGGCGGCCATCAAAGCCAAATTGCCAGACCTTCCGGGCGGGGCGCGCGTGCTTGGTTTCTCCTATGATACTGGCGAACGTTATCTGTCCGTGCCGGACTTCCTGCCGGAACCGAAATAAAACGATATGGAAAGGCCGGGGGTATTCTCCCGGCCTTTTTCATTCAGGCCGGGCTATATAGATCGCGCAATTCCCGCTTCAGGATCTTGCCGATGGCGCTGCGCGGTAAATCATCCCTCAAGATCAGGTCCGACACGCGCTGTGTTTTGCCCAACTGGTCGTTTGCCCAGCTTTTCAAAGCGTCGGCACTGGTGATCGAGCCCGTCTTCAACACCACGAACGCCACGGGCGTTTCGCCCCATTCGCGCGACGCAACGCCGACGACAGCCACGTCCTTCACATCGGGATACTTGCGCAGCAAATGTTCGATATCGCTGGGATATATGTTGAACCCACCGGAAATGATCATGTCTTTCTTGCGGTCCATAAGGGTCAGAAAACCGTCTTCATCAAACTGGCCGACATCGCCTGTCCGAATAAACCGAACACCCTCAGGCGAATACCATTCGGTCTCTTTCGTCTTGTCGGGCTTGTTGTGATAGCCATTCATGGTGACGCCGGATGCCCCAATCAGTTCACCGGTCTGACCGGGCGGTAATTCATTTCCCTGCTCGTCAATAATGCGAATGTCATGGCCCGGAACGGGATGGCCAACCGTGTGCAGCTTGTCCGGATAGGTATGGCATTCCAGCACGCACGAGCCGCCGCCCTCTGTCATGCCGTAATATTCGGTCAGGCCGCCGGGCCAGCGATCAAGAACTTCTCGCTTCAGCGCAGCGTTAAAAGGCGCGCTCGTGCAGAGCTTTTCCCGAAAACTGGACAGGTCATATGAGTCAAACTCCGGAAAATCCATCAGGCGCTGATACTGCACGGGTACCAGCATGGTGTGCGTCACCTTCCAGTCTTCGGCCAGTTGAAGATAGCGTTCGGTGTTGAACTTGCTCATCAGAATGACGGTGCCGCCGCCCGCAAGGGTCGGGATAAACGCGACCAGCGTGGTGTTCGAATACAGCGGTGTTGAGAGCAGTGAGATCGCCTCCGGGCCGAAGCCAACAGGATCGACCGGCCTGCAATGAGCCCAGCGCATACCGTGCGACTGGACAATGCCTTTTGGCGTGCCAGTCGTGCCGGACGAATAGATGATGTTGAAAGGCTGATCTGGAGGAATATCGACAGGCGCAGCCTTTGTGCCGGGGGCGGCGAGGAAAGCGTCGAAGCTGTTCTCGCCTGTCCGATCAAGGCGAAAGGTTTTGACGTTCAGGTCGGGTAATCTGGTCTCGAGCGCCAGATAGCTTTCTTCATCTGTGAAAAAGAGCTTCGCGCCGCTATCTCTGATCATACCGACCAGATCGTCTGGCGTGGATGAGGGCGCGAGCGGCGCAACAGTCATCCCGGCCATAAGGGTACCGAGAAAGACCACACCATAATTTGTTGAATTGCGGGCGCACACGGAAACCGAGTCGCCTTGCGTCATGCCGCGATTTTGCAGCGCGACGGCGAACCGGTTCATCTCATCGAACAGCGCTGCGTAGGTCAGGCTTCGCGTGTCATCAATCAGGGCCAGACGGTCTGGCGTTTGTCTGGCGTGGATCGCAATGAGATCAGGCAGCGTGCCGTAGCCCGCCTCGATATAGGCTTTCAGTTCAGGGGTCATTATCTTCCTCAAGACAGTGTTATGGTGCTGCAAATCTGGCGCTGCATGCCTGAGGATTTTGCCAGTGCTTGAATGTACGGTCGAGACACCACATTCTTGTTATTGAAGGAAATGGTGGAACCCAAAGTGACAAAACTATCGATTCTGGAACTGGGGCGTGTGCGCGAAGGCGGGACCCGGCGCGAAGCGCTCCAAACGGCGCGAGATCTGGCTGTTCGGGCAGAGGCTGCAGGGTATGAACGATTCTGGGTCGCGGAGCATCACAACATGCAGGCTGTCACCACGGCGGCGACGCCGGTCGTGGTCGGTATGCTGGCGGCTGCAACCTCGCGGATCAATGTCGGAGCGGGCGGTGTTATGCTGCCAAACCATGCGCCTTATGTGGTCGCTGAACAATACGGTACGCTGGCCGAACTTTATCCTGGCCGCATCGATCTGGGCCTTGGCCGCGCGCCGGGCACTGATCCGCTAACGCTGCGTGCCTTGCGGACCAATCCGGCAAATTCCGAACGCTTCCCACAAGATGTCCTCGAGCTTCAGGCCTTTCTGGGTCCTGTTCAGGATGGTCAGAAGATCGAAGCCGTCCCGGGGTCGGGCACGAATGTTCCGCTGTGGATTCTTGGCTCCAGCCTTTTTGGCGCAGAGTTGGCGGCGGCGCTTGGCCTGCCTTATGGCTTTGCATCCCATTTTGCGCCGCAGGCGCTTCATGAAGCGCTTCGAACCTACAGACAGCAATTCAAACCATCAGATGTGCTGAAAAAGCCCTATGCGATGATGGCGCTGAATGTCGTGGCGGCTGACACGGATGAGGAGGCGCAAATCCTCGCCAATTCCCAGCGTATGTCGTTCGTCAATCTCGTCAGTGGCCGGCGCAAACTACTTCAGCCGCCCGTGGAAGACATGAACACATACTGGGATGGTCACGTGAAGGCTCAGGCCAAGGCGATGCTGTCCTGTAGTGTGGTTGGAAGTGTCGCGACGGTTCGCGATGGCCTGAAGAAATTTCAGATGCAGACCGGCGCTGACGAATTCATGATCGTTTCTGACGTTTTTGACACTGAGAAACGCTTCCGCTCTATAGAGCTGATTGCTGAAGCGGCAGAGGGGCTGGGTGTCAGCACGGTTGCCGCCGAATAATCGCCTCAAATCACCCGAATTAGCGCAAATCCATCATAGCCCTTGCTGCCAACCGTTTGAATGGCGGTGGCTTCAAGGCGCGGATTATCGCTCACCATATCCATGAATGTACGGATACCCCTTATGGCGGGGTCGTCATTATCCGGGTCCACCACACCGCCATTGCGGATCACATTGTCAGCAAATATCAGCGTGCCGGGCCGGGAAAGCTCGAGAACCCGTTCCAGATAGACGGGATAATTGACCTTGTCGGCATCCATGAAGATAAAGTCGAAGGGTTCAACCCCGTCATTGACCAGAATGTTAAGTGATCGCTCAGCCGGGCCTTGGAGAATATTCACCCGATCTCTCACGCCGGCTGCAGTCAGGTTTTCGGTCGCCAGATCGATATTGCGCTGGTGTAATTCCAGCGACACCAGTCGGCCGTCTTCGGCCAGTGCGCGAGCCAGCCATATCGTTGAATAGCCAGCAAGCGTACCCAGCTCCAGAATACGTTTTGCACCGATGGATTTGACCAGAATACTGAGAAATGCTCCCTGGGTTGGCGACACTGCGATCGGCGGAATATCGAGCGCGTCCGACGTCTGAATTGTCGCTTTCAGCGCCTCATCCTCGTCAATGAGTTTCGATTCCAGCCAATCATCGACCGCCTGACTGATCTTCGGATCGCTCATATGCTGGCCCTTCTACCCTTTGGAAGCCGGCTGAATACGAAATCGCCCCGGCAAAGTCGAGCCGGTCAGGCCAATCTGCCCGATCACCCCATTTACGTAGCTGGTCTGAGTGTGAGAGGGTGGCACCAATAACTCCGGGTTGAATAAACGCCGATGCTTTTGGCAATTGGGTTGGTGAAATCACGGGCTCGTTATACTGTGAACGAAGCAATAAATGTTCAGAGCCGGGGGAGCGCTCTATGCAGATCAAGGTAAATGGTCAAACGCACAATGTTGATGTCGAGCCCGACATGCCGCTTCTCTGGGTGCTGCGTGATGAACTGGGGATCACAGGGCCGAAGTTTGGATGCGGCGTTGCTTATTGCGGCGCGTGCAGCGTGCATGTGGATGGTGAAATCGTCCGATCCTGTTCCTATCCGGTCAGCGCTGTCGAAGGCGCTGAAGTGACCACGATTGAAGGTCTTGGTCAGCCCGATGCCCTGCACGCGGTTCAGGAAGCCTGGATTGAAGAACAAGTGGCCCAATGCGGATATTGTCAGTCGGGTCAGATCATGACGGCTGCTGCTTTTCTGGCAAGGACGCCGGTGCCAACGGATCAGGAGATTGATGACGCCATGTCGGCCAATCTCTGCCGCTGCGGCACCTATCCACGCATACGCGCGGCCATTCGGCGTGCATCAGCCAAGCTTCAGGGGGCATAGGCATGGGCACAGTCACCAAAATAGCGCGCCGCACATTCCTTGTTGGATCTGTCGCCGTCACCGGCGGTCTGGCCTTTGGGTTTTATGCCTATAAAAGCCCGGCGGATAATCCCTTGCTCGATACGCTGGCCGAAGGCGAAGCGGCGCTGACGCCCTATGTGCTGATCAATGCAGATGGCATTACCTTGATCACGCCGCGCGCCGACAAGGGTCAGGGCGTCTATCATGTTCAGGCGGCCCTTATTGCGGAAGAACTTGATGTCCGGCTCGACCAGATCAAAGCGGATCCCGGCCCACCAGACCCGGCTTACTATAACACGGCACTTGCCACTGAAGCCGTACCGTTTCGTTCGTTTGACGACTCGCGTGGTGCGAATGCGATGCGCGGCATTGCAGACGGCGCGATGAAAATGATCGGCATGCAGATTACGGGCGGCTCCAGCTCTGTCCCAGACAGTTATGAGAAGCTCCGCATTGCAGGCGCAGTGGCACGGGAAACCCTTAAGAAAATGGCTGCAAAGAAGGCCGGTGTCGCGGCGAAGGATCTCAAAACCAGAGACGGCGCTGTGATCCTGCCGGATGGTACAGAGATTACCTATACATCTCTGGCACCTGATGCGGTGGGTGTGACGCCGGTGTCGAATGTGAAACTCCGCGACCCTTCCGAGTGGCGGTATCTCGGCAAGGAGATGCAGCGGATTGATATCGTTGCAAAATCGACCGGCACGCAGGCGTACGGTATTGATCAGGTGATGGATGGCATGGTCTATGCCACGGTGCGCCGCAATCCGGCCAATGGCGGCGGTATGAAGCGCTTTGATGCATCAGATGCGCAGACCATGCGTGGTGTGCAAAAGATTGTTGAGTTGCCTGATGGTGTGGGCGTTGTTGCAGACAATACATGGCGCGCCTTCCGGGCAGCAGACGCGATCAGCATTGATTGGAGTGATCCGCCTTATCCGGCAAGCATGGAGGATCACTGGGCCGTCATGCGCAACAGCATCACCCCGGAAAATGCCAATTCCACGCCTCTGAATGTGGGTGATCCTGAAACCGCGCTGGCAGACGAAACCGTAACGGCAGAATACAAAGCCCCCTATCTGGCGCATGCGCCTTTAGAGCCCCTGAACGCCCTGGTGAAGGTTACCGAGGAGCGCGTAGATATCTGGGTTGGAACGCAGATTCCACGGTTCATGCAGACCAATGTTGCGAAAATTACCGGCCATAAGCCAGCCGACATTCACGTGCATGTTCTGATGATGGGGGGCAGTTTCGGCCATCGTCTGGAAGATGACTCTGTACTGCATGCTGTCCGGATCGCCAGGGAGATGAAGGGCACGCCGGTCAAAATGGTCTACTCCCGCGAAGAAGATATGAGCCATGACTTCCTCCGTCAGGCCTCGGTCGGACAGATGACCGGTGCCGTAAAAGACGGCAAGGTTGAAGCGATGGACATGCATATCGCCATGCCGTCTGTGACCGACTCCATGATGGGCGCGCGGCAGGGCGTTTCCATGGGAGAACTGGACCCGATTATCCTGACGGGTGCCTGGGATCAGCCCTATGCCATCCCGAATTATCGGGCGACAGGCTATAAGGCGCGCGGGCTGGCACCGGTCAGCTCATGGCGGTCTGTTGGCGCCTCAACCAATGCGTTTCTGCATGAGGGCTTTCTGGATGAATTAATCCTCGAAGCCGGGGCCGATCCGCTGGAAGAGCGCATCCGCCTGTGTTCAGATGCGCCATCACGTAAGGTTCTGGAAGCCGTTGGCGAGATGTCGGGCTGGGGCACGCCGCCTGGTGACGGCAAGGGCCGCGGTGTAGCGTTCTCGCTGTCATTCGGCGTGCCTGTGGCCGAAGTGGTGGAAGTGACCAATACAGAAAACGGTATACGACTCGACAAGGTCTGGGTGGCGTGTGACGTTGGCCGGGTGCTCGATCCTATCAATTTCGACGGGCTGGTGAAGGGCGGTGTCGTTTTCGGGCTGGGTCATGCCATGAATTGCGAGATCACTTTCACGGATGGACAGGTCGATCAGCCCAACTTCTACGCCTTTGAGGCCATGAAGTTTTATCAATGCCCTGAAATTGAGGTCAGGGCGCTGAGCAACAACACCCGCATTCGCGGTATTGGTGAGCCGCCCGTTCCGCCTGCCGGGCCGGCGCTGGGCAATGCTATTTTCGCAGCAACCGGCCAGCGTTTGCGCGAAATGCCGTTCAATAAATTCGTAGATTTTGCCTGAGGGCAGGGAGCGCGACATGGAGATCATTCTTGCCGGACTTGTTGGCCTCGTGTCTGGCGTCATGCTTGAAGGTGCGGTTCTGCCGTGCGTGTATTTCACGCTTGTGGGTCTTGTGGGCGGTGTCATTGCGAGAACTCAGCCGCCTGGCGCAGAAAAGATCTATTGGGGGTTTGTTCTGTTGATCGTCGTACTCGCCGTGCTGGCGTATTATGGCGTGAGCGCACACCGGTACTCGTTTATCCTGCCTGTGGTGGCTGTGGCTGGCTATTTTGTAGCGAGGCTGGTGACAAAGCTTCGCCGGCTTTCCTCCCGCTAACAAAAAGAGCGCTTTCACACTGAAAGCGCTCTTCTTTTTTCCTCGAAAGGTGGGCTTACTCTTCGCCTTCCCCTTTCAGATACGTATCCAGGAATTCAACATAGGCGTTTGAGGCGGTGATACGGTTTTCCTTTTTCGTGAAGCCATGACCCTCATCATCGAACACCACATAGGTGACCGGCACACCATTGGCTTCGACCGCCTCTACGATTTCATCGCTTTCGACCTTCAGAACGCGGGGGTCATTCGCGCCTTGAATCACCATCAGCGGCACCTCGATGTTTTCGGCATGGAAGAGCGGTGAGATCGCCTTGTGACGCTCGCCATCCGTGGCCGGGTCCCCCATTTCGTCGTAAAGCGCTTCCTTGAAGGATTCCCACCAAGGCGGAATGCTGTTGAGTGTGCGGACCCAGTTCATCACGCCAAAAATGTTGATCCCGGCCTTGAACACCTCAGGTTCAAACGCCAGCGCTGCGCCAACCATATAGCCGCCATAGGACCCGCCTACGATGCCGATCTTGTCAGCGTCGACCCAGTCCTGCTCGGCGAGCCATTTTTCGCCATAGACAATGTCCTGAAGGTCAACATCGCCATGCTTTTTGTCATCCATATGGAAGAAGGTTTTGCCATAGCCGGATGAGCCGCGATTGTTCGCGCCAAGCACGGCATAGCCATGATTGACCAGATGCTGGATGGTGGCACTGTAACCCGCTCGTGTCTGACCGCCCGGACCGCCATGCACCCAGACGACCGCCGGAACAGGATTTTCTGCGGAAGCACCTTTTGGCACATACAGGATGGATGGAATGTCGAGGCCGTCATAGCTCGGATAGCGGACTACGCTGGCTTCAACGAGATTGTCTTCGTCGATTTCCGGGTTCAGGGCATCGGTCAGTTGGGTGCCTTCGCCGCTTTCAATGTCGATGACCCAGAGATTGTTTGGCGAAGTATCGCGGCTTAGCATCAGGGCGATTTTGCTCTCATCATCATTGAAGCGAACATTGCCAATCGCACCGGCCGGAATATCAGGGGTCAGCGTTTCTCCGGTTTCGGTATCGGTGATGGTCACCGTTGTGCGGCCATCTTCATTGATGCCTACCACCCGGTATTTTCCAGAGCGGGAGTGGATCACATAGGAGACGTCCCAGTCGGCCTCGACCAGAGGTGCCTTGTCGCCGGTTTCGACGTCATAGGTCCAGGCCTGTGTGAACTCGCCAAATTCATTGGTCGAGTAGACCAGCTGATCACCATCTGGTGTGAAATCGTAAACCCCATAGGCGATATTGCCTTCGTGCTCTGTGATCAGTTCGACGCTGCCCGTCTCTGTGTCTGCCAGATAAATATCTGAATCGGCGCTGGTGCGATCCTTTGTGAGGGCAATCATCGAGCCATCAGGAGAGATCGCGCCCGGGCTGTAACCATCATCATTCTGATAGAGCAGCTCTCGCGTATAATCGTCGGCATCGTATTCATAGACGTCAAAGAAGCGCGCGTCGCGTTCATTGGTGATGACGTAGAAGCTTTCCTTGTCACCAGACCATCCGGCGAATGCGGCCTTGGTTTCTTCAGTTGGCGTCAGGTCTGTGATCTCGTCGCCATCAAGGACGAAGACGTGATTAAGTTCATCTCCGCCGGAGTCATGGTTGAAAATGATCCGGTCATCATCGGGGAAATAACTGTCCGGGAAGCTGGAATCGGTGATGTCTGTCAGCTGGGTGCGTTCGCCTGTGCTGATATCGACGGCGTAAAGATTGAACACGCCGCTTTCATCAGACGAAACGAGAACGCTCGACCCATCCGGCGAAAATGCGAAGCCGGAGGAGGACGCCATCGCAAAAGAGGTGGTGTCGAAAAAGGCCTCAGCATCATAGACGGCGAATTCAGTCGCCGGACTGGCCTCTGCTGTTTCTTCGACCCTGGGCTCGGGCGTTGTCTGGTTGTTGGTTGAGCAGGCAGCCAGCAAAGCCAGCGCCGCAGATGTCATCAGTAAATTTCGCAAAAGAGCCTCCATCGTATCCCAAGCCAGGAGTGAAGCGAATTTATTATTGTTTTGCAATAAGTAATTGGAGCCAGTTCCCGCACGCTCCATGTCGCGGTGACTGCCTGAAACCCGCTGCCGGCTATTCTGCCGGGGCCGAGACGCTGATTTTGCTGTGCCGTGGCTCTGGTCTCTGCTTTCCAGCCTGCCAGCCGTATAAGCCTGCGGCGATACCCGTCAGAAGCCCCAGCAAGAAAACCGGCCATGCAGGCAGTGTGGCGAGCAGATCGGCGGCTTGCTTCCACGTCTCTGAGTGCGCCCAGGTATAATAGCCATGATACATGACCACGTTTCCGACGAGAGCGAGCGTAAACGGAATAGCGGGTTTCCGGTTGTGAATATCCCGTACGACCAGGGCCAGAAGGAAGACGAATATGAATACGAGGGATGCGTCAGCTGCCTTTCCGAATTTCGGAAGTTCAGCGAAGGTGTCGATCTTGAAGGGGGGAATATTGTTGGTCAGTAAGCGTGAGAATGATGGCCCGATAAGCAGTGTGACCGTAGCGAGCATATAACGCGAATGACGCTGAACATCACGGCGATGCCTGAGAGCCAGCGCAAAGAAGATGCAGAAAAGAACCACTCCGATCAGGTCGACGGTTGCGAGCCGGACACCGAACATGTCGTGGAACGGCCCTTCCCCCTGCAGCATGACAAGTGTTGTCAGCAATCCACCTGCGGCGAAGACGGGCACGAGCAAGAGGCTCGACCAGCCCGACCAGATGTGAATTTGTCGTTTGCGATGCTGGATGGCGATGTTCTGAGTCATGAGGAGCACGATCCAGAGCGTAGCCGTCAGGCCATGCAGGTGATGCGCAAACGAGGCTTCGCCAAAGACGGCAAAATAGGATGGCCAGAACGCCCAGAATGTCAGCAGCAGAAACGCACCAACATAGTAGTGTGAATATCGAAATGGTCGCATGATCGCCTCCTGAATGGTCAGGCAACGGTTTCACAGGCTGGGAGAAGACGACAATGTGCGGTCACGGCATGTCCGTATTCGTCATGACCGTGACCGGATTTGGCCGGATGTCCGGTCTGATATAGATTATCCTGAAACAATCTGAGCGGGTGGAACGGGTGTGACAATCGGAGACGGGTCGGAGAAGCAAAGCCCTCGCCTGATCGGCTGGAAGCGGATTGCCGGACATCTCGGCTGCAGCGAGCGAACAGCAAGACGCTGGGAAGTGGAGGAGCGCCTTCCCGTGCATCGGCAGGGGCATGAAAGCAAGAGCACGGTGTTTGCTTATGGAGAAGAGCTTGATGCCTGGATCCAAACGCGGCAACTGGCGGGATCAGCGGCGCCTGATCCATTAACGGTTACAACTGCGCCCAATCCCGCGCCGACGGGACGTCGGTTCTCGATGGCCGCCGCATTTTTGGCGCTGCTCGCGGGCCTGAGCGCCGGTGCGTTCTTTCTGTGGAATCTGCCCGGCAAAAACGTAGAGACTGATACTCTCACAGAGCTGACAGACGATCCGGTCGCGCTTGATCTCTATCAGCGCGGACGCGCGCTGTGGCATCAACGGGGTGAGGAGGGCAATCGACGGGCCATTCTTCTGCTCGAGCAGGCTGTTGAACAGGATCCTGACTTCGCAGAAGCCTGGTCCGCGCTCGCCAGCGCATGGGCCACGCTTCCAAACTATGCTGACGAAGTTCCGATAAGTCAGACGACCAGTGAAGCCTTGCTGGCCGCGCACAAGGCGCTGGAGCTTGACCCGACCTTGTCCGAAGCGCGTACTTTGATGTCGGAAATTGCAGCCGAGCGCGGCGAATGGCTCCGGGCCAGAGAAATCTATGAAGAGGCGATCAGGGTCGATCCTGGGAATATGACGGTTCTTGTCTGGTATGCCGGGTTCTATCGGAATGTTGGCGAGATTGCGAAATCACTCGAACTGACCAGCCGCGTGCTTGCAGTTGAGCCCAGCTCACCCATCGCGCTTTCAGAGCATGCGATGAATACGTTCTTCATGCGAGATAAAGCAGAAGGCGAGGCCCGGTTGGACCGGCTCTGGAATGAACTCGGCTTTCAGGTGTCGCTCATCTGGTATGGGAAGTGGTCAGCGCTGGTGTTCAGGGAGGAGTTCGAAGCTGCCATCGACTGGGGCCAACATTGTCCCTTTGAGGCGGTTTGCGGACTGTTCGATGAAACGGCGCGTGTGCTTCAGACGCCTGATCCCGCGAGACAAAGCGTGCTCGTTTCCGATATCAAATCCGGATATCAGGAAGGTCTATATCAGGAAGGTCTACCCGGATTTCTTGGCGTAGCGCTGCTTGAACTTCTGGGAGAGGTCTCGGAGATGAGGGCTGTCGTGAATGACGAAATCGACAGGACAGGTACGTTTGTTACGCCCGTCGCTTTTTATTCGCCCGGAACGCCAGCTTTTCGGGAAGGTCCGGACTTTACGGACATTGTCACGCGGATCGGCCTGATGGATTACTGGCAGGCGGCAGGTCCACCCGATTTCTGCGCGGCCGAACCGGACGCACATGTCTGCCAGCAATTGCGGGATTAACGGCCAGGGCCCGGCACAGCGGCGCAGGGATCGCCGTACATGGCGCCCTGATCTATGCAGAAGAACGTCCAATCGCCTTCATTGGCTGGCTTGTCGCCAATATTGTCACCCAGATAAGCGATTACGCTGACATCCGGATAGCCTTGCGTGGCCAACAAGGCGGGCACTAGATCATATCGCGCATCTTTTTCGCTCGCGCCACCTGGCCGGGCACGGGTCATCAGCACGCGAAAATCATCATGACGGGTGATGCCAAGCGCCGCCAGATTGTTCTCCGTCGCCAATTGCTCCGAATCAGACCGGTTGGTGACAAAGGCCACATGTCCGCCCGCATCATTCACGGTTTCCAGGAAGGCTTCCACGCCAGGCACAAGAGTGGCTTCCTCGCGCTGGGTCCAGTCATACCAGCTCTGAGGCGTATAGCCTTCGCCAAGCTGTTCGCGTTCCATCTGGTAGCGAACATTGTTGATGACGGTCTCATCGAGATCAAGCACGACAGCCCAGCTGTTCGCTGGACGCGTGGCGGCCTCTTCAAGAACATATTCTGTTGCCGCGTCGAAAACGGTTTCGGCCTCGTCTGCCCAGTCCTCACCCGCCGCTACCCAGGCCACGCCGGGTGAATATTCGAACGCACGATCATCGACAGGTGTGGTCGCACAGGCAGCGAGAAAAGCGGCGGCAGCAAGGAAAACGTAACGCATGATATCTCTCAGAAAAAAAGGCGGACCGAAGCCCGCCTGCCTTTATCAGCCTGCTTTGGCCTTGGCCTCAAGGGCTTCGATCTTGTCCTTGTCGCCGATGAAGACCGGAACCTTCTGGTGCAGTTTCTCGACAGGCATATCCATGATGCACATCTCGCCGGTCGAAGACGAACCGCCCATGGCATGGATCAGGAAGGACATCGGAATGGCTTCGTAAACGAGGCGAAGCTTGCCCTTTTCATAGCCTTTGTAGTTGGCGCGCGGATAAGCGAAGAGCCCGCCTTGCAGAACCATTCGCTTCATGTCGGAAACCATGGAAGCGAACCAACGCATATTGTGTGGCTTCTGGCCGTCTGTCGCTTCCACGCGTTCAGAGATGAACTCCTGAAGCCATTTATCCCAGACCTTCTGCATCTGACCATTGATCGCGATGATGTCGGCGCTCGGCATTGGGTCTTCGATTGGCAGAATGGTCCATTCGCCGGTTTCCTGACTGTGCTGGCCGCGGTAAACCTTGTCTCCATCGGCGAAGTAGACCTCGAGGTTCATGCCGAACACAAAGAAGCCGCCTGAAATAATATTCTTGCCGTGGAAGTCCGCCGCGACGTCCGCATCTTTCCAGATGCCGAAAATTGCGCCGCAAGGAATACCGACCAGAGCGGATTTGGAGCCATCAATCGGGTCCAGCGCGACGGAATATGGGCCATCGGAGCATTTCTCCATGTCCGGGCGCTCTTCCGAAACGACATAGCGGACATTCGTGTCCTTGCTGAGCGTCTCGAAGAAGGCTTCGTCGGCAATCACGTCGAGCTCGATCTGATCGTCCCCGGATTCATTGCTGGTTGGCGCAAACCGCAGGCCTTCGCCCTTTTTCAGCTCGCCATAAATCTTGATGGCGGCCTCGGACAGAGCCTCGTAAATGCCATCCATATTCTCGAGCTGGCTTTTGAAAGTGAA
Source organism: uncultured Hyphomonadaceae bacterium (assembly GCA_964342455.1). GTDB lineage: Bacteria > Pseudomonadota > Alphaproteobacteria > Caulobacterales > Hyphomonadaceae > Ponticaulis. Next base: position 42,146 of record CAYFGB010000023.1, read on the forward strand.
TGCCATTTCCCCACACCCTTACATTGGTCACAAACTGTCGCCTTCAATGGAACAAAACGGCCATGTTTGGCAACTCGATTGTCTGGAAACTTTTCTGAGTGCGGTTGGGAGAGCCCCCCGCGTTTAGTTTCTTAGGGGCTCTCCGGCAGATCGATGCAAATTTCGGCAATGAGCATGACGACAGGCATCGGGCCTGGCAATCAGCTGTAAGGATCTATGCTCTCCTTTCGGCTGTCTGCATTGGCCTTCAGAACAGACTGCAGAAGTTCATCCAGAGTGTTCCGATCGAGAACCGCGCCGTTTGCCAAAACGGTTTCGATTGAACGTGTGGCTGTGATGTCGTCGAGCGGATTGTCGCGCAAGAGAACCAGATTGGCTTCCAAGCCATTTTCAATCTTTCCGGTGTTCAGGCCCATCCATTCGGCAGGCGCTGTCGTGGACGCATAAAGTACCTTCGCCGGGCTCATACCGGCCGCCTGCATGGCTTCCATCTCGTCGTGCATGGAGAAGCCGGGTACCATGACCGGGACGTTTGCATCGGTCCCGGCAAAGAGATTGACGTCTGCCCGCAGGAATTCGGTGAAGAGAATCTGTTGAGCCTCGGCATAGGCTGTCCAGTAGCGTGTGTAGCGCTCTTTCCAGTCACCATGTTTCCAATCCTCAGGAATACGGTAGCGGTTGGTATGGGGCAGCCAGCCCATGGCTTGGCCTTCGGCGATGCCGGGATTGACGTATTCGAGGTGCACATTGCGCAACTCTTCATCTATGTTTGTCATCTGCCCTGCGAAGCTTTGAATAAGGTCAAGCGTGGTTGTGACGGCGATATCTTTGGCCGCGACTTCGCTGGCAACTTCGGCGCTACGCTGTCGGACGAATTCCAGAAACGCTTCGGTGTTCTTGCTGTTATAACCACCAAACTCCCGGTCCAGCGCTTTTACGAATTCCTCAACATGGGCGACTTCACTCTGATTGGAGGCCCAAAGATCATCAAGGTCTGCGGCAACCGGAATGTGACCGACAAGCGGTGCATTATTGGAGCGGGTTTCTGCACTCGCAGACTGGTAGGCTGGTTTGCTGAGATAGCTACTGGCCTTCAAGCCGTCAAAACCAGCCTGGGTCAGATCAGCAACCGTTTTGCGTACATCAGCGTCGGACCGGACCACATTTCGTTCAGCTGTCATGTCGACCCAGATGCCCTCTGCAAAATCATAGGTGGCAAGCTGGGCAGCTATGACAAAGATATCCGGCCCCAGACGACCGTTCTCAATTTCATTGCGCCATTTAAGATGCAGGTCGGTGCCGTGCATTTCCCGCACTTGTGTCACGCCATTTGCCAGATAGAGCAGAAGGTCGTTTTCGCTTTTCCACAAATGGACATGCGAATCCGTGAAGCCGGGAACCAGATACATTCCCTCACCATCAATGGCATGAACGCCTGGCGGCAATTCGGCGTCTGATCCGACATAAGCGATGATGCCGTCTTCAATCAGCACGGTCGTGGCCTCGCGAAACGAGTCTGCTGTTGGGCTCAGGACATTTGTATTCAGGATTGCCACCCGTCCCGTCCTGTTTGGACCGTTGTCGATCAGCGCTGTTTCGGTATTGCCGCCGAACATCTCAACGACGGCCCCGCGAACGAAAAGATAGGTGCCGAGCGCGCATACTGCCATCAGTACCGCCAGACCGGCCAAAATTCGAATGCCCCATTTCATCATCTCAATCCCCTGTGGTGTTGGCCGTCGAATTCATATCGACACATGCAAAGTAGACAGTGTCTAGATACAGGGCAACAACAATCTAGTCAATGTCTAGTTTGTGTGTCATATTTCCCGCTCAGGGAGTGTGCAGAATGGCTGAGAAGAAAAAGTACCATCATGGCGATCTGGCACAGGCACTTCTGATCGCGGCTGAGGCTGAGTTGATCGAAAATGGAGTCGAGCGCTTTTCGCTTCGGGCAGTGGCCAAGCGAGCTGGCGTGAGCCATGGTGCGCCTGCCCATCATTTTGGTGATGCAAGAGGATTGCTCACGGCTTTGGCGGCCAATGGCTATGAGCGTTTGCATGACATGCAGATCGCTTATGAAAACGTGGCGGACGCAACTCCGGAATCGCAGCACTCCGCGTCGGGGCTTGGCTATATACGTTTTGCGATGCAGAATCCGGAACTGTTTTATATCATGTTCAATTCGGGCATGCCCGACAGGGAGAATGAACGGTTTGCCGCCATTTCGCTGGCTGTTTTCGAGCGTCTGGTGCGTCGCATTGAGAAGATAACGTCCAAGAACCCTTACAATGATGAGCAAAGCAGACTGGATCTCATGACATCATGGTCTGCCGTGCACGGTCTCGCGGAGTTAATTATTTCCGGTCGCGCGGAGCGGGTGCTCGGATTGTCCAAATTACCAGAGGAAACCTGTGACGACATAATCACTTCAATACTGAAGCGTGTTACGCCGCCACAACGGAATTGACTATGGATTGTCCCGATAATCGAGAGGCGGATCACGGTCGCCAAGTAGTGACGAATACACATAATCCTCGCCGCGTGCCTCATTGAAGGCCGCGATAGCTTCGTCTCTCAGCTCCTTGTTCTGATAGAGCTCAATAGCAGTGAGGGTGATGGTTTTCGCCGCAAGCTGGGCCCCCTTGATGCCGATTGAGGTGCCACCAGCAGCCACTGCTTGCCAGGAATGGGCAGGGGTTCCAGGTACCCAGGTTGCTGTCCTTACACCGACCGTCGGCGTTGCATACGAGACATCACCCACATCGGTGGAGCCAAAGCTTAGCGAGGCGGAATATGGTTGAATCACTTCTTCGGCGCCGAGGTCGAATTTTGGGCTGTCGAGAGTCTGGTAAAGTTCTTCAGCGAAGGCCTGTTCTTCTGCAGAATAGCTAATTCCGCCAAGCTCCTCCAGCTTTTCCATCATGGCGAGGGCGAGCGGTTCGTTGATCAGCAACGGATTGTTGCCGTGAATGACCTCCCAATCAACACTCGTTCCCGTGCCCATTGCCGCGCCTCGAGCAGCATCTTCGACGCGTTTCCAGATCTCATCGACCTGGCCTGGTTGCGGATGGCGAACATAGTAGAAGACCTCGGCAAAGTCCGGCACAACATTTGGCGCCAGTCCACCTGCGGTAATGACATAATGCATGCGCGCCTCCTGCGGGATGTGTTCGCGCATCATATTGGTCATCATGTTGAACGCTTCCACGCCATCGAGAGCCGACCGTCCCTTTTCAGGTGCGGCAGCGGCATGGGCCGAAACGCCCTTAAAACGAAACTTGGCGGATCGATTGGCAAGGCTGGCTGTTGCCATGACGGCGTTTACGTCGGACGGATGCCAGTGGATCGAAAAGTCCACATCATCGAACAGACCGGCGCGCACCATATAGACCTTGCCGCTGCCCCCCTCTTCGGCGGGCGTGCCGTAAAAGCGGATTTCTCCCGGTGTGCCGGTTTCCTCAAGCCAGTCCTTGATCGCAATCGCAGCAGTGGATGAGCCTGCACCAAAGAGATGGTGTCCACAGGCGTGCCCTGCCGCTTGCCCGGGAATTGGGGTTCGCATGGGTTCGGCCGCCTGGCTAAAGCCCGGCAATGCATCAAACTCACCAAGGACAGCAATGACCGGGCCATCGCCTTGCTTCCAGCTGGCGACAAAAGCCGTCGGAATGTCAGCGACGCCTTTTTCAATGGCGAACCCCTCAGCGGCGAGGCTATCTGCAAGCAGATCAGATGACTTTTGTTCCTTGTAACCAAGCTCCGCCCAGTCCCAGATCTGATTGGCCAGTTCGGCGGTCTGGTCATATCTGCTGTCGATCTTGGAGAGAATGGTCCTGGCGCTTTCCTGCGTCGGCTCGGCGTTGGCGGTTACTGACAGCGTGAAGGCTGAAAGAAGCAGGGCAACAGATTGTCGGATCACGATTGTCTCCTTGATGGACTGGGTAGGGCGATGCGCTATCGCTGCCTAAGTACAATTCGTTTGGACATCAAAGTCCAGCGTGCGGCTCTGGTCATGAAACTTTTCCATAGCTGTCTCGTTGATCGGCCATGAAACATATAACTCTTCCCATGATCGCCTTTACTGCGTTGCTGACTGCGGCGTGTTCGTCAGAGCCCGCTGACGAGGTATCCGAAACAGATCGCTCCGAGATTGAGGATTCGAGCACGCCGGCCATGGTGCCGGGTCTCCAGCCGCGTTCTGATTTGAAACTGGAGCCGCTGGGCGCTGAAGATGCTTCAGCGGTTTCGGGCGAGCTGGCCTGTGCGTTCATGCGCGGGGAGGATGTGCTGCTCCTGGCAAAGGGCGTTGTGGGCTCTGACCAGCCAAACAGCGGCGCAATAAGGTTTGATGGTTCAACAGTTCCGCTGACAACGCCAACAGCCAATGGGTTTGACGCTATGGTCGAAGGCGCCGTATTCGCCGGTCAGGACGTGACCGCTGGCGTCAGGATCGGTAACGAACGTGACACGGGCAATGAGTCATCTTCATGGGATGCGACACTGGCCGTTTCAGCAGTTGGCGCAGAGCAAATCACCATCGAAGGGCAATGGAGCTGTGGTCCATGAGGCTTTGAAAGGCTACTCCCACTCGATGATGAAAGAGCTGAAATTATTGTTTTGATTCAATGTTTTGCAAAAAACCTGTGGAAAACTACCGTCGTCGATTCCGGCAATATCATTCCGTAGGCAAATTGAATGATGCACGCATGACGTATC